>CAZROU010000016.1:0-84924 GCA_964601795.1 uncultured Mesorhizobium sp. | reverse complement strand
CGCACATGGCCTCCACCGGGCAGATCGGCAACGCCTTCAAGCTGATGAAGGTGGCTGGCGCCTACTGGCGCGGTGACTCGAACAACCCGATGCTGACTCGCATCTACGGCACCGCCTGGGCGACACAGGAAGAACTCGACCAGTATCTGCATATGTTGGAGGAGGCCGAGAAGCGCGACCATCGCCGACTCGGCCGCGAGATGGACCTGTTCCACTTCCAGGAGGAAGGGCCGGGCGTCGTCTTTTGGCACGCCAAGGGTTGGAAGATGTTCCAGAACCTCATCTCCTACATGCGTCGCCGCCTGGGCGACGACTATCAGGAGGTCAACGCTCCGCAGGTGCTGGACAAGAGCCTGTGGGAAACGTCCGGTCACTGGGGCTGGTATCAGGAGAACATGTTCGCGGTTAAGTCGGCCCACGCCTTCACCCATCCCGAGGATCCGGAAGCCGACCAGCGCATCTTCGCCTTGAAGCCGATGAACTGCCCGGGCCACGTCCAGATCTTCAAGCATGGCTTGAAATCTTACCGCGATCTGCCGATCCGTCTTGCCGAATTCGGCAATGTGCATCGCTACGAGGCGTCGGGAGCCTTGCATGGTCTCATGCGGGTCCGCGCGTTTACGCAGGACGACGCACACATCTTCTGCACCGAGGACCAGCTCGAGGCCGAGATCATGAAGATCAACGATCTGATGATGTCGGTCTACAAGGACTTCGGCTTCGAGGAAGTCGTGGTGAAGCTCGCCACCCGTCCCGAAAAGCGCGTCGGCACCGACGCGGCATGGGACCACGCCGAGGATATCCTTCGCCGTGCGCTTGCCCGCATGGCGCGCGAGGACAATCGCATCAAGACCGGCATCAACGAAGGCGAGGGCACATTCTACGGGCCGAAGTTCGAGTACACGCTTCGTGACGCCATTGGTCGTGAATGGCAGTGTGGAACGACGCAGGTCGATTTCAACCTGCCGGAACGCTTTGGGGCTTTCTATATCGGCTCGGATTCGGAAAAGAAGCAGCCGGTAATGATCCACCGCGCCATCTGCGGTTCGCTGGAGCGCTTCCTCGGAATCCTGATCGAGAGCCATGCCGGCCAGATGCCGCTCTGGTTCGCACCGGTGCAGGTGGTGGTCGCGACGATCACCTCCGACGCCGACGACTATGCGAACAAGGTGGTTGCAAGGCTGAAGGCTGCCGGTCTGTCGGCGGAAGTCGATCTGCGCAACGAAAAGATCAACTACAAGGTGCGCGAGCACAGCCTTGCCAAGGTTCCGGTGATCCTGGTCTGCGGCAAGCGCGAGGCGGAGGAAGAGACGGTGAACATGCGCCGACTCGGCTCGCGCGATCAGGTTTCGCTCGGCCTTGGCGAAGCGATCACCGCCTTGCGTGACGAGGCCGTGCCGCCGGATCTCAAGCGGCTGCGCGCGGCGTAATTCCGCGCGATTGAACCGAACGGCGATGGAATGTTCCATCGCCGTTCTTCGTTTCCGTGAGCCGGATCAAGCCGCGAGCTTTTCCCGCGTCTCGCCGATCATGAGGGCGGCTTGGGCTGCCTCTCGTCCCTTCTGGACGAAGTGCTCGCGGAATATGCGGTTGTGATGATCCGTTTCCTGATAGTGGTGCGGGGTCAGCGACACAGAAAGCACTGGCACGCCGGTGTCGAGGCTGACGCGCATCAGTCCTTCAACCACGGCCTTGGCAACGAAGTCGTGGCGATAAATACCGCCATCGACGACGAAGGCGGCGGCAGCAACGGCGGCATACCTGCCTGATAAGGCAAGGTCGCGGGCAACAAGCGGGAGTTCGAAGGCACCGGGAACGTCGAACACGTCAACTGCGGTGCGCGGGATCAATTGCGTGAATCCGTCAAGCGCGCGGTCCACGATGTCCTTGTGCCAGTTGGCTTTGACGAAGGCGTAGCGGGTCAATGTTGAGTGGGCTTGTGTCATGGCGATCTCCTTTCAGCAACAGACACGTCACCCAAGGCGATCACATGCGAACCTTCCGCCCGCATCATATGCGGCGGCGCTTGCATGTCCTCTTTCATCCGGACTTTAACCGTCGGCCCAGGCATCCCACCTGATCTGCTGACCCTTCCCGCTGGAAGGCGCTCGCGGGCTCATGGGGTCAACCCCACATACCGCCGGTAGGGAATTTCACCCCGCCCTGAGAACAGGACTTAACTGTCATGCTTGCAAGACGGAAGCAAGTGTCGCCGGGGATGGGAGATTGGACCAGAGGAACTAGTCTGCGCCTTCAGGATCGATCGCAGAGGCTTCGGAAGCGACGACTTCGATTTCGTGATTCTGTCCGGACTCGACTTTGAAATCCATCTGGTAGATGCGGTCGCGGTTCTTGGCGATGGCCGTGTAGTCGCCTTCCGCCAGAACCATCGGCGCAAAGGCGCCAACGCTTTCCTTGATCGATTCGCCAGCCTCGTTGAGTACCGACCATGACGTATCAGCGATTGCCTCGCCGCCTGCTTCGCGAACCAGCTTCAGCGTCACTTCGGCCGCATGATGCTCGACGGTCGCTTCCGTCAGCTTGCCGGCCTCGACCCTGATGTCGGAGCGAATAATGGCGTTTACCGCCCCATAGGTCGACACCACATGGTAGGTGCCGGCGTTGAGCCGGACCACAGTTTTCGGCTGCACATCCGGAATAATCAGCGCACGTTCGCCATTCGCCTCGGCCTGCGCTTCATAGATGGAAAAGCGCAGTTTCTTTGGAGGAATGCGGCCCCCACCCGAGAATACGGCATCAAGCTCGAGTCCCCCGGCATCAAGCACCAGACTTTCGTGATGTGGTTCCTTTCCGACTGTGATGCGCTTGGTCGCGCCGGCACGTCCGTAGGAAGCATGCACGAGATAGCTGCCAGGCTCGAGCTGGAATATTGCAGTTCCGCCATGTGAAGACGCGACGAGAGGCAGTTTGCCGTTGGAGTCGGCTTCGGGCTTGAATACGCGCCACACCATGCCGCGTGTAATTTCGGCTCCTTTGTCGGTCAGTTGGGCACTGAGCGTGATCTGGCCGCCGGCTCCAAGCGCGAGAGGCGTGTCGGTGGTAGGCGCAGCATAGCTGGAAACGCCCGGCAGCTTGAGGCCTTGAAGCGCATCAGGTGCATTGTTGTTCAGATCGAAAGACTGCGCGCCGGCCAGTGTGACCGTTGCTGCAAGCACCGCAGCCGGGAGGACGGTCTTCAAAAGATGGCGAACCGCTGCAATCATGCCTTGCGTTGAAGCCCAAGGCGGTGGCAATTTCAAGGCCTAACAGCATCCGCCCCTCAGGCGACTGCATTCATCGCGGCCCTGCCGCTCTCAAGCCCAGGCTGCCTCGCTTCCGGGGGCTGGCCCCAGCCAATACCAACGGATATTTCAAGGACAATGCGCCCATGATGACGCCAATCTTAGACTTCCTGCTGGCTAGAAGTTCCGTGCAGATTTCCGATCTGCGTGAACCAGCCCCGAGCGACGCAGAAATTGCGAAGATCATGGCGGCAGCTTCGCGCGTTCCAGACCACGGCCGGTTGGCGCCATGGCGCTTCATCGTCTATCGCGGCGGCGCGCGCGAGGAAATTGGCAAGAAGCTTGCCGAGCTTGCCGAGCAACGAGAAGGACCGTTGCCTGAGGGACGGCGAAACCAGGAACTGACGCGCTTTTCGCGTGCGCCACTAGTCATTGGCGTTGTCTCAACCCCGAAGGAAAATCCGAAAATACCGCAGTGGGAGATGTTCCTGTCAGGCGGCATGGCTGCGATGAACCTCATGCTCGCAGCCAATGCGTTGGGCTATGGCACCAATATGATCACCAACTGGTATTCCGACGTACCCGAGGGCAGGGCGATCCTGGGGCTTGCGCCGCACGAACGTGTGATCGGGTTCGTGCATATAGGCTCTTTCGACGGCGCTCCGTCTGAACGGCCACGGCCCGATCCGACCACGCTTTATGCCGACTATACGGGACCCTGGCAGGAATAAACGGCCAGCTTGGCTAGGCCGTTATACCGAGCGCCTTGGCGCGGGCGAGAAGGCGTTCGGCCAGCCGCAGGTGCGGACGGTCGTACATCTTGCCGTCGATGCCGACGACGCCGGGATTGCCGGCTGCCGCAAATGCGGCCACGACAGCGGCAGAATGCTGCAATGCCTCTATCGAAGGGGTGAATGCAGCGTTGATCACAGGCACCTGTGCCGGATGGATTGCCATCTTTCCGGTGAAGCCGTCTCGTTCGGCTTCCCTGCACTCGGCCTCGAACGCGGTCATGTCCCGGAAGTTCGGGAACACCGTGTCGATGGCGGCAACTTCCGCAGCGGAGGCGGCAAGGATGGTTACGGTGCGCGCAAGTCTGAAGACATCCGTGTAACGACCACCGTGATCGCGAGCCGTACGGGCGCCAATCGCCGCCGACAGATCCTCTGCGCCCCAGGTCAGCCCCGACAGACGGCTGGTTGCATTTGAGTAGGTCGATGCGGAGAGCACGCCGATTGCCGTTTCGGTGATAATCGGCAGGACCCTGATGGCTCCGTCTTGCAGGTCGTTTTCGGCTTCGTGAACCCTGAGCTTGGCCGACAGTTGCTGCATATCGCGACCGCTGTTCGATTTGGGCAGCATGATGCCCGCTGGGCGGGTGGGAACGAGCGCAGCCAGATCGTCATCGGTCATGCCGGTCGAAAGATCGTTGACGCGGACATAGACCGCTGGCTTGAGCGCTTCACGCTTCTCCGAGAGAAAGCTGGACGCTATCTGCCGTGCCGTCACCTTGTTCTCGAGCGCAACCGAGTCTTCGAGATCGACAATGACGACGTCGGCTTCGGACGCGAAACCCTTTTCGAGCTTCCTTTCGGAATCGGCTGGAACGAAAAGCAGTGATCTCATCAGGCCGGCTTCTTGCGCATCATTGCTTGCCGCGTGCATTTGGCAACAAGCGCACCGTGCTGATTATAGGCACGATGCTCGAACTCAACGATGCCGCGGTCGGGCTTGGATTTCGATTCGCGCACTGAAATCACCGTCGTTTCGACACGGATCGTGTCACCATGGAACACCGGGTGCGGGAAGGTCGTATCGGTCATGCCAAGGTTGGCGACGGTGGTGCCAACGGTGATGTCGTTCACCGAAATGCCGATCATCAGGCCGAGTGTGAAAAGCGAGTTCACCAGTGGTTTGCCCCACTCGGTTCTGGATGCGAAATCGAAATCGATGTGCAGCGGCTGCGGATTGAGCGTCATCACCGAAAACAGCATGTTGTCGCTCTCGGTCACGGTCTTTCGTAGCGTGTGCTGAAAGACGTGCCCGACCTTGAGTTCTTCCAGATAGAGCCCTGCCATTACCGATCTCCTTTGTGTCAGTTGATAGGCGCTGGGCACCGTGCCTGCAAGTCGGTTGCCTGAGCGCAATGGTATCTGTCTCCCTAACGAACATGGTGAACGCTTTATTAATTCATTGCCGCCTAGTGTTGTCGGAAGGCTGGTTGCCTTGAGGGGGAACAATGCAAAACGCAGTGGTTTCGCATTTTCTGAAATGGGTCTGGACAGCGCGGGTTTCGGAGCGAGCGGCAGCGGCGGGCGCGCTGGCAAGAGCCTATGTCAATTCGACGCTGCCGTTCGAGGACCGTTGCGCTGCCGAAGCAGCTCTGACGCTCCTGCTTGACGACACATCGTCCAAGGTGCGCCAGTCCATTGCCGACGCCCTTTCAATGAGCCACCATGCGCCGATACAGATTATCGCCGCGCTCGCTTCAGATGTGCCGGAAGTCGCCAACCTGATCCTTGCCCGGTCGCCGTTGTTGACCGATGCCGACCTGATCGATCGCGTGGCCACCGGCCAGAAGGCAACGCAGGAAATGATTGCCGATCGGCCATCGGTGTCGATGCCGGTTGCCGCCGCGATTGCCGAACTGGGCGAACCGGATGCTTGCGCATTGCTGCTTGCCAACAGCGGCGCCGATATTGCGTCGCTGAGCTTCCGGCGCATGGCCGAACGCTTCGGCCATCTTCCTTCGGTTCGCGAGGCGCTGATTGGCGACACACGGTTGCCCGCAGATTGCCGCCATATGTTGCTGGTCAAGATCGGTGAAGCGCTCAGGACCGCGCCGCTTGTGCTGGCGCTTATGGGAGCCGACAGAGCCAAACGCATCACGCGCGACGCCTGCATCAAGGCTTCGCTGACCTTGATTGAAGGCACTAAGGCGGAAGAACATGCGGCCCTGGTCGAGCATCTGCGATTGCGAGGCGATCTCACCACCAGTTTCCTGATCCGGACCGTCGCTCACGGCAAGATAGATTTCTTCGGCACATCTTTGCTTGTGCTGACAAGGCAGTCGGAGCAGCGGATAAGAGCGCTCCTCGGGTCGGGTACGGATGTGGCATTGCAAGCGCTGTTCCGCGGCGCCGGCCTTACCGAGGCGACGCACGCGGTCATATTGCGGGCCCTGAAGGTCTGGCGCGAGGTGGCTAATGGCAAGCGCATCGCCGGTGTTCAGGAGGTAAGTTGGCTGATGCTGAAGGAATTGGGTGGGCAGCGGGCGGAAGGCGATGTCGCCACGCTGGTCAAATCCATCCATCTTGAAGCGCTGCGTGAAAATGCGCGCGGCCATGCGCTGGCAATCGCAGCCGCATAAAGCGGCGCCAACGCTCAGATATCGAGTGCTTCGGTTTCGGCGAACTCCGCCCGTTCCTGGATGAAGCGGAAGCGCGCTTCCGGCTTCGTGCCCATCAGCGCATCGACGGCATCCTTGGTGGCGGTTTCTTCATCCAGCACATCGACCCGAAGCAGCGTGCGCTTTCTCGGGTCCATCGTGGTTTCCTTGAGCTGGGAAGCCATCATCTCGCCGAGGCCCTTGAAGCGGCCGATCTCGACCTTGCCGCGCCCCGTGAATTCGGTACGGAGCAATTCATCCTTGTGAGCGTCGTCGCGCGCATAGGCGATCTTGCCGCCTTGGCGGATCGAATAGAGCGGCGGGACTGCCATGAACAGATGTCCGCCACGGATCAGATTCGGCATTTCCTGATAGAAGAACGTGATCAGCAGCGACGCGATGTGGGCGCCATCGACGTCGGCGTCGGTCATGATGACGACGCGGTCGTAGCGCAAATCCTCGTCGCGATATTTCGAGCGTGTGCCGCAGCCAAGCGCTTGGATCAGGTCGGAAATCTGCTGGTTGGCGGTCAGCTTGTCATGGCCGGCGCTGGCGACGTTCAGGATTTTGCCGCGCAGCGGCAACACGGCCTGGCTGGCGCGGTCGCGCGCCTGTTTGGCTGAACCGCCGGCCGAATCGCCTTCGACGATGAACAGTTCCGCGCCTGCCGCTGCATTTTGAGTGCAGTCGGCCAGTTTGCCGGGAAGGCGCAGCTTGCGCACGGCGCTCTTGCGCGACACTTCCTTTTCCTGTCGCCGCCGGACGCGCTCGTCGGCGCGGGCGATGACCCAGTCGAGCAGCTTCGAAGCTTCCTGCGGATTGGATGCCAGCCAATGGTCGAATGGATCACGGATGGCGCTTTCCACAATGCGGATCGCCTCGATGGTGGCAAGTCGGTCCTTGGTCTGGCCGACGAATTCCGGCTCGCGGATGAACACGGAAAGCATCCCGGCTGCCGAGATCATCACGTCTTCCGAAGTGACGATGGACGCACGCTTGTTGCCGACGAGGTCCGCATAGGCGCGCAGGCCTCGCGTCAACACATTGCGGAACCCGGCTTCGTGCGTACCGCCTTCTCCCGTGGGGATGGTGTTGCAATAGGAACTGAGGAAGCCGTCGCCGCCGAACCAGGTAACCGCCCATTCCAACGAGCCATGTCCGCCTTGCCGCTCGGTCTTTCCGGCGAAGATTTCGCGGGTTACCTGGAAGTCGTCGCCAAGCGATGCGCTGAGATACTCCTTGAGGCCGCCCGGATAATGGAATTCGGCCTTCGCCGGCGTCGTGTCCTTTTCCTTGATCAGCGACTGATCGCAGCTCCAGCGGATTTGTACGCCGCCGAACAGGTAAGCCTTGGAGCGCGTCATGCGGTAGAGTCGGGCCGGCTCGAAGGTCGCACCCTTGCCGAAAATCTGCTCGTCGGGATGGAAGCGGATCTTGGTGCCGCGGCGGTTGTGAACCTCGCCGAGATGCTCGAGTTCGCCAAGCGGCTTGCCGCGCGAGAAGGCCTGGCGATAGAGCTTTCGGCCACGCGCCACCTCGACCTCGAGGTGATCGGACAGCGCGTTGACCACCGAAACGCCGACACCGTGCAGGCCGCCGGAAGTTTCATAGACTTTGGAGTCGAATTTACCGCCCGAGTGCAGTGTGGTCATGATGACCTCCACGGCAGGCTTCTTGAACTTCGGATGCGGATCTACGGGAATGCCGCGTCCATTATCGGTCACGGACAGGAAGCCGTCTGCCGATAATTCGACTTCGATGAAGGTCGCATGGCCGGCAACGGCCTCGTCCATCGAGTTGTCGATCACCTCGGCAAACAGATGATGCAGAGCCCGCTCGTCGGTGCCGCCGATATACATGCCCGGCCGCCGGCGCACGGGTTCGAGGCCCTCGAGCACTTCGATGTCGGCTGCGCTGTAGCTTTCCGCACCGTCCTTCAAGGGAAGCGCGCGCTTCGCGGCCTGAACCAGCGGGTCTGCCGGTCGCGTAGGAGCGCGTACGGGCTGAGCCGGCTTGCTGAGAGTGCCGAAAAGATCGTTGCTGTCGTCCATAAGGGAGAGGAGTCCGATGCTGCGAATCACTGATGATAGTGCCACGCTTTTACCGAGGGCGCGACCGAAGTTCATGGTCCGTTCGTGGCTCGCTGGCCTTCTACCGCAAAACCTTTCGATAACCAAGCCACGCAAATTAGATCGAATGCTTATATTCCGGATCGCTGAATCTTTAGGAATAGCCCTTAGCGTCACCCCAACGAACAAAGAAACAGGCGCATCAGGGGTTTGGCGTGAGGGGCAAGGTCATAACGATGATCGGCATTGCAGCCGTTTTCGGCGCGATCTCGATCTTCGCTGCCGATTTCTGGATCAAGAGCCAGACTGAGGCCGACATCGTCAAGACATCGTCGGTTACACCGCCGCCGCAGCCGGCCGTTGAGTTCAAGACCATCGTCGTGGCCAAGGCACCGCTGCGCTATGGCATGGAAGTGGAAGCCGCGCAGCTTGCCGAGATTCCATGGCCGCAGGAATCTCTACCCGAGGGGGCCTTCACCAGCGTCGATGGGCTGCTGGCAGAAGGCAAGCGCGTGGTGCTGTCGCCAATCGAGCCCAACGAACCGGTTTTGCTTGCCAAGCTTTCTGGCCCCAATGGCCGCGCAACACTCTCCAACATGCTGACGCCGGGCATGCGCGCCGTGACCATTCGCACAGATGAGATTGCGGGAGTCGGCGGCTTCATCACGCCTGGCGATCGCGTCGATGTCGTGCTCACGCGCGATGCTGGCGCCATCGAGGAAGTTTCCAAGAATGCCGACGGTGCGGCTGGCTCAACGGTTACCACCGAGATCGTCGTTGCCGGCGCCAGGGTGCTTACAGTCGGACAGGGTGCCGACGAGCGCCAGACCACTCCGCAGATCGCCAATTCGGTAACAATCGAAGTGAACGAGGAGGGCGCTCGCAAGGTGGCGCTTGCTCGCACCGTCGGAACGCTCTCCCTCACACTGCGTTCGGCCGCCGATGCGGATGCCTCGTCCGGAGGCCTCACCACCATCTCCTCTTTCGGCGGTTCGGTTGCCGCAGGCGTTCAATCTGCAGCAGGAGCGTTGTTCAGCAGGTCGGATTCGGATGCGCCCAAGATGAAGACGGTCATCGTGACCCGCGGTCTGGTCGCGCAGGAATACAAGGTCATGCAGCAGGAATTGCCGCAGGAACAGAACTGAGTTTGCCGGCGGGGGCCGGTTGGGGGCGCGTACATGCTGGGGTTGGGCGGTTTCTTCAAAGACTGGCAGGTGGCACGGCGGCCTACGCCATTTTGTGCCGTTGCGTTTGCCGTGGCTGGCATTCTGGCACTGCCGGCGCCTTCGATCGCAGGCGGGGATATAGTCAAAATCTCCGCCACAAAGTCCACGACGGTCAAGGTTGCCAAGGGCAAGCCGAAAACGATCAAGACCGATGCAGCCTTCTACGAGATCGTCATCGGCGATCCGGAAATCGCCAATGTAAATCCTTTGACCGACAAGTCCTTCTATGTGCTTGGCAACAATCTGGGCACCACCGGTATCGCGCTGTTTGACGAGAACAAGCAACTGGTGGGCAGCGTAGACGTCGAGGTTACGCTCGACACTGAGCAACTTGCCAACACCATCCGTGCCAGCGTTCCGGGGGCAAACATCAAGGTTGGTTCGGCCAATGGCCGCGTGGTGCTGTCCGGTGAGGCGGAAGATGCGGTAGCTGCTGAAAAGGCCAGCAAGATCGCAACGCGGTTCTCCGGCGAAGAAGAGGTGATCAATTCGGTCAACATCTCGTCTTCGCAGCAAGTCCAGCTCAATGTGCGCTTTGTCGAGATCAACCGGCAGGTCGGCCAGGAACTGGGTACCAAGCTTGGCGTTCGTTATTCCGGTGCCGCCGGCTCCATCGGCTTCAATTCCGATCCGGTCGCATCGACTTCCGTACCGGCAGGCGAAATCGTCGGCAGCCTCCTGAGTAACGGCTGGTCGGCTGACGTTGCCATCAAGGCGTTGGAAGATCGCGGCGTCGCCCGTCGTCTTGCCGAGCCGAATCTTGTCGCCCGGTCGGGCCAGAAGGCCAGTTTCCTTGCCGGAGGTGAGTTCCCCATCCCCGTTGCCGAAGACGACAACAAGATTACCGTCGACTACAAGAAATACGGTGTAAGCCTCGATTTTACGCCCACTGTACTGCAGGACGGCCTGATCAGCCTCGACATCGAGCCGGAAGTCTCCTCCATCGATGCCTCGGCGTCCTATTCGCTGGGCAACATCTCTATTCCGGGTTTCATCGTGCGCCGCGCCCGGACTTCCGTCGATCTGAAGAGCGGCCAGAGTTTCATGCTCGCCGGCCTGTTGCAAACCCAGAACGACCAGATCACCCAACGCATCCCCGGCGCCGGCAAGATGCCGGTGCTCGGCCCATTGTTCTCGTCAAAGGCTTACCAGCGGCGCGAAACCGACCTCGTGATCATCGTGACGCCATATCTGGTCAAGCCCATCGACCCTTCGAAGAAGCCGCTCGTGCCTACTGACAAGACGGTGGCTGCGAGCAATGTCGATTATTTTCTCGGCAATACCGAGGAATTGAAGACCGCCGCGGTCGGCGAAGCTGCTGCACCGGTCACCAGGGTCGGGCATTTCCTCGACCTGCCCAAGGAGTGACCGTCATGCGGTGTGTTCACGTTTCCAGTGTGGTCCTGCTCTTGTGCATCAGTCTCGGCGGCTGTGCTCAGGACGACTACCTGCGGGCCGATGGCCTGACGGTTGGCGCGGGTGACGCGATAGCAGCCAACACCGCCATGCAGATCGTCGATCCCTGGCAATACGGTGTCCAGAACACGAAGCTGAAGGTTCCGGCGCAGCGGACGAGCAGCGAGACGAGACCGGCCGATGACGCGGCATCCGCCAAGGCGGCGACGACTACGACGGGCAACTGATCGGGCGGATGATTTCAAATGGCAAGTGAGATCAAGACCAAGAAAATTCTGCTTGTTTCCACTGACAGGGCTTTTGAGCAGGATACGCGCGCAGCGTTCGCAGCTTCGGAGGTCATACAGTTGGTGACCGTCGATAAGAACCTGTCCGATATTCGCGGCGAAGTACAGGAAGCCGATCTTGGCGCGATCATCGTCGATATGGATGCGGCGAGACTGGACGAGATAAGCGCCCTGCAACGCATTATGCGCCGGCTGGAAGGGCAGGTGCCGGTCGTCGTGGTGACACAGGAATTCAATGCCGCAGCAGTACGTATCCTCGTACAACTCCAGGTAGCCGACTTTCTGGTGAAACCGATCTCGACGGCCGATCTGGTGCGATCTGTCGTTGCCGCCTTGCAAGGCACGGGCCACAGCCAGCAGACGGAATCGCAAATCTACACGTTCTTACCTGCAGCAGGCGGTGTAGGCACGACGACCCTGACGCTCCAGACTGCCTTTCAACTCCACAATTCGACCTCGCGCGGCGCTTCGACCTGCGTTGTCGATCTGAATTTCGAACAGGGCGCCTGTGCCGAATACATCGACCTTGAGCCCCGCTTCGACATAACCGAAATCGAGAACCGCCCCGAACGCCTCGACCGGCAATTGCTCGATGTCATGCTGTCCAAGCATGAGAGCGGGCTTTGCGTTCTGGCGGCACCTTCGAACCCGGCAGATATGCGTTCGTTCAAGACCGATGTCGTCGTGCGCATGTTGGATTTGGTGTCAGCCTATTTCGACAATGTCGTTATCGACATGCCTCGCACCTGGTTCCCATGGACGGAAACGGTTCTACTGGGCTCCAACAAGCTCTACATCGTTTCGGAAATGACCGTGCCGTGCCTGCGCCATACGCAGCGGCTGATTCAGGCTATTCATCAGACTGTGGGCAAGGAAGTGAGGCCGAACGTCATCGTCAACCGCTTCGAACAGAAGATGTTCGACAATGGCATCAAGCAGGCCGACGTGCAGGAGATACTCGGCGAGCATTTTGTCGGCGGTATCTCCAACAACTACCGGCTGGTGCGCGAGGCAGTCGATCGCGGGGTCCCGCTGCATGAGATCGATCCCAATGCCAATGTAATTCAGGATTTGAAGAAGATCATCCTGCCCGAAGAGGTTGTCGCCACTCCCCAGAAGACCCGTTCCCTGTTCGGCATCGGCAAAGGATTGCTGAAAAGGAAGGCCGGATGAGCAGCCGCTTTTCCACGCTGCAGAATCGCGATCTGCGTTCTGAGCGACCTGTCGAACAGATGCCGGCGACGAGCCAGGCAATTGTCATACCGACATCGAGAAGGCCTGTGGCTGCGAAGCCAGAGGTCGCCGCGAAGGGGGCTGACAAGGTCTTGGATGCGCGCGTGCGTATTCATCGCATGCTGCTCGACGAGATCAATCTCGTGGCGCTCGAGCGTCTGCCCAAGGACGAGATGCGTCGCCAGGTTCATGAATTCGTGTCCGAAAAGACTCGTAGTGAGCGCATGGCGATCAACGTCGCTGAACTGGACGCTCTGGTTGACGACATCGTTGACGAGATGGTGGGGCTGGGGCCGCTGGAGCCTCTGCTGAAGGACCCTGAGATCAACGATATTCTGATCAATGGCCATCATAATTGCTTTGTCGAACGCAAGGGCAAGCTGCAGCAGGTCCACATCCCGTTCAAGGACGAGGCCCATCTCTTACGCATCATCAACAAGATCGTCGCGGCGGTTGGCCGACGTGTCGATGAATCGCAGCCGATGGTTGACGCGCGCATGCAGGACGGCTCTCGCTTCAACGCCGCCATCCGGCCGATTGCGGTCGATGGGCCGTTGGTGTCGATCCGCAAATTCTCCAAGAACAAACTAGGCCTGCACAAGCTGGTTGAATTCGGCGCCATTACCCAGAACATGGCGGAGGTTCTCGCCGCTGCTGTCAATGCGCGTAAAACCACGATCATCTCGGGCGGTACTGGTACCGGCAAGACGACGATGCTGAACGCGCTGTCGGCATTCATTCCAGAAGACGAACGTCTCATCACCATCGAGGATGCAGCCGAGCTGCAATTGCAGCAGCCTCACGTAGCGCGCATGGAAACGCGCCCGGCCAACGTCGAAGGTCAGGGCGAGTTGAAGCAGCGCGATCTGGTCAAGAATGCGCTTCGCATGCGGCCTGACCGCGTTATTCTTGGTGAGTGCCGCGGTGAGGAAGCGTTCGATATGCTTCAAGCCATGAATACCGGCCACGAAGGCTCGATGGCCACCATCCATGCCAACACACCTCGCGACGCGATTGCGCGTCTCGAACAGATGCTCGGCATGACCGGCATGCCGATGACGGTGCAGTCCATTCGCAGCCAGATATCGAGCGCCCTCGATATCATCGTTCAGTTGACGCGCTTGTCCGACGGCAAGCGCAAGGTGACGAGCGTAGCCGAAGTGACCGGCATGGAAGGTGACGTCATTCAGATGCAGGAAATATTCCGCTTCGTCCGTACTGGTATCGAACCTGACGGGAAGATACTGGGGCATTTCGAAGCGACCGGTATCAGGCCGCGTTTCCTCGAAGACCTTCGCGCCATGGGGATCGAGTTCCCCGGCAAGTATTTCGAGCCTGGCAGGCCGCAGGAGTAGCCGGATGGGAGGCTTTTCGGCGATCTATGTAGTTTATGCTACGGCAGCGCTCGCCGGCATCATGATTGCCGAGGCGTGCTACCTGCTTTTTGCCGGAAGGGCGGACAAGCGCACTGCCATAAACCGGCGTATGAAACTTCAGTCGGGAAAGATCAGCCAGGAACAGGTGTTGATCCAGTTGCGCAAGGAGCGCGGAATCGACGGCGGTACGTGGATATTTTCGCCGGCCAGGTTTCGAGCGCTGCGGATCCAATCCGGTCTGCGCATGCCGCCGCGCAAATTCCTGTCCATCACCTCTGCCGTTGCGTTTGCGATCGCTGGAATTGCATTTGTGAAGGGGGTGTCGTTGCTGGGGTGTCTCGGCTTGTTCGTGGCGTCTTCTGCTGCCATTCCGGTTATCGCGTTGCGGTCCCTGCGCAAGCGCCGCTTGAAGCGGTTCGGCATCCAGTTGCCTGAAGCGCTGGAGCTTATCACGCGCGGCTTGAAGGCCGGCCACCCTGTGCCGGTTGCGATTTCCATGGTGGCGCGGGAGATGCCCGATCCGATCGGGACGGAATTCGGCGTCATCGCCGACGAGGTGACGTTCGGCTCGGATCTGGTGTCCGCACTGAACGCGCTGTTTGAGCGCGTCGGTCACGAAGACCTGCCGCTGTTCGTGACGGCGGTGGCAATCCAGAGCAGTTCTGGTGGAAATCTACGCGAAATCCTCGATGGACTTTCGGCGACCATTCGAGAGCGCGGCAAGTTGCGCCGCAAGGTACGCGCCATTTCGACGGAAGGCCGTATGTCGGCCTACATCCTGACGGCTGTGCCGGCGCTCCTGTTCGCCAGTATCATGGTCATGATGCCGGAATTCTACCGTGATGTCTGGGATGAGCCCATGACCTGGTACCTGATCGGTGGGGCCATTTTCTGGCTGATGCTGGGCAATGTCATGATGTTCAAAATGTCGAACTTCAAATTCTGAAATGGAAAGCTTCGTCGAATTCCTCGCCTCCTTGAGACCGACATCTCTGATGCCGGTGGCAGCTCTGCTGCTTCTTGCAGGCGGTGGAGCGGTGGTGTGGCCTTTGGTAACTGCGAAGGGAAACCGCGAGGACGTCAAGCGCAGGCTGCGCGTCGAGGGCCAGACTCCGCATCAACCGACTGAACCGGCACCGAAAAGGAACCCGAATGCAGTGCGCGAGAAAGCTGTCCGCACGGCGCAGGAATTCTACGCCCGCAGCGATCCCGAAAATGTTGCACGCCTGCGTATGCGGCTTATCCAGGCAGGTTATATGGACCCGCGGGCCATAGGAATGTTCTTCTTGATCCGTTTCTGCGGTTTCGTGGGTGCAGCACTGGCCGCATTCATCTTCAACGAATGGCTGGCGAACGCCGATTCCACCACTACCAGCCGCTGGGCGCTGGTCATAATGTCGGGCGCGGCGGGCTATTTCCTTCCGGGTCTGGTCCTCAGCCAGAAAATCCGCGAGCGGGCGCGCGAATACCGGAACGGGTTTCCTGATTTCATGGATCTGATGATCGTCTGTTCCGACGCTGGCATGAGCATGGAAGCGGGGATCGAACGAGTGTCTCGTGAGCTTGCCAAGACTTATCCTTCGCTTAGCCAGAATCTCCAGCTCGTTTCGCTGGAACTGCGCGCAGGGCGCAGTCTCGACGACGCGCTGAAGGCGCTGTCGGACAGGCTGAGCCTGGATGAAGTGCGCTCCTTCGCTACCTTGTTGCAGCAATCGAAGGAACTCGGAACCAGCCTGTCCGGCGCGCTCCGGGTATTCTCGGACGAAATGCGCCATAAGCGCATGTCGCTGGCTGAAGAAAAGGCGCATGCGCTGCCGGCCAAGATGTCTGTGCCGGTCACTGTGTGCATCCTGCCTGTCGTGCTGATGATCGCAATCATCCCCATCATCGTGAAGATGACGTCGCAGTAGGTCGGATGGTTAATGCGCACTTTGCGCAGCGCTTCAATCTGCGCGCAATTTGGCACTGAAGTTTAATTGCTGGCCTCTAATATAAGATTTGAAACGACCCGCCGAAGCGGGCGACTGGGGCAGGGGTATGCGTCACGGACTTTTCATGGCAACGGCAGCAACTGCCGCCGTTATTGCGCTGGCAGGCTGTACGACAACTTCCGTAGACGCGACGAAGACGACAGCGATCGGCGCCATGCCGGAAAGCGTGGAGGTGTCCGATCTTGCATCGGGCAAGGCACAATTCCGCGATGGCAACTACGGACTTGCAGAAAAGCATTTCCGCAAAGCGGTGGAAATGCAGGCTGACAACGCCGAAGCCTGGATGGGCCTTGCAGCGTCATATGATCAGCTTGGCCGTTTCGACTTTGCAGACCGCGCCTATGACCAGCTCTTGAAGGTGGCGGGCCGTAAGCCTCAGATCGTCAACAACATGGGCTATTCGCAGTTGTTGCGTGGAAACAAGAAGAAGGCGAAGGCACTCTTTCTTGAGGCTCGCAAAGCGATGACCGATACCACGGTGGTTGATGCCAATTTGGCGCTACTAGGCAACGCATAAATCGTGACCGCTGCGAAAAAGGCCGGCGCATGACGCCGGCCTTTTTCAACTATTCGGCCGCGCCGAGATACTCGGTAACCGGCGGGCAAGAGCATACGAGGTTGCGATCGCCTGCAACGTTGTCGATACGCGACACTGGCGGCCAGTACTTAGTGCCTGTATCGGCGTCTCCAGCGGGGAAGGCTGCCTCCATCCGTGAATAGGGATGCTTCCAATCACCGGCCAGCGCTTCTGCAGCGGTGTGTGGGGCATTTACCAAGGGATTGTCGTCCTTGGGCCACACGCCTTTTTCCACTTTCTCGGCTTCGCAGGCTATCGCGATCAATGCTTCGCAAAGACGGTCAATCTCGCGTTTCGGCTCGGATTCGGTCGGCTCCACCATCAATGTACCCGCGACCGGGAAGGACATCGTCGGTGCATGGAAACCGTAGTCGATCAGCCGCTTGGCGATGTCGTCCACGGTGGTGCCCGAGCTTTCCTTCAACACACGGGTATCGAGGATGCACTCATGAGCGACGCGCCCACTGCGACCGCGGTAAAGGACCGAGTAGTGATTTCCGAGACGCGCCACGAGATAATTGGCGGAAAGGATCGCCATTTCGGTTGCCTGCTTTAACCCGGCCGGACCCATCATGCGGATGTACATCCAGGTGATTGGCAAGATGGAGGCGCTGCCGAACGGGGCGGCAGCTACCGCATGGGCCGAACCTTCGCTCACGTGCCCGGGCAGATAAGGCGCAAGGTGTGCCTTTACCCCGATCGGACCGATGCCGGGACCGCCGCCGCCGTGCGGAATGCAGAAAGTCTTGTGCAGGTTCATGTGGCAGACGTCGGCACCGATGTCGCCGGGTCGGGCAAGGCCGACCAGAGCGTTGAGATTGGCGCCGTCGAAATAGACTTGGCCGCCATGTTCGTGAACGATGGCGCAGATGTCCTTTGCACCTTCCTCGAACACGCCGTGCGTCGACGGATAGGTGAACATCAACGCCGCCAGATTGGCGGCGTTGGCAGCAGCCTTGGCCTTCAGGTCGTCGATGTCGATGTTGCCGTCCTCGGTGCAGCGAACAACCACCACCGACATGCCCGCCATCGCCGCACTCGCAGGATTGGTGCCGTGTGCAGAGGAGGGGATCAGGCAGATGTTGCGGTGCCCTTCGCTGCGCGAAAGGTGGTAGCCGCGAATGGCAAGCAGGCCCGCATATTCGCCCTGGCTGCCGGCATTCGGCTGCAAGGTCACGGCGTCGAAACCGGTGATTTCGCAGAGCCAGCCTTCCAACTGGTCGATCATTTCGCGATAGCCCGTCGAATGCGCCTTGGGTGCAAACGGGTGCAGGTTCGCGACACTCGGCCAGCTAACCGGCATCATTTCAGCGGCTGCGTTCAACTTCATGGTGCAGGAGCCGAGCGGGATCATCGCGCGGTCAAGCGCCAGATCCTTGTCGGCAAGCCTGCGCAGGAAACGCATCATGTCGGTTTCCGAGCGGTTTTCGTGGAATACCGGCTGGCTCATGAATTCCTTGCCGCGCGGCTTTCCGGGCATCGTACTCGTCGGCTTGCCGGCCTTGGCACCGAACAGTCCGGCGATCGCGGCTACATCGGCTTCGCTCGACGTCTCATCGAAGCTGATGCCGATATGATCGGCATCGATAGCGCGCAGCAGTCGCCCACCCTTTTCGGCTTCCTTTGCCATCTGCGCGGCCTTGCCTTTGACTTCGACCGTTACTGTATCGAAGCGGTTTTCCCCAAGCACATTCAAGCCTGCGGCCTTGAGGCCGTCGGCTAGGCTGGCAGCAAGGGCATGGATGCCGCTTGCAATACCTTGAAGGCCGGCAGGTCCATGCCAAATTGCGTATGCAGCAGCCATGTTGGCAAGAAGCGCTTGCGCGGTGCAGATGTTTGAGGTCGCCTTATCGCGGCGGATATGTTGCTCGCGCGTTTGTAATGCCAATCTGTAGCCTGGGCGGCCATGGGCGTCGACCGACTGACCGACGAGGCGACCGGGAATGAGCCGCGTCAACCTGTCGGAGACAGCGAGATAGGCGGCATGCGGCCCGCCGAAGCCCATGGGTACGCCGAAGCGCTGCATCGAGCCAACGACGATGTCAACTCCCTGTTTGCCCGGCGCTTCAACCAGCGTAAGCGCCAATGGATCGGCCACGGCAATGACAAGCGCGCCGGCTGCCGTCGCTTTGTCCACGATATCCGAATAGTCGCCAAAGACACCGAATGTGTCGGGCCACGGAACGATAATCGCAGCCGTCTGTTCGTTGGCCTTGTCGCCTTCCACCTTTATGCCCAGTGGTTCGGCTCGCGTCTTTACGACATCAAGCACCTGCGGGTGCAGCGAACCGGCGACGATGATGTTTGGCCGCTTGCCGTAGTGGAAACGCCAGGCGATGCCTACGGCTTCGGCGACGGCGGTTGCCTCGTCCAGAAGTGAAGCCGACGCCACTGGCAGGCCTGTTAGCTCCGTCACCAACGTCTGGAAGTGGAAGAGAAGCTCCAGCCGGCCTTGGCTGATCTCTGCCTGGTAGGGCGTATAGGCCGTGTACCAGGCAGGGTTCTCGAACAGGTTGCGCTGGATCACCGGCGGCACGTTGACGCCATGATAACCGGCGCCGATGAAGCTCTTGAGAACGGTATTCTTCGCCATTATTGCCGATAGCTCGGCCAGAGCTTCTGCCTCACTGGCAGGTGCGGGCAGATTCAGCGGGCCGTCTAGCCTGATTGAATTGGGCACTGCCTGGCTGATCAGCGTCTCCACAGAAGGAACGCCGATTACGGCCAGCATGGCGCGAGTGTCATCGGGGCCCGGCCCTATGTGACGGGCCGTGAAAGGGTAAGGTGCCGTTGTCATGATGCCACCATTCAGCCGATATGGGCTTTGTACGCGGCTTCATCCATGAGGCCCTCGAGCTGGCTTTTGTTAGAAAGTTTCATCTTCCAGAGCCAGCCGTCGCCAGTGGCCGCCGAATTCACGAGAGCCGGATCGGAGCCCAGCGTTTGGTTGGCTTCCGTCACTTCGCCGTCGACTGGCGCATAGACGTCGGATGCTGCTTTGACCGATTCGACGACGACTGCTGTATCGCCCTTTGTAAGGCCTTTGCCGATCTGGGGGATTTCGACGAACACGATGTCGCCAAGCTGTTCTTGCGCGTAGTCGGTGATGCCGACCGTCGCCACGTCTCCTTCAACACGGAGCCATTCGTGGTCTTCGGTAAAATACGTCGTTGCCATGAGGATTTATCCTTTGCGGTAGCGATGAGGAGTAAACGGAAGAGGGTGGACGGTGAGCGGCACCTTGGCGCCGCGCACATCTGCGAAAATTTGGGTGCCGTTAGCGGCAAGCGGAGCAGCAACGTAGCCCATTGCAACCGGAAATCCGGTCGAAGGACCAAAGCCGCCAGAAGTCACGTGTCCGGCGGCTTTGCCCTCGGCATCTAGCAGTGCTGCCCCCGCACGCACCGGCTGCCGACCTTCCGCCTTTAGGCCGACCCTCTTTTGAAGCGGACCGCGGGCCAAAATCGCCCGTAGCGCATCGGCGCCGACGAATTCGCCGGAGGCGCGTATTTCTTTGGGGATGGCCCACATCAAGCCTGCATCAACCGGATTGGTGTCCGGCGTGATGTCGTTGCCGTGCAGGCACAAGCCGGCTTCGAGACGCAAGCTGTCGCGCGCTGCAAGGCCGATCCATATTACACGATCGTCTTCGAGCAGCTTTCCGACAATCTCACGTGCATCCCTTTCCGGCAAGCCAATCTCGAATCCGTCTTCGCCTGTATAGCCCGAGCGGGTCATGAACCAGTCCGCGCGCGGTTCGATGCCGTGCATGAACAAGAGCGAGCCGGTTTCGATGCCGGCCCGCGATAGTGCTGCCCATGCATCCGGACCCTGGATTGCGAGAAAGACGCGATCGAGAGGATCGATTTTGACGGCAAGCCCTTCGGCTAGTTTTCGAAGATGTGCCTCGTCCTCTGAAGCGTTGCTGGCGTTTGCCACCACCATGAAGCGATCGTCGCCTAGTCGCGTAACGATGAGGTCGTCGATGATGCCTGCTGCTTCGTTGAGTAACAGCGTGTATTTCGATTGAGAGATTGTGAGTGCCCCCGCGTCGAGCGGGCAAGCCTTGTTCAGCAAGGCCACAGCGTCCTTGCCTGATACCTCGAACAGCTTCATGTGCGAAATATCGAACAAGCCCGCGTGGTCGCGCGTGTGCAGATGTTCCTTCATGACGCCGGCCGGATAGGTCAGCGGCATGTGCCACCCAGCAAAGGCGCCAAAGCGCGCTCCAGCTTGGATATGCAAGTCTTCGAGGGGTAGGTGTCTTACTTCATCGCCTGCCATGACTTCTCCAGAAAAACACGAAATCGACCGCAACGTGCGGCCAGTCCGTGCCCCTCTGTCTGAAGCCTGAGAGACTCGCGCAACCGGAACTCTGTCGGCTGCGCTTACACCTTCGGCGCGGGGTTTTCGAAGCCCCGACTTTCCAGAGTGTCGTTCTGTCTACGGTTCTTTTGCCTGAGAGATTTCGGGCGATTTCCCCTTCGGCGGCAGCTTTCGCTGCTCTCTCCCGCAAACAGTTGAGGCCAAATCAGCCTCCGACGCGTGAGTCCATAACCTAGTCGCGACGACTTGTCACCTATGAGCGACAAGTCGTCGGTAGTCTTTTCCATGACCTAGGAGAATTCCTGCGCAGTGTCGGCACGTTGGTCAAGTTTGTTACGTAATTCGCCGATCAAATGACCAGTCTCGGTATGCAGGAGTTTCAATTTTTCGAGCTGAGCTTCGATTACCGTATCGACTCTGTCCTCGGTCATTGATGGTCCGAGACCGATACCATGCAACAGCCACGAGAGGCTGACCCCAAGTAGACCTGCGGTCCTGTTGAGATGGTGAGAGCCAGGAATGGAGCGGTCGCGCTCCCATGCCTTTACGGTGGAAAGTTGAACCCCTAGGCGCCAAGCTACATCTTTCGCGTTTAGTTCGCTTGCGTCCAGAGCTCGGGAAAAGCGCCCGCCAAATGTATCTTCGTCAGGCTGCTGTTCAAAAATCATCTTGGTGTTGGACACCCGTCCCACCTCCTGTTTTGGTTTCCGGAAAATGCACGGCGACCAATGCCGAACAACACGAAAAGGATGGGGGAAGGGGTTGCGTGAAACAACCCATCAGGTGGGTGTTTGTCTTAACTGATTGAAATTAAATGAAGAAAATTCCGCTTAAGCTGAGATTTCAAGGATGGGTGGTCGGCATCATATGCCGCCATACCAATCGTAGCCGTAGTCTTCCCAATACCCACCGCGCCCGCCTCCTATCATCGAGAATGAAGATACAAGCTCGATCTTGTGGATGTATTTCGGCATCTTGTAGCCAAGTTGCCGTTCCACGCGCACGCGCAACGGCGCGCCGTTTTCGACCGGAAGCGGCTTTCCGTTGAGGCCATAGGCGAGGATGGTTTGCGGGTGTCGGGCATCGGCCAGATCAATGGAGCCATAATATTTGATCTCGCCGGACAGGCTGCGATCAATGGTGTCGAGGCAGTGGAACACCACGTAGCGGGCTTCCGGTTTGACCACCGCTTCGTCCAGCACGAGCGCGAGCGGCGTGCCAGTCCACTTGGCAATGCAACTCCAACCTTCAACGCAGTCGTGACGCGTGATTTGTGTGCGGCTAGGCATGGCGAAGATCTGTTCCCGCGTAAGCGATAGCGGTTTGTCCACCAGACCGCTTACCTCCAGGCGCCAGTCGGCAAAGTCTTTTGCCATGAGGTCCTTGTAGAACTCGTCGTCTGGGGCGGTAACGCCGTTGGGCCGCATAGGCTGGCGGATGTCGGCCTCGGTGAATTCTTGTGCGAGGGCATCGTGTCCGGCAAGCAGACGTTGCGTATGCCAGGTCAGATTGTTGGCGTTTTCCAGAAAGCTGCGCAACGGAGCCCCGATACGAAGCTGATTGTCGAAGATATCGCAGCCTGACAGCGCGATGCTGGAAGCGCTGAGACCAGCGGCGGTGAGTAATTTGCGGCGTGTGAGTGAGAATTTGGCCATATCACAGCTCCCGCTTGGTATTGGGAATCACTGGATGTGGTGGGTCGGTGCGGTACCAACCGGTGATGATCGACCGCAGTTCGTTTAGCGGGCCGGCAGCCAGGATCATCGCCATGTGAACAAAGAAGAAGGCGACCAGCAGCAGCATCACGGCAAAATGGATGGTGCGCGCGGTCTGCCTGCCGCCGAATAAGTCAGGGAGGAACGGCAGCACAGAATTCATGCTTGGAGACATGGTCAATCCAGTCGACACCATCAGTGGCAAGAGCACGAAAAGCACCCCGGCGTAAGCGAGTTTCTGCAATACGTTGTAGTCGCTTGTGTGATGGAATCTCAGTCGGATATGGTCGGCAATGTCGCGCGGGAGCTTGCCAAGATCGCTGGCGTGAGGAGCGAGATCGCGTCTGAGGTGCCCATTGAGCAAACTAGCCACCAGCCAGACCAAAAGGGTTGCCGAGAGTAGCCACGCGAAAAAGAAGTGGACCACGCGTCCCGTGCCAAGATCATAGTAGGAAGGCACCGTTAGCCACGAAGGAAACGCTCTCTGCCGTTCCTGGCCCGCGGGTCCAGACCAGCCGAAAACACCTGTGGTATCGAAGCGCTTGCCAAAAATTTCGGTGAAACCGCGAGGCCCATCCGGAGAATTGATCGCGCCGATGCGCAGGATTGTGTTGTCATAGGCAAAGCCTGATTCCGGTCCAATGTAGAGTTGCGGGCGCGCGTTGAAGATCTGCAGACCGCTGAGAAGCAAGAACAAAAGCGAGATGGCCCAAAGCCAATGAGTAAGCCGCGTCCATGCGGATTGCCGATAGACGAGCGGCCCCTTTTTCAGAGATTTCATCTCCGTGATTTCGGTGCTGCGCAGAGTGGCGCTCATGTCGAAAATCCCTCAGACGGCCAAGTAAAGCCATGCTTTGTGGTTCCAACACTTTAATACGTGCAGAGGAGAGATGCTGTTTCAGGCGTTCACGAATATGTGTGACAGCGCGCGGAAGCCAAGTGCGAGGCCATACATCCCTTCAAGGGCTGTCGCTCCACGACGCGGTAGGCTTCCTGCGTCTCAGTGCCAGACGATGTAGGTTGTAAATTCGCTCATCAGCATATCGAATCGCTCAATATTTTACGACAGATTGTCAGCTAATACGCCGCCGCAGTCGATCAAATAGTCGAAATGGGTATTGTCCTTGTTGCCGGTGGCACGCCCTGCAACCTTCTTGTTGTTCCATTCGAGCGCCTTCTGGCGAGCACGGATCAGGAGGTCCGCTTGCCAGTTCAAATCCAGAAATATCCCTCAAGGAAGTCTGGCTATGACAACTTGGAAATATTAACTTTTTGACGGAAGTGGCTCCCCGGGCCGGATTCGAACCAGCGACCAACCGGTTAACAGCCGGTTGCTCTACCACTGAGCTACCGGGGAACAGCAGGCTCGTGCGAACGGGGCAGCCTATAGCAAACCCGTTTCGGCTTTGCAAAGAAGCAAATTGGATTTTTTTGCGGTAGTGAGCGCGGCGTTTCTCGCAATATGCAAGCGGTGCGACCATATTGGCATGCTGGACGTTGCATGCACACCTTGGAAAAGAGCTACCAGGGCTGGCCCCGAGGTAGGATAATATGGTTTCGCAAAACGAAAATCAGCCAGCGCTGGTACGGAAAATCTCTGTTTTCGGACGTGAGTTCAACATGCCGCGCTCTCGTCGTGCGCGCATCGTCATTGGCGTCGGCTTGATCGTTCTTGGTATTTTCGGCTTCTTGCCGGTGCTGGGCTTCTGGATGGTACCGCTTGGGCTACTGGTGCTGTCGTATGAATTTGCGGCGGTTCGCCGTTGGCGGCGACGGCTTGCCGTCTGGTGGGCGCGCCGCCGCAGGTCGGATCGATAACCAAATTGTCCGCAAAGGATAAGAGGCGGCCGGAATACCCGGCCGCCCCCGAATCGAGCATCACTGGTGATGCATATGCCGTTCGGCGTCGACTTCGCCCATGGTGAAGCTCTGGAAGCCGGGCATAAGCTGCCAAATGGCGGCAAGGCCGACGACGACATAGGCGAAACGGGCTACTGCAGTGCCCGAACCACCAAAGATCGCACCAATAACATCGAATCCTGAAACACCCATCGCCAGCCAATTCAGACCGCCAATGATGATGAGAGCCAGGGTGACAAGGTTCATGTAACGCATAAACGCCTCCCTTGAGACTGTTGCCTGCAAAAAAACGGTTGTCGTTTCAAACGGTTCCAATGCTCACAGATTTGTGATCATCATTCTCTTGCCATGCTGATCCACTCCCGCGCTTCAGGTGCGAGGGAAGGGCAAGGAAAGCGCTGGGAATGAGTTTGGAGCGCTTGACGCCACTTTGCCACCAACCTATTGAAGCGCCTTGGAACGCCCGAAGGATGAGGCCTCGTGGCGGAGTGGTTACGCAGAGGACTGCAAATCCTTGCACCCCGGTTCGATTCCGGGCGAGGCCTCCAAATTCCGGGATTCTCGCGTTTTGCGGGAATATCGGACGTTTCGACTTGAGTATGCGCACACTGCGCGAAGGGCGAGGCGGCTTGGATATGAGCGCTGATTTCACCGAACGTCGTGTGAAGATGGTGGACGGACAGATTCGCACCACCGATGTGACCAGCGCTCCGTTGATCGAAGCCTTCCTTGAGGTGCCTCGGGAAATTTTTGTCGATACTGCTCTTTGCGACCTGGCCTATATCGATGAGGATATCCGTATCTCCAGTGGTTCGGACAACCCACGCTTCCTGATGGAGCCGTCGCCGCTTGCCCGCTTGCTCCAGCTTGCAGAGGTTGATGAAAGCGATACTGTTCTCGATGTCGGTTGCGGTACCGGCTACTCGGCCGCCATCCTGTCGAGATTGGCGCGCTCGGTGATTGCTCTGGAAAGCGATCCCAAGTTGGCTGATCGCGCAACTGCTACGCTAGCCGAAATTGGCCGCGACAACGTCATCGTGGTAGCTGGGGCTCTGCGTGACGGCCATGCGGCCAACGCGCCGTATGACGTGATCTTTATTGGCGGCAGTGTGGAAGAGGTCCCCGAAACGCTTTTCAAGCAACTCGCCGAAGGAGGTCGGCTGGTTGCGGTAGAGGGGCACGGAAATGCCGGCGTCGCCCGGGTTTTTCTTAAGACCTCTGGTGTTGTTACGGGTAGACGTGCATTTAATGCGGCAATTAAGCCACTACCTGGATTCGAACGTATCCGAGTTTTTGAGTTCTGATCGAATTTTTCTTGCAGCAGACGCGATGTCATGCTGGCCTAGGCTAGCAAGTCGTTTCTGAGCCGCTTGGTTTGTGCAGGCGGCGAGGGGGGAATGGGGGCGCGGCCGAGGGGGCTTGAGAAAAAGAGCAGTCTTGGGCTGCGCGACGCTATTGAAAAGTGATTGAGGGGTCGACGTGCCGTCCTTTAGCAAGACCATTTTTGCTGCCGTGCTTGTTTCTGCAACAGCACTGTCGTCGTTGTCGGTTTCGGCCGAAACCATCACCGGTGCCTTGTCGAAGGCGTACAAGAACAATTCGCAGTTGAATTCGGCCCGCGCCGGTGTTCGCGTGGTTGACGAGGATGTGGCCATCGCCAAGTCTGGTTGGCGGCCAACTGTTGGTGCATCCGCAAGCATCGATTACACCAATACGCGCCGCGATACTGGCACCTCGCGCCTGACCACCGGCAGCTACGGTGTGCAGATCAACCAGATGCTGTTCGACGGTTTCCAAACCAAGAACAATGTGGCTGCGGCCGAGGCCCGCGTTCGCGCTTCGCAGGAAAGCCTGCGCAATACGGAAGAGAACATCCTGTTCAGCGCCGCGCAGGCCTATATGAACGTGATCCACGACCGTCAGGTTGCGGCGCTGACCCAGCAGAACTTGCAATTCCTTAACGAGCAGGCGCGCGCTGCGCGCTCGCGCTTCGATGTCGGTGAAGGTACCCGCACCGACGTGGCGCAGGCTGATGCCGCCCGTTCCGGGGCTGAGGCGCAGGTGAGCGCCGCGCGTGCTCAGGCTTTGGCCAGCGCGGCAATCTATCATCAGCTCGTTGGCGAAGAGCCCGGCAAGTTGAAGGCGGCCTCGCCGCTGGGCAAGCAGATTCCTTCAAGCCTGGATTCGGCAGTATCCGTTGCTTCTGCAGAGCATCCGGCGATCCTTGCAACGGGTCATCTCGTCGACGCCGCCGCCTTCTCGGTCAAGTCTGCGGAAGGTGCCCTGCTGCCGTCCATAACTGCCTCGGCAGGCATTTCTCAGTCCCATGTCAGCTCTTCCGGGGTGTCGACCCTGACGGCGGGCGAAACCACCTCTGCCAATATAGGCGCAACCTTGAATATCCCGATCTATCAGGGCGGGCGAACATCGGCTCAGGTGCGCAAGTCCAAGGAATCCCTTAGCCAGGCTCGCATAGAGGTGGATGTCAGCCGTGACCAGGTGCGTCAGGCCGTTACGGCAGCATGGACGTCGTACGCCGCCGCCAAGGAAGGCGTCGTCGCCAACCGCGCCTTGGTCAACGCCGCGCAACTGGCGCTTAACGGCGTCGTCGAGGAGCGCAATGTTGGCCAGCGCACCACGCTTGATGTGCTCAACGCACAGGCCGACGTGATCAGCGCCAAGATCAACCTGGCCGGATCGGAGCGGGACGTAGTGCTGGCGAGCTATGCGATCCTGCAGGCGATGGGACGCTTGTCCGTCGAGCGGCTGGGATTGCAGGTCACGAAGTACCAGCCACAGGAACATTACGAGGCGGTCAAGGACAAGTGGTTCGGCCTTCGCACGCCTGATGGACGTTAAATCACTGTAGATATTGGATGTTGAACCATGACGGCGGCAGATTTTCTGTCGCCGTCATACGTTATACAAAGTACTATTATGCCCCTGATATCTGGTCGCCGTGGGGTGTTTTGTCCGTCCATGAACTCTCTTCGGGCGCTTTCAGACGGTAATCTGTTGAAATTCGACCGGGTTCCACATTGGGGATTCTCGGAAGGTCGTTGGTCGGTTACGCTTGCTTCGTGATTCGGACACAGCTGCGGTTGGCTGGCGAAACGGGCACCGGGGGCGGCGGAAGTGACAATGGCGACGGCAAGCAGCGCTCAGCGCGAACCATCCATGGAAGAAATCCTGGCTTCGATCAGAAGGATCATCGAGGACAGCGATACCGGTCGCAAACCGGACGACACCACCGCTGTTACTCAGGACGTCGAACTGACGGCAAAGCAGGCAACCGCTGATGTCGAAGCTTTCCGCGCAGAATTGAGAACCGAGTCCCAGATGTCCAAGGTGGAAGAACTGGCTGTGGTACAGTCGGTTTCGCAACCTGGGGAGCAAGTAGGCACCATCTCGGCGACGGAGGAGCGGCGACCCCAAGTCAACTTGGCGGAAGTTGGCGCGCAACTGACTATCGAAAAACCAGCTCATTCATCTTTCGAAGGTGCGCCGTCTCTAAGCCAGATCGTCGAGGCAACTGATAACAATCCCGCAGAAAGTGCAGGCGCGGTTCATACTGCTTTGACTGACGAGCAGCCATGGGGCGCTGCTGCCAACAGCAGTTCAGGCTTCCAAGCCGATACTGTTGCTCCGACTATCCGCACTGAGCCCGCAGGATCCGCGGCCTCGAAATTGGATGAGGTCGAGCGTCACGAACCGGTTGCGGACACACCCTCTTCCAGATTGGCGATTGTATCCGAACAAACCAGCCGTCAGGTCGCGGCTGCCTTTGGCGAATTGTCGGAAGCTTTCGCCAGCCGCAGCAAGAAGACGTTCGACGACAAGGCAGAGGAAATGCTCAAGCCGATGCTGCAGGATTGGCTCGACAACAACCTTCCCACGCTGGTCGAAAGACTGGTGCGCGAGGAAATCGAACGGGTCGCGCGAGGCGCTTGAACGAGACAGGGCGTGGGTACATCAACCGAGCCGTCCGCTGCCATCCGCCTTCTTTGATCAGTTAAAACAAAGAGGTGGGCACATTTTCGGATTCACTTTGCTAAGCTCTACGCGCCGGGCACGCGCTTCATCAGCGCCATCGCGCCGAATGGTGCACGCACTTTGCCTTCAGTGATGAAATAGACAAACACGTCGCGTGGCTTCACCGCTGCGGCCGTCTTTTGATCTGCCTTCGGCAGGTCGCCGGGTTCTTTGCCCTCAGCCCAGGTTTTCACGCGTTCGGCCCATTGATCCAACCGCTCCGGCTCGTAGCAGTCCGGGTTTTCATCCTTGCCGGTCTGCAGACGTGCGTAGACGAAATCACCGGTGACATCGGCGATCGCCGGATATTTCTCGTGGTCGGCATAGACGATGGCCGCATTGTACTTGCGGGCTAGCGCGGGAAATTCGGGTACTACGAAACTGTCGTGGCGCACCTCGACCGCATGGTTGAGTTTCACGCCGTCCTGCTTTTCCGGCAGCAATTTCAGGAAGGCCTCGAAATCATCGGGGTCGAATTTCTTGGTCGGCGCAAATTGCCAGAGGATCGGTCCGAGCTTTTCACCGAGCGCGGCAACCCCCGAACCCAGGAAGCGCATCATGGAATCGCCCGCTTCACCAAGCACGCGGCGATTGGTGACGAAGCGGTTTCCCTTGAGAGAGAACACGAAGCCGTCCGGCGATTCACTCGCCCATTTGACGAATGTCGGCTCCTTGAACGACGAATAGTAGGTGCCGTTGACCTCGATGGTCGGCACTTGCCGCGACGCGTATTGCAACTGCTTGGCCTTGGAAAGTTTGTCCGGATAAAACGATGTGTCCCAAGGTTCGAAGGTCCAGCCGCCCATGCCGGCGCGGATCTTTCCGGATTTCGTCATGGATCAGTCTCCATCGTCGAGTGGGGAGAGCCCCTAGATACCGGCTTAGATATCCAGATGGCGTTGTCGATAGAAACCATTTCGGATCTCTCTGGATAGCGTAGTTCTACAGTAAGACGTCCGGACGTGCCGTGAACATCAAGCCATTCCTGAAATCGTTCTGATGAGCCTTGGTCGTCGAGCACGACTGTTATGTAGTACCAATCACCAGGTCCCAGCTTTGTTCCGGAAAAGCGGACGATAGAGGGGCGAACGTGGGTTTCTAGCCAGTCGTAAACGACAGGCGGTGCATCGCTGTATAGCCTGTACACAATGTTTCCAGGCATCTTGGTCTACTCTGCCGCCTCAGCCTTTCGTGCATTGGGCCGTCTCTCCAGCAGTTCCTTCAAGAACTGTCCTGTATAGCTGCGCGGCTCGGCGACAATCGCTTCGGGCGTGCCGGAAGCGACAAGTTCGCCGCCGCCGTCGCCGCCTTCGGGTCCGAGGTCCAGTACCCAATCGGAAGTCTTGATCACTTCCAGATTATGCTCGATGACAACCACGGTGTTGCCCTGTTCAACCAGTTCGTGCAGGACCTCAAGCAGCTTGGCCACATCATGGAAATGCAGGCCAGTGGTCGGCTCGTCGAGGATGTAGAGCGTCTTGCCGGTCGCTTTGCGCGACAGTTCCTTGGCCAGCTTGATGCGCTGCGCCTCACCGCCTGAAAGCGTCGTCGCCTGTTGGCCGATATGGATATAGCCAAGGCCGACCTGCTTCAGCGTTTCAAGCTTGTCACGCACGGCAGGCACCGCCGAGAAGAACTCGACGCCTTCCTCAACCGTCATGTCGAGCACGTCAGCAATCGACTTGCCCTTGAAAAGCACGTCCAGAGTTTCGCGATTGTAGCGCTTTCCGTGGCACACGTCGCAGGTGACGTAGACGTCCGGCAGGAAGTGCATTTCGATCTTGATGACGCCATCGCCCTGGCAGGCCTCGCAGCGGCCGCCCTTGACGTTGAAGGAAAAGCGTCCCGGCTGGTAGCCGCGCGCCTTTGCTTCCGGCAGACCGGCGAACCAGTCCCGGATCGGCGTGAACGCGCCGGTGTAGGTGGCAGGGTTGGAACGCGGCGTACGACCGATTGGCGACTGGTCGATGTCGATGACCTTGTCGAGGAATTCCAGCCCCTCGATGCGATCGTGCTCGGCCGGATGTTCACGCGAGCCCATGATGCGGCGCGAGGCGGCCTTGAACAACGTCTCGATCAGGAAGGTGGACTTGCCACCGCCTGAGACGCCGGTCACCGCAGTAAAGGTGCCAAGCGGAATTTCCGCGGTTACATTCTTCAGGTTGTTGCCGCGCGCACCCACCACTTTGATGCGCTTGCCCTTCTTGCCGGGTCGGCGCTCCGCCGGTGTTGCGATTTCCAGTTCGCCGGAAAGGTATTTGCCGGTGATCGAAGCCGGATTGGCCATGATCTCGCGCGGCGTTCCCTGGGCGATGACGCGGCCGCCGTGAATGCCGGCGGCAGGGCCAATATCGACGACATAGTCGGCGTGCAGGATGGCATCCTCGTCGTGTTCGACGACGATGACGGTGTTGCCGATGTCGCGCAGGTGCTTCAGCGTGTCGAGCAGGCGTGTGTTATCGCGCTGGTGCAGGCCGATGGATGGCTCGTCCAGCACATAGAGCACGCCTGTCAGCCCCGAACCGATCTGCGAGGCCAGCCTGATGCGCTGGCTTTCGCCGCCGGACAGTGTGCCGGAATTGCGCGCCAGCGTCAGATAATCCAGGCCGACATCGTTGAGGAAGCGCAGCCGCTCGCGGATCTCCTTGAGAACCCGCACCGCGATCTCATTCTGCTTGTCGTTCAACTGTGCGGGAAGATTTGCAAACCACTGATTGGCGTTGCGAATGGACTGCTCCGTCACCTCACCGATATGTTTTCCCGCGATCTTCACTGCCAGTGCTTCCGGCTTCAAGCGATAGCCACCGCATGAAGGGCAGGGGGTGGCCGACATGAAGCGTTCAATCTCTTCGCGCATCCAGGCGGATTCGGTTTCCTTCCAGCGCCGCTCGAGGTTGGGAACCACGCCCTCGAAGGTCTTGGTGGTTTTGTAGGAGCGTAGCCCGTCATCATACTGGAAGGCGATTTCGCGCTCACCCGTGCCTTGCAGGATCGCGTTTTTGGCTTCGTCGGGGAGGTCTTTCCATTTGTCGCCCAGCTTGAAGCCATAGACCTTGCCCAACGCTTCCAGCGTCTGGGAATAATAGGGAGAGGTGGATTTCGCCCACGGGCTGATCGCGCCGTCGCGCAACGAGACGTTGTCGTCGGGCACCACCAGGTTCGCATCGATAGCCCGCTGGCTGCCCAGTCCATCGCATGTCGGGCAGGCGCCAAACGGATTGTTGAATGAGAACAGCCTGGGTTCGATTTCCGGAATGGTGAAACCGGAAACCGGGCACGCGAACTTCTCCGAGAACAACACCCGCTCGTGCGTCTCGTTCTTGGATTTATAGGCGGATTCTTCGGCGGTCTCGCTGGCAGGCAGCGGCTTGTCGGCAAACTCGGCTACAACAAGTCCTTCGGCCAGTTTCAGCGCCGTTTCCATCGAATCGGCGAGCCGGGTGGCGAGGTCTGGGCGAACGACAATGCGATCCACCACGACATCGATGTCATGCTTGTATTTCTTGTCCAGGGCCGGCACTTCGGCGATCTCGTAGAAGATGCCGTCGATCTTTACGCGCTGGAAGCCCTTCTTCTGCAGCTCCAGCAATTCCTTGCGGTACTCGCCTTTGCGGCCGCGCACGATCGGGGCCATGATGTAGAGGCGGGTGCCTTCCTCCATGGCCAGCACACGATCCACCATCTGGCTCACTGTCTGGCTCTCAATCGGCAGCCCGGTCGCCGGCGAATAGGGCACGCCAACGCGCGCAAACAGAAGGCGCATGTAGTCGTAAATTTCGGTGACGGTGCCGACCGTGGAGCGCGGATTCTTCGACGTAGTCTTTTGTTCAATGGAAATAGCCGGAGACAAGCCGTCGATCTGGTCGACGTCCGGCTTTTGCATCATCTCCAGAAACTGGCGCGCATAAGCAGAAAGGCTCTCGACGTAGCGGCGCTGGCCCTCGGCATAGATGGTGTCGAAGGCAAGCGACGATTTGCCTGATCCGGAAAGCCCCGTCATCACCACGAGGGAGTCGCGTGGCAAGTCGAGGTCCACATTCTTCAGATTGTGTTCGCGCGCACCGCGAATGGAAATGTATTTATGGTCGGCCATGGCCGGTCCGCCGCCTCAGATCATGATGTCTCGGAATGGCAGGTTGTCCCGGCCTTCCGCCAATATAGGTCGTTTCCGCGCGGTTTCGAGAGAAGCCGCATTTCCCCGCCAGCGTTTAAGCGTCTTTCATGACAGCGGGCAAGCGCAAAGAACAAAAAATGAACAGGCTACTGACAAAACCAGCCACTCCGATTCATGTTACAGCGGATCACTTTTTGGTCGATGAGCCTGCTAAAGGTTGACGCGAGTGCCAGGAAGGACCAGTCTTTAAAGGTCAGGATAGCCGATCGCCAAACGGCGATCTTCGCAACCGGCAGGCAGTCTGCGAGACGCCGCAGACCAGCGAATGAAGCGCTTTCCGACACTTGGTGAAACGGACAGAAGGAGCGAGGCATGACTCCACCGGACAGTCCCATCAGGCTCTGCTATGAGTAGAGCCACGGTCGGCACGAGCCTCAATCAAGGCCCTTGGTTCGCGGTTTTGTCTGGTCGTTTTCCTTAAAATCAGAAACCATAGTCGGATCGACGGTTGATTACCGCGAGGCATCCGAAGACAAGATGTCGGTGAAACGCTCCCGACAATATGGGTTGAACCCATTGAAAGCCCCGTCATGCTGCCTTTGCAGCGGCGGGGCTAATCATTTCAGACAAGCATTTCGGGCTGTGGGCCCGTGTCAGTGCCGTGGCGATCTGGTCGAGCCGACGCCGACATCGATGGTGACATCCCCGGAAATGTGTACATCGACATTTCCAATTTTGAATTGGCCAGTCTTGTCCTGTCCAGCCGTGTCATCCGGTTCTGCTTCGGGCGGTTTGACGATGCGATAGTCACCAGTCACGCCGGGCAAATTGGTGTGAGAACTGGTGTTGGAACCCGCCGAAGCGGCGCTCGATAGGCAGACCAAGGCGCCAGTCAGGAATAATGCCGATTTGTAAAACATGACCTCAATATAGGCTATCGAAGGAGCCAAACCAACGTCTCCACAGAAATCGACGGTCCAAGGCGATGGGCGGTAATTGGATTGGTCCTGCCAACTCAAAATTCCTTGACTCGATCACGAGACGACACTAGAACATAAAGAGAACAAAATCCTTGTGGGAAAGAAGCCCTTAGTCGAGCGGAATAGGGCGGCTCGCTGTAAGGTGCTGCGGCAATTTCGTTTTGGATAAGCGTGGAGAAGTATCATGGCGGGTAGCGTTAACAAGGTGATCTTGGTCGGCAATCTGGGTGCTGACCCTGAAATCCGCCGTCTAAATTCGGGCGAGCCTGTCGTCAATCTGCGCATTGCGACGTCGGAGAGCTGGCGCGACAAGAATTCCGGGGAGCGCAAGGAAAAGACCGAATGGCATCAGGTCGTCATCTTCAACGACAGCCTTGCCAAGGTTGCCGAGCAGTATCTCAAGAAGGGCATGAAAGTTTACATCGAGGGCCAGCTTCAGACCCGCAAGTGGGAAAAGGATGGCGTCGAACGCTACACGACCGAGATCGTACTTCAAAAGTTCCGGGGTGAATTGCAGATGCTGGATTCGCGCGGGCAAGGTGAGGGTGGCCAGGTTGGAGGTTACTCCGGCGGCGGCGGTGGCCGCAGCTCTGACTTTGGCCAGTCCGGCCCCGGTGACTACGGTTCCAATCGTGGTGGTGGCGGCAACCCGAGCCGTGGCGGCGGCGGTGGTGGTTCTCGTGACCTGGACGACGAGATTCCGTTCTGATTTCGGCACCCAGGTCGCCTGATTTTGTGCTTGAGAGATGCGTTGACGCGGCTTCAGCAGTTATATCCGCTTGACGGTTTGAGCGATCTGGAAAATCTGTCTATTCAATAGGATACGGCAGCGAACGGAATCAATCTGTGCGGCCGTGTTGAAGCCGCTGCATCACGCAGCCAACAGCTTGTCGACAATCATCTTGCCGATCGGGATTGCGGAGGTTGCAGCGGGCGAGGGTGCATTGCAGACGTGCAGCATGCGCTCTGATTGCACGAACAGAAAGTCGTGCACCAATGTTCCGTCCCGCATCACGGCTTGTGCGCGAATACCGGCCGGCCAAGGCTGCAGGTCACTGACCTCGAGTTCCGGACAATATTTCCGGCAGGCTTCGAGATAGCGCCGCTTGGAAAGAGAGTTCCCGAACTCTGTTATGCCTGAACGCCAGTTGGCGGCGATCAGTTTCCAGAAGCCGGCAAAGCCCAGCATCTCTGCGATGTCAGATCCTCGCATCGTGCCTTTTGGATAACCCTCGCGGTCGAAGCCGAGCACCGCGTTCGGCCCCACCGTGACGCTGCCATCGATCATCCTTGTCAGGTGAATCCCCAGGAAAGGCAGGTCCGGATCAGGGATCGGATAGATCAGGTGCTTGACGATGTTGGAGAGGCGAGGCGGCAGTACGTGATACTCGCCGCGGAAGGGAACGATGCGGTGCTGGATTTTCAGGCCGGCCATTTGTGCCAGCCGGTCAGATTGCAAACCAGCGCACGCAATCAGCCGCTTGGCTTCAATCCTGTCGCCTCCAACCTCGACAATGACCCCATTGCCTTCTTCCCGAAGCGCTGTGACGGGTAAGCCAAAGCGGATATCGCCTCCCTGCGCCTTGATTGTCTCGGCCATCGCTTCGCTTACCTTGCGATAGCTCACGATCCCGGTTGCAGGCACCAGCAGCGCGCCAAGTCCGGAAATACGCGGCTCGGCCTTGCGCAACTGCGCCGCATCGAGATGTTCGAATTCGATGTCGTTCTGGACCGCACGCTTGGCCAGCGCTTCCATGCGCTCGAGCTCGAGTTTGTCGGTGGCCACCAGCAATTTGCCACACTGGTCGAAGGCGATGTTGTTGTCGCGGCAGAACTGCTTGGTCGCGGCAGCACCGTCCCGGCACAGGCGCGCCTTGAGCGAGCCCGGTTGGTAGTAGATGCCGGCGTGGATCACGCCGCTGTTGTGACCTGTCTGGTGAGTGGCTGGGGCCTGTTCCTTTTCCAGCACGACGACGCGCGAACCCGGTTCGCGCCGCAGCAGTTCCATCGCAACGGCCAAACCGACGATGCCGGCACCCACCACGCAATAGTCGAATGTCATCTTGCCGCTCCGCTTCCGTCGCCTTCGTTTACGTCGATTTGCGGTGGCGTGAAATAGCGCGCCGGGAAGGCGTCAACGGAAAATGGCTGGCTGCACCAGTGCTCTGGCGCCTGCCTTCGAGGCAGACAAAGCTTGGCCGGCGTGTGTGCAATAGGTTGGACTATTCACGCCGGCCAACACGACAGTGTTGTCGCTGCCGCACTAGACTAGCTAGTGTGCCTTGCGCGATTGACCACCATTGAGTGGCAAAAAAACTCACGCTTAATCGTTGAAGAAATGCGAGAGACGATCGGTAGAGCTTCGACACAAATCAAAGCTTGAGCGGCTGTCGCCAAATACCAGGAAGAAGGGACCACGCACAATGAAGGCGCGTATCAAATGGGTTGAAAACCGCACGTTCATCGGGGAGTCCGGATCGGGGCACAAAGTGGTCTTGGGTACGGCGTCAGGACCGGAGGACTCTACGCCGGGGCCTAGCCCCATGGAATTGGTGCTGATTGGCACCGGTGGCTGTTCTGCCTACGATGTTGTTCACATACTGGAAAAAGGCCACGAGGCGGTCGAAGACTGCGTGGTCGAACTCGACGCGGAACGGGCTGCGAGCGAGCCAAAAGTGTTCACGCGCATCCATATGCATTTTGTGGTGAAGGGAAGGGGCCTTGAGAGCGCGAAAGTGAAACGAGCCGTTGATCTGTCGATCGAGAAATATTGCTCTGCCTCGGCGATGATCGCAAAAACCGCCACCATCACTCACGATTTCGAGGTCATCGATACCAACAAATAGTCACAGGAAAGCTCGTCACCGAGTTGATCTGGCGGAGAGAGCGGGATTCGAACCCGCGATACGGTTCCCCGTATACACACTTTCCAGGCGTGCGCCTTCAACCACTCGGCCACCTCTCCGTCCGTGCGATTTGCCGCAGCCGGTTACGCTGCGCACTGGTTGGGGAAATCGCTCATCCCTGTGGACTTTGCCGGCTTGGGCATAGGCACCCTCAACCAGCGGGCAGCCTGTCCGTCGCGCCTGCTGAACGAAGCAACAGGCGCGGGGCTCATCTAGTCGATCCAGCCGCGAATGCCAAGCCATAACCGACAAACAAATTTAGCCCGCAACGAATGAGCGCGAGCCACGTGGCGCCCGTCAATGCGGCATGCCCGATGATGTTGGATGTTCCACAACTAGCAGCGCGCAAAACAAAAGGCCCCAGCGTCTCCACCGGGGCCTTGCGCGATAGGGAACGTCCCGATCAAACCGAATAATACATGTCGTATTCGACCGGATGCGGAGTCATTTCAAAGCGCATCACCTCGGCCATCTTCAGTTCGATGTAGCTGTCAATCTGGTCGTCGTCGAACACGCCGCCAGCCTTGAGGAAGGCGCGGTCCTTGTCGAGGTTCTGCAGCGCTTCGCGTAGCGAACCGGACACGGTCGGGATTTTCTTCAGTTCCTTCGGCGGCAGGTCGTAGAGATCCTTGTCCATCGGCTGGCCGGGGTGGATCTTGTTCTTGATGCCGTCGAGGCCAGCCATCAAAAGTGCTGCGAAAGCAAGGTAGGGGTTCGCACCCGGATCGGGGAAGCGGACCTCGACGCGCTTCGATTTCGGCGACGAGCCAAACGGAATGCGGCAGGAGGCCGAACGGTTGCGCGCCGAGTAAGCGAGCAGCACGGGAGCCTCATAGCCCGGCACCAGGCGCTTGTAGGAGTTGGTCAGCGGGTTGGTGAAGGCGTTGATGGCCTTGGCATGCTTTATGATGCCGCCGATGAAATAAAGGCAGCTTTCCGAAAGACCGGCATACTCGTTGCCGGCGAAGGTCGGCTTGCCGTTCTTCCAGATCGAAAGATGCACGTGCATGCCCGAGCCGTTATCGCCGAAAATCGGCTTCGGCATGAAGGTCGCCGTCTTGCCGTAGGCGTTGGCAACCTGATGTACAACGTACTTATAGAGCAGCATCTTGTCGGCGTTGCGCACCAGCGCGTCGAACTTGACGCCGAGTTCGTGCTGTGCCGCCGCCACTTCGTGGTGATGCTTTTCAACACGCACGCCCATTTCGGTGAGCACGGTCAGCATCTCGGAACGCATGTCCTGGCACGAATCGATCGGCGGAACCGGGAAATAGCCGCCCTTGACGCGCGGCCGGTGGCCAAGGTTGCCGGTCTCGTAATCGGTGTCGTCGTTGGACGGCAGTTCGGTCGAGTCCAGCTTGAAGCCGGTGTTGTAGGGGTCGGCCTTATACTTGACGTCGTCGAACACGAAGAACTCGGCCTCGGGACCGACGAAAACGGTGTCGCCGATGCCTTCGGCCTTCATGTAGGCCTCGGCCTTCTTGGCGGTGCCGCGCGGATCGCGGTTATAGGCTTCGCCGGAAACCGGATCTAGGATGTCGCACAGGATAACCATGGTGGACTGGGCGAAGAACGGGTCCATGTGAACCGTTTCCGGGTCGGGCATCAGAACCATGTCGGATTCGTTGATGGCCTTCCAGCCGGCGATGGACGAGCCGTCGAACATGACGCCGTCGGCGAACATGTCTTCCTCGACTTCCGCCACATCCATCGTCACGTGATGGAGTTTGCCCTTCGGGTCGGTAAAGCGCAGATCGACGAACTTTACGTCGTTGTCCTTGATCTGCTTCAAGATGTCGGCGGCTGTCGTCATGTCATGTTTTCCTGTGTGATGACGTTTTGTCTTGGGAGTTGCGAAATCAGATTGCGTCGATGCCGGTCTCGCCGGTGCGGATGCGAACGACTTCCTCAATGTTGGAGACGAAGATCTTGCCGTCCCCGATGCGGCCCGTCTGGGCTGCCTTGCGGATGGCGTCCACGGCCGCTTCAACGGATTCGTCGCCAAGCACCAGTTCGATCTTCACCTTGGGGAGGAAGTCCACGACATATTCCGCGCCGCGATAAAGCTCGGTGTGGCCTTTCTGGCGCCCGAAGCCTTTCGCCTCGATGACGGTGATGCCTTGCAGCCCGGCCTCCTGAAGCGCTTCCTTCACTTCGTCGAGCTTGAACGGTTTGATGATCGCTTCGATCTTTTTCATGCCAGTTGAGGCCTCCACTGCCAAATTCACGGGTTGTTATCCGCTCGCGCCACTTAAAAGCATGATCCATGCCAGTTGCAATGGCCTCGCTGAGACAGCCAAATTTCGATGAAATTGCCTACAAATCATGATGTTTTGGCCGGCTTTAGGCATTTGGAGCGTCAAATCGCAACCGAGGCTGGCTGAGTCCAGCCAATACCTGCACACAAATTAAGCAGAGGGGATATTTCTTGGGCAGCATCTGCGCCGGCGACCCTATCGTCCCGAATGATATACGCAGCCGGCATCGAGACATCGCATTTGCGCCGGCGTGAAAACTGAACAATTGTCGAGCCTCTTGACGGCAGGCTGGCAAAGCGGAACGACAGGCAATGCCCATTGAACTTCTCTGCCCATCCGAAATGGCCGAGGTGGACAGGCTCGCAATCGCGACCGGCCCTTTTGACGGCGTTGGCTTGATGCGAAATGCAGGCGCTGCGGTTGCCGCTGTGGTCCTCAAGCGCTACCCGGCCGCCGAAAAGATCCATGTGCTGGCTGGGCCGGGGAACAATGGCGGCGATGGTTATGTGGTGGCGCGCCTGTTGGTTGAAAGCGGTGCGGCTGTCTCGGTCTGGGCTTCGGGCAAGCCACGGACAGGCAGCGATGCTGCCATTGCCGCTGCGGAGTGCCCGATTGCGGCTGTGCCTCTGACTGATTTCGCGCCGGAAGCTGGTTCGGTCATCGTCGATGCTCTCTATGGGGCGGGCCTGTCAAAACCACTTGAGAGTGACGCTATCCGTGCCATCGAGAAAGCAATCAGCCTCAAACTTCCGGTCATCTCTGTCGATCTCCCTTCTGGCGTATCGGGCGAAAGCGGACAGGTACTGGGCAAGGCATTTCAGGCCGAGGTGACCGTCACCTTTGCCCGCAAGAAGCCGGGACACCTCCTGTTGCCGGGCCGGCAATTGTGCGGTGAGGTGGTCGTTGCAGACATCGGCATTGGCGACGACGTCATTAGCTCGGTCGGCTCCCGCACGTTCGCGAACATGCCCGAGCTTTGGCAAAACGCGCTGCCATCTCCCGCCGTTGATGCGCATAAATACAAGCGCGGCCATGTCGGCGTCTTTTCCGGCGGGCCCAGTTCGACAGGCGCGGCACGACTGTCCGCACTTGCCGCAGCCCGCAGCGGTGCAGGGGCGGTAACGGTTCTCTCGCCCGCCAACGCGATGATGGTCAATGCCGCGCACCTCACCTCTATCATGTTGCGCAAGGTTGATGATGTCGACGGGCTGCACGACTTCATCGAAGACCGGCATCCTTCAGCCTTCGTCCTGGGACCGGGTTTCGGTGTCGGTGAAAAGGCGAGGGAGCTTGCCCTTGCTGTGCTCGGTGATGGTAAGGGTCGCGCACAAGGCGTCGAAGCGCTGGTGCTGGATGCCGACGGCATCACCTCGTTCCATGATGCACCAGCCTCGCTGTTCATCACGACCGGTGCTCGGGATGCGGCCGCGCTTGTGTTTACGCCGCATGAAGGCGAGTTTGCCCGGCTGTTTTCCGGTCTCGCGGCGGATCAGTCGCTGTCCAAGCTCGACAAGGCCCGCAAGGCCGCCGCCCGTTCGCATGGCGTCATTGTCTATAAGGGTCCTGACACGGTGATCGCCGCTCCAGACGGCCGCGCGGTAATCAACGCCAACGGCGTTCCATGGCTGGCGACTGCTGGTTCAGGCGACGTGCTGGCGGGACTTATCGCAGGGCTCATTGTGCAAGGCATGCCGGCCTTCGAGGCGGCTTGTGCGGCAGTGTGGGTGCACGCCGAGGCCGGTGCCCGTTTTGGGCCCGGATTGATCGCGGATGACTTGCCTTTGTCGGTCGCGTCAGTTCTCGGTTCACTCATCGGGGGTCGCTGAGCTTCGGTTGCCTGCAAACCGCCGTGATGGCGTGGTTGACTTGACGCCACCCTTCCGATTTACACCGTCAGCAACCAATCCCGACTTCCCGGACCTTTCCTATGCTTGAAAAGACCTATGACGCCAAGGCGGTCGAGCCGAAGATCGCCAAAATCTGGGAGGAGGCGGATGCCTTTCGCGCCGGTGCTGGAGCGGATGAGGGTGCGGAGGCTTTCGCAATTGTTATCCCGCCGCCGAATGTCACCGGCTCGCTCCATATGGGCCATGCGCTGAACAACACGCTTCAGGACATTCTGGTGCGCTTCGAGCGAATGCGCGGCAAGAACGTGTTGTGGCAGCCCGGCATGGACCATGCCGGCATTGCGACCCAGATGGTCGTAGAGCGCAAACTTATGGAAAAGCAGATCCATCGCCGCGACATCGGTCGTGAAGCGTTCATCGAGAAAGTTTGGGAGTGGAAGGCCGAGTCGGGCGGCGCCATCTTCAACCAACTCAAGCGGCTCGGTGCTTCCTGCGACTGGTCACGCGAACGCTTCACCATGGATGAAGGTCTGTCCAAAGCCGTTTTGGAAGTGTTCGTCACGCTCTACAAAGAGGGCCTGATCTATCGAGGCAAGCGGCTGGTCAATTGGGACCCGAAATTCGAGACGGCTATTTCAGATCTCGAAGTGGAGAACCGCGAGGTTGAAGGCCACATGTGGCATTTCAAATACCCGTTGGCCGGTGGCGAAACCTACACTTACCTGGAGAAGGACGAAGACGGGAAGATCGTCTTCCAGGAGGAGCGCGACTACATCTCGATTGCTACCACCCGCCCCGAGACCATGTTGGGCGATGGTGCGGTCGCCGTTCACCCTTCTGACGAGCGCTATGCGCCGATCGTCGGCAAACTGTGCGAGATTCCGGTTGGCCCCAAGCAGCACCGGCGGCTGATCCCGATCATCACGGACGAATACCCTGACCCGACGTTTGGCTCAGGCGCGGTCAAGATAACCGGCGCGCACGATTTCAATGACTACCAGGTCGCGCGCCGCAACAGCATTCCGCTCTACCGGCTTATGGATACGACGGCTTCGATGCGCAGCGACGGCGAACCTTACGCTGCCTACTCCGCCAAGGCTGTCCAGATCGCTCGCACCGGGCAGTTGCCGAGCGAAGCCGAGGTGGACGAGATCAACCTTGTCCCCGAGGAATATCGCGGCCTCGACCGCTACGAGGCGCGTAAGCTCATCGTTGAGGCCATCAATGCCGAAGGCTTGGCGGTGACGGTCAAGGACGCCGAAGGCAACGATGTCCCCCATGTCGAGAACAAGAAGATCATGCAGCCTTTCGGCGATCGCTCCGGCGTCGTCATCGAGCCGATGCTGACCGACCAATGGTTCGCCGACGCCGCAACGTTGGCGCAGCCTGCCATAGCCTCCGTGCGCGAAGGTCGCACCAACTTCGTGCCCAAGAATTGGGAAAAGACCTATTTCGAATGGATGGATAACATCCAGCCGTGGACCATTTCCCGCCAGCTTTGGTGGGGCCACCAAATCCCGGCCTGGTATGGTCCGGATGGGCATATCTTCGTGGAAAAGTCCGAGGAGGAAGCGCTGGAGGCCGCTATCCAGCACTACCTCGCTCACGAGGGGCCGTGGAAGGCCTGGGTCGAGGAGAAACTGGAGAACTTCAAGCCGGGCGAGATACTGACCCGCGACGAAGACGTGCTGGACACCTGGTTCTCGTCGGCGTTGTGGCCGTTCTCGACGCTTGGCTGGCCGGACAAGACGCCGGAGCTGAAGACCTATTACCAGACGGACGTGCTGGTCACCGGCTTCGACATCATCTTCTTCTGGGTCGCCCGAATGATGATGATGGGGCTGCACTTCATGGACGAAGAGCCGTTCCACACCGTCTATGTCCATGCCCTCGTGCGCGACAAGAACGGGCAGAAGATGTCCAAGTCGAAGGGCAACGTCATCGACCCGCTCGAACTGATCGACGAATACGGTGCCGACGCGTTGCGCTTTACGCTCGCCGTGATGGCCGCCCAGGGCCGCGACGTGAAGCTCGACCCGGCACGTATCACCGGTTATCGCAATTTCGGCACCAAGCTTTGGAACGCTACCCGCTTTGCCGAGATGAACGGCGTGACGCGCAACGACGATTTCTGGTTGGGTGATGCCAAGCTGGCAGTCAACCGCTGGATTTTGACCGAACTGACTCGCGTCTCGCATGAGATCACCAACGGCATCACTTCGTATCGTTTCAACGATGCTGCGAGCGCCGCCTACCGCTTTGTCTGGAACCTCGTCTGCGACTGGTATGTCGAACTCTTGAAGCCCGTGTTCATGGGCGAGGAGGAAGCCGCCAAGACCGAAAGCCGCGCCTGCTTTGCTTTCGTCCTAGACGAAATCTACAAGCTGCTTCATCCGATGATGCCGTTCATGACCGAGGAACTGTGGGCAGAGACGGCAGGTGCGGGACGCGAACGCACGTCGCTCCTATGTCACGCTGCCTGGCCGACACCTGATTTCGAAGATGTGGAAGCTGCCGCCGATATCAACTGGCTCGTCGATCTTGTCTCCGGTATTCGCTCTGTTCGTTCGGAAATGAACGTGCCGCCGGCTGCAATCGCGCCGCTGGTTGTGGTTGGCGCCAATGCGAGCACTCGCGAGCGGCTGGAACGCCATGATACTGCCATCAAGCGTTTGGCGCGCGTGGGCGAGGTGTCGGTGGAAAACGCCGCCCCTAAGGGATCGGCGCAGATGGTGCTCGGTGAAGCGACAGTGTGCCTGCCGTTGGGTAGCCTCATCGACCTGAAGGCCGAGGCCGCGCGCCTGCAGAAGGAACTGGCCAAGGTCACCGAGGAAATTGCTCGTTTGCACAAGAAGCTGTCGAACGAGAAATTCGTGGCTAATGCGCCGGAAGAGGTGGTTGCAGCGGAGCGCGAGAAACTCGCCGAATACGAGGAAACGCAGCAGCGCTTGTCTGTGGCCTTGGAGCGGGTTCGCGATGCAGTTTGACGGCGAAAGATTCGCCTCGTCAAACTTCATTGGGGACACTCTTGCGACCTTCCCCAAAGGCATGCCGCAACGTCAAAATTGACGTGAACGGAAGTTTACGCCCCATTGTTGCCTTAATGTGACAATTTTCGCCCTGAACCCTTGGATTCGGTGATTTCGCGTCGATTTGAGATCATTTTGCTCAAAAAGGGAGCGCCCAAGGGCCGAAATCGCTCAATTTTTCGATGTGCTCCGTGATCCGCCGCACATTGCAGGTTGCTGCTATCTAGACCGTACTTGTACAGCCGGAAAAACGTTATTGCGCCGTTAACTTGAATTGGCTCTAGCTAGTCTCCGACTGATTTCGGGGAGACAAATCATGAATAAGATGCGTGTCAAAACGCTCCTTGGCGCGACCGCGCTTTCGCTTGCCACGGTGAGCGTAGCATATGCTGGCGGGTTTTCGCGTGGCAGTGCTGACACCGATATCCTGTTCGAGGATGGCAACTTCAATATGCGCAGCAGCGTGACGTACGTCTCGCCGTCGCGGAAGTACGCCACCAATCCCTTGAATCCCTACTTGGTAGGTTTGAATCACGCGGACGACTATGTCGTCCCGTCCTTTGCGGTGAAGTTCAAGATTGCCGACAGCCTTTCCTGCGCAGGCACTTTGACACAGTCCTTCGGAGGCAGCGCTACGTGGGCATTGTCGAGTGGTCTTATCGGCAAGCTCAATGAAGATTTCACAATGTATGAATATGGCGCAACGTGCGGTGTGAAATTCGATCTGGAAAAGGGGCGGATTTGGGCTCTCGGTGGCATTTACAATGAGCTCACTCATTACGCTCTCGCTGCCGGATCCCTGTTCGGTACCACCATTCCTCGATTGCGAACTTACCTTCGAGATAGCATCATTGGCTGTCGTGCCGGGCTTGCATACGAGATTCCAGATATCCGCTTACGCGCCCAACTCATGTATCGCTCGGGCGTTGATATCAGCGCTACTGGCACGGCAGATCATATTTTGCTCGGTTCGCTTCCAAACGGCTCTACCGGCCAGGCGAATTTCCCGCAATCTGTGGAGTTCAAGCTTCAAAGCGGCATCGCACTAGGCTGGCTTGCCTATGGCAGCGTGAAGTGGACGGATTGGTCCGTCACAAAGCAACTGGTCCTCAATGTTCCTGACCTCGCACGCACAAGCGCTAACGACTACTACTGGCGCGACGGATGGACTGTCACCGGCGGCATCGGGCACGCCTTCAGCGATAAGGTTTCAGGAACGGTGTTTGCCTCGTGGGATCGTGGCGTATCAACTGGCTGGGATTTAACAGCCGAAACCTACACTCTCGGTGTCGGCGCTTCCGTCAAAGACGACATCGGCGGCGAATTGAGATTTGGCGCTGCTGTTTCGAGATTGGGGTCGGTAGCAGAAACGCAATATGCGCCAGTGCTAAATCGTAGCATGGATTCGGATTGGGCATTTGCCTTTTCGGGCGGCTACAGTTTGAAGTGGTAAGTATAGGGATACGTAACGAAAGGCCGGAGTTTCTCCGGCCTTTTTAGTTTTGTAGTGATGCGAGTGGATCTAGATGTGAGCTTTCAGGAGGTTGTCCATTCGGACCGAACCGGGGAGACTGGAGCTACCAGCTTCAGCATTCATCGGAGGGTCCGAATGGACAACCTCCTGAAAGCTCACATCTAGAGTTGGTTGTAGAAAACGTGACGATTCTGCAACATACACCTCCCATCCCATGTGCTTGCCGCATACCCCATGGCAATCGCCCACTTCCCGCCATAAACCCGGAGCACTTCGATAGGGCTTGGTAATTTCTACCCAGCTAATGTGAAGGCGGGCCGGGATAGGCCGGCAGGAAAAGCATGGAAGTCATGGTGGGTTCTCGCGCAGATATGGCGATCCTTCGGGCAAACGAAGGCCCTGTCGCCGTGCGCCGTTTGCCACGCCCGACGTTCTATCGGGGCTTTTCACGCATGCCGGGCCTTATCCGTTCCTGCGTATTCTCGGCTGTCATGGCCTGCGCGAGCTTTGCCGCTGTCGAACAGGCACTGGCCTTCGATGAGAAGGTGTTCGACGACAAGACCGGTGTGAAGCCGCAATCGAGTCCGTGGGCTGTATTCCAGTTTGGCTTCTCCGCCTACAAAAGCGGCCACAAGGATCAGGCTGTCGAAGCCTATAAATACGCTGCTGAGAAAGGCCAGATCGGCGCTACGTGGAAACTTGCCCGCATGTATGCCGAGGGTGACGGAGTCACCCAGAACGACTATGAAGCCTATAAGTTCTTCAGCGAAATCGTCGATCAGGACGTGGAATTGGGCTCGCCCGAGGAAAGTTATGTTTCCGATGCTTTGGTTGCACTGGGAGATTACCTGAAGAGCGGTATTCCCGGCAGTCCGGTAAGCGCCGATCCTGTCGCGGCGCAGGAATACTTCATGCGTGCTGCCGCGACCTACCGCAACCCGAACGCCCAGTATGAAATGGGCAAGATGTTCCTCAACGGCGAGGGTGGGGTAAAGGCCAGCGCCAAGCAGGCTGGCCGCTGGCTGCAGCTTGCGGCGGAAAAGGGCCATGCCGGTGCGCAGGCGACGCTCGGTAATCTTCTATTCCATAGTGGCAAGGTCGTGCGTGGGCTGGCCATGATGACGGCGGCGCTGGAGCGGGCGGCTCCTGTCGATCAGGTCTGGATTCGCGGCATGCAGGAAGAAGCCTTCGCACTGGCTCCCGAAGCCGACCGTCGCACGGCGATTGCCCTTGCCGACGACATGTTGACCAAGGGCATCAATCAATAGTCATTCGCCTGCTCGGTCGGGGCTACTTGGGGCCATCTCCCACGTAAACTTTATGCGGGGCGTTCGCGCGCTCGTCATTTCCACATCATTTGCGCCAAGACAACGTTACCCTCGCCGTGCTCGGCTAAGGATGCGACTGTAGGTGGATTCTTGTATGAACGGGCATGCGCCTGCGGCATCAGCAGAGCTGGACCTGACGGCGTTCTGCAGTCATCATTTCGCATTGGTGCGTTCTGGATATAATCTTCCTGAGCGAAGTTTGGCGGGCACTTCAATCCAACGAATGAGGGATTCGATCATGTTTCAACGACAATGGAGCTGGATCATGCCGAGGGCGAAAAACATTGCCAGTGTGGCGATGTTCATTCTGGCGTTTTTCGCCTTTGCCACTCTCTCGCAGGCACAGACTCACCAGCATTCGACATCGACAGAAACTGTGCAGGCTCAGGCTGATCCCGCTGCCGAGCCGGCAGCGCCCGCGCAGCCGCAATCCACGGCGGCGCCCGTCGTCAGCTACCATGCGCCCACCACTTTCACGCTCAGGACCGGCATCGCCAGCGGCCGCATGGTCTATATAGGCGTTGGCGGCAATATTGACGGCCAGGTCAATCCCGCCTTGGTGGTCCACGAAGGTGAACTGGTTCAGATAAACCTGATCAACGGCGAGGGTGCCGAACACGACATCGTGCTCGATCAGTATGCCGCGCGCTCTGCAATTGTCGTTGGTAAGAATGCGTCTTCGACATTCTCCTTTGTCGCCAACAAGGTTGGTGAATTTGCCTATTTCTGCTCCATCGCCGGCCACCGCGCGGCGGGTATGGAAGGACTTATCAGGGTCTTGCCTGGTGAGCGCAAGAGCACGGACACCGATGCGGCCGACATCGTGCGCGATCCTGCCGACTTGCCGGGGCCGATCGGCCAGCGTTCCTCGCAAGTGGTACGTGTGGACTTTGAAACCGTCGAACTCAAGGGCAAGTTGGATGACGGCACGACCTACGTCTACTGGACGTTCAACGGCAAGGTGCCGGGACCGTTTGTGCGCGTTCGCGTCGGCGACACTGTCGAGGTTCATCTCAAGAACGCCTCCGACAGCGTCATGATGCATTCAGTCGATTTCCATGCTGCAACCGGCCCGGGAGGCGGCGCCGAATTCACCCAGACTGCGCCGGGCGAGGAGACTGTCGTCACCTTCCAGGCATTGAAGCCCGGCATCTATGTCTATCACTGTGCGACGCCGAGTGTTGCCCACCACATCACCAGCGGCATGTACGGGCTGATCCTCGTAGAGCCGGAGGGCGGGCTGCCGCAAGTCGATCGTGAATTCTACGTCATGCAGGGTGAGCTTTACACCGTCGATCCATTCGGCACGCAGGGCGAGATGGAGATGGACTACGACAAGCTCATTTCCGAACGACCGGAATACTTCCTGTTCAACGGTGCGGTCGGTGCCCTCACGAAGTCACACCCGCTTTATGCCAATGCAGGCGAAACCGTGCGCATCTTCTTTGGTGTCGGAGGTCCTAACTTCACCTCGTCGTTCCACGTCATCGGTGAAATCTTCGATCACGTCTATGCATTGGGTTCCATCACCTCACCGCCACTGACAGGGGTTCAGACCGTCACGGTTCCGCCCGGCGGGGCCACAGTCGTCGACTTCAAGATCGATCGCGGTGGCCACTATGTTCTGGTCGACCACGCCCTGTCTCGTGCCGAGCGCGGACTTGCCGGCTACCTGATCGTGGATGGTCCGGAAGAAGACGCCATCATGCACAAAGGCCCGCCGAAGCAGTAAGTTTCGACAGTCCTGAACACACGGATACGGCCCGGGACTTATGTTCCGGGCCGTATCCGTTTCATCCTGCAATCAGGCTGCTTTCAGATTGAGGTCGATTGCGACTGGCACATGGTCCGACGGCTTTTCCCAGGCACGCACGTGCTTTTCCACTGAAGCCGAGCCGAACCGGTTTGCCGCTTCCGGCGACAGCAACAGGTGATCAATGCGGATGCCGTTGTTCTTCTGCCATGCACCGGCTTGATAGTCCCAGAAGGTGTAGACGTCCGGAGCATCCGTCGTGGCGCGCACTGCTTCGGTAAAGCCGAGATTCTTCAAGCGGCGAAAGGCCTGACGTGTCTGCGGCTGGAACAGGGCGTCTCCCAGCCAGTTCTCTGGATGCTTGGCGTCGATTGGTTCGGGAATGACGTTGTAGTCGCCGGCAAGCACCAGTGCTTCTTCCAGCGCCAGACGCTGCTTTGCCCAGCGCTCAAGCCTGTCCATCCACGCCAGCTTGTAAGGAAACTTGACTGGGTCGTCGATCGGATTGCCGTTGGGCAGATAGAGCGAGACCACGCGCAACGCACCTTGGTCCGTCGAGAACACGCCTTCGATGAAGCGAGCCTGTTCATCGGCTTCGTCGCCTGGCAGGCCGCGATTGACCTCGTCGAAGCGAAGCTTGGACAGGATAGCGACGCCGTTGAAACCCTTCTGGCCGTGCGTTTCCACATTGTAGCCGAGTGCCTCGATCTCCGCGCGCGGGAACTGGTCGTCCACCGATTTGATCTCTTGCAGGCAAACGATGTCCGGTGCGCTTTCGCCCAGCCAATGCGTCAGGTTGCCGATACGGGCGCGCACGCCGTTGATATTCCAGGTGGCGATCTTCATGAAAATCTCGCGACTATTTCAAACAGTTCTTGATGGTACAAAACTCGAAACGAGTCGATCCTGCACTATCGCCGCGGTCGATGAAATCCGATTTCCAACTGCGGCGCGACTGGGGAGGAGGAAACCATGTCGCAAACAACGCATCCCGTCGACGAGGTCTTGCCGGCACCGAGATTGTTCACGCTCGGCCTGCAGCATGTTCTGGTCATGTACGCCGGCGCCATCGCCGTGCCGCTCATTGTGGGCAGGGCGCTTCAACTTGAGCCGGCTGACGTCGCATTCCTGATTTCGGCCGATCTGTTTGTCTGCGGCATCGCCTCGATCCTGCAATCGCTTGGCGCCACGCAATGGTTTGGCATCAAGCTTCCGGTCATGATGGGCGTCACCTTCGCCGCGGTCGGCCCCATGGTGTCGATGGCCGTAGCAAATCCTGGTGTTGAAGGCGCCCGCATGATCTTCGGCGCCATCATTGGCGCCGGTATCATCACCATCCTTATCGCGCCTTTCGTCAGCCGCATGCTGAAGTTGTTTCCGCCAGTGGTGACCGGAACCATCATTCTGGTGATCGGCGTCTCGCTGATGAAGATCGGCATCAACTGGATTTTCGGCCTGCCTGTTGGTCCGACTGCTCCGAAGGTCATCAACCCCGAACATGCCGCGTGGCTGCAATCGATAACCGAAGCCGCGGCGGCAACAGGCTCGACGGTTCCGGCACTGCCTGCCGGCCTCGCTTTGGCACCCACCGTACCGAACGCTGCTTATGCACCAGTGTCCAACATTGTTCTCTCGTTGGTCGTTCTCGCCATCGTCATAGGCGTCGCCCGCTATGCCAAAGGCTTTTTGTCGAATGTCGCGGTTCTCGTCGGCATCGTCGTCGGCGGTCTGATCGCCGCGTCTCTCGGCATGATGCATTTCGAGAAGGTGGCGAGCGCTGCGTGGTTCGCTCCGATCATGCCGTTCCACTTTGGCACTCCGATCTTCGATCCGATCCTTATCGTTACCATGGTGCTGGTGATGGTTGTGGTGATGATCGAATCGACCGGCATGTTCCTGGCGTTGGGCGAAATGACCGACAAGAAGATAACCCGGCCTATGTTGTCGGCCGGTCTGAGGATGGACGGCCTTGGCACCATGCTGGGCGGCATCTTCAACACATTCCCCTACACCAGCTTCTCGCAAAATGTCGGCCTTGTCGGTGTCACCGGCATCCGCAGCCGCTTTGTCTGCGTGGCCGGCGGCGTCATCATGGTCGTACTCGGCCTCATCCCGAAGATGGGGGCGCTGGTGGAAGCTTTGCCGACTGTGGTGCTGGGCGGTGCCGGCATCGTCATGTTCGGCATGGTTGCCGCAACCGGCATCCGCATTCTCTCGGCCGTGGATTTCAAGCGCAACCGCAACAACCTCTTCATCGTCGCCATTTCGCTTGGCTTCGGCATGATCCCGGTCGTTGCGCCGGATTTCCACATGTGGCTGCCCAAGGCGATCGGCCCGCTGGTCGATTCGGGCATCCTGCTGGCCTCGATCGCTTCGGTTGTGCTCAACCTTGTCTTCAATGGCGCGACCGGTGACGCGGAAGGCTTGCGCGAAGCGGCCATGTCCGCTGAAGCCTAGAATTTGAAAATCCTGCGAACGAAAGAGCCGCCGAGAGGCGGCTTTTTCAGTTCTGCCGGCGCTCGACCAAGCCGATCGTGTTGCCGGCAGGGTCTTTGAGGAACGCCATCCATTCAAACTCTCCGGCCGGCCCGAACTGCCCGTCCTTGTCATGATGGACAAGTGCGGGTGCGGCGGTGAAAGGCACGCCGGCAGCGTTTGCTGCCACGTGAAAAGCTTCAAGCTCGCTCATGTCGAGATAGACGGTTCCCGGCGGCACGCCATCGGTAAAAAACAGCCGCACGCCATCAAGCATTATGAATGCGATGCCGGGTGGATCGTAGCGTGCATGAACGGAAAGGCCGAGAACATCGCGCCAGAAATCGAGCGTCGCATCGAGATCGCGTCCCGATGACAGCGCGACCTGACGGACCGCGCCAACCACTGGCATGTCTATACGGAGAAACTGGTGCCGCAGCCGCAGGATGCAACGGCGTTGGGATTCTTGATCTGGAACGACTGTCCCATAAGGTCATCGACAAAGTCGATTACCGAACCGCCCATATAAACGAGCGACAGGTCATCTATCAAAACAGTGGCGCCGTCCTGCTCTATGGCGACGTCGTCGTCGTTACGATTTTCCACGAGGTCGAATTTGTAGGAAAATCCTGAGCAGCCGCCACCTTCAACCGAAACCCGTAACGCGATCTTGCCCGGTTCGTTGGCCATGATCTTGGCGATGCGTTTGAAGGCGGCGTCGGTTACATCAACCTTCATGGCAGTCTTTGCGTCAGCGCCCATGGGCGTCACCTTGCGTTTCAATCTTACTGATAGGTATGAAGCTCTTGTCGCCAAGTCAACAAGTTGGCAAGACCGGGTGACACGATGGTGAAGATATGAACGAGCGGCAGGGCGGGCAGGGGCTCGGCGATATCGGTTTCGGCTACAGGCCACGCGCGCCCTACGCTACCGACCCGGCGCGCTCGCGCGGTCGATTGTTCGACGAGAGTGAAAGCCCGACCCGCACGCCATTCCAGCGCGACCGCGACCGCATCATCCATTCAACCGCCTTTCGCCGTCTCAAGCACAAAACCCAGGTTTTTATCGCCCACGAAGGTGATCACTACCGAACAAGACTCACTCATTCGATAGAGGTCGCACAGATCGCACGGGCCTTGGCGCGCGCCTTGCGCGGCGATGAGGATCTCGCCGAGGCGGTGGCCCTTGTCCATGATTTCGGCCACACACCATTCGGTCACACCGGCGAGGACGCGCTGAACGACAAAATGGCCTCTTGGGGTGGGTTTGACCACAATGCCCAGTCATTGCGCATCGTGACCCGGCTCGAGCATCGCTATGCTGATTTCGACGGGCTGAACCTGACTTGGGAAGCACTTGAAGGTTTGGTCAAGCACAACGGTCCGTTGATCGACCGTCGCGGCAACGGCCTGCATGGACCGGTTCCCCCAACAATTAGGGCCTACAACGAACTGCACGACCTGGAACTCGACCGTTTCGCCGGCATCGAAGCCCAATGTGCCGCCATTGCCGATGACATTGCCTACAACACGCATGACATCGACGACGGCCTGAGGGCAGGGCTGCTTACTCTCGAAATGCTGGAAGAAGTTGCGTTGTCGGGCGCGATTCTTCGGGACGTGCGCAAGCGATATCCGGCGCTCGACCCTGTGCGCACCGGCCATGAGTTGATGCGCCGCCAGATAACTTTGATGGTTGAAGACGTGATTGCGGCCGCAAGTGCAAATCTTGCCCGCCTGAAGCCAGACAGCGCCGATGCGGTAAGGGCCGCCGGCGAAGCGATTGTTACATTCACCTCCGCAATGACAGCTCAGGAAAAGGAGTTGAAGGCATTTCTATACGCCCGTCTCTATCGGCATCCGGAAGTCATGCGGGTGCGCGTCGATGCGGAACGGATTGTCCGTGACCTTTTCGATGTCTATTTCAACGATCCGCGCGCCATGCCGGACGGTTGGCGCGAAGGCCTCGATCGGGCCGAAGATCGCGTCAAGTCACGCCACGTCGCCGATTTTCTTGCCGGAATGACCGACACCTATGCCTTGAAGGAACACCGGCGTCTATTTGACCACACGCCCGATTTGAGTTAGGCCGAACGCGATTTTGCTGGCCAATGGGCCGGTTTCGTTACACTCCATCAGAGCTTTTCCCATGAACATCTTCGCCGATTTCAACGCGCGAATTATAAAAGCCGTAGAAGCCCTTGGTTTGAAAGACAAAGAAGGTGCGGCGCTTGACGTTTCGCGCGTTGCCGTCGAGCCGCCACGCGACTCCAGCCATGGCGACCTCGCCACCAATGCCGCGATGGTTCTGGCCAAGCCAACGGGCCAGAATCCCCGCGCTCTCGCCGAAAAGATCGTTGAGGCATTGCGAGCGGACGCCGATGTCGCAAGTGCCGAAGTTGCAGGACCGGGCTTTGTCAATTTGCGTCTTACCGAAGCCTTTTGGCATGCGCATCTGGTCGGTTTGCTCGCCGAAGGCACGAACTACGGTCGGTCTCAGATAGGACAAGGCCGCAAGGTCAATGTCGAGTACGTCTCGGCCAATCCGACCGGGCCGATGCATGTCGGCCATTGCCGTGGCGCGGTGGTGGGCGATGCGCTCGCCAGTATCATGGCTTTCGCCGGTTATGACGTCACCAGGGAATACTACATCAACGACGCTGGCGCGCAGATCGACGTGTTGGCGCGCTCAGTCATGCTGCGTTATCGCGAAGCGCTTGGCGAGACGATCGGTGAAATCCCGCCAGGCCTTTATCCGGGTGATTACCTTGTGCCGGTCGGGCAGGCCTTGGCAAAGGAGTTTGGCCGCGATCTCAACCAGATGCCCGAGGAAGAGGCGCTCGCCATCGTCAAGGATCGCACCATCGACGCGATGATGGCGATGATTCGCGAGGACCTTGCCGCCCTCAACGTCAGGCATGATGTCTTCTTCTCGGAGCGTTCGCTTCACGCCGAGAACGCCAAGGCAATACGCTCGGCCATCAATGACCTGACCCTCAAGGGGCATGTCTACAAGGGCAAGTTGCCGCCGCCCAAGGGCGAAAAGAGCGATGATTGGGAAGATCGCGAGCAGACCCTGTTCCGCTCGACCGAGGTTGGGGACGATATGGACCGTCCGCTGATCAAGTCGGATGGCGCCTACACCTACTTTGCTGCCGATGTCGCCTACATGAAGGACAAATATGCACGCGGCTTCGAGCAGGTGATCTTCATTCTCGGCGCTGACCATGGCGGCTACGTCAAGCGCATGGAAGCATTGGGCAAGGCGATCGCCGGCGACAAGCTTGAGGTCACGATCCTGCTCTGCAATCTGGTGAAGCTGTTCCGCGATGGCGAGCCGGTTCGTATGTCGAAGCGGGCAGGTGAGTTCGTCACGCTGCGTGACGTGGTCGACGAGGTTGGCCGCGACCCCATCCGCTTCATGATGCTCTATCGGAAGAACAGCGAGCCGCTTGACTTCGATTTTGCCAAAGTGACGGAGCAGTCGAAGGACAATCCGGTCTTTTACGTGCAGTATGCGTCAGCAAGGTGCCATTCCGTATTCCGGCAGGCTCGCGAACAGTTGGGCACTTCCGATTTCGACCGGGCAAAGCTTGCCGCCGCCGTTTCCAACCTGAAGGACGAGGGTGAAATCGGCCTTATCAGGAAGATGGCAGAATATCCGCGATTGATAGAGCAATCGGCACTTGTACTCGAGCCGCACAGGCTGGCATTCTACATGTATGACTTGGCAAGTGCGTTCCACTCGCACTGGAATAGAGGTACAGATAACCCGGACTTACGGTTTGTTAAGGTTAACGACCCACAATTGACGTATGCCAGACTAGGGCTGGTGCAGGCTGTATCGGACATTTTGATGTCCGGTCTAACGCTCATTGGCGCGGACGCGCCGACGGAAATGCGTTAGATTTCGCTAATAGACCTGTCACCTTTTGCCCACATTGCGCTGGTAGGGGCCAACCTTGCGCGACGTTGATGGCGTCCGATAGAGTGTGAGTTCGGGAACGACGATGGCAGAGAGAACCCAGTTGAGGACAACGGGCCGCGACGAGATCTCCGAGGATGATCCCTTCGCGGAACTGACCAGAATCATGGGCTTTGACCCGCGTGTGCCGGTCAATCAGCAGAACGCGTCGGCGCAGGCTGATGGCGTCGATGATTTCGCAATCGATCTCGAAAAGGAGTTGATGGGCGAATTCGGTGAGGCAGACGAGCCCGTGGCTGCTGTTAACGCCGATCCGGCGGGTCCTCGCTACGGCACTGATGGTGGTGCAGAAGCGGTCGCCGATGACGAGTCCGCCGGTGTACTTGACCAAGACTTCGAGTTCGACGACGACCTCGTCCTGGACGATGCGGAACTGTCCGGCGAGGCTGTTCCTGGCTCTGAGGGCGCACATTCGTCCGTGGCCGACAACAGTGTCGGCGGTTTTGAACTCCAGTCCGATAGCCGCGCATACGATGATGAGGCCGATGAGGTCTCAGACGATTTCGATCGTGTTGATTTCGACCTGACGGAGGCCAGCGAGGCTCCCGCCGGTGGTCCGTCCGCCGATGATTTCGAGGCCGATTTCGACATGGCGATGGCCGATGTCGATATGGATTTCGATGCTCGCCCGGCTGAAACCGGCGAGCTGGCCGCCCGGGAATTCGGGTCTCCCGAATTTACGGAGGACGCCATCGCCGATGAGCCGGTGCTCCCTGTCGCGGAAGCCGCGGACGAAGCTCCCTTCGACGCGACGGCGCAGGAAGAGGCATCTCCCTACACTGAGCCGTCGGCCGAGCCGGTAGCCGCTCGGGGCGATAGCCTTGAAGACGAGTTGAACGCGCTGCTCAACCAGATGTCGGCGCGGCCTCTGCCCGTCCAGCACCATGACGATGTCGCACCGGCAGAACAGGTCGCAGCTGCCGAGACGGACTGGTCGCCGGTTGAAGAGCCTGTGGAGGTGCAGCCGGAATCCTTGGAGCACTCGGCATCGTATGATCTTGATGCCGATCTTCTGGAAGAACTCGAGGCAGAGGGTGTTGCTGCCGATGATGAGGTAGACACCACGGAATTCGCTGCTGTCGCAGAAAGCGATGCGGATGAGGCTACGGAGATCGAATTCGATCGCTCCAGCTTCGAAACCGCTATTGCGGAGCAAAGCGAAGTCGAGCAGGTCGAAGATCAGGATGTAGTGGCTGAGCAATCCGCTCCTCCCGCTGACGACCCTGTCGAAGCGCTGAAATGGCTGGCCGCTGCCGCACCTGTTGCCGGTGCAGCCGCATCGGGTCGCATCTGGAACCGGGGCACGCCATACATCCAGCCCCAGGCTGCCCCCGCGCAGCCGGTCGCCGGCGCGGACCCCGTCGAACCGGAAGCTTTTTCCACCAGCCAGCCGGAATATGAAATTCCTGCCGCATATGACGTTTCCTTCGATGCGGCGGATCTGTCCGCGGAAGGCGATGCTGCCGCCGAGGCAGAAACTGAGGCATATGAGGTTGTCGAAACGGCGCCTGCTGCACACGTCTATGACGAAGCGCCGGATGTCGAAACCGTAGATGTGCCTGAACGTGTCGTGGCGCTGGCTGATGACCTCGACATTCCCGAGGTTCCGTTTGAAAGCGAAAACGCTGACAAGCCGATCTATGACGACCTCGAAGCCGAGTTCACCACCCTGCTTACCGAGATGCACGCGCAGGAGCCTGCTGCCGCGCACACTGCGGCTTACGCAAGTGATGCGTACAAGCAGGCGGAGGCAGGCGCGTCAGCCTATTCGAAGACTCACGGAACCCAGGCAGCAGCCATCGGTAACGACTACGACGATCCGGCGCTTGCCGGTCTCGACATCGACGATCTGCCGGGCAGCAAGCCGCTTGGGGCGCAGGGCGCGTCGAGCGATGACGACCTCGCCTTCGATCCTGATTTTGATGACGACATGTCGCTTCCCGACCCGACGGAAGCGGCTGCTGCTCCTCAGCCACGCAAGCGTGCCATGATGGTTGCCGCGCTGGTTGGCGCGGTGGCGCTTATCGGCGGTATCGGCGCCTTCGCGCTCTCGTTCGGCGGGGATGGTGGATCAAGCGCACCGGTTCTGGTCAAGGCCGATGACAACCCCATCAAGGTCAAGCCGGAGAATCCCGGCGGCACGGTTGTCCCGAACCAGGACAACAAGGTTTACGACATGGTGGCAAAAGGCACCAAGCCGGCGGCCCCTGAACAGGACAAACTGGTCACCGACGCCGAGGAGCCTGTCGATGTCGCGGCAAAAGCTCCTGAGGCTCGCGTTGTGGAGCCCGCTCCGGCGGCCGACGACGTAGCGACAGCGCAGCCTTCCGCCAAGTCGGAAGACCGCATAGCGCCCGCTGCCGTGCAGGCTGATACGGCCGACCAATCCGAGGTCGCGCTGGTTACGCCCCGCAAGGTGCGCACGATGATTGTCAAGCCGGATGGTTCGCTCGTTCCGCGCGAAGAACCGCAGCCTGCCGCGGCACAGGTCGCAGCTACTGAGCCAGTCGATCCAGCGCCGCAACTGGTAGTCAATCCGACCACCGACGATCAGACCGGCGCAGTGTCTCCGGAAACCGGGACGCAGCCGAGACAGGCACCCGCTGCTGCTGTGGAACCGGCTCCTGCAGTGGCCACTCAGCCTCAGGTTTCGCAACCTGCTGCCCAATCCGCAGTTACGCCTGCGCTGGCTCCTGTTGCTCCGCAGCGTCCGGCCGAACAGCCGGTGGATATCGTCGGCGAGGTGAAGCCAGATCAAGTGGCGGCCGTCGATCCGGCTGGTGGGGCAGCAGCGGCAGGTTCCTGGTCGATGCAGATCGCATCGCAGCCGAGCGTCGAAAGCGCGCAGTCGACTTATCAGGATCTGGCGCGGCGCTACTCTTCTGTGCTTGAGGGCCGCAGCGTCAACATCGTCAAGGCCGAAGTGGCTGGCAAGGGCACGTTCTACCGCGTCCGTGTCGCGGCAAGCTCGCGCAATGAAGCCATCAGCCTGTGTGAGAATTACAAGGCGGCGGGCGGCAACTGCTTCGTTTCGAAGTAGTCGCGGCTTCCCGATCGAACAGAAGCCGGCGCTTCGCGCCGGCTTCTTCGTTTTTGCCCCTCCTTAACAACTGAAATGCCGGCGATTCCCTTTCGAGCTGGAAAACTCTAGAATCGTCTCATGAGCGAATCACAAACACTTATCCTCGGTTGTCTCGGCAGATCCCTGTCCCGAGACGAAATCTCATTTTACCGGGGAGAGCGCCCGTGGGGCTTCATCCTGTTTGCACGCAACATCAGCGAACCCGAACAGATCCGTGATCTGGTCGCATCGATGCGCGACAGCGTCGATCGCCCAGATGCGCCGGTCTTCATCGATCAGGAAGGGGGGAGGGTGCAGCGTCTGCGTCCACCTTTGGCGCCCAACTATCCCGCCGGTGCGGCCCTCGGTGCGCTCTACCGCGACGACAGGGAGGCCGGCCTGCGCGCGGCCTGGTTGCTGGCCCGGCTGCATGCCTTCGACCTGATGCGCTACGGCATCAACGCGGACTGTCTGCCGGTGCTTGACGTGCCGGTAGAGGGCGCAAGCGAGGTCATCGGCGCACGCGCCTACGGCAAGGAGCCGTCGAGCGTCATCGCCCTCGGCCGTGCGGTAGCTGAGGGTCTGATGTCGGGTGGGGTGCTGCCAGTCATGAAGCACATTCCCGGCCACGGCCGCGCAGCCGCCGACACCCATTTCGAATTGCCCACTGTCCACACGCGGCTGGATGATCTGCGCAGACACGATTTTGCCCCGTTCAAGGCGTTGAACGACTTGCCGATAGCCATGACGGCGCACGTGATTTTCAGCGCCATTGACCCGGATGCTCCAGCGACGACGTCCGGCAAGGTGGTTGAAGAGATCATTCGCGGTGAGATCGGTTTTGATGGCCTGCTGGTGAGTGACGACACGTCGATGAAGGCACTTTCTGGGGATTTCCAGACAAAGGCGGCGTCCATCCTTGCAGCCGGGGTTGATCTGGTTCTTCACTGTAACGGGGAAATGGACGAAATGCGGGCGATAGCCTCGCGCGCCAAGCCCCTCGAAGGTGAAGCGCTGAAGCGGGCCGAGCGCGCAATCGCCTCGGTCAATGGGCAGGACAGGGCCGACGAGGCGGACCTACGCGCCGAATTCGGGGAATATTTCAAGGCGGTGGCATAGGGCCGCTGCGCGGGGAGCACAAGGACAGTGGCGCAGACGGCAGACCAAAAGGCTGAGAAAGCTGCGCCCATGGACCGCCTGTGGGCGGAAAACGATGAAACCCGCTTGACTGGCGACCCCGAACTGGTGGTCGATGTCAACGGTTTCGAGGGGCCTCTTGATCTGCTGCTGCATCTGGCGCGCAATCAGAAGGTCGATCTTGCCCGCATATCCATCCTTGCCTTGGTCGAGCAATATCTGGCCTTCATCGACAAGGCGCGCGCAGTGCGGCTTGAATTGGCCGCAGACTATCTGGTCATGGCAGCGTGGCTCGCCTTCCTTAAGTCGAAACTCCTGATTCCTAAACAATCGGGAGAAGAGGGCGAAAGCGGTGAAGAACTCGCCGCCGTACTGCAGTTCCGGTTGCGCCGCCTTGAGGCGATGCGTGACGCTGCGGCCCGGCTGGTCAACCGCAACCGCCTTGGCCGCGATGTGCTTGCCCGTGGCCTGCCCGAACTGGTGATCGTGGAAAAGCGCAACCAATACTCTGCAACGCTCTACGACCTTTTGACGGCTTATGCCTCCCAGCGCCAGCGTCAGGCCATTACCAATGTCGAGATCGCCAAGCGCGGTGTCTGGTCGCTCAAGCAGGCGCGCGACATCCTCACCCGTCTTGTCGGCTCGCTTCAGGATTGGACGATTCTGGACAGTTTCCTCATCGAGTATCTGGCAGCGCCAGAGGAAAAACGCACAGCCGTTGCCAGTGCCTTCGCCGCCTCTCTGGAACTTATCCGTGAAGGCAAGCTGGAGGTGCGCCAACAGGAGGCATTCGCGCCGATCTATCTCCGTGGTCGCGGCCAGAACGCCAAGGCAGTCGAGGTGGCATGATGAACGACAGTGCCAACGCATCGGTCATCCCGTTTAAGATCGACGACGATTTGGGCGAAGCCGCACCGATGGAAAATCCGGCTGCGCGCCTGCACATGGCCGAAGTGGTGCGCATGGCTGAGGCGATTGTCTTCGCCAGCGCGGAGCCTGTCAGCGAAAGGCAGATCGCCTCGCGTCTGCCAGAAGGAACAGACGTTGAAGCGACAATGCTCGAACTGCAGCAGATTTATTCGCGCCGTGGGGTTAATCTGGTCCGCGTGGCCGATGCGTGGGCGTTCCGCACTGCGGGGGACCTGGCTTTCCTGATGAGTCGGGATACCGTGCAGCAACGAAAGCTGTCGCGCGCCGCCCTCGAGGTCTTGGCCATCATCGCCTATCATCAGCCTGTCACGCGCGCCGAGATCGAAGATATTCGCGGCGTCGAAACTTCAAAGGGTACCCTCGACACGCTTATGGAGACTGAGTGGGTGCGCATGCGCGGTCGCCGCCGTACGCCCGGTCGCCCCGTAACTTACGGCACTACGGACGAGTTTCTTGATCACTTCTCCCTCGAGGAGTTACGTGACTTGCCGGGTATCGACGAATTGAAAGGCGCCGGCCTGCTTTCAACGCGTATGCCGGCCAATTTCTCCGTTCCGTTGCCGCCAGCCGATGCCGATGTGCTGACCGAGGACGAAGATGCGTTGACTGACATCGACCTTGAGGAACTCGGCCTGCTGACCCCGCGCGTCACGGACGATTGAGGGCAGGAAAGCGTCGCGAAAACCACCGTGCGGCGATTTAAAGCACTGGGCGGTTTCGAAACTGCGTGACATCGGGCACCCATTCGTGAACATTGCGCCAGTTGTGTTTGAAACCAGACACGAAAACGCATAGATCAGCATCTGGGAAAACATTCGAGAGAGAGTGCAATGGGTTCGTTTTCGATTTGGCACTGGTTGATCGTGCTGGTGATCGTGTTGCTGGTCTTCGGCCGCGGCAAGATCCCCGAGCTGATGGGCGACATGGCCAAGGGCATCAAGAGCTTCAAGAAGGGCATGGCTGACGACGAGGTTGCGGAAGACAAGCGCACCGTCGAGCACCGCGCTGACGAGACCGTTTCGCCTTCCAAGGAAAAAGCCACCAAGGGCTGATTCCGCTTCGGTGCTAGTCAGGTTGAATAGCCATGCTTGATGTCGGCTGGTCCGAAATGCTGGTGATCGCGGTCGTTATGATCGTGGTCGTCGGGCCGAAGGATTTGCCCCAGATGCTGCGCACCTTCGGTCGCATGATGACCAAGATGCGCGGCATGGCCAATGATTTCCAAAAGCAGTTCAACGATGCCTTGAAAGAGGCCGAACTTGACGACGTCAAGAAGTCGGTGGAGTCGTTGCGTAGCCTCAATCCGGCGGCTGAAATCCGCAAGCAACTGAATCCGTTCGAGCAGGCCGCTGCGGATGTGCGCGCGGGCCTCGACAACGCAATGAAGTCCAAGTTGGCTGAAACATCAACGGAGACGCCCGCAACGGCGGTTGCTGAGGCTCAGCCTGCGGAAACGCTCAAGAACGGCGTTGACGTGCCCGGTGGCCCTGACGCGATGCCGGCCCCGCCGACATTTCCTCCGATGACGGACGCGTCGACAACAGCGCCCATGCCATCCTCCGGCGAGGCGGCAAAGCAAGCACCCAAGGTGACCAAGCCAGCGACTGCGAAAGCGGCTATTGCTAAGCCTTCGCCTGCCAAGACGTCGCCGACGAAAACGCCTGCAAAGTCGAGTTCCCCGGCAGCCGCAAAGGCGGCCAGTTCCTCCAAGTCAGCCGGAACAAAGACGGCAAAGCCCGCCGCCAACAATGTCGCCGCCATCAAGACACCCGCAAAGGTCGCTGCAAAGCCGGCCAAACCCGCAACGAAACCCGCGAGGGCGCCGAAGTGAGTTCGACTGAGCAGGACGAAATCGAAAAATCATCGGCGCCTCTGATCGAGCACCTGATCGAATTACGCAAGCGGCTGATCTGGTCGATCGGCGGCTTCTTCATCGCTTTCCTTGTCTGCTTCTTTTTCGCCAAGCAACTGTTCAATCTGCTTGTCGTGCCGTTCAAGTGGGCGACACAATGGGCCGGACTCGATCCGCAAAAGGTAGAGCTTATCTACACGGCGCCGCAGGAATTCTTCTTCACTCAAATCAAGCTTGCGATGTTCGGCGGCATGGTCATCGCTTTTCCTTTGATCGCGACACAAATCTATAAGTTCATTGCTCCCGGCCTCTACAAGAACGAGCGCGCCGCCTTTTTGCCGTTCCTCATTGCCTCACCGCTGCTATTCCTGCTGGGCGCGTCATTGGTCTACTTCTTCTTCACGCCGATGGTGATGTGGTTCTTCCTCGCCATGCAGCAAACCGGCGGGGCAGATCAGGTACAGATTTCGCTGCTGCCAAAGGTGTCGGAATACCTCAGCCTCATCATGACGCTGATTTTTTCCTTCGGCCTTGTGTTCCAATTGCCGGTAGTAACCAGCCTCATGGCGCGCGTCGGCCTCTTGACCTCCAAGGCGCTGGCCGAAAAACGCAAGTGGGCGATTGTTATCGCGTTCGTGGTTGCGGCTGTCCTGACGCCCCCCGATCCGCTCAGCCAGATCGGTCTCGCGCTGCCCACGATCATTCTCTACGAAATATCGATCATTACAGCACGCATGATAGAGCGCACGCGTGCAAAGGAAGAGGCAGCGCGCGAGGAAGAGGCTGCCGATTCCGACCAATCATCGCCGGAAACATCCGCTTAACGGCGGCTGGTTCGCCAAAGCTTCCTGTAACCTCCAGTATTAGACTTTGGAATAGCTCAAGTTCGCGTGTGCTGCGAACGACAGCTATTGTCGTTACCGTTATTGGGTATAAGAATAACGCTTACCGGCGTTTCAGTCGGACGCCGCATACCAAGGTTAATAACCCAGGGGAGGCTCCATGTCGGAAGTATCGTTGACGGTAAACGGGAGGCGGGTCAGCGCATCCGTCGAAGATCGAACGCTTCTGGTGCACTTCCTGCGCGAGCATGTGGGCCTTACCGGTACCCACGTAGGGTGTGACACGTCGCAATGTGGAGCCTGTGTCGTCCATGTCGACGGCAAGGCGGTAAAGTCCTGCTCGATGCTTGCTGCACAGGCATCCGGTTCGGATGTGATGACCATTGAGGGTCTCGCGAATGGCGGCGAACTGCATCCCGTACAGGCCGCTTTCAAGGAACATCACGGCCTGCAATGCGGCTTTTGCACGCCCGGCATGATCATGACTACCGTCGACATGATCGCGCGCCATCCTGAAGGATTGGACGAGGCGACCGTTCGAGCCGAGCTTGAAGGCAATATCTGCCGCTGCACCGGCTACCACAACATCGTCAAGGCGGTGCTCGCTGCATCGAAGACGATGTCCAAGGCCTCGAAGGGCAAGGAAAAAAAAGCGGCTTAATTTCGGGAGTAGGACAGTAGGGCAGTAAGGCAGTAGGGAAGCTGCCATCAAGACAAGCCCACCTGCTGCCTTTGCCTTACTCCCTTACTGCCCTCGAACCGGAGGTTCTGACATGGGTATTGAAGGCGTTGGCGCGCGGGTTTCGCGCAAGGAAGACAAAAGGTTCATCACAGGTGCTGGCCGCTATGTCGACGACATGGTTGTGCCGGGCATGAAGCATGCAATGTTCGTGCGCAGTCCCCACGCGCATGCGCAGATCAAGAAAATCGACGTCAAGGCTGCGCAGGCTATGCCGGGCGTCGTCGGCGTACTGACCGGCAAGGAACTCAAGGCCGATGGCATCGGCAACCTCATTTGCGGCTGGATGATCCACTCCAAGGATGGTTCGCCGATGAAAATGGGCGCCTGGTCGCCGCTTGCCGTCGACAAGGTGCGCTATGTGGGCGACGCCGTCGTGATCGTCGTTGCCGACACCAAGGCTCAGGCGCGCGACGCGGCTGAGGCCGTGGAAATTACCTACAAGGAATTGAAGGCTGTCACCGACGCTTCAAAGGCGATGGACAAGGGTGCGCCGCAACTCCATCCGGAGGCCGAGAACAACCTGATCTTCGACTGGGATCTCGGCAATGCCGACGAGACTGCCGCCGCCTTCAAAAAGGCCGCCCATGTCGTCAAGATGGATGTCATCAACAACCGCCTCGTTCCAAACGCCATGGAGCCGCGCGCGGCCCTCGGCCACTACGACAAGGCTGAGGACCACTACACCTGCTGGACGACCTCGCAGAACCCTCATGTCGCCCGTCTTGTCATGAGCGCGTTCTACAACGTGGCTCCCGAAAACAAGCTGCGCGTCATCGCGCCGGACGTCGGCGGCGGCTTCGGCTCGAAAATCTACATTTATCCGGAGGAGATCGTCTGTCTCTGGGCTTCGAAGAAGACGGGGGTGCCGGTGAAATGGGTCGCCGACCGCACCGAAAGCTTCCTGACGGATGCTCACGGCCGCGACCATCACACCCACGCTGAAATGGCCTTCGACAAGGATCACAAGATCCTTGGATTCAAGGTGGAGACCAAGGCCAATCTCGGCGCCTACATGTCGCTATTCTCGTCCGCAACGCCGACCTATCTCTACGCGACGCTTTTGTCCGGCCAGTACGATATCCCGGCCATCCACGCCAACGTGAAGGCCATCTACACCAACACTGCGCCGGTGGATGCCTATCGCGGGGCAGGGCGGCCCGAAGCGGCATATCTCGTCGAACGCATGATGGAAGTGTCGGCACGCCAGTTCGGCATCTCTCCAGCCGAACTGCGCCGCAAGAATTTCATCAAGGCCTTCCCGCACCAGACGCCGGTCATCATGTGTTACGACGCCGGCGATTTCGCAACCTCGCTGGATACCGCGATGAAGGCCGCGGACTATGCCGGCTTCGAGAAGCGCCGTGAAAAGGCGAAAAAGGCCGGCAAACTGCGCGGCATGGGCTTCTCCTGCTATATCGAAGCCTGCGGCATTGCGCCGTCCGCCGCCGTTGGTTCGCTCGGGGCCGGCGTAGGCCTTTGGGAGTCGGCGGAAGTGCGCGTCAACGCCGTCGGCACCATCGAGGTTCTCACCGGCTCGCACAGCCACGGCCAGGGCCATGAGACGACGTTCGCCCAATTGGTCGCGCAACGTCTTTCAGTCCCGCTCGACTCCATCTCGATCGTTCACGGCGACACCGACAAGGTGCAGATGGGCATGGGCACCTACGGCTCCCGCTCCGGCGCCGTTGGCATGAGCGCCATCGTCAAGGCTCTCGACAAGGTCGAGGCCAAGGCGAAGAAGATCGCGGCCCATTTGATGGAGGCCGACGAGGCCGACATCGTCATCGAGAACGGGGCCTTGAAGGTCGCTGGCACGGACAAGAACGTGCCCTGGTTCCAGATGGCTCTCGCTGCGTACACGGCGCACAATCTTCCCAGCGGCATGGAGCCAGGCCTGAAGGAGACCGCCTTCTACGATCCGGCGAATTTCACCTTCCCGGCCGGTTGCTACATCTGCGAGGTCGAGGTTGATCCTGATACGGGCCAGACTGACATCGTCCAGTTCGTGGCGGCGGACGATTTCGGCAACATTATCAACCCGATGATTGTCGAGGGCCAGGTCCACGGCGGCGTCACGCAGGGTATCGGACAGGCTATCCTGGAAGGCGCGAACTACGATGCCAGCGGTCAGCTTCTGACGGCGAGCTACATGGACTACACGATGCCGCGCGCCGGCGACGTGCCCTCTTACAAGCTTTCGACGTCCAACACGCCGTCTCCGTCCAACCCGCTTGGCATCAAGGGCTGCGGTGAAGCAGGGGCAATAGGCGCCCCACCGGCTGTCATCAACGCCATCACTGATGCCATCGGGACAGAGAACCTGACCATGCCTGCAACGCCACAGAAGGTGTGGGCGGCGATCCGGTCGGCGAAACACTGAGGAGGCACGATCATGTATTCAGTCACTTATCATCGCGCTGCTTCAGTTGCCGACGCGGCCAAGCTTGCCAAGGGCGAGGCCAAGCTTGTGTCCGGGGGAATGACGCTGATCCCGGCCATGAAGACACGGCTCGCCGCGCCTTCGGATCTGATCGACATTTCCCGCATCGAGGCGCTGAAGGGCATCAAGGTGTCGGGCAAGACAGTCACTATTGGTGCCGCCACCACACACTATGAGGTCGCCACCAGCGATAAGCTTGCCAAGGCCTGCCCGGCGCTTTCGCGTCTTGCCTCGATGATCGGCGATCCGGCTGTGCGCCATCGGGGCACGATCGGCGGCTCCATCGCCAACAACGACCCTGCGGCAGACTATCCGTCCGCCATGTTGGCGCTTGGAGCAACCATCGTCACCAACAAGCGCCAGATCGCGGCGGACAAGTTCTTCAAAGGCTTGTTCGAGACGGCGTTGAAGGACGGCGAAATCGTCACGGCGGTTACCGTCACTGCGCCGGCGAAAGCGGCTTATGAAAAGTTCCGCAACCCGGCCTCGCGGTACGCCATTGTCGGTGTGTTTGTGGCCAAGGGCATGGACGGTGTTCGTGTTGCAGTCACCGGCGCGGGTGACAATGGCGTTTTCCGCTCCAGGGAACTGGAGGCGGCGCTTGCAAAGCAGTTCGATGCAACCGCGCTTGCGTCGGTAAAGGTTCCGGCAAAAACCTTGATGAGCGATATGCACGCTTCGGCAGACTATCGCGCCCATCTGATAGTGGTCATGGCGCGGCGCGCTGTGGCCGCAGCCAACGCCTGATTCGCCTCGAATTTGACTTGCAAAGGCCGGCGCCTAGCACCGGCCTTTGTTATTTTCGTCACACAAAAAATTCGACCATCGTCGTATTGCGGCGAAACAGCACAATTATATCGTCGCACGATCGTATCGTGGGGCGACAATATCGTGACGCGACCGATTGCGCTGCACGATCCTGATCAGGCCGTGCGTCGTATCCAACAAGAACAAAATCATTTGGAGGGAAGCATGGCAACGCAGGCCGAGAATTGGTTTAGCCGATCGCGCACCGTAGCGCGGCCCGGTTACAGCCGGTGGATGGTGCCGCCAGCCGCACTTTGTGTTCATTTGTGTATTGGTCAGGCGTATGCCTACAGCGTATTCAACCTGCCGATGACCAAGCTCATCGGTATTACCGATTCGGCCCCGGATGACTGGAAGTTGACGGAGCTTGGCTGGATATTTTCCATCGCCATTTTCTTCCTCGGTGTGGCTTCAGCGGTTTTCGGTCGCTGGGTCGAGGAGGGAGGGCCACGTAAAGCCATGTTCACTGCTGCCTGCTGTTGGGCCGGCGGTTTCCTTATTTCCGCCGCCGGTGTGGCTATCCACAATCTGTGGCTGATCTATCTGGGGTATGGCGTCCTAGGCGGCATCGCGCTCGGCATTGGTTACATCTCGCCGGTTTCGACGCTGATAAAGTGGTTTCCCGACCGTCCCGGTATGGCGACGGGCATGGCGATCATGGGCTTCGGCGGCGGTGCGTTCATCGCATCTCCGCTGTCGGTGTGGCTGATGAAACAGTTCACCACCGAAACGCATATCGGCGTGATGGAAACCTTTATCGTACTCGGCATCGTCTATTTCGTTTTCATGGTCGTCGGCTCGATTATCGTGCGCGTTCCGCCGGATGATTGGAAACCGGAAGGCTATGTCGCGCCCAAAGCCAACAAGCTGATCTCCAGCAACAACGTCTATGTATACGACGCCCTGAAGACACCGCAGTTCTGGCTGATCTGGGTAGTTCTTTGCGTCAACACCACGGCTGGTATCGGCGTGCTTGGCCAGGCTTCGGCCATGAGCCAGGAAATGTTCCCTGGCCATATCACGCCAATAGCCGCCGCCGGTCTCGTCGGACTAATGAGCCTGTTCAATATGGGTGGGCGTTTCGCCTGGGCGACGACGTCCGACTATCTGGGGCGCCGCAACACCTACTTCGTGTTCATGGTGCTGGGTTTCATCCTCTATTGCTTGGTACCCTATATGGGCTCGATCGGAAGCGTGGCCGGTTTTGCGCTCTGCTTCTGCATCATCATCTCGATGTATGGCGGCGGCTTCTCGACCGTGCCGGCTTATCTACGCGATATGTTCGGCGTGCGTTACGTCGGCGCTATTCATGGCTTGCTGCTCACCGCGTGGTCGGCAGCGGGCATCTTCGGGCCGGTGTTGGTGAACTATATCCGGGAATACAACGTCACCCACAACGTGCCAAAGGCGGACGCTTACAACACCACCATGTACATCATGGCCGGATTGTTCGTGATCGGCTTGATTTGCAACTTCTTCGTCAAGGCGGTCAACGAACGCTATCACATGAAGGTAGATGATCGGGCCATGTCTGCGGCAACCGCATAACGGATCGGGAGACTTGATCATGCAAGAAAATCACGGCCAGACCACGAAAGCGCAACTTGTCATGGCTTGGGGATTTGTCGGCATCCCTCTGCTGTGGGGGGTCTCGCAGACGCTGCTCAACGCCTTGCAACTGTTTAAGTAGACAGGCGTAACGGGTCCAATCTTGAGGATCGGCGGTCGGGCGTTCTGGCCGCCGGTTTCCTTTAGAGCGTTTCCAACTAAAAGGTCTAACCGTAGCGACTCTGAGGCTTGAAGATCCGCTAGGCATGGCTGCTATGCATCGCGCCTTCTTGCGAGTTCGCCGGAATCGCATAAATTTGTAGCCAGGAGGAACGACCTCCCCATATCGGTAAAAATGTCCGGGACGGCCCGGCCTTGAAAAAGGAGAGCCGCTCCATGGCTTGGGTCTATCTTGTCGTTGCCGGGTTTCTTGAGGTCGTCTGGGCCTTCTATATGAAGAAGTCCGAAGGTTTCACGCTTCTTGCGCCTTCCGCCATCACATTGATTGCGATGATCGCTAGCTTTGGTTTGCTATCGCTTGCAATGCGGGCTTTGCCACTGGGTACGGCCTATACGATCTGGACCGGCATTGGCGCCGTTGGCGCTTTCGTTGTCGGAATCGCCGTGCTGAACGAACCGATCACGCCCATGCGTGTCCTGGCCGCGGTCCTGATTGTGTCAGGTCTCGTCATGATGAAGCTTTCGAGTTCGCATTAGGGGTGAATCCTGGAATTCCGACAAGAAGCGGCCTCGGCACAACACCCCTAACCCAATCATAACTCCTGCCATGACTGGGTGTCGATCCTCTATAAACGTGAAGAAAAAGGCCGGCGCGCTGGAGGCCAACACGCGCCGGCCAGCGGCGCTTGGGAGGAGGAGTTGCCGCAAAACCGATGGGGCAAGACAGTTGGAAGTTGCACGGCCGGCGCGGTGAGTGTGCAATAGTCGGGATCGTGCGCCGGCCTGTGCATTAACTAAACTGGTCCGCCGTCTCCTTTTCGAGAGTGTGCCTGGATAATTCCATTAAATACGGCCGCCAACTGTGAGGAGTTTCACATTTGGCTTTAACTTTTTTATGGGGTGTGGTGGCAGCCAAACAGAGTGAGCCAGAACGCTTTGGCGTTAAATTTCTCGTGCGAAATAGCGCACTGTCTTTTTGCCGCCGTGGATCGCGGCTGCACCGATCTCCTGAAATCCAAGCCGTGCGTGAAAGGCGTCTGAAGCCGGGTTAGGCGGTTCGGCATTCACCTCGCATGTCACCACCTTGTGGTTGGCACGTTTAGCCTGCTCAAACAAATCCTCGTAAAAGCGCCGGGCATGACCACGCCCCCGCGCAGCTTCGTCGACAGCCACGCGATCGACATAGACGAAGCGCGGAAAGCGCTGCTTGAGCCACAGGAAGTTGGGACTGTCATAGTCCGCATCCTGATCGAATGTCATGATGAAGGCCTCGACCCTGCCGATACGGCGGGCGTAGAAGGCCTGACCGAGGAGGAAGCTTAGCCGTTCCGCTTCCAGCCATGACAATTCCTCGGCATGGCGATTGTTGAGCGAGAGGATCACGGCTTCGTCGGCAGGCGCGATAGTCTCGATCGGAAGTAGTTTCGCCTCACCTGTCATGCACGTGCAGCCGCAATTGTCGCGGCCACCACTGCCTCGTCGGTCATTGTGTTGCGATATTCGCGGTCGAGGTCTGTGCCGCCCATGCCCACGCGCGGGTTGCGGTAGGTCATGGCGCTCGGCACGTCCTTGAGAGAGGCGAAATGCATTTCGGTGAGGCGGGTTTTGCGGCGAACGGCACCGATATTGTCGGGGTCGAGTGCGCCGCAGCCCAGAATGATGATGCGGCCTGCAGCCTGCCTCCCCAATTCAGCGAGAAGTTCCGAGCCCTCTGCTGCGGTGTCGCGCTGGCCGCTCGTCAGCACGCGCCCGACTTTGCAGCGGATCAGTGCTTCCAGTGCCTCGGCAGGGTCGCGCGTCATGTCGAACGCGCGATGACATGTCACGTTAAGCGGGCCCGCCGCCGCAACAAGATCGCTCATGCGCTCTTCATCGATGGTGCCGTTGGATTTCAGGCAACCCACGACCACTCCCGCGACCCCGAGGTCGCGCAACGCAAGCACGTCCGCCACCATTGAGCGGTGCTCGGCCGGGCTGTAGAGGAAATCGCCGCCACGCGGCCGCACGATGACGTGGAGCGGAATTTTTGCCAGTTCCAAGGCGATCCGCACGGTGCCGAAGCTTGGCGTGATCCCGCCCTCAATCAGGCTGGCGCACAGCTCCACGCGGTCGGCGCCCGCCTTCTGAGCCGCGACCAATCCATCTATTCCTTCGACGCAGACTTCGATCAGCGGCAAGGCGGTAATGTCGCTCAACGGAGAAATCCATTCATGATTGCGAAGGGTAGAATCGTAGCATTGCTCGCCTGAAGGCAAAAGCACACCTTGTTGGGCCAAGCTTGCGGCCTGCCGTGGCAACAGGCTATGCAGCACCTTATGGGGCGCTCGGCATCCTAACGGGTTAACCGCGAAAGCACAGGAACAATGACGAACGAGCCGCAACAGCACCGGCTGGATTATCGTGCCGCCACTCATTCATCCATTGTCGCTGTCGCACCGATGATGGACTGGACGGATCGTCATTGTCGTTTCCTCCACCGCCAGTTGACGGGCAGGGCGCTGCTCTACACCGAAATGGTGGTGGCCGATGCCGCCATCAAAGGCGCGCGTGAGCGTCTGCTCAGCTTCCACCCCTCTGAGCATCCCGTAGCCTTGCAACTTGGCGGCTCCAACCCCGCGAAGCTGGCAGAAGCAGCGCGCATAGGCGAGGCATTCGGTTACGACGAGGTCAACCTCAATGTCGGCTGCCCGTCCGACCGTGTGCAGTCCGGCACCTTTGGCGCTTGCCTGATGAAGACGCCTGAGTTGGTGTCAGATTGCGTGGCCGCCATGAAGGCGGCGGTCAAGGTGCCGGTCACGGTCAAATGCCGCATCGGCGTCGACGAGCAGGATCCCGAACCGGCCCTCGATGTGCTTGCCGCTGGTGTGTTTGCCGCGGGTGCCGATGCCCTTTGGGTCCATGCACGTAAGGCTTGGCTTGAAGGGTTGAGCCCGAAGGAAAATCGCGAAATTCCGCCTCTGGACTATGAGCGCGTCTACCGGCTCAAGGCAAAAAACCCAAATCGTTTCATCGGCATCAATGGTGGGATTCAGACTCTGGACGAGTCCTCTGGCCATCTAGTCAAGGTCGATGGCGTTATGCTTGGTCGTGCCGCCTACCACACACCGGGAATTTTGACTGGTGTCGATGCCCTGCTGGCCCGCCAGGCGGCCGGTGATTTCGACTTCAAGTCCCTGATTGACACCATGGCGGACTACGCTGCGGCCCATATCGGAAAAGGTGGACGGCTCGGCCATATCACGCGTCACATGGTTGGATTGTTCCACGGTCTTCCCGGCGCGCGGCGCTGGCGGCAGATACTGTCCACCGACGCGACACGACCGGGGGCAGGGCCGGAAGTCCTGCATGCGGCCTTCGCGGAAGTCGATTTCACCCGCACCGAAGAAGCAGCCTGAATGAGGCAGCGCGGTAGTGCTACCTCGTTTTGCTTTCCCTTGGTGGTTAATCACCGCTCCAGTCGGGCCAGAAGCGCCGACGTATCCCAACGACTACCACCCATCGCCTGCACGTCCTTATAGAATTGGTCGACAAGCGCCGTCACGGGCAGGGAAGCACTATTGCGATTGGCTTCCGCCAGGCAGATGCCGAGATCTTTTCGCATCCAGTCTATGGCGAATCCGTGATCATACTTACCGGCGTTCATGGTCTTGTGACGATTTTCCATCTGCCATGAGCCAGCAGCGCCCTTGGAAATGACTTCCACTACCTTTTCGATGTCCAAACCGGCCTTCTTACCGAAATGAATGCCTTCGGAAAGGCCCTGTACCAGCCCTGCGATGCAGATTTGGTTGATCATCTTGGTGAGTTGGCCTGAGCCTGCCGGACCCATCAGGCCGATCATGCGCGCATAGGCGTCGATCACCGGTTTTGCCGTGTCGAAGGCGTGCTGCTCGCCGCCGACCATGACGGTGAGCACGCCGTTCTCAGCCCCTGCCTGGCCGCCGGAAACTGGCGCGTCGAGAAAGGCAAAGCCTGCTGCTTCAGCCTTGGTGAAGAGTTCACGCGCGACTTCGGCCGAAGCCGTGGTGTTGTCGATGAAGATCGCGCCCTTTTTCATCGAACTGAATGCGCCGTCCGGTCCAATGGTCACCGAGCGGAGGTCGTCATCGTCGCCTACGCAGGAGAACACGAAATCCTTGCCATCGGCGGCAGTCGCCGGCGTCTTTGCCAGCTTGCCGCCGTGCTGCGCCACCCATTGCTCGGCCTTGACCGTGGTGCGATTATAGACGGTGACGTCGTGGCCGCCCTTGTGTTTCAGGTGTGCGGCCATCGGGTAACCCATCACACCGAGACCGAGGAAAGCCACTGCTGCCATTTTGAAATTGCCTTTTCATGCGTCGAGTTTCTCGACGCAGGTCTAGGCGTTGACGCAAATTCGTCAAGACTACGTTCGTTGGCCCAGCAAAATGGCAGGCGCCGTTCAGCGCTTCAGGTGGCGTGTGATGCGCCGTTCGATCCAGTCGATGGCATGGCGCAGCGTTTCCACGATCAAGAGGTAGATGATGGCCGCCCACAGATAGGACTGGAAATCGAAGGTTCGGGAGTAAGTCAGCCGGGTGATGCCCATCAGGTCGTAGACGGTGATGATAGCAACGATGGCCGAGCCTTTGATCATCAGGATCACTTCATTGCCATATGGTCTCAACGCCACGATCAGCGCTTGCGGCAGTATGATCTTGCGCAGAGTCTGCAACTGGTGAAGGCCGAGTGATGCAGCGCCCTCCCACTGGCCCTTCGGCACTGACTGGATCGCGCCGCGCAGGATTTCGGCCTGATAGGCGGCAGTGTTCAGCGAGAAGGCGAAGATCGCGCAATTGAACGCCTCGCGGAAGAACCACCAAAGTCCTACCGCATCGAGTTCCGGCCTGAACGATCCGAAGCCGTAATAGACGAGGAAGGCCTGCGCCAGAAGCGGCGTGCCCCGGAAGAAGTACACGTAGGCGTAGGCCAGCCCAGCGATGATCGGGTTGCGCGACATGCGGCCATAGGCGATCGGGACCGACAATATCGCCCCAATCACGATGGATATGGCGACCAGCGAAAGCGTGATGCCGACGCCGGAAACATAGCCCGGCGCGTATTTCTGGAAGAGTTCGGTATTCCACGCCGAAACGAGGTAGGCGACGAGCCCGATCCCCATCAGCGCCCAAAGTGCCACCAAGCCATAGCCGAGGATACGCTGGCGTGACCAGCCATGAGCGGGCAGGGGCGGGCGTTCGACGCTGTCGGCGGCTTGCGTGGAAGTGCTCATCGATGCACCTCCTGCTTGCCGACCCATCGTTCGATGGCATTGATGCCGATGGAGGAGACGATTGCCAGAGCCAGGTAGATCAGCGCGGCCACGCCGAAAAACAGGAACGCGTGTTTGGTCACGCGCGCGGCAACGCCGGCCTGCCGCAATATATCGGTCAGCCCGATTGCCGAAACCAGGGACGTGTCCTTGAGCAGGATCAGCCAAAGATTGGCGAGGCCGGGCAGCGCAATGCGGATCAGTTGTGGAAGCACCACAAGACGCATGGTCTGCGCCTTAGATAAGCCGACAGCGAAGCCACCTTCATATTGTCCCCGCGGAATGGCCCGGAATGCCGACAGAAAGACCTCGCTGGCATAGGAGGAAAACACTACGCCAAGCGCGATCATGCCGGAAACGAAGCTATTCAACTCGACCGTTGCTTCGGGATTGAACAGGTGCACGGCTTGCTGGATGCCGATCTGGGCGCCGAAGAACACGAGGAACAACGTGAGTAGTTCCGGCAAGCCGCGGAAGATCGTGGTGTAGATATCGCCGGCAAGCCTAAGCGAACGTTCGTTGGACTGTTTGGCCAGTGCAATCAGGAAGCCGATCAGCAGGCCGACAGGCAAAGTGGCGAGCGCGAGGGCAACGGTGACGAACGCGCCATAGGCGATGTCGTCCAGCCACCCCTCCGATCCCCAGCTCAGCAGCGTCCAAACGCTCTGCATGGCCGCCCGTCTCCCCTATGGACCCTCGTTCCACGCTACGCCGCCAAGCGTGCGCGGTTATTGTTTTGGCTCAAAACTTGATATGCAAACGGCGGGAATTCCCCGCCGTCTGCCAACCTTATTCCGGCGATCAGGAATCGCCGCCATATACGTCGAACTTGAAGTACTTGTCGTTGATTTCCTTGTACTTGCCGCTGGCGCGAATAGCATCGATCGCCGCATTGAACTGGTCACGAAGTGCGGTCTCGCCCTTGCGGATCGCAATGCCGGCGCCCGGACCGTGGATTTCCACAACGGGCTTGATCGGGCCGATCAGCTTGCAGCAGGCGCCATCGGGCGAGTCCAACCACTGCGAAAGCACGACGATATCATCGTTCACGGCGTCGAGACGGCCATTGGCGAGGTCAAGCTGGTATTCCTGCGCTGTCGGATAGGGCTTCACCGTGCTGTCGGTATATGTCGTGGTGGAGTAGTTGAAGTGGGTGGTGGAAGCCTGCACGCCGATAGTCTTGCCGGCGAGGTCTTCCTTGGACACGCCCTTGATGTCGCTATCCTTGGGTGCCGCGATTGCCGGCGGGGTGTTGTAGTACTTATTGGTGAAGTCGACCTTCTCCATGCGCTCTGGCGTGATCGACATCGAGGCAATGATCGCGTCAAATTTGCCGGCCTGAAGAGCCGGAATGATGCCGTCCCAGTCCTGCGCGATGAACTCGCACTTGACCTTCATTTCGTCGCACAGGGCCTGGGCGATATCGACGTCGAAGCCTTCCAGCTTGCCGTCTGCGGTCAGGTTGTTGAACGGAGGGTAGGCGCCTTCGGTGCCGATTTTCAGCACTTTTTCCTGGGCCTGGGCCTGGGCCGTGCCCAGCGCCAGCAGCGCGGCCGATGCCGCGAGTGCGATACGCATTGCTATACGCATAATGGTCCTCTCATAATGATTCAGGATGTCGTGAACCGACTCCCATTGGGACGATGCTCCCGATCGCCCGCTGGCTGGATACTCCCACTGTTTTCAGCAGAAAAGCAACTGCAAAACAACGCTTTCGGGCTGCCTTGAACCGCTTGTCGAGGGGGCGTCGAACACAAAGCTTGCCGGGCGTGATAAGGTGCCGTTGGGGAAGCTTCAGTCACTTCGACCGCCCTTCAGGCCGGTCGTCCGTTCTATGAAGTCGGCTATCGACTTGATGTCGTTCAGGTCGAACACTGGCAGTGTCTCGCCCGGTTGCGGGTGGTCGGCGGCCACCGCCACGATATGTGGATCGTTGGCTGCAAGAGGTGACCTGTCTTTTGTCTCGGTGCGCCGCGCTTCGATCTTGAGATGGGATTCGCGCTTGTAGCCCTCGATCAGCACGATGTCGCTCGGCGCGAGCCGTGCCAGTATCGCCTCCAGCGTCGGCTCACCCTCCGACCTCAATTCATGCATCAGCGCCCAGCGCTGGCCGGAAACGATCGCTACTTCGGAAGCGCCTGCTTTGCGGTGACGGAAGCTGTCGGTGCCTTCCTTGTCGATGTCGAAGTCGTGGTGAGCATGCTTGACGGTAGCGACCTTCCAGCCGCGCTCGACCAGTTCGCTTATAAGTCTCTCCGTGAGTGTCGTCTTGCCGGAGTTCTTCCAGCCGGTAATGCCGAAAACGCGTTGGGTCATGAAATGCGGTTTTCCAATTGTCTGATCGCCGTGCCTAAAGCCCGTCCGGCGCCATGCTGGGTCCGGTGCTTTCGGCAGCAGTACGATGCTTGCCTACAATCCGCTCGCGGTAGAGCGTGTAGAGCCCGGACGCCACGATGAAGGTCGCCCCCACGATCATCGGAAGGTCCGGAATCTCATAAAATATCACGATGCCGAGCACGATTGACCAGAGTAGCGAGGTGTAGCGGAACGGCGCGATGAACGACATTTCGCCGGTGCGGGTGGCCAGGATGATGAAGTGGTAGCCGAACAGAACGAAGATGGCGGCAAACATCAGTAGTAGCGTGCTGTTCAAGGTCATCGGTGTCCAGCCTCCCATCGGTGCAATCAGCGCCGTGCCGGTGAGGGTCACGGCAATGGAGGTGGCGCACGAAACCAGCAGTGTCGGAATGTTGGGCGGCAGCTTGGAGGTGATAAGGTCGCGGATGGTGCAAAAGCCGACGCATACGAGCGCCATCAGCGAATAGGCGCTGAAACCTTCGAACCCTGGCCGCACGATAATCAGCACGCCGATGAAGCCTGCCATGATCGCCAGCCAGCGCCGCCAGCCCACGCCTTCACCGAAAAACATGGCTGCTCCCATGGTGACGGCAAGAGGCAAGGCCTGCAGCACGGCTGAAACATTGGCGATCGGCAGGTGTGCCAGCGCGATGAGAAAGGAAACTGTGGCAGCCGCTTCACAGGCGGCTCGAACAGCTACGATGGGTTGCACGATCAGGCGCGGGTTGGCGAACGCGCCGCTGCGCCAGGCCAGGATGCAGATAAGCAGCGAGGCAAAAACGCCGCGCACGACCATGACCTGCGCCATGTTCATCGATTCCGACGAGAACTTGGTGATTGCGTCGTTGCTCGTGAAGGTGACCATGGATACGACCATGAACATGGAGCCACGCAGGTTCGGGGATAAGGGCAAGAGATGTCCTCATTCTCATAGGCCAATAAATGCCTGTAACAGCAGTGCGCAAAACAGCAATGCCAAAAGGATAGGCCAAAAGCTCAAATTGGCAGATAGGCGGCGCTGGGTCCGGTATGGCTGGAAGATGCTGGTTTCAGGGGCCTTTGAGGCTGGCGCCGATTTTGCCGGCCAGCGGGTCGTATTTCGCTTTCAGTGACCGGGGATATTTGAGCACGACGCCATGAACGGTGCCGCTTTCTGCGAAAAGATAACGCTCATAAAAGACGGCGTCGCCTTCGAAACCGGACAGAACCAGCCAGTTCTTTCCAGCCTTGCTGTAAGTCACTTCCCGGTCGCCCGCCGCCTTGGCTTCGGCTTGCCGGCTCTTGGGCGTCTCATCGAGGACATTGTAGGACCCAAAGATCGCAAGACTTGCGCCGTCGGCCGAGCGCCACGTCAGGCCGTCGCCATTTTCGGGCGGCTCTTGCTGTTCGGTGAATATCTCAGCCGGAAAGGTGGCAGAGGTGCCGAACCGCTCGTTGGTATATGCCAGAGGTTCGGCCGTTGCCACTCGAGCAAGGGAAAGGAACATCGCTGCAGCAAGAAATGTTCGGACATACTTCACGACGGTCTCCCAGCCCTGGTGCGGGGGAGTATCCTTGCACGAAGCGGAAGGAGAGAAAATCAGCCGCCGGTCACGCTCATATGGCGTGACACCGAGGGGCGGTTGGTGCGCCGGTCGATGACGAAATCATGGCCTTTCGGCTTGCGGCCGATCGCTTCGTCAATAGATGCTGCGACCAGATCGTTGCCTTCGGAGGCCCGCAGAGGTGCGCGCAAGTCGGCCGCGTCCTCCTGGCCCAGGCACATGTACAGCGTACCGGTACAGGTCAGCCGCACGCGGTTGCAGCTTTCGCAGAAATTATGCGTCATGGGCGTTATGAAACCGAGCCGTCCGCCGGTCTCGGCCACCTCGACATAGCGGGCAGGGCCGCCAGTCTTGTAGGCAATGTCTTTGAGCGTGAACTGTTTTTCAAGATCAGCCCTTAGTATCGACAACGGCAGGTACTGGTCCGTGCGGTCGGCTTCGATCTCGCCCATCGGCATGGTTTCGATCACGGTCAGATCCATGCCGCGCCCATGTGCCCAGCGCAGCATTTCGGGCAACTCGACGTCGTTGACGCCTTTCAGCGCAACCGCATTTAGCTTGATCTTAAGTCCGGCAGCCTGCGCAGCGTCAATGCCGGCTATCACCTTGTCCAGGTGGCCCCACCGGGTGATTGCGTGGAATTTGTCGGCATCCAGCGTATCAAGCGACACATTGATGCGCTTCACGCCTGCATCGGCCAGTTCACCGGCATATCGTGCCAGTTGCGAGCCGTTGGTGGTCAGCGTCAGTTCTTCCAGCACGCCGCTCTTCAGATGCCGCGACAGTTCGCGGACAAGGTGCATGATGTTCTTGCGCACCAGCGGCTCCCCGCCGGTCAGCCTGAGCTTACGAACGCCCTTTTCGATGAAGACCGTGCAGAGCCGGTCCAGTTCCTCAAGCGAAAGCAAATCCTTCTTGGGCAGGAACGCCATGTCTTCCGACATGCAATAGACGCAGCGGAAATCGCATCGGTCTGTAACCGATACCCTCAGGTAGCTGATTGTGCGACCAAAAGGGTCGATCATGTCCATTCCCAGCATTCCCAGTCTGCGCGGCGCAAACGCGCCCAAGCGTTATATACCCATATGTGATACGAACCGCCATGCCGTTCAAGATAGTTTCCCAGATCGCGACATATTGTTTGCGGCCCGACAAGGTAGTGGCATCGGAGAGCCTTTCCCTTGTCGAAAAAGCGTCGTAGGACCCTCCCAAAATCGGGATTTGATCAATGACCGCACCATTGGAACTCCGGGTCTCCAAGGATCGCAAGCTGCTCACCGTGACTTTTCCGGCCCATACGCCCATGGAACTGCCGGCGGAAATGCTGCGTGTCTTGTCGCCGTCAGCCGAAGTGCAGGGCCATTCGCCGGAGCAGCGCGTTACTGTGCCGGGCAAGCGCAACGTCACCATCCGCAAGATCGATCCGGTCGGCAATTATGCCGTGCGCATCACTTTCGACGATTTCCACGACACAGGCATATTCACCTGGGATTACCTCCACACGCTCGGCCATGAGAGAGACCAGCGCTGGCAGGGCTATCTCGCGGAGTTGCAGGAAAAAGGTCTCTCCCGCGATCGTTGAACGCCGGATTGTTGTTCTTTGGCAAGAGGTTGGGTAAACTACCTGACTCAGTTTGGGAACATGAAACGCTCTAGCTTCCGTTCAGTGCCTCGGCCACCTTGCGCATCTGCTCGCCGATCAGGTCGCATTCATCCGGCGTCGACCGACTCATTGCCACTTCGATAAGTGCTGAATGTATCTTCAGCGCCTCCATCAAAAGCGCCGTGCCGTCTTCGGTCAGCGCGAGCCGGAGGATGCGTTTGTCCTTGCAGTCACTTTCGCGCAGCACCAGTCCGCGCTTTTCCAGTTGCGGCAACAGCATGGTGATGTTGGAACGCCCGACAAGAAGCTTGCGCGCGAGGTCGTGCTGCGACATGCCCGGATGCCGGTAGAGGTTCATCAGAACATCTAGTTGCGCCGGCTTTAAGTCCAACGGCGCGAGTCTCGCCGCCAGCGAGCGCTCGAGTGCGTGGCAGGCGCGGGCCACCGCGACCCAGTTGCGAAAGCGTGGATTGTCCCAGGGCAAGTCTTGCTTATTGTTCATGTTTGAACTAATATGTTCATCGCTGAACGAATTTGACGGACCAGCACTATGGCACCATTTCGATTGAAGGTCATCCGCAGCATGTTCGGCGTTGGCGAGCGCGTCGCACCTGCACTCACAGGCCGCGCTGCCTTTGAATTGTTCTGCCGCACGCCAAACGTCAAGCGTCTCACCGCTGGCGAGCAGCGGGCGATCTCAAATGCAGTGGATTTCATGGCCGAAGCACGCCATCACCGGCTCAAGACCGGGGCCGGCTGCGTAGTAGTGCACGAGTTTCGCCCAGAGCCGGGCAGGGCGCGAGCCGGCACTGTTCTGGTCATCCACGGCTGGCGGTCGCGCACGGAATATATGCGCGCCCTGATCGAAGGTTTTCGCAGCGCCGGCTACAAGGTCGTTTCGCTCGATCTTCCAGGTCACGGCCAGTCAACGGGTCGTCGCCTCACCATGGTCGGCGCGGTTGAGGCCGCCTGCCAGGCGGCACAGTGGTTTGGCCCGTTCGAGGCCGTCGTCGGGCACTCCTTTGGCGGTGCGGTTGCCGTCAACGCAGCCGTGGGCTCGATTGCAGGCCTGCCAAAGCTGGTTACAAAACGCCTTGTGCTTGTGGCCGCGCCGAGTTCACTGCCATTGGTATTCGACGGCTTCAGCCAGATACTCAATGTCGGTCCGCGCTCCCGCACCGTAGTGGACGGGCGCGTCAAGCGCATTGCTGGTCGCCCGCTATCCGATTTCGTCGGCGATCGCCAGCTTGCCGTAACGCAAGTGCCGACGCTGGTGATCCACGCGCCGGACGACCGGGAAGTGTCTGCCGAGCAGGCGAGGCTCTATGCTGCCGCCGGCCCTCATGTCGAACTCTATTGGGCCAACGGCCTCGGCCATCGCCGCATTCTCTCAGACCCTGCTGTCGTCGAGCGTGCGGTGGGCTTTGTCGAGCCGGTTGCCAGGACATCACTCCACTGAAGCGTAGGCTCGCTACTTCTTCTTGGCCGGTTCGATAGGCAGGCCTGCTTCCTTCCAGGCCGTGAAGCCACCCAATATGTGCTTGACCGGCTCAAGTCCCATGTCCTGCGCGGTTTTCGTCGCAAGCGCCGAGCGCCAGCCGCCTGCGCAGAAGAAGACGAACGATTTGCCCGATGCGAAGAACGGCTTGTGATACGGGCTGTCAGGGTCAATCCAGAACTCGAGCATGCCGCGCGTACAATGCTTGGCCCCCGGGATATTGCCTTCCCGCTCGATTTCCCTTGGGTCGCGCAGATCAACGAAGATTGTATTCTCGTCGTCAAGCAGCGCCGCCGCTTCGTCGGGCGAAACCGCCTCGATTTCGGCATTCGCCTCATCGAGCATTTCGCGAAACCCTTTTCTCATTTCTGAAGCCCTTTCAACTCACCGGCCTTGCGCAAACTTGCATATTGCAACCCATCCCGCCATTGGACGAAGGAGACAGGCCGAGGCCGGATATTGGTGCAGCCAATGTGCAACATCAGCGCAAAATTCATGAAAGCTTAACCAAATCGGGGTGAATCAGTATATCTACGCCTTACATGCGCCACCCGCGGGCCCCAAAGTCTCGACGGGCAACAAAACGGGGTCCGGACAAGCTCCGGAGCGGGTGATACATGCAATCATTTCGAAAAAGATCCGTCTTGTTGCCGTTGGCTGCGCTCGCCGCCAGCCTGGCAATCGGTCCCCAACCTTCCAGCGCGCAGGGGCTGTTCGATATGCTGTTCGGCGGCCAGCCCCGGCAGGGCACGCGGCTGCAAGGCGAATTTCCCCCACCACCCACGCCGAAGAAGCCAGTTGCTGTTACCAAGATTTCAAGCCCGACCTACAATACCTACAAGCCCGACCGTCTGGTCCGGGTCGATTTTTCTGCGCTTTCTTCGACGCCGCAAAATGCGGCTTTTGCACCAACTCTGACTGGGAATACATTCCGGGAAGCGTTGGCGGGGCTGGACGCGTTCGAACTCACAGCAGAACCTTCCATCGCCAAGGCATTGATTTCCTATTATTCGGCAAATCCGGATTTCATCTGGGTGTCGGGCACCTCTGTCAATGCGCGCGGGCAAAAGACGGTGCGTGTATTGGGCGAGGCGGCAAGTCATGGGCTCGAGCCAGCCGACTATGCAGTGTCTATACCGGCCGCTGCCTATTCGCCGGACGACACCGCCGGTCGTCTGAAGGACCTCATCCGTTTCGAGATGGCATTGTCGGCGCGCGTACTGCGCTACGTTCATGATGCCCAGCAAGGCCGCATCGAACCAAATCGCATATCCGGCTATTACGACTTCCCGGCCAAGCCCCTCGATATGCCGGCTGTCCTCAAGACGCTGGCTCATACGCAGGAGGCGAGGGCCTACCTGGAATCACGCCATCCGCAAAATCCGGAGTATCAGGCGCTTCGCATCGAATTGGAAAGTCTGGAGGCGAGTGCTGAAAACGAGATCGTCGTCGATCCGAAGCTTCTATTGAAGCCGGGTGAAACCAGTGCCGAACTACCGAAACTCCTGGCCCTGATTGCCCGCAATTTGGATGACCAAATGGGTGCCGATTTCGGCGAGACACTGGCGCGGTTGGCAACCAGTGAAACCTATGTGCCCGAACTCGTGCCGGTCTTCGAAGCTGTGCAGAAGAAGACGGGGCTGAAGCCTGACGGCGTCGTCGGTCCGCGCACAGTTGCAGCCCTTGCCGGAAATTCGAAGGCTGACCGGCTGGAGAAGGTTAAGATCGCACTGGAGCAATTGCGCTGGCTGCCGTCCGATCTTGGCAGCCCGCGGGTCTTCATCAACCAGCCTGCCTTTACAGCCAGCTATATCGACGGCGGCGAGGAGAAGCTGAAGACCCGCGTGGTCATCGGCAAGGTCTCGAACCAGACCAGTTTCTTCTATGACGAGATCGAACAGGTCGACTACAACCCTTATTGGGGCGTGCCGCAGTCCATCATCGTCAACGAAATGCTGCCCCGCTTGCGCAGCGATCCCGACTACCTCGACCGTTCAGGATACGAAGTAACCGACGCCAAGGGTCGCCGCATACCGTCTTCGTCCATCGACTGGAGCCAGTACGGCGGCAAGGTGCCGTTCAGCGTGCGCCAGGCTCCCAGTGAGGCGAACGCGCTGGGTGAATTGAAAATCCTATTCCCCAACAAGCATGCCATCTACATGCATGACACACCGCAAAAGGCGTTCTTCCAGCGCGATATGCGCGCCCTCAGCCACGGCTGCGTGCGCCTGCAGGACCCGCGCGGCATGGCTGCAGCAGTGCTTGGCACCTCCGTCGACTACGTCGCGCAGAAATTGAAACAGGGCCATTCTTCGGAAAAGGTGACTCGAAAGATTCCGGTCTATGTCGCTTATTTTACGGCATGGCCGGATCTGTCGGGCAAGGTCGAATATTTCGGCGATGTCTATGATCGCGACACGCGTCTGAGGCAGGCGCTGGATGCAACGGAAGCCGTTCGCGTCCCTGCAAGCTGATAGGGGTCGAAGCTTTGCCGGCGGGCCAAGCCCCCCTGAGATCAGGGAGCTTGGTTGCCGTTTGTGGTGATCTGGTGCGCTTCGTTTTCTACGCCGACTTGAAAATCCACGACCTTCACGTCGCAAGAGCAAAACATGCTTTGCGCACTCAAGACGATGTCATGGATATGATCGTCGGCGGAGTATTCCGTATCGACAGCGGTCGAAATGGTAAGCGTCACCGCTACTGGTATGCTCATGCTGGGCGTCTCCACCGGTACATCAGCAGATGCCGATATAACGGGAGATAGAGCAAAAATTTTAGCTTCGCAATTGGACTTTTGGAGTTCCCAAAAACACCTGTTGATAGATGGTTATCGTTGTGAGAAACCGACTCTCGGAAATCTAATTACCTATTGATAAATATACGTTTTCTTGTTCTCTCGATCACTCTGTATCAAATTGGGATTTGCCATCTTAGGGGCCAATTTGATAGCACAAGCCAAGCTTTGAATGGTCGTCGGCAGAGTATCGATTTTTGAGCATTCACTGTCAGCTAGAATCACCTTGCCTCTTGGACGACGTCTGTCCGTTTTGTCAGATTATTCGATCGATAGAGCTAGGCAGCTTTTTACCGGGGCCGATGCTGCTCGATGACCAGCCGAAGCGCATCCATGACCGCTTCGATAGCCCGTCCCTTTGATATGTTGTCCTCGTCGTCCGGCTCGTATGAGTCGCCGAAATCGATCTTTAAGGCGGCAGCCACAGCGACATCTTCCGCATCGATATGGCCTCCGCATTCGGGGCATGCGTATTCGCGATGTGTTTGGGCGGGCGCGGTTGCATCGTCGCCGCGAACGGGAAGAATGATTTTTCTGGTTCCGCAGCAGATAGGACAAACGCTCATGGCTGGCTCCTGCCGCCCCAATGCGTATGATACACTAAGCGTAGTCCCCCGCACGTCTCGCTTGGTTTTGTCGTTAACGGCGACGCAACTGGCAGCAGCCAACTTGACGCGTAAGCTTCCAGCGCACCTAATATTCAAGCTCTTGAAAAATGCTGCGCACCAAATGCCAGACATGCTTCCGGACAAAAATGGATGGAAAGTTTACAGCCCTTGTTGGACAATCCAACTACAGGCCTGTTGGTTGCCCTCAAGGTTACAGGCGCGGTTCGCTTGCAGGATTTGCATATAATAGTTACATCCGGCCGGGTCGCCTCCCACGCAATTCTGCCCTAGATTCGCCATCCGGCATGCCAGAGCAAACCCATTCACCTGACAGGCACGCTGGTGGTACGGAAGGCAATATTTCGGGTCCGCATATGTCAGGCAGGAAGATTCCAGCATGTTGGGATTGTTGTTGCTGTAGCAATAAAGCTCGCCGGATGCGTCAAGTTCACATGGTCCGCTTTGCGCGCTTGCAGCGGCAGGAAATATCAGCGCAAAAGCGGCTGACATAAACCACAATGCCCTAAGAGAAACTTTGGCCATGCCACGCCTCCTTGACGCGATTGCCAAAGCGAGACGCTACCACAAGCCAGAAAACCGACAATCGCCCATTCAGGCGATGCTCGGCATGTGCTCCACCGCATTTGTCTAATTCGGAGGTTGTAGTTCGCTTCAGGGCCGAGACCATTGGAACTGGCGATCAGCCAGCCTGAGCCGCTAGAGCCCGTCATTACAGTCAAGGCGAAAGGAATGGTGGGCGATGTAGGGATTGAACCTACGACCCCACCCGTGTGAAGGGTGTGC
>CAZROU010000015.1:0-88323 GCA_964601795.1 uncultured Mesorhizobium sp. | reverse complement strand
GCAATCGCCCAGCAGCAGCCGGCAATCGCCGATGATGACTTCCTTTCGGATGGCGTTCATAGCTCCAGATCCCCTTGCACCGGCTGAGGTTGGAGCTGTGCCACAAACATGTCAGGGCGGTTGTGCGCGTCCTGAATGCGCTTGCAGGCTGTCTCAAAGTGGGTTTCGGCGCGCTCTATGCCGATGAACGAACGACCGAGTTTTAGGCAAGCTATGCCCGTTGTCCCTGAACCCATAAACGGGTCCAGAATGGTTTGTTCCGGCTGCGTGAAATCAGCTACGAGGTCCGTCATCAACGGAATCGGTTTTTCAGTCGGGTGGCGACCATCCCGCCCGACGTTTACGCAATGAGAATAGACACCGCGCTTGCCGCCTCCATTCCATGAACGATAGCCAGTTCCGCACCAAACCGTGACGCAATTCTCAAACCCGCGCGCTGCCCCCTGCCCATTGAAGCGCGGTGACGCATCTGGCTTGATCCAAACCAGAACCGTATCCCACTTCGCGCCAGAGGCTTGCAAATCGTCGCGCCAAGCGCGCACGCCCTCGGCAAGCGTGAAGATGAGCGCCCACCCTTTTGAGATATTCACGATGGATGAAGCGATGTCAGCGCGAGAGGAATTGATTCCGCCGAAGCCAAGATCCTGTATCATTTCCCGACCGTCATTGCGGCGAATACGGCCTATGGCCTTGTGCAATTCGTCTTCGTACGGCGGGTCAGTAATGACATGATTGACCTTGTCGAGCGTCGGCAGGATTTCGAGGCAATCGCCCAGCAGCAGCCGGCAATCGCCGATGATGACTTCCTTTCGGATGGCGCTCATTCCGCCACCGCCAGTCCCGTCTTTTCGACGAACTGCTTGGTGATCGCTGCCTTTGCGATGTCGACCGACTTCGCCTTCTGCAGGCGCGCGGCGCGCTTGGCGGCGTCGTAGATCGTGGTCGCCATGTCCTGGGCCGACAGCACTTCCGCAGCGCTTGCCGCCCCCGCAAGCACCGCCGCCGCCTCTTTGACAAGAGACGGCAGGGTATCGTCGGCGATTGCGAGCGCGCCGGTCATCACGCTTCCGGAGAGCCTTCGAAGGCCGGCAGCGCGGTTTCGTCAGCCGCAGTCTTCAGGTCATAGCCAACCTGTTCGCGCAGGTAGAATTCCCAGCGATAGAGCTGATAGAACCATTTGATGGCGCCGCCGGCGATCCGGTAGCGTAGCCGCGCCGGAATGCGCACGGCATCGCCGTCGATGAAGGCCGGCACCGAAACCATGAAGATGCCGGGAATAATGACGGCTTCGCCCTTGGCGTTCTGGTGTTCCTCGGAAAACTCCACCACGCGTTCGCCGGTTTGCAGGCGTATGCCCTGCTTGGCGCGCGCCGCAACGAAGACTTCAAGGTGGCGCGAGAGCGCGACGACTTCCGAAGGCGTCGCCATCTTCTCGTTGAACAGCCGCTCGTATTCGGAACGTTCCCCATCGGACGGCGCGGCAAGTTCGGCGGAATGTTCCTCCAGGAACGCCGCGAACACTTCCTGGTCCATCGGCTTGGCGTTCGTGCCAACCCAGGCCTTGAATTCCTCCGTCAGCGGGAAGGCATAGACGATGCGATGGTCGCGCGAACGCGCCTCGCCGTCCGCCGTATCGTAGTTCAGCACGGCGGTCAGCTTCGGCTCCGGCCATGCCGTCTTGCCGAACAGGGCGCTGCGCTCATCCTTGTGCCGGTTGATCAGGTCGATGAAGCTTTGCAGCGTATCGACATGGGCCGTGCCCTTGCGCCGCGCCGGATCGGTCCGGAATTCCTCGATCAGAGGGCGGATCGAACGGAAGGATTGCGCCTTGCGGTCGAAGGCGACAGGAACGGACGGAGGCAGGCCTGCGCCAAGCCCGCTTGTGGTGATGTTGACCGTCGCCGGTGCAACGCCTTCGGTGGCAAGCGCGGTAATAAGTTCGATGCCATGCGCATCGAGCGGAACTTTCTGTTGATCGGCCATGGCGGTTTCCTTTCAGGGCTGGGTTGAGAGGTCAGGCCGTTGCGGCCTCGTCGTCGGCATCGTCGTGCGCCGCCGCGCGTGGCGAGCCGAACATGTCGATCTGGTTCGGGTGTTCGACGGAAAGCTGCCCGTCTATCGTCCAGAATGGCGTTTTCATGAACTTCACGGTGTCGGGCAGCTTCGACTTGGCGTCGGCTTTGATGTCGACGCGGCCAAGCTCGTAGTCGAGCGTGATTTTGACGGTGATCTCCGCCTTGCATTTGTCGGCCGGGCTGGCCTCAAGCGCGTCGATGGCTTCGTTCAGAAGCTTGTCGCAATGGCGCGAGAAATCCCCGCGCGACAGAAGGCCGAGCATTTCACGGAAGGAGCGCAGAACGCGGCTCATGATGTTTTCCTTTCGGGTTGGACGATGCGGAGACGGCGGTTGCCGTAGAATTCGACGCGGCCCTGAGTGGCCAGCGCGTTCCAGGTCGAGCGAATGAACGGCGCGGTTTCGCCGCGCGCGAGCAGAGCTTGATGGTCACGGCCGGCGAAGACGCCGTCGCCGCCACGATCGGCCAGCCATTTGAGAGCTTGGGTCTCGGAAAGGGTCACTTCACCCCACCCTCGCCAGCACGCCCGGCGCCCTGCGCGCGGCTTCCGTGCCGCGCCCGACTGAAATCAGTTTGTGAAAACGGCAGTATGAGCCGCCGGAAAATCCGGGCATCCAGTCGCCGGGCGGAACCTCGACAGCGCAAAAGCGCATCTCAGCGCCGTTGCCATGCAGCGGGAACCGGCATTCATGGCTGGAGAGGTCCACCAGCTTGAGCCCTGCTGAAAAGCAGCCAGAAACGGTCGGAGCGGCGCGACCGTCGATCATCTCGGCGACGGTTCTCATGCTTCACGCCCGGACACGACCTTAAGCGGGCCGTCCACTTTCACCCCAACGAGCGTATCTTTGATTGCAGGAACCAGACGCTCCAAGCTTGCCAGTAACTCCAGCAAGCGGGTTGCCTCGCTAGGTGTGACGACGTTGTCGGCCTTCGCGCGTGCCGTCTCGACAACGAGGCGGCTGGCGTATTCCACCATCTCGGCGACGTGCAGCGAGAGATTGCTTTCACGTACGGAATGAGGCGCGCCGCCAATCTCACAGCCGAGAAACCAGATCATTTCCTGCGAGACGACAGGGCGGCGCAGATACCCCTCGAGCTGCATCACTTCCGTCAGAGACATCAGGTCTGACGCCTTATCGTCCTTCCAGCGGTAGACGACAGACTTAGATTTGTTGGTGATCTCCATCACCTTGGCCACACCGGCATCTTCAACAAGTTGCGCCTGTGCGTTGCGCACTTTCCCAAAGTCACGGTTCGTGAATTCGATCATGTCGCGCTCCTCGAATGCGCAAAAACTTTCCCACGCCGGGAAATCCCAGCGTGCTTTCCCGTGGCGGGAAGGGTTCGAAAGATTCAGTGTGCGGGTGTTACTTCCCTATGGAGGCCCGCAAGCAAATGTCGTCATGGTCCGCCGCTCCTGATATCGGCCTTCGGCCGCAAGCCCGACCGGGCGTCGTTCGCATCAGCGAACGCCCCGTCCGGAGCCTTCGGCGTGAGGACAAATCGTCTTTCGCCGCTGCGCCGGAACTCCGGCACGTCGGTGATATCGCCGTGGCGCTGCCGCTCGATCTGGTCGAGAGCGGCGCGCGCCAGAGGCCCTGCCCCGATCTTGGTGGCATGGGTCGCAAGCGCCATGGTCAGCGCGGCGGCATCGTCCACCTGTTCATAGGCGGCGATGGCGCGCAGCAGGATCATGGCTGGTTCGGAAAGAGTGACGGCGTGTCCCGATTTGGCGTTTCGTTCGGCCATGCCGGCCTGCCCCTTCGCCAGCGCATCGGAACTTGGTATGCCCGGACGGCCGTCATCATCCGCAGGGAGGGAGGGGCGGGAAAGGCTGGTTGCAGGGGCCGGAGTCGAACCGGCGACCTGGCGGTTATGAGCCGCCCGCGCTTCCACAGCTGCGCTACTCTGCGTCAAAGAGGTGACCGCGCAGGCGAAAGGCTTGGGGGGGCGAACCGGCGCGGTCATATCCGGCTGTGCAAGGCCGGATTCGGTGAAGTGAAGGAAGGCCGCCGAGACTGGAGGCGAAGCCTCGGCGGCGTCCACGCGGTCGGGCTCTTGGGGGGCCGGCGCGATGGCAAACGGTGGAACCGGCAGGATGGGACAACCTTCGGCGCTCATCTGGCGCACGGCGGTCAGCCCATGATCTGCAACGGCACGATCGAAGGCGAGCGATCTCATTCTGCTGCCTCCACCGGTGCCGGGCCAAATACATCCGGGCGTAAGACATGGCGAGAAATGCCAGTCAGCCCCTCGATCTCAAGCACCTTCTCTGCCGGCACACGGCCTCGCGTTCTCCAGTTCGCGACCACGCTCGGGTTTTTGATTCCAAGCAGATTGGCCGCCCGTGTAAGGCCTCCAAGCTTGTTCACAAGGGTATCGACAGGGGTGTCCATAACCCCAATTATCACGCTGCGTGAATTTTTGACAAGCCATCACGCGTTATTTTTTTTCACGACGTGAATGTGGCATCAAAAGACATGGCTGATGGTGGACGTTCCAACGAAGATATTGCGATGCGGCTCAACGCGTTGATCGCCGCATTGAGCCTTAATCAATCCGGCTTCGCCGCGCTGGTTGGCATCAGTCAACCTGCTCTAAACAATTACCTGAAGGGGCTACGTCGCCCAGATCTGGACGTGGCGATCCTTATTCAGGCCAAGACAGGAATCACTCTGGATTGGCTTTATCTTGGGCTTCGCTCAGGCCTCCCTGCACGGCTCTTAGAGACACTCCCTGACCTTTCGCATCATGGGAAAAAGGCAGGATAGGCGCAGACCTGCTAACCGTTTCCCATTCTTCCCCCAGACAAAAGATAATCTGCCTCACATAGCGCAGCACTTGCAGCGCCTCACGCTTGTCTTCTGGCAATTGGGTATAAAGCTGGCAGGCCAACCTCTTGATGTGGGGATCGGTCTGAATTTTGAGGTTTTCCATACTAGCCCTCCGAGAACATTACAGGAACAACAATAGGTCAATTTTCCTAGAGAGCGCAATACGGTAACACATCGAAATTCACACTGCGTGAATTTTTCATTTGCATAATTCACGCTGCGTGATATTTCTCCACCCCATCGCACTCCCGCGATGGAGAAATGTCATGCTGCAATTCGTCACCCTTCCCGAGACGGCCGCCGCTTCCCACGCCAAGATCGCCGCCGCACGCGAGGCGCGCCTTGCCCCCAGGCGCCCGTTGGTCGAACGCCTGGCCGACGCCATGCTGGAACTCACCGGCTCCAACCGCATCGTCGATGCCCACGCGCTGGCGCTGCGCGGTTTCACCCGCGCCGACCTGAGCGAAGACAATGTCGCCGCCGCGCGTGACCGCGCCAACCGGCTGGCCGAGCGCAGGATTGGCTGACATGGCGCACGACCTCATCAGCTTCTTTGCCATGTGCGCATTCCTGTGCGCCGCGGTGCTCTGGCTCCCGGTGCTGGCATGAACGCCGCTCCATCCCCCGGCCAGATGCGCACAGCCGAAGTTCCCCAACAGGACAGGGAAGCGGCGCGCGCGGCGAAAACCGTTCTCGACTGGCTTGATCGCGGCGCTCCGCGCCAAAGCCTGCCGGCACCGGAACTCCGCACGCTTGCCGCTCTGGCGTCGAACGACCGCGATCAGCTTGGGGCGCGCTGATGCAACCGCACGAGAAGCACAACGCGCTTGTCGCGGAATTCGTCCGCAAAGCCGGGCGCGACACGGACAGCAGCGGCGAACTGATGGTTGTCATCGAGAGCGTCATCGTCGCCGGGATGCTTCTCAACACCCACGCTTATGGCGTGGAGCCCGCGACGGCCTGCGCGCTCGTAGAGGCAGCGGTTCAGCAGGCAACCGAGCGCTTCACCAAACAGGTGAACTCAAACGCCTGACACCCCTTTTCAACTGGAGAACTTTCATGAATACCGCCGCAATTTGCAAACCCGACGTTTCGTCCGCCATCAAGCGCCCGTTAGCCGGAATCCCCGTCTTCGCGACTACCGGACCCCGCGCGCTATCCATTCGTGCAGGTGCTGAATTCACCTTCGCGGATGGCTTCGACGGATTTGAAAAGCCCTTCCCCGTCGCATTGCCGGAACTGGCGGCCGGCTGCGACTATTATGTCACCATCAGCGCCGCGGATGACCGGGTCGCGGTCGCGACATTGGCGACGGGCCTGCCCGGTGCAGACGTCATCGGTGGCTTCCATTTCGCACCGGGCGGCAACGCAGAAGCCCGCGCAGGCGGCGACGGCGAGCCCGCCATCAATCCGTTCTCCATCTGGGATGCCGGTTTCCGTCCTGCATGTCCCGATCCGCGCGGCATGGCGCTGATCGAACAGGACGGCATGCGCTTCTGGTGCGACATATACCTGTTGGGCGCCGACCACCTGGCCAAGGGCACGTCGCGCCATGGCGCAACGATCGCAGACGGCCGCTCCCTGCCCGTCGCACTGGACGGCAAGGGCAAAACGAAAAAGCTCGACTATACCACGGCCGCAGCGATCTACGTCCATCACGGCAAGCAGCTTCTCACCTATGACGAGTTCCGCATCGCCGCCTATGGAGTGACCGAAAAGTCATCCGCCGACGACGATCCGGAAAAGACCGGGCTGGACGCACCACGCACCAGTCGTTTCGGCATCATGCAGGCCACCGGCAACCTGTGGGTCTGGGGCACGGATGGCGATCCAGACTATTCCCGTCCCTCCATCTTCGGCGGGTCGTGGATCCACGGCGACGACTCGGGCTCGCGCTACGCGGACCTCGGCAGCTGGCCGGGCTACTCCAACGGCCACATCTCCGCGCGGGGCCGCAGTGACCACCTGACCCTTGCCTGACCGGCGCGAAAGCGCCGGCTTCCCCCTCTCCAACCAGGAACGAAGCCATGAATATTGCAACATCCACCCCGGCCGCGCCGGTAGCTATAGTCCGGCCAGATGCCACCGCGCCGATCTTTAGCGTGACCGGCCCAACCTCCATCCTCATCCGCGCCGGAACGATCATCGAAGGAAACGCCTTCGAGAAAGACGCGCCCGTCACCCTGCCCGATCTCGTCACAGGTGGGGACTATGCCATACGGATCGACGAAGGAAAGCTGCTCGCCATTGCTTGCGGCGACGCAATGCCGGCCGACGCAATCGGCGGTTTCCATTTCGCGCCGGGAGGAAATGCCACCGCATGCGCCGGTGGCGATGCGACGCCTGCCATCAACCCTTGCTCGTGCTGGGACGCAGGGTTTCGTCCACTTTGCCCGGACCCTCGCGGCATGGCGCTGGTCGAACAGCATGGCATGCGCATCTGGTGCGACATCTACCTGTTGGGAACCGACCATCTGGCGAAGGGCACGTCGCGCCACGGTGAGACGATTGCCGATGGCGTATCCCTGCCGGTCTCGACGGACGGCAACGGCAAGACGAAGAAGCTCGACTTTGCCACGGCCGTCGCGATCTATGCCCATCACGGCAAGCAGCTGCTTGGCGCGGAAGAATTCTTCACCGCCGCCTTTGGCGTGACCGAGCGCAGTTCGGCAAGGAACGAGCCGAAGGTGACAGGCCTGGACGCACCGCGCACCAGCCGTTTCGGTATCATGCAGGCCACTGGCAACATGTGGGTCTGGGGCACGGACGGGCATCCGGCAGACCCCCGTCCCTCCGTCTTCGGCGGGTCGTGGATCAACGGCGACAGCTCGGGCTCGCGCTACGCGAACCTCGTCTACTGGCCGGACAACTCCTTCGGCTACATCTCCGCGCGGGGCCGCAGTGACCACCTGAAGCTTGCCTGAGCGGCGCGAAAGCGCCGGCATATATGGGCCGATCATGATTACCGACAATCCATCCAGCAGAACCGGACTTGCCATCGTCGAGCGCTACGAGGCGGCGATGGCATACCTTTACCCGATCGTCCAGCGCTGTCCGCGCCGGCATGGCAAGCTTCGGGATGCACTGCTGGACGTGATGGTCGAGCAGGTCGGCTTGTTCTACCAGGCCGCGAAGTCGCGACAGGCTTCGAGGCTATATGCGGCGGACGCCAATCTGGCGACGCTGCGTTTCTGGCTGCGTTTCGCCGCCGACCCAGCAATCAGGATCATCACACCCGGCCAACACAGGGCAGCCTTGAAGCTGCTCGCAGAGGTCGGTGCGATGCTTGGAAGCTGGATCGGCGGGATGCGCAACGGGTGAACGGGGAAACGATGACAGGTCCCTCCATCTTCGGCGGGTCGTGGATCAACGGCGACAACTCGGGCTCGCGCTACGCGAACCTCGACAACTGGCCGGACAACTCCAACGACAACATCTCCGCGCGGGGCCGCAGTGACCACGCCTTTCCGGCTCGGCGGCGGCTACGGCCGCGCCGGCTCGCTTCCCGCGGATGCTCGCATTCGCATGGGTGGTCAGCCCGAACATCCGGCTTCGGCGAACACCCTGCAGGGTCCGGCATAGCGGGGAGTAGCGGCAGCGCCGTCGAAACCCGCGGCCGGCAATTCGAACCGGTGCATCGCCATGGCTAAACATCACCGCAACCTGATTGGACCGATCACGGCCGACGTAAACATGATGGCGGCTTACCGGCGCACGGCGCGCGGGCGACGGCTGACGCCAGGCCATCTGGAGTTCAAGGAATTCTCCCCGCTCAATTTGGAGCGGCTGGCCACCCAGATGCGCGACGGCAGCTATCGCCAGGGCACGCCACACACATTCGAGATATTCGATCCGAAACGGCGGCAGATATCCGCCCTGCCGTTTCGCGATCGCGTCGCGCAGCACGCGCTCTGCGCGGTCATTGAACCGATCTTCGACGCAACGCTGCTGCCGCGCTCTTACGCCTGCCGAAAGGACAAGGGCACACATGCCGGCACCATTGCCGTGCAAGCCGAGCTGCGCCACCTGACACGCGGTGCTGAACCCATCTATGTCCTGAAGACGGATTTCAGCCGCTACTTCGCCTCGATCGAGCGCGGCGCGCTCTGGAACCTGATCGAAGCCAAGATATCCTGCCGGGCGACGCTGCGGCTGATCGCGCAGATGGTCCCGCAAAGCGGCATCGGCCTACCAATCGGCAGTCTGGTGTCACAGATTTTCGCCAACGTCTACGCCGGGGAACTGGATCGGCATCTGCAGCAAGACCTCGGCGAGCGGCACTGGCACCGCTACATGGACGATCTCGTTGTGTTCGGCCCGTCGATCGAGCACCTGCGCAGGATCCGCGACGACATCGAGGCGTTCTCCCGCGACCGTCTCGGACTGCGGTTTTCTAAATGGTCGGTCCAGCCGGTAAGCCGTGGCGTCAATTTCCTAGGCTACCGCATCTGGCCGAGCCACAAGCTTCTGCGCAAGGACAGCGTCCAGCGCGCCAGGCGCAAGATCGCCGGCTACCACGCTGCCGGCGACACTGACCGGCTTGGCAAATTCCTGGCCTCGTGGACCGGCCACGCCGGCTGGGCTGACACCAGAAATCTCTTGAGATCGCTTGGGGTAACTCAATGATCGAGCGCCTCGATGGCCGCAACCAGGTTTGCTGCGACACATGCCCAGCCAGCTATCCCAACACCTATGCCGACGAGGATTTCGCGGTGATGCTGTCGGACGCAAAGACGGCCGGCTGGCTCATCCGCCCCGCCAAGCCGAAGGCCGAGGCGACCGACACGTCCGACCTGTTCGGCTCCAAGCCACGCATCGCCGGCAGCGCCAAAGCACAGCCCTACACCCACACATGCCCGGCCTGCCGGCAGCCGGAAAACCGGAGGCTGTTTTGAGCCGCCTCTTGACACCAGCTGAGGCTGCCGCCCACCTTGGCGTCAGCGAAGACACGTTGCGGCTGATGCGCAAGGCGGGCGAACTGCCCTACGTGAACATCGGGCGGGGCGGCAAGCGCGAGACGCCAAGGTTTGAGCCCGCGGACCTCGAAGCTTGGCTGGAAAAAAGGAAGAAGCGGGCATGTCCGTCTACATCCGTAAAGACACCACGGACGGCACCTATTCATACGATTTCGAGCTCGGTGGTCGCCGATTTTCAGGCAGCACGGGCAAGACTGTTAAGCGCGAAGCCAAGGACGTAGAAAAGGCCCGCCGCGCGGAAATCAAAGCCCAGATTGCTGCTGACAAGGCACTGAACAGCAACGAACTGACACTTTCAGCAGCCTTCGCTCGCTACTGGAACGAAGTCGGCCAGCACCACACCAACCAGCGGAATACGATGTGGGCTTTGGCCTGGCTGGAATCCCAACTCGGATCATCGACGCTGCTCAGCGAGATCGACGACGGCAAGGTCGCAGCCATGGTGGCGAAGCGACGGGGCGAATTCGTGCCGATCCGGAGGAAAAAGCCTCTGCCGAAGGGTACACCGGAGCCGCCGCGCAAACGTGTCGGGGCGGCAACCGTCAATCGAACAGCGACGCAGCCGTTGCGCCAGGTGATGTTGCGGGCTCGCGACCTTTGGGGCGTCCGCACCAACAGGATCCGGTGGCGCGATCATCTCTTGCCCGAGCCGCAAGAGCGAGTGAGGGAGGCCCGGCCGGACGAGGAAGACGCCCTGATGGGAAAACTGGAGCGCGGTTACGACGTAGCTGTGCGCTTCGCCTTTCTTGCCGGCTGCCGGCGTATGGAGATCATCGGGCTGATCTGGACGCGGGTGGATTTCTTCAACCGCCAGTTCCGGGTCATCGGCAAATTCGGACGCGAGCGGATCATTCCCATGTCCAGCGCGCTTTACGAGCTGCTATGGGCGGAACAGGGCCACCATCCCGAGAAGGTATTCACCTTCGTCGCCAAGCGAACCCGCAAATACAAGGACCGGATGCAGGTGCGCGGTGAGCGGTATCCGCTGAGCGACTCGGCGTTGAAGTCGGCGATGCGCCGTGCGGTCGACCGCGCCGGTGTTGTCGATTTCCACTTCCACGACACCCGCCACACCACGGCGACGCGTGTTCTGCGCAAGTCCAATCTCAGGGTCGTCCAGAATCTGCTGGGACACGCAAACATCACAACGACGACGAAATACGCCCACGCCGTCCATGACGACATTCGGGACGCGCTTGAGGCGGCTTCTGCGCCGGCCGATTCCTCAACCCGCCGCAACCGGGCGAACGAGGCATGAACATCCGTGGGGCTTTCCGTGGGACTTTCCACCACGGATTACCGCAGATTGCCCTAGAATATCGGCTTCTTGTCTTCCCCCCGGTTTTAGGCCTTGCGCCGCAACAAGGCAGACTATAAGGCTTCACGCGGTTCGGAGTGTAGCGCAGCCCGGTAGCGCACTTGACTGGGGGTCAAGGGGTCGTGGGTTCGAATCCCGCCACTCCGACCATTTTCCCCGATCCCCGAGTTTCACGCGGTGGGTCACCGCCTAGTGAAAAGCAACGTCGCAAGTAGCCCAAGAACGACAAAGCCAACGGCTGCAGCAGTGGCAGGATGCTCCCACGCACTACTCTCAAGCGCCTTTGCCCGGCTGCGCAGATCGGGAAGCCGATCGGCCACACGTTCGGCAAGCTCCGAGTAATAGTCCGAAACAGCCTCGCGACCGTCAGCATAGAGGCCCCCGCCCCGCCTCGACATCTCCTTTTTCAGTGCCGCCAGTTCTTTCGACAGGTTCGCAACCTGCTTCTCAAGATCGATATCGCTGATCGATGAAAATGCCATGCCGATAGTCCTTCCTTATCAACTGAGAAGGAAATCCAACGAGCCTGGCTGTCATTCGTTCCCTGGAACGTTCACCGGGTCAACCGACGGCGGCTGATCGCAAAGCCTACCGGACCTGGTCAAGCAGGCGTTTGCATTCCAGAAGATCAAACAACGCCTCCTGCAACAAGGCGCGGTTGTCCCGAGAAAGCTTGCCGCCGTCCGGCTGCACCGGCCCCTCATCGTCCGCTTTGCCCATTCCGAAGAAGCGGCGGCTTGGCTTCACCTTCGGCTGACCAACCAGCATCTCGTCATCATGCGCGCGCGGCTGGGCCGCCGGCGTCAACGCCACGGCATCAGCCTGCTTGCGCTGTGCAATAGCCTCCACAGCAGCCATGTCGCCGTTGCCGATGGCAACGAGGAAATGATTGCCGTTCTCACGCAACAGCTTCTGGACGCCCTTTATGGTGTAACCTTGATCGTAGAGCATATGACGGATGCCCTTGATCAGATCGACGTCCTGCGGCCGGTAGTATCGCCTGCCGCCGCCCCGCTTCATCGGCTTTATCTGGTTGAAACGCGTTTCCCAGAAGCGCAGCACGTGCTGCGGCAAATCCAGATCCTCAGCCACCTCGCTGATGGTGCGGAAGGCATCAGGGCTCTTGTCCATGGCCAGTCCTCGCTTGACGCGTTCAGCGGCGACGGCGCCCGATCTTTTGGAAATCACGCAAAAGCGAATCGAAAGACAGGTGCGGCGCCCCGCGAACCTAGTCTCATTTCAATCCTTTGCAGAGCAATATTCAAGCCCACCGTGAATGCCGGCAGACCTTTTCAACCGCCGCTTCAGCCAAAGCGGCACGCTGGGCTTACTTGCCGCCCTTGCTCTTGCTGTTCTGATGAGAACGCAAAATGCGGCTCTTGAGTACGTTGGAAGCCTTGAACGTCATCACCCGCCGCGGCAGGATCGGGACTTCTTCACCGGTTTTCGGGTTGCGGCCAATGCGTTCGTTCTTGGAACGCACGTGAAAAGTGGCGAAAGAAGACAGTTTTACCGTCTCGCCGCGCACTATGGCTTCGCAAATCTCGTCCAGGACAGCTTCCACCAGTTCGGCCGACTCGGTTCTCGACAGGCCAACCTTGCGGTAAACAGCCTCGGCAAGGTCAGCACGTGTAAGTGTCTTTCCCCCCATCCGACCGTCCCATCAGCTCAAAACATCATTCAATAAAGCGACGGCGGAGCCTAAGTAATTGATCCGTAAAGGTCAAGGACCGACTGCGACGCCCGGACTTCACCAGCGCACGAGAACCGCACCCCAAGTAAATCCGCCCCCCATAGCCTCCAATAGCACAAGGTCGCCGCGCTTGATACGGCCGTCTGCGACGGCTGCCGACAACGCGAGCGGCACGGAGGCAGCAGAGGTATTACCGTGGAGATTGACCGTCACAACCACTTTTTCGTCGGCAATCCCAAGCTTCTTGGCGGAAGCGTCAATAATTCGTTTATTCGCCTGATGCGGCACGAACCAGTCGATATCCTGAGCCGTAACGCCAGCCTGCGAAAATACGGCCTCGATCACATCGGTGATCATGCCAACCGCGTGCTTGAACACCTCCCGGCCTTCCATCCTCAAGTGACCGATCGTGCCCGTCGTCGAGGGTCCGCCGTCGACAAAGAGCTTGTCTTTGTGTTCGCCATCGGAGCGCAGGCTGGCCGCGAGCACGCCGCGATCCCCGATTGAGCCCGCGCCTTCGGCGGCCTCGAGAACGAGCGCACCTGCGCCGTCGCCGAAAAGCACGCAGGTCGAGCGGTCGCTCCAGTCGAGAATGCGCGAAAATGTTTCGGAGCCGATGACCAGCACCCGCTTGGCAAGCCCGCCGCGAATGTAAAGGTCGGCAGTGGTGACGGCATAGACGAAGCCAGAGCAGACCGCCTGCATATCGAAGGCAAAGCCATGGCGCATCCCAAGACGGTTCTGGATCTCGACCGACGTCGCCGGGAAGGTGTTGTTGGGCGTCGATGTCGCCAGAACGATGAGGTCGATGTCGGCAGGCGTCAAGCTGGCATTGGCAAGCGCGGCGCGCGCCGCAGCTTCACCAAGCGAAGCAGTCGTCTCGTCGTCGGCCGCAATATGACGCTGACGAATACCGGTGCGTTGAGCAATCCATTCATCGGACGTCTCGACCATGCCTTCAAAATCGGCGTTCTTCATGATGCGGCGGGGCAACGAAGCGCCTATGCCGCGCACGACTGACCTGATCAAAGCGTACCTATCCTTCTTCGCCGGTTTCGACGACCGATCTTCTTGTTGCCGGCTTGTGCGGGTTGCGCGCGTGGAACAGGTCGAGATCGGCCTCGATCCGGTCCAGAAGCCGGTTGCGGACCATGTCATAACCAAGCTCGACCGCCGCTGCAAACCCCGACGAGTCGGCGCCGCCGTGACTTTTCACCACAATGCCGTTCAGGCCGAGAAAGACACCGCCATTGGAGCGGCTTACGTCCATCTTCTCGCGCAGCAGGTCGAAGGCGCCCTTGGCAAAGAAATAGCCAATGCGGGCCATCAGCGTGCGGCTCATCGCGGCTCGAAGGTATCCACCAATCTGGCGGGCCGTTCCCTCCGCCGTCTTGAGCGCGATATTGCCGGAGAACCCTTCCGTCACCACGACGTCGACGGTTCCCTTGCCGATGTCGTCGCCTTCGACAAAGCCGCGATAGTCCATAGACGCCATATCGGCCTCGCGCAGCATGCGTCCAGCCTCCTTGACCTCTTCCTGGCCCTTGATTTCCTCAACGCCGACATTGAGCAGACCGACCGTGGGGCGGGTTATGCCAAAGATCGAACGCGCCATGCCGGTGCCCAGGATGGCAAAATCGATTAACTGATGCGCATCAGCGCCAATGGTGGCGCCGACATCAAGCACCACGCTCTCGCCGCGCAAATTCGGCCAGATGGCGGCAATTGCGGGGCGGTCGATGGTTGCCATGGTGCGCAGGCAGAATTTCGCCATCGCCATCAGAGCACCGGTATTGCCCGCCGAAATGCAGGCATCCGCCGACCCGGTCTTGACCGCCTCGATGGCCTTCCACATCGACGACTTCCAGCGCCCGTGCCGCAGGGCCTGGCTCGGCTTGTCGTCCATCTTGACTGCGACTTCGCAATGCACGAATTCGCTGACAGCGGCCAGCTTTGGAAACTTGTCCAGTTCCGGACGTACGATTGCCTCATCGCCGTAGATGATGAAGCGGATATCCGTACGCCGTGTCGCGACCGTCATGAGTGCAGGGATAACCACGCTCGCACCGTGGTCGCCGCCCATGGCATCGATAGAAATTGTGATCACGCGGTGACTAGCTCACGATTCATCTTGGCCGCCCTGAATTTCGGCGAAAATAGCGTTTTTGGTCCGGCGCACAACCGACATTTGTCCCCAAGGGTCGTTTCAGGATTTTCCAAGGGCTTCACGCAGCTTCTTCTGGAAGTCGGTTTCTTCAACCGTATTGTCACCCGAAGTATCGAGCGTAACGCCGGGTTTACGCGGATAAGGGTCGATAGCAAGGCCAAAGAACTGTTCTGCAAGCTCTCCGACGTCGATCGTGTCGCCCGAAAACAACTCCGGGCTGTCCGCTCCGTCGGCATCTATGATAAGCTCCCCGCCGGTATCGAAGCCGAGCCGTCCGAGCTTCGAATCAGCCGGAAGAAACAATCCTTCGACTTCCTCTTCGATGTGAGCTTCGATCGGCTCCAGCGATACGACGCACTCCTGCGTGATATTCGCCTCAACCGCTCCCCTGACCTTGACCCCGTGGCGTTTCCACGCGGTTACCAGCAAATCCGTCTTGTAGGATTCGACGGAACTCACCCCATGCGCCTTTGCAAGCGCCTCGCGCTGCTTTTCGTCAGCCTCGAACACCACCGGAAGCCCGTCTTTGGGCAACCGGGCGACATGCACCTCAAAAGAAACTGGGCTTTTTGCTTCTTCCTGCTTCATTGCCACGTTCTTTCAGGCAGCTATTGGAAAAGTAAGATCGCCGCCGCAAATGGAATCCGACGATTGCGAGGCAAGGTGATCGACTGCACCTATTATATAGGCAGCCAAAAGCGACGCTTCGGGCCAATCCTTTGCATCCGGCGTGATATTGCGCCTGAGCGCGGCTATCAACGCAGCTTCATCGCCACGCTCCAGCGCATCGGCATAGGCAGCGGTACGGCCATAGTACATCTTGGCAAGCTTCTTCATGCGCTTGGGAACGCCGACATCACTGATTCCCAACTCACGCAGCGAATGATCGACGTCCAGGAAGAACTCGTCGATCAGCACCTGGGCGATAGAAGCTGAAACGCCTCCCTCGCGATGCACGCGATGTTGAAACAGGAACATATGGAGCGAGAGCATCTCGAACCGCCCCAGCGGCGTGTCCGGCACATTCCAGTGCGAATAGAACAGCGGCTGCCGCGCGGCTGCCACGATTTGACCGTAGAGCGCCTCGGTGATTGCGCGGTTTGCTTGGCGTTCGCGGCCGAACAGGCGCTGGAACATCGGAGGCGGTCTCCCGAGACCTTGTTTGTTAGGACGCCGTGTTGCATCGGCGGCAAAGCTGGTTTACCGGTTTTGCCACTCCGCGCAAGCGGCGTGCAAGGCTGATTGGATGGAGTTGTCGTTGCGCGTGCAGAAATTCAAGTCGACGTTTTCGTTGCGCCCCGCCCAGTTCGCTTCACTGCTGGTGGCAGCCGCAGCCTTGTCCGCCTGCAACACTTCTAAGATGGTCGGCGACCTGAATCCGCGAGACACTTTGCATCAGGGCTATGTCGTCGACCAGCAGTCGCTTGATCTGGTACCGGTGGGGTCCAGTCGCGAACAGGTGCTGTTGGCGCTTGGAACGCCTTCGACAACGGCGACCTTCGACAACGAAGTCTTCTATTACATTTCCCAGACCCGCGAGCGTGCGGTGGCCTTCGCCAAGCCGAAGCTGGTCGATCAACGCGTTCTCGCCGTCTATTTCGGCGAAGACGGTCGCGTCAGCAATATTGCCAACTATGGCCTGAAGGACGGCAAAGTCTTCGACTTCATTTCCCGCACCACGCCGACCGGCGGCAAGGACCAGAACTTCCTGGCGCAGATCATCAGCGGCGCCGGCAAGATGTCCCCCGGTTCGGTTGGCAACCTCCTCGGCGGCTAACTCTGATCCCATACATCAGCATAAAGAAGGCTCGCCGTTGCGGCGAGCCTCTTTTCGTCTGACGGCCAAGTACATATTTCCGCTAAGTCACGAAAAACACCGCAAATTTAGGTTTGCTTAAGCTCTCGATAACCGCACGGTAACGATGTGTCTGTAGAACCGGTTGCGAGGCGGTCATCCGCCCGGCGCTCCGGATCAGGTCTCGCGTACTGGAGCCCGCAAGATTAGTACGTTTCGTATGTGCTTTGTAGCGAAACACCATGCGTATCTGGCAGGACCGCGTTCCCAAAAGGAGCGCGGTTTTTGCATTATAGGGTCGTGTTCAGGACCAGTGGCGCGACAGGCGTCGGAAATTGGCCTTGACCCGACGGCTCGCCGCTCCATGCCGCCTCGTGCCGGATTTCGGCGGCCATGATCGGCAAACGCAACGCCACAACCCAAGAAGCGAGCATGAAATTTGCGCACCGCCCGCAGGTCGAGCGGTGCTGGCTATTGCCTTAGCCATGGATATCTCTCGCTGGACCAACGGCAAACCACGTCGCGGCCGGCCGTTCGTTCCCGGCCGGCTGCAACGCAAGCATGGCATCAAGCCTTGTGTAGATCTTTTGCGGCCAGATCGAGTGCCTTGCCTATACGTTCGCAAGCCAAGTCGATGGTCGCACGCGTCCAGATCAGCGGTGGAGAGAGGATCATGGTGTCACCTGTGGCGCGCAGCATCATGCCGTTGGCGATAGCGTGATCGCGAACGACAACGGCCGCGCTGCCCGCCGGTGCGAAGCGCTCCTTGGTCGCCTTGTCCTTGACGATCTCGATCGCGCCCATGAGGCCGAAGGAGCGCACTTCGCCCACCAACGGATGCCCGGCAATGCGCTCCTGCAGTGCCTTAGCGAAATAAGGACCGGTGTCGGTCTTTACACGCTCGACCAATCCTTCCTTCTCGATGATATCCAGGTTGGCCAAGGCCACGGCACAGGCAACGGGGTGTCCGGCATAAGTATAGCCATGGGCGAACTCGCCGCCCTTTTCGACCAATGTGGCAGCGATACGGTCACCGACCAGCAACGCCGACAGCGGCTGGTAGCCGGAAGTCAAAGCCTTGGCCGTGGTGATAGTGTCCGGCTCAATGCCGAATGACTGGGCTGCAAACCACTCTCCGGTGCGTCCATAACCGGTGATGACCTCATCCAGCATCAGAAGCACATCGTATTTGCGGCAGATGCGCTGGACTTCCGGCCAGTAGCTCTTCGGTGGGATCTTGACTCCCCCTGCCCCCATGATCGGCTCGCCGATAAAGGCTGCGACATTCTCTGCCCCTGCCTCGAGGATGGCGTCCTCGATGGCCTTGGCTGCGCGCAGGCCGAAATCGTGGTCGCTTTCACCCGGCAACGCCAGTTCATAGGCATATGGCATCATGACATGGACGATATTCGGCACCGCACCGCCGAGTTGCTTGTGCATCGCGTCCATGCCGCCAAGCGAAGTGCCGGCAACAGTCGAGCCGTGATAGGCGTTTTTGCGCGAGATGATGCGGTTCTTCTCAGGCTTGCCTTCAAGCATCCAGTAATAGCGAACCAGCCGCAGCGCGGTGTCGTTAGCCTCGGAACCAGACGAGCCGAAAAACACCTGATTGACGCTCTTCGGTGCGATTTCCGCAAGCCGCTTGGCGAGCAGGACCGGTGTTGGCGTCGAGCATTTGAAGAAGGAATTGTAATAGGGCAGTTCCTTCATCTGCTTGTAGGCAGCTTCCGCAAGTTCCTCGCGGCCATAGCCGACATTGACGCACCAAAGGCCCGCCATGCCGTCAAGGATTTCGGCGCCTTCGGAATCGTAGATGTAAGGACCTTCGGCGCGCGTGATGATGCGCGAACCTGCGGCTCGAAGTTCCTTATGGTCGGTGAATGGATGCAGGTGATGCAGTGCATCGATCTGCTGAAGCTGCTTCAGCGAGTAATTTTGATAGGTCATTTCGTGGCCTTTCCTCTTCAAATCTTTCCGGCGGTTCTGGCCGGGGCGGATCGTCAGAGGAGGCTCGGTGGTGAATAGCCGATGCGGGCACACAGGCGCAAAAGCTCAGTATGACGCGTACGCAATGAGGGCGTCGCGGCGATCAGAAGCTTGCGCGATTGGGTACTGACCACAGTCATGCCAAACAGTGTAGCCGAGACGAATGCCATCATTCAAGCGCGGCACGAACGCTTTCAGGCAGGCAAAAAACCATGTCGCTTTGTTCGCCCTAGTGGTCGCCGCCTCCGCAATAACTGCCTGACAGGCGGTCCATTATGGCGCCAATCGCTTATGTAATGAGGACTGCCATGACTGCCGCGCTACACCCTGCCGAACCGGTAACAGCAAGACGTGGCGGCCGAGCGGGCAAGCGCGCCGGTGGCCAGGCAAGCTTCGAACAGCAGCCCTTTCGCCAACTCAAGATTCCCTTTCCCCCGACCAAACTGATTTCCGACGACGAGTTGGAATCAATCCACCTCGCTTCCTTGCGGATATTGAAGGAGATCGGCGTCGAAGTCCTGCACGACGAAGCGCGGGAAATCATGAAGAAAAACGGCGCAGAGGTGAGCGAAGGTTCGCAGCGCGTACGCTTCGATCCCGACATGATTCTGGAATTCATCGCGTCTGTGCCCTCTGAGGTCACGCTGCATGCGCGCAATCCCGAACACAATGTTCAATTCGGCGGCAACAACCTCATCTTTGCCCAGATGGCTTCCGCGCCGAACTGTTCCGATGTCGATCGTGGGCGTCGCCCCGGCAATCATCACGACTTCCGCAATCTGGTGAAACTCGGCCAAATGCACAACATCCTGCATGTGACCGGCGGCTATCCGGTGGAACCGGTGGATATCCACCCCTCGATCCGCCACCTCGAATGCCTGCGTGACTTCGCGACACTCACGGACAAGGTGTTCCATTGCTATTCGCTGGGCAAGGAACGCAATGTGGACGGCATGGAGATCGCGCGCATCGCGCGCGGCGTATCGATGGAGCAGTTCGTCCAGGAGCCATCCGTACTTACCATCATCAATACGAATTCGCCGCTCAAGCTCGACATTCCGATGATGGAAGGCATCATCCAGATGTCGTCGCACGGGCAACTCGTGGTCGTGACGCCGTTTACTCTGGCGGGCGCGATGGCCCCTGTGACCGTTGCCGGAGCGCTTGTGCAGCAAAATGCGGAAGCGCTTGCTGCAATCGCCTTCAGCCAGATGGTGAAGAAGGGAGCACCGGTAGGCTATGGCGGCTTCACATCGAACGTCGACATGAAGTCAGGCTCGCCGGCCTTCGGCACGCCGGAATACATGAAGGCGCAACTCGTGGGCGGGCAACTCGCGCGACGCTACAGCATCCCCTATCGCACCTCGAACGTCTGCGCGGCAAACACCGTCGACGCTCAAGCCGCCTATGAAAGCGTGTTCTCGCTCTGGGGCTGCATCCAGGGCGGCGGCAACTTCATCAAGCACGCGGCAGGCTGGCTGGAAGGCGGCCTTAGCTGCTCCTACGAAAAGACCATGCTGGACATCGATCTTTTGCAAATGGTCGCGGAGTTCCTGACCCCACTCGATCTGTCCGAAGATGCGCTTGGCGTCGACGCCATCCGCGCGGTCGGCCCCGGCGGGCACTTCTTTGGCACCCCGCACACGCAGGAGCGCTACAAGACCGCCTTCTACTCTCCGATTATCTCGGACTGGCGCAACTACGAGACCTGGGCCGAGGCAGGCCGGCCGACGGCCATCGACCGGGCAAACCGCCTTTGGAAGCAACGTCTGGCCAGCTACGAAGAGCCGTATATGGACCCTGCAATTCGCGAGGAACTGGAGGCCTTCGTCGCCAAGCGCAAGGCAGAAGGCGGCGCTCCTACCGATTTCTAAACCGGTGGATTGACCGTTTCACCCACCCGCCCATCCTTTGGCTCAAATTCAAAGCACTCGGATCCATCTAAATGAAATCTCACGCAAAAGCGGTTGTCATCGGCGGCGGCGTCGTCGGCTGTTCGGTTCTCTACCATCTGGCCAAGGCCGGCTGGAAAGACATCATGTTGATCGAACGCTCGGAACTGACATCCGGTTCTTCGTGGCATGCCGCCGGCGGCTTCCATACGTTGAATGGCGATCCCAACGTTGCCAAGCTGCAAGCCTATACCGTGCAGCTCTACAAGGAGATCGAGGAACTTTCGGGCCAATCCTGTTCGCTGCACCTCACCGGCGGCGTGATGCTGGCGGATTCGCCTGAACGCATGGATTTTCTCCGCCTCGCCCACGCAAAGGGCCGCTATCTCGGCATGGATACCGAACTGATTACACCGTCCGAAGCCAAGGCCATGTTCCCGCTGATGGACGAGACGAACTTCGTCGGCGCAATGTGGGACCCGGTGGAAGGCCATCTTGATCCGTCAGGCACCACGATTGCCTATTCCAAGGCCGCCAAGAAGCTCGGCGCGGAGATTGTCTTGCGCAACCGCGTTACGGAGTTGACGCAGGAGCCGGACGGCACCTGGAACGTGGTGACCGAACAGGGCACGGTGAAGGCCGAGCATGTGGTGAATTGCGGCGGCCTGTGGGCGCGTGAAGTCGGCCGCATGGTCGGCCTCGAACTGCCGCTGCTCGCCATGGAGCATATGTACCTTTTGACCGAGCCGATGCCCGAAGTGGAGGCCTTCAACAAGGCGACCGGCCGCGAAATGGTGGGCGTGCTCGACTTCAAGGGCGAAATCTACACGCGCCAGGAACGCAATGGAATATTGCTCGGTACCTATGAGAAGGCGTGCAAGCCGTGGTCACCGGTCAATACGCCGTGGGATTTCGGCCACGAACTGCTTCAGCCCGACATCGACCGTATCGCTCCCTCGCTGGAAGTTGGCTTCAGGCACTTCCCGGGTATCGAAAAGGCCGGCATCAAGCAGATTATCAACGGGCCTTTCACCTTCGCTCCAGACGGCAATCCGCTCGTTGGACCAGTACCCGGCCTGACGAATTTCTGGTGTGCTTGCGCGGTGATGGCCGGCTTCAGCCAGGGCGGCGGCGTTGGCCTGGCGCTCTCCAACTGGATGGTGAACGGCGACCCCGGCTTCGACGTATGGGGTATGGATGTCGCGCGCTTCGGCGAATGGGCGACACTGCGCTACACCAACGCCAAGGTGCGAGAAAATTACTCCCGCCGCTTTTCGATCCGCTTCCCCAATGAGGAGCTGCCGGCGGCACGACCGGCACAGACGACCCCTCTCTACGACACGATGGTCGCCAACAATGCCGTGATGGGCGATAGCTGGGGTTTGGAAACGCCATTGTGGTTTGCGCCGAAAGGCACTGAACCGAAAGACGTCGTGTCGTTCCACCGTTCCAACGATTTCGAGCATATCGGCAATGAAGTGCGGGCAACGCGCGAACGCGTCGGTGTCACCGAGATCGCCAACTTCGCCAAATACGAAGTGAGCGGCGCTGGCGCGGAAGACTTCCTCAACCGCCTGATGACCAACCGCATGCCGAAAACGGGCCGCATCGTGTTGACACCGATGTTGAACGAGTTCGGCAAGTTGATTGGCGATTTCACCATCGCCAAGGCCGGCGAGGACCGTTTCATGATCTGGGGTTCGTCTGCGGCCGCCAGATACCACATGCGCTGGTTTGGCAAGCATTTGCCAAAGGACGACAGCGTACGCATCCACCGTTTCGACCAGACATTGGTCGGCCTCTCCATCGCCGGCCCAAAATCACAGGAACTGCTGCAGAAGCTGGTGGATGTAGACGTTTCCTTCAAGGCTTTCCGTTTCATGGACTTCCGTGAGATGGCGGTGGGCGGTGCACCTTGCATGGTCAATCGCATCACCTACACCGGCGACCTGGGCTATGAGATCTGGATGCAACCGGCGTACCAGCGGCTGGTCTACAATGCGATCAAGCAAGCCGGCGAGGAATTCGGGATCGTCGATTTCGGCATGCGCGCGCTGCTCTCGATGCGGCTGGAGAAGAATTTTCCGACATGGTTCCGTGAGCTTCGACCCATCTACGGGCCGTTCGAAGGCGGCATGGATCGCTTCATCAAGCTGGAAAAGAACGCCTTCATTGGGCGCGAAGCGGCGGCAAAGGAACAACAGGCTGGCCCGAAGCTGCGCCGCGCGTCCTTCGTTGTCGATGCCGGCGATGCCGACGTGATGGGCGACGAGCCGATCTGGGCCAAGGTCTCGAACGATTTCGGCACGGTGGACAAGCCGCACGGCTACGGCGCTCCGCGCTTCGACGACTCTGGCAAGGAAGTACGCGGTTCGACGGCGGCCAAGGGCGCGTCCGCGGTGCGCGGCATCGTCGATGGCGACTGGCGCGTTGTCGGCTGGGTCACGTCCGGCGGATATGCCCACTATGTTGGCAAGTCGATGGCGCAAGGTTATGTGCCGGCAGCACTTGCCGAAAACGAGAGCGAAGGGTTGTTCGAGATCGAAATCCTCGGGTATCGCCGCGCTGCGCGCATCAATGTCGATCCTCTTTTCGATCCGACCGGCGAGAAGATGCGAAACTGAGCACCGAGACTGGTGCCATGATGGATAGTTCAAAGGGCAAATTTGGCCGCCATCGAAAGATAATGCCGTTCGACCCGGCTTCGCCGGGGGACATGGAGGCGCTGCGCCGCCAGTCCCGCGAGAAAGCGGCGGGGCTGAACCAGCACGTTCTCGGCTATGGCGCACTGGCCGAATCCGAATGGGCCGCGGCTGGCATCGCGGCTCCGGATTTGCCGGCGATGCGCCGCTATCGGCTTGAACGGATACGGGCAGAACTTCGCAAGCGCGACCTTGTCGGCGTCTTGCTCTATGATCCGGTGAACATCCGCTACGCTACCGACTCCACCAACATGCAGTTGTGGGTGGCGCACAATCCGACCCGCCACTGCTTTGTTGCCACCGATGGACCTGTGGTCCTTTTCGACTATTTCTCCTGCGAACACTTGTCCGATCACTCCGGCGTGGTCGACGAAGTGCGACCCGCCGTCTCGTGGATGTATCTCTACACCGGCGAACTCACTGACAAGAAGGTTCGCCGCTGGGCATCAGGAATTGCCGACCTTGTGCGCGAACATGGCGGCGGCAACCGCCGTGTGGCCATCGATCACATCAACCCGGAAGGGTTCACCGAACTCGAGCGGATTGGAGTGGAAGTTCATAACGGCGAGGCGGTAATGGAAAACGCCCGCCTCATCAAATCGCCGGATGAATTGCTCGCCATGCGCCGATCCATCGTCGCTTGCGAAGCGGCCATGAAGGAAATGCAGGGCGCGCTTAAACCCGGCATCTCGGAAAATGAACTCTGGGCGGAACTGCACCGCGGCAATATCGCGCGCGGCGGCGAATGGATCGAAACGCGGCTGCTGTCATCCGGTCCGCGCACCAATCCCTGGTTCCAGGAGTGCTCGTCGCGTGTGATCGAAGCCGGAAATCTTGTTGCCTTCGATACTGATCTCATTGGACCTTACAGCTTCTGTGCCGACCTGTCGCGCACATGGCTCTGTGGCAGCAAACGGCCGACGAATGAGCAGCGCGATCTATATCGCATCGCTGCTGAGCAGATAGCCCACAATCTCGATCTCATGCGGCCCGGCATCTCGTTTCGCGACCTTGTCGAGCGTTCCAAAGTGCCGCCCGCCGATTGCTTCGCGACCCGTTATGGCGTCCTCTACCATGGTGTCGGCCTTGCCGACGAATACCCGACACTGCCACATGCCGCCGACTGGACCAACGACACGCCGGACGGTGTGCTGGAGGTCGGCATGGTGCTTTGTGTGGAAAGCTATATAGGCAGGCTGGGCGGGCACGAGGGGGTCAAGATCGAGGAACAGGTGCTGATCACCGAAACCGGCAACGAACAGCTCTCGACCTACCCTCTGGAAGAGGCACTACTCGCCGGCTAGCCAAGGTCGAGCACTATTGGCCGTTCGGTTGCCAGCACCTCATTCAGTGCTGCGACAACGTCAGGCGGTGTCGTAAGTGAGGTGATGAAAGGCAGGCCCTTGCGCCGGGCAGTCCAGCCAACCACCGCAAGTTCTGCCGCAGCGGATTCGAAGCGCTGAGCAAGCACCCAACTCTGACAATCGATCGTCGCGATATCCGCACGGCCTTCAGCGACAGATCGAATCGAGAAACGGTGCCCGCCGCTCTCTTCACAGGCTGCAAACAACGACAGGCTTTCACCGAGGGCCTCGAGATCGCGCTTCAGTGCGTTGATTCCCGACATGGAATCTGCCGCGTTGTAGGCGAAGCGCTTGCCACGCAATGCAGCGATCGGAATGAGAGAGCGACCGTCACCCGGGGCAGAAACGTCGTCGGTCGACTGACGTCGCATCACGATAGCACTCGAATAAAACTCCCCCTCACCGCCTTCGATCCCGTCGTATCTGGATTGCCCGATCACTTGCACATCATTGGCCAGGCCGAACTCCATCGGTCCCCAGCACGTCTGTGCCAGAAGAAGAGTGGGGTGGCGCCACAGCACCGGCAGGTCGAAATCGTCCGGCGCCAGCGTTGCTGGATCCGGCACGATGATATCACCAATGGCATTTCGGATGCCGCCGGATACCGGCGGCAGATCAGCATTGCGGCGCGAAAGCCGTTCCGGGGCGTCCATACCACGCGCACGAAAAGCATCCCTCAGGCGCGCCCACAGACCATCCGTCTCAGCCCGAATTTCGGGCCAATCGTACATCGGCAGGGCTGCAATCATGTCGCGTCAAATCCAATTGATGAAGACATGATCTAGCACGTTGCAGAAGCGAATGCGTGTTCGTGTGCAACTACTCTTTTGGAGGCTCGGCAGGGACTGGAGCGGTACCGAGACCGTTGAGGTTGCGGGTACGTACGCGCGGCACAAAGGCCCTGCCCTGTTCCGGCGTGCGGCATAGAACCGGATGCACCACCGGCTCCTTGGCCTTGAAGGCGTAGGCCTTCAGCAGCGCCCAGTAGTTCGGGTAAACATAGCCCTTGTTTGCGGTCAGCCATTCCTCGCGCCGCGCTTGGAATAGCGTCGGCAGACGATACCAGGCGACGGTCGGCTGCTTGTGATGAACAAAATGCAGATTGTTGTTCAGGAACAGGAATGCCAGCGGCGAACGCTCGACGATCACCGTGCGACCTTCGGGGTGCTCCGACCACTGGTGTTCGGCAAAGGTGCGGATCGAAATCAACGACTGGCCAATCCACATCGGCGCCAGGACATAAAGCCACAGAGGAATGCCGAACCCGAACTGGATTATCGGCAACACGACCGCAAGGCCAGCGGCATGCAGGAGCCATGCTTTTCGGATTGCCTTATCACCGGCAAGCATCTGCTTTGCGTCATCAATGACGAAACCGATGGCAGACAGCCACGGGCCGAGTACGAACCGGCCAACCATGGTGTTGTTGACCTTCAGCAATGCCTTCATGGCCGGCGGCATTTCTTCATGGACCCAAAGCGCCTGGTAGTAGCTCTCCGGATCGTCGAACGGATCGGTCAACCGCTCATCGGCATGGTGACGCAAATGCAGCGTCTTGAACCGGCGGAACGGCCAGACCAAGCCGATGGGGAGGAACACGAAGGCTTCGTTGACCACCGCGTTGCGAGTGGGATGGCCGTGCAGGATCTCATGGACCAGCGAAGATTGCAGCGCAACGGTGAAGGCTAGAACTGCGAGCGCCAGCACCGGATACAGGTTCCAGATCAGCAGACCCGCGATCAGCCAGGTTCCGTAACAAAACAAGGCAAGAAACACCGTAGGCCATTCGACTGCCGGTAAACGTTCTGCTCTGCTTGTTCTTTTCACCATATTTCTCGCCCCGCCCCGGTGCCGGAACCTCAATCGATTCCTGACAGCATTGTGTCAGTAGTCTGTTGGGGTCACAATGCGACAATGCGCACAAGGCGTTGCGATTGCGCATAAAAAGCCTCATTAGTTGTCTATGGTAAACATTTTTAAGGATTCATTTACGTCCAAACGCCCAGCATTGAGGGCAAAGGCGGAAATTTTTCCCCCTTTTTAAGGATGAGCTCCGATGGACAAGCGCGATCTCTCAAATCTGTTTCGTGAGCGTCTCAAGCTGCTCCTGACAAGATCTGATCTGAACCAGTCAGCATTCGCGACAGCTGTCGGCATCGATCGCTCGGCCCTGTCGCAATTGCTGTCCGGCGCATCGACACGATTGCCGCGTGCCGAGACGCTTCTCAATATTGCGGCGGAGTTCAAGGTTTCCCTCGATTGGTTGCTGGGCTTGAGTCAGGACGAAGGCGTAACCGGCGAAATCCGGGAAAGCCTGGAGATCGAGGAGGCCGCCGGCGGCTTCGACCGCACGCTGCTGGCGAAATGGCATGCGGAAGCGGCGGGGTCCAAGATCCGCTATGTGCCGGCGGGCATCCCCGATCTTTTGCGAACTAACGCGCTTGTCGAATATGAGGCGGGTATCGCCAACAAGAGCCGGCGGGCACAGGCCGGCGAAACACAGTATCGCATCGACTACAACCGGCGGCCCGAGACCGATATGGAGGTCTGCATGCCGCGGCACACGCTGGAGATTTTCGCCCGCGGGCTGGGCGTATGGGACGGATTTGCAGAAGCCGACCGCCGCGAACAACTGCTGCATATGTCGGCGTTGCTGGACGACCTCTACCCGACCTTCCGTCTGTTCCTTTACGACGGTCGTATGCGCTATTCCATTCCCTACACCATCTTCGGCCCTTACCGGGCCGCGATCTACGTCGGCGACATGTATCTCGTGCTCAATGCCATCCAGCCGATCCGCACGCTGACCAGTCATTTCGACAATCTGATCCGCGCCGCCGAGATCAATGCGCATGAAGCGGCGGCGTTTGCACAACGGCTTTCGGAGATGCGTTTCGACGATTGAAATAGACCGGGACGTTGACCTCACATAAAGATTTCTTTATATCATTATCTCGACAAGACCTCATTGAAGGCGAAGCTTCCCATGACCAATCCGATCGATGCGCTCATTGCCGAAAAGGGCGTGCTCCTGGCCGACGGCGCGACCGGCACCAACCTCTTCGCGATGGGCCTTCAAGCCGGTGAGGCTCCCGAACTGCTGAACGAAACGGCCCCCGACACGATTACCAGCCTGCATCAGAACTTCGTCGACGCCGGCGCCGACATCATCCTGACCAACTCTTTCGGTGGCACGCGCCACCGCCTGAAGTTGCACAAGTCGCAGGACCGCGTGCATGAACTCAACAAGCGTGCCGCAGAAATCGCCAAGGCGGTTGCCGACAAGGCGGGCCGCAAGGTTATCGTGGCCGGCTCGGTTGGCCCGACCGGCGAGTTGCTCGTCCCGCTTGGCGCCATGACTTACGACGAAGCAGTCGACGCCTTTGCCGAGCAGATCGAAGGGCTGAAGGCAGGCGGCGCTGAAGTTGCGTGGATTGAAACGATGTCAGCGCCCGATGAAATCCGTGCCGCTGCCGAGGCTGCGATCCGGGTTGGCCTCCCCTACACCTACACGGGTTCCTTCGACACGGCTGGCCGCACCATGATGGGCCTACTGCCAAAGGACATCCATGCCGTTGCCGACGGACTCGAAAATGCGCCAGTCGGCGTTGGAGCCAATTGCGGCGTCGGCGCTTCCGACATTCTTGCTTCGCTGCTCGACATGACCGAGGCAAAGCCGGAGGCAACTGTGATCGTCAAGGGCAACTGCGGCATTCCTGAGTTCCGAGGATCGGAAATCCATTATTCCGGCACTCCGGAACTTATGGCCGACTATGTGCGGTTGGCAGTCGACGCAGGTGCGAAGATCGTGGGAGGTTGCTGTGGCACCTCATTCCAGCACTTGGCCGCCATGCGGCAGGCGCTCGACGCCCATAATAAGTCCACGCGCCCAACGATGGAATCCATCGTCGAACGCATCGGCCCACTGCGCAACAAGCAGGCCACCGCAAACATTGCTGAAACTTCGGAAGGTCGTCGCGAGCGCCGCCGCTCACGCGGCTGAGTCTCTTATTCGCTGTTGTCGGCGTAAGCGGACATGACGGATTTGTGGTCGGCGTTCGCCCCGTCGTCGCGCCCCATAAGTATCAGTGCATCTGACGAGCGGGGATCGGATAGTTTTTCCAAGGCTGCGCTGAAACGTTCGTTATGCAGCGCCGACAGCGCCACCCGTCGCGCTGCGTCGACATCGTTCATGATGCGGCTGGTTTCGACGGATTTCGAATCCGCCATCGGTATCCCCCGGCTAACCGAGGCCGTTGTCCAACCGGAATTTCCGTCGATGCGCATTCTGAGCCCCTCAAAGCTGCATTGCATCGACTTCTAGCATCGTGGAATTTCAATGCGGTAGTTAAAACCTCGCGCATTTTAACGACCGCCAAAAAAAGCCGGCGGGCAAGCTTGCCCGTCAGCCCTGGGTGAGAAAACTTGTTACTGCTTGCCGGCAAGAGCCGCCGCCAACCGCACCAGCGACAGGAATTCCGACCGATAGCCGAACGGATCAGGCCCCCGTGCCATCGACGCCATGTCGAGAATGCGACCGTAGCCAAAGTCCGTCATCGCATCTTCATTGCGCAGTTTCTGGCCGAAAGCGGCTACAGCCACAGAAAACCGCTGATCCACACCGACCGCGTCGAATGAAGCCACTTCGTTCGAAGCCGTGACCGCGGTCGTGATGAGCTTTGACGTCTCCGAGTCAGGCAGTTTGTAGCGGATCTTCACAAAGGCATATTCGTCGGCATTGGCCACCCCGCCATTGGCGGTTGCCGCCTCGCCATAGCGTAGCGGATCGATCTGCTGGGCAGTTCCCTCGGGCGTGATTTCATAGATGGCGGTGACCGAGTGGCCGGAGCCGATATCGCCGGCATCGACGCGATCATTGTTGAAATCTTCCCGGTTGAGTGCACGCGTTTCGTAGCCGATCAGGCGATACTCCGCGACCTTCTGCGGATTGAACTCGACCTGTATCTTCACGTCCTTGGCGATGGGGAACAGCGTTGAGGACGCATCCTGCACCAGCACCTTTTCAGCTTCTGCCAGCGTGTCGATGTAAGCTGCCGTGCCGTTGCCGTTCTGGGCAATGGTCTGCATCATCTGATCGTTGAGATTGCCCCGTCCAAAGCCGAACACCGACAGGAAAACACCGGTCTTGCGCTTATCTTCGACCAATCGCTTGAGATCGTCATCGTCAGTCTGACCAACATTGAAATCGCCGTCCGTGGCGAGCATGACGCGATTGATGCCGTCGTTGACGAAAGACTGCTGGGCGAGACGATAGGCTTCGCGAATACCCGCCTCACCCGCTGTCGAACCGCCTGGTTGCAGGCCGTCGATCGCAGCCAGGATTTTAGTCTTGTCGGAAGCCTTGGTCGGTTCCAGCACCGTCCCCGCATTGCCAGCATAGGTGACGATGGAAACGGTGTCGTCCGGCTGCAACTTGTTGACCAGAAGGCGAAACGCGGACTGCAACAGAGGAAGTTTGTCCGGCTCATTCATCGATCCGGAAACATCGATCAGGAAAACCAGATTGGCCTTCGGCTGCGCGGTGGACTTCACATCATAGCCCTTGATCGCCACATGCATGAGTTTGTGCTGCGCGTTCCACGGCGCAGGCATCACCGTCACTGTCGAATTGAAGGGAGTTTCAGCCGTTTCCGGTCCCTTCCAGTCGTAAGGAAAGTAGTTGACCATCTCCTCGACACGCACTGTGTCGGCTTGCGGAAGCAGGCCTTCCTTCAACGAGCGGCGAACAAACGAATAGGAAGCGGTGTCGACGTCAATGGAGAACGTCGAGACCGGATTTTCTATCGCGGAGCGGACAGGGTTTGTCTTGTATGTTTCGAGCCGGTCGCGGTTTTCGGGTTGCGGCATGTGGAGATCTGCAAGCGCGACTGGCTGCGCCATCGTCCTGAGATCGGCAACACCGGGCGTTGCAGCGTCTGCAGCACTTTCCGCCAAAGGTGCAGCGGCCGGTGCCATCGCATTCTGCTGCATGAGGCTCAGGTCTGCTGGCGCTTCCCGCTTCGAAACTTGTGCTGCCGACAGCGCATCGCTTTCCGCATCGGCTTTCTTTTTCAATTCTGTGGGCGCAGCAGGCTTTGGCGCAGGCTTGCTCGCGGCCACATCAGTGGCCTGCTCCTCCGCCCGGAACCTGAACGGGGAATCCTGCAGCAGGTAAAGCGCCGTATAGCCGGCAATCGGCAAAGCCACGAGGCCGGCAATGGCCGGCGTGGCAAACAGTTTCTTTTGCATGATGTCTCTCCAGAGCTTGCGTGCTCGTTCGGTGAGACGTGGTCTGGAGCCCGATCCTTGGGGCGCAGATACAATTTCTTCTTGCTCATCGAAGGCCGCCATCGCCGCATACAGCGCGCCCACCTTGGCCTCGGGGCGCGGCTTCGGCGCGGCAAGATCGCGCAATCGGTTGAGTTCGCTATCGTTGACCATGGTCAAACTTCCCCGGCCGAGCGCATCAGCACTTTCAGCCGTTTCTTCGCTTCATGGATGTGCCAAGATACCGTCGCTTCCGAAATCACCATCACCTCGCTGGTAGCGGCGTGGCTTAACCCTTCGCCATAGACCAGAAGTACCGCATCGCGCTGCTTGTCGGGCAATTCACGCACCGCAAGCCAAAGCTCATCAAGTTGGGTTTCTTGATCGCCTGTCCCATCGCCAGTGATTGACGCATGCACGCTATAGGCGTCGGTTTTGGCCGTATCGCGAGCGGTTTTGCGTGCGAGATCCCGCGCCGCGTTCATCGTCATGGCGTAAAGCCAGGTGGTGAAAGCGCCCGCGCCGCGATAATCGCGGATGGAGCGCCCCAACCTGATGCACACTTCCTGGGCAATGTCTTCCGCGTCGTCGCGATGACCGCACCAGCGCCATGCAACCCGGCGGACAAAATCGTAATGCCTTTCGACGAGTGCGCCGAAAGCCATCCTGTCTCCGTCCTTCGCCCGGGCGATCAACTCCAAATCAGAGGCGTCGCCATCATCCAGCATCATCGCCATCATCGATTTCTAGACGAAGGCGATTGGCAATTCCTTGGGCGGCTGAAAATTTTTATTGGCAACCCACGTAAAAAATGCGGTTCGGAGTCAAGAAACCGGTTTCAACATGCGGCGAAGCACATCGGTCTTGGCGATGAAATGCTGCCAAAGCGCCCCGGCAGCATGCAAGACCACGACAATGATGATTGCCGGCTTGGCCAGTTCGTGTATTTCGCCCGCGTCTCCAATGCCTCCAAACCACGCAACCATGCCTGATACCGGCATTGCAAAGATCACCACGTAAAGCAGGAAATGCGCGGCAGAAGCAGCCCAGCGCTGAAAGGCGCTCTCTCCTGCTGGCGCGGCAGGCGCTCCATTTCGCCACCGCAGGAACAACCGGAGGAATGCCAGAAGCAGGATGGAGATGCCCACATAGACATGAATGTTCGCACTAAAGACGTCCGTTTCCGCCGGGACGGTTCCTCGTTCGAACGCCCGATATGCAGGTTTGATCAGATCTCCCATCACCAATTGGAATATGACCAGCACTGCAATGATCCAGTGAAGGGCGATATGCGCTGCGCTGTATCCCAGAGGTCGTCGAGCAACCATCATCCGATCCTTGTCCGCCTGAGCACTATTGGCTCATTTGCAACAAAGGATTGCGACGCATTTTCGACGGGCTCCTCGGTCGTGCTGACGATTTAACGATTTCGTGCGCCGCAGGACAAATCGGTCAGTTTTAGGAGCGAAGAGGAGGGACATGCCGGCCATGTTTGACGACGAGCGACGACAAAATGACCGATTTGGACGCGGCCCCTTCGGGGTTGGGTCAAAATCGCCCCTGAATGCGTCGAAAATGCTCGACGGTGGTCAACACCGCCTTGCGCTTTTCTCCTGTTCAGAGACGATTTTGACCATCAACGCAGGTAACCGTTAAATCGTCACCACGACCTAGTTGGCTATCAAATCATTTTCCGGTAAGCGCTTCGGCAAGGAAGGTCGTCAGGCGTTTCCAGTGCCTCTCAGCACCCGCTTCATCGTAGGCACTGTGATCCGGCACGCACCAGCCGTGTTGAACGCCGACGTAGTTTTCGACGATGTGATCCACCTCTGCCGTTCGGAGGGACTGAGCCAGTTGCGCTGACTGCTCCGGCGGAAAACTGCGATCAACGCCAGCGGTTCCGATATAGACGCGAGCCTTGATTTCTGACGCTCGACGATGAGGGCTGTCCTCGGCTTCACTGGCCAAATTGCCACCGTGAAAGCTGGCTGCCGCATAGATCCGGTCCGGATAGCTCGCCGCGGCATTCAGCGCCCGCGCGCCGCCCATGCAATAACCGACGGTGCCGACACGCCCGGTCACGCCTTCCGCTTCAAGCGCGGCGAGGAAGGCTCTTGTGTCGTGAATCGTCATCGCCTGCGTCGTGCCTCCAATCAAACCCATCAGTTCGGCCTTGGTCTTTTCTTCAGCGAAGGCGGTTTTGGCGTCGAAAGGGCCATAGGGCGCATTTCGATAAAACAAGTCAGGCACAAGCACGGCATATCCGTGCCCCGCCAGCCGCTCCGCCATATCGTCAAGAGCCTGCCGAGGGCCGAAGGCGTCCATGTACAGAATTACGCCCGCGACGCTGCGTTGCCCGGCTCGAAACAGGCCTACGCTCGCTGTTCCGTCTTCGGTTCTGATCGCCAGTTTTTGCATGCACCACCTCGGTTCCAATGTGCGCGATCAAAAGCTTTGCCTCACGCCAGCGCAATGCCCATCGATGCGGACGCAATCAAGATTTCGTGCAGGCCGCTAGCGGGCAAAGGCTGCCATATGGAAAGCCTGCACTTCGCTTGGATACCGGTAGGCCGTTCCATATGGACAAGCGTTCCGGTCAAAGCAGCCGAAACTCATGCATGGTTCACCAGCCACGCCGCGAACATGGGCCAGACAATCCTGGTAGGCAAAGCCGGTCGGCGAATATGCATCGACCGGACAGGATTTCATGCAAGGTTTTCCGATGCATGTATCACAAAGGTGATTCACTTTGTCAGGAGTTCGAGCTTCGATCTCGTGATTGAAAAGCAGCGCCCCACGATAGGCGTGCCACAGGCCGTATTGCGGATGCATGAGAATACCGAGCGGGGACGGCTTCAATCCCTCGGCTCGCATCGCCCATTGCTGGAACGGCAGGAATGGGCGGTCGTTGGGTGAAACCGCCCTCGCCCCGAAACGGGCCGCGATTTCACCAATTACCTCGCGCGACCACGCGTCGAGCGGGTTTTCCATGTCTCGTGCCTTTTTCTTCCGCCACCGTAGGAAATGAGGCCACGGCGCGGCACCTGCCTGTCCCACCAAAAGGACGGCTTTGGCCGGCTCGCCAGTAAGAGAGGCCGGCGCGGCATCCGCTTCAGTGAAGTTGAAGCCGCCTCGCAGGATCAGGCCGCTCGCGGCAAGGGCTTCCTCGATCACGGCGTCAGCGGGTTGCGGCTATCGACGAGGATACGCCCGCCGAGTACGACGAAGCAGGCCCCGGCAGCACGTTCGATCCAGTGGCGAGCCTTGCCGAAGGCACGAATGACTGGTGCCGAGGACATGAACAGGCTAACCAGCGAATACCAAGCTAGCGAGCTTGCAACAACCAGAGCGATCATGATCACCATCAGCCAGACAGGCGTCGCCGCTGTTACCGAAGTCGCAAAAACGCTAGCGAACAATACGATAGCCTTAGGATTGGTGAGCGTAACCCCAAGACCGAATAATAACGGATTGCCGCCTTTCGCGTGGCTGTCGATTTCGACGGCTTCAGGCTTCGCAAACAGCAATCGGATGCCGAGATAGACCAGATACGCACCGCCGGCGACACGGATCAGCCAGGCAAGCCACTCAAACTTTGCCAGCACTGCGGATAGGCCAAGCAGTCCGAGTGTCGCATAAATGCCAAGCCCGATCGAAACGCCGACGGTCGTCAAAAGGCCAGCCTTGGTGCCTCGCGTCATTGACGAGCGCACCACGCCGACGAAATCCGGCCCGGGCAACATGAGAGCCGGAATGAAAATCGCAAAAACGCTGATGAGAACGACTGTTGGCTGCATGGCCCTGCACCATTGGGGACTTAGGAGGAAATCATGCTGAGCCGTCTTCAGCAAGCGTGAACCGCTGTGCCAACAGGATAGAAATGGCGATGGCTGCGGCCGTTTTGGCATTGCAAAACGCTATCCAATATAGTATCGAGACGATATTAATCATCCGCGCGCGCATCAGACGCAAGGTCTCGCAAATCTGAGGTGAATATCTACTCTCGCTCTCACATCGCCATTCCTTTTGCTGACGCGCGGGAGCATCATGGCCGCGTTGAGAACGGTCGTTCTCACAACAGTCGGCACAAGCCATCCGCATTTCGAAAGCCAAGCAGACACCAGAATGAACACAACACCTTTATGGCTCCCCAGCCTTTTGACCGAGAACCCCGAATCCGGTTTTGCACTCGCCCTGAAACTCTCACGCATGGCGGTAAAATTTACGCAGCCATCGGCAGAAGTCCGTTCTGAATTGCGCCCCGACTACGAACATGACGCAGATGCCCTAATCGCAGCCTCGCACGTGGTCGCAGTCAATTTTGCGACAATCGCTGCGGCAAACGGCTACTGGCGATAAGCGCACTCACCATGAGCGACAAAGACGTCAAAGCGCCCGAACTGAGGGTCGAGCGCTGGTTCAACAGCGCGGAACCGATCACACTGGAAAGCCTTCGTGGCCGCCCCGTCCTCCTGCACACATTTCAGATGCTGTGCCCCGGTTGCGTGACCCACGCCATACCGCAGGTGAAACGCATTGCGGCGATGTTTCGCAAGGAAGACCTCGCGGTAGTTGGGCTCCACACAGTGTTCGAACACCACGACGCGATGACACCTGTGTCGCTCGAAGCATTCCTGCATGAATACCGCATCACTTTTCCGGTGGGAGTCGATCAGCCAAGCGAAAACAGCCCGATCCCGCGAACAATGGCCGCCTACGGTTTCCGCGGCACGCCGTCGCTTATACTGATCGACAGAGCCGGAAACATCCGCCACCACGGCTTTGGTCAGGAAGACGATATTGCCTTGGGCTTCCGGCTGGGAATGCTGATGTCGGAATCAACACCAACTCAACAGGAGCAGGCGGAAGACCAACAAGACGGCTGCGACGCTGAAGGTTGCGCCGCGCCGTCGCACGGATAGGCTGCTATTTCACCAAGGCAAGGGGCGGCAACGGAGACTTTAGCCGACACTCCCCTTGTCCGGGTCAGAGAACGCGCTCCGCCAGACTTCCTTGTGAATGATGTTGGCCACTTTAGCCCGGCCTGTATCGGGCTCCTTTCAAGTGAAGGCGTCGGGCATCGACTCCTTCTTCTTCGAAATGAAGTCCTTCAGCCCGTCATCGATGCCCGGATCGAGGAACGGTGCTTCGTAGCTTTCCAGCCAGTGGCGCGCGAGCGCATTGGCGCGCTGCGGAGCAGTCTTCTCGCCCTCAGCCAACCATTGCTCGAACGAATTGTTGTCCGCGATCGAGGAACGGTAGAACGCGGTCTGGAAATTGGATTGGGTATGGTCGCAGCCTAGATAGTGGCTGCCGGGCCCAACCTGCCGGATGGCATCCATGGCCTGTCCGTTCTCAGACAGATCGACGCCTTCGCTGAACTTCTGCTGCATGCCGAGCTGGTCGATGTCCATCATGAACTTTTCGTAGCAGGAGGCCAGGCCGCCTTCGAGCCAGCCGGCCGAATGCAGCACGAAATTGGTGCCAGCCAGAATGGTCGAGTTCAGCGTATTGGCGCTTTCGTAAGCCGCCTGCGCATCCGGAATCTTGGAAGCGCAGAGCGAACCGCCGGTACGGAAAGGCAGGCCGAGGCGACGCGCCAGCTGCGCTGCGCCGTAGGAAACCAGGGACGGTTCGGGAGTACCGAAGGTCGGCGCCCCGGACTGCATGGAGATCGAAGAAGCGAACGTGCCGAAAAGCACCGGCGCGCCGGGGCGCACCAACTGTGTAAAGGATGCGCCTGCGAGCACTTCGGCCAACACCTGCGTCAAGGTCCCCGCAACCGTTACCGGGCTCATCGCGCCGGCAAGGATGAACGGCGTCACGATGCAAGCCTGATTGTGGCGCGCATAGACCTTGAGCGCGCCGAGCATGGTCTCGTCGAACACCATCGGCGAGTTGGCATTGATGAGCGAGGTCAACACCGTGTTGTTCTCGACGAAGTCGTCACCGAAGACGATCTTTGCCATCGCGACCGTATCTTCCGCACGCTCCGGCGCTGTAACCGAGCCCATGAACGGCTTGTCGGAATATTTGATATGGCTGTAGACCATGTCGAGGTGGCGCTTGTTAACCGGCACGTCGACCGGCTCGCACACCGTTCCACCCGAGTGATGGATGGACGGCGCCATATAGGCAAGCTTCACGAAGTTTCGGAAATCCTCGATCGTGGCGTAGCGGCGATTGCCGTCGAGATCACGTACGAAAGGAGGTCCGTAGACGGGCGCAAACACCGTCGCATTGCCGCCGATCTGCACCGAGCGCTCGCTATTGCGGGCGTGCTGGATATAGGTCGACGGTGCGGTCTTGAGCAGCGAACGGCAGAGACCCTTGGGAAAATGCACCCGCTCGCCTTTGACGTCAGCGCCGGCATCCTTCCACATCTGCAACGCCTCGGCGTCGTCGCGGAAGATGATGCCGGTCTCCTCCAGAACGATGTCGGTATTCTTCTCGATCAGCGCCAGGCCCTCCTCGTTGAGGACCTCGTAAACGTTGATCTTGCGCTTGATATAGGTGAGCTGGGTGCCGGGGCCACCGCCGCTGCGTGCTGCGCGTCGCGCTGCCGCGCCGCCACTTGCGCCACGACCGCGCCTGCCACCCGCCGATTCCTGCTCGACTGCCGCGTTTTCGCTCATGATATTCTTCCCTGAAATCCGGTTTGGCCGCGCTTTTCACGGCCCCTTGGCGGATCGTAGCCATGCACCCTATTCGAAACGGCCCGTCCGCGCCAACGCCTGTCGCAAAATCGACAAGAATTCAAAGAGATTTCCAGTCGCTTTCCCATTGCAGGAAGTCGCAAATCAGCTATGGAACAATTCGTGCTAGCGATACGTATTGGCAGACCGATCATTGCCCTGCGACATCGTCGCGCGGCAGCATGGAGCTGAAGACATGGCCGACGATGACGAGATCATACTTTCCGAACTTTCCGACGACGAACTCGTGCAGCAAATGCACGACGATCTTTATGACGGCCTGAAGGAAGAAATCGAGGAAGGTACTAATATCCTTCTGGAGCGTGGCTGGGCGCCTTACAAGGTGCTGACCGAGGCTCTGGTTGAAGGAATGCGTATCGTCGGCGAGGATTTCCGCGACGGCATCCTGTTCGTTCCTGAAGTGCTGCTCTCGGCCAACGCGATGAAGGCGGGCATGCACATCCTGCGTCCTCTGCTTGCCGCCACCGGCGCGCCGAAGCAGGGCAAGATGGTGATCGGAACGGTCAAGGGCGACATCCACGACATCGGCAAGAACCTTGTCGGCATGATGATGGAAGGCGCTGGCTTTGACATCATCGACCTCGGCATCAACAATTCGGTCGAAAAATATCTTGCTGCGATCGAGGAACATCAACCCGACATTCTCGGCATGTCGGCGCTGCTGACAACCACCATGCCCTATATGAAGGTCGTCATCGACACTTTGAAGGAAAAGGGCATTCGCGACGACTACGTCGTCATGGTCGGCGGCGCACCGCTCAATGAGGAATTCGGCAAGGCCGTCGGCGCCGACGCCTACTGTCGCGATGCGGCTGTCGCGGTTGAGACCGCCAAGGACTTCATGAAGCGCAAGCACAATCTGCGCGCATCGGCCTGACGAAAAAGGCCGCGCCTTGCGGCGCGGCCCTTCCGCCCCCACATCCGGGACGGAAAATAAGAAGTGCTAATTGTTGACTGTATCCTCGACGGCGTTGGCCGTCGCTTTGACATCCTTGCCCACGCCTCGAACGGTGTTGGCACACGCAGCTAGCGCCAAGGCACAGCAGACAACAGCTACAGGCGCAAGAATTGACAGCTTCATGGACGGTGTCTCCCGCATTCGGTAGGCTCGCGTGAAAGCAACGGAAACCGCCCCGACTGGTTCCATGGATACCGCAGGAAAAGAGCAATCCAGCCAAGGCGACAAGGTTCTCGTCATCGCCTGCGGCATGCTTGCGCGCGAAATCCTGGCCGTCAAAGAGCAGCTGAAACTCAGCCACCTCGAATTGACCTGCCTGCCCGCTGACTTCCATTTTTATCCAGACCGAATCGCGCCGGCCATGGACAAGGCGATCGAAGAGGCCAAGACGAAGGGCTACGAGAATATCTTCGTCGGCTATGCCGATTGCGGCACCGGCGGACTGCTCGATCGCGTCTGCGAGAAACACGGCGTCGAGCGCATGGCCGGCCCGCATTGCTTTGCCTTCTATCAGGGCATGGACGCCTATGCGAAAGTCGCTGGCGACGACATGATGTCGTTCTACATGACCGATTTTCTTTGCCGCCAGTTCGATGCCTTCTTTATGAAGCCGCTCGGCCTCGACAAACATCCGGAGTTGATTGCGGATTATTTCGGCAACTATGAAAAACTGATCTATCTCGCCCAGACGGACGATCCGGAACTGGACAGGGTCGCGGAAAGCGCCGCCAAACTGCTCGGCCTTGTCTATGAGCGTCGGCCGACTGGATACGGGGATCTGACTGCAGGGCTTGCGCGGGCCGCAACTCCCGTCGTGTAATGGCGGCCTGACGGGTTTTCCCGCCTTCACGCCACCATCGGGAGAATTTCATGAAGGTTGCCGTAATTGCACTCACCGCAGTTGCAACGCTTGCGGCAACGGCCGCATTCGCTGACGGTGAAGTCCAGAAACTGATGACGGCAGCCGACAAAGCTCGGCTCGTAGCCTAAGGCGAAACCCGCAAAGCCGCATTGGAGGAAGCCAAGGCCGGCAATCCGGCAGACGTGAGGGAGCTTGACGAAGTTCTCAACCGTAACATCGTGTCCTTTTCCGACAAGGATCTTACCGGCAAGTGGCAATGCCGCACTATAAAGGCCGGCGGCCTTGGCGCGCTGGTCATTTACGACTGGTTCAGATGCGAGGTGTCCGATGATGGCTCCGGCTGGATGCTGAAGAAGACGACCGGATCGCAACGGACCACCGGTCGTCTCTACGACGATGGCGAAAAGCGCGCGATCTATCTCGGCTCATTGCACTACAACGACGATCCGGTGAAACCTTATGGCGCTGACCCCGAAATGGATCAGGTTGGCTATGCCTTCCGCACCGGTCCCAATGGATGGCGCATAGAGTTTCCCAAGCCCGTTCACGAATCCGTTCTCAACATCATTGAGCTTCGGCGCTAACCGGAAAACGACCACTCCATTCATTCTATCTGTGGACCAAGCCCGCCAAACCTGACCGGTAGTGTCTCGGTGTGCGACATCATCTCAAATTGCGTCGCATTCAGGCGTCGCTTTTGAATGCACGCGCGTCGTCCCATGAGAAGCGGGACGATATTGCTTACGGCAATGCTCATAAACGCAAGGAGTTGGAATTCATGGCCGATCTTATCGTTGTTTTCTGGCGCGACATCCCCGCCCAGGTCATCGTGAAAAAGGGTCGGCAAAGCGCCAAGCGTGAATTGCCGTTGCGCTTCATTGAGGCGATCGACATGTGCGCCATGCGCAGCGGTGCAAAGGATAGCAGCGACTATCTGGAAGACTGGCGCAAGGCCGATCCCATCCCCGTCGGCGACGACCTCGACGCGGAAGCCGATCAGGCCGCGGCAAAACTGGAAACTGAATACGACAAGGCGAGGCTTGTTGCGCTCGTCAATTCTGGCGGCAAGGAAAATGCCTGACACCCAGCCGATACCGACAACCGCTTCCGCGCCTGCGGGCACTCCGCAGGCAACACCACCGAGCGCGCCGCCCGGAGTGACGCAGGCGACTGTAGTCAAGAAGGCAGCGCCAAAGACGGACTACAAGCCGTCCGACGTGTCGCCCCAACGGCGCGTGCAGCGGTCGTTTGCGGTAAGGCTGTGGTCGGTCCGGCATTCGCGGCTCCTGGAGTGGTTCTATGCCAGGTTCGCCGACACCTTCCTGATGCTTCATCCTTTATGGAAAAGCATCGGCTACGGCCGCGTCGAAGCGCCGGTCAAGTTCATCGAGAAGCGCGTCAAGGGCTTCATGTTCGACTGTCGCATGTGCGGCCAGTGCATACTCTCCTCCACTGGCATGTCCTGCCCGATGAACTGCCCCAAGCAGTTGCGCAACGGCCCCTGCGGCGGCGTGCGTGCAAACGGCCATTGCGAGGTCGAGCCCGACATGCCCTGCGTATGGGTCAAGGCCTGGGAGGGATCGCGCAACATGGTGCACGGCGATGCCATTCTCAATGTGCAAAAGCCGGTCGATCAATCGTTGCGCGAAACCTCCGCATGGCTGCGCGTAACCGCACAAGCTGCCGCGGCGAAGGAAGCGGCCCGTAACGCGGCGAACGGAGCTTCGGCATGAGCGCCGCACCCACGCACCAGCGCGACGAGAATCCTGCCGGCCCCCACCTGCCGCTGGAGCCCCTGCCCGGCCATACCTCGCGTGGTCGGCTCGAGCGGGTCCTGCGGCGCGGTGAATTTGCGGTGACTACGGAACTCAACCCACCCGACAGCGCCGACCCCGAGGACGTCTACAACCGTGCCAAGATTTTCGACGGCTGGGTCGACGCCATCAACGCCGTCGATGCGTCCGGCGCAAATTGCCATATGTCGTCGGTCGGCATCTGTGCGCTGCTGACCCGCATGGGTTACGCGCCCATCATGCAGATCGCCTGCCGCGACAAGAACCGCATCGCCATCCAGGGCGACGTTCTGGGCGGCGCAGCAATGGGCGTCGCCAATATGCTGTGCCTCACCGGCGACGGCGTACAGGCCGGCGATCAGCCTGGCGCCAAGCCAGTGTTCGACCTCGACTGCATGTCGCTGCTCGAAACCGTCCGCGTCATGCGCGACAATGGGAAGTTCCTTTCCGGCCGCAAGCTGACGACGCCGCCGCAGGTCTTTCTCGGTGCAGCGATAAACCCTTTCGCTCCACCCTATGATTTCCGCCCGCATCGTCTGGGCAAGAAGATCGCGGCAGGCGCGCAGTTCGTGCAGAGCCAGTACTGCTTCGATGTGGAGATGTTCCGCACTTACATGCAGCGCGTGCGCGACCTCGGCTTCACCGACAAGGTCTTCATCCTCTGCGGAGTCGGCCCGTTGGCGTCCGCGAAGACTGCAAAATGGATTCGCTCGAACGTGCCCGGCATCCATATCCCCGACGCCGTCGTCAAGCGGCTCGAAGGTGCCCAGGATCAGAAGAAGGAAGGCAAGCAACTCTGCATCGACATCATCAACGAGGTTAAGGAAATCCCCGGCGTTTCCGGCATCCATGTGATGGCCTACCGCCAGGAGGAATATGTCGCCGAAATCGTCGATGAATCGGGCGTTCTGAAAGGGCGCAAGCCTTGGAAACGCGAAGCGCGCAGCGACGATCAGATCGTTGCCGAGCGCCTCGATCAGATACTGCACAAGGAAATGACCGAAACCCAGGTGGACATGGTCAAGAGCGCGCATTGAAAACGCAGACCTGGCGCTTGATCGGAAACAGATAACGATATAAAGAAATCTTTATATCACAACGGAGAGATTGTATGACCCGCACGATCGTCGCTTCTGCGACCCGCGAAATCGTTATCGGTTTCGATCAGCCCTTCTGCGTGATTGGCGAGCGTATCAACCCGACCGGCCGCAAAAAGCTGGCGGCAGAGATGCAGGCAGGCAATTTCGAAACCGTCATCAAGGACGCTCTTGAGCAGGCAGCCTGTGGCGCCACCATGCTCGACGTCAATGCTGGCGTCACTTCGGTCAATCCAAACGAGACCGAGCCCGGTCTCTTGGTGCAGACGCTTGAGATCGTGCAGAACCTTGTCGATCTGCCGCTTTCGATCGACTCGTCCGTTTCCGGTGCAATCGAGGCAGCCCTCAAGGTTGCCAAGGGCCGCCCGCTGGTGAACTCCGTCACCGGCGAGGAAGAGAAGCTCGAGGCCATCCTGCCGCTGGTCAAGAAATACAACGTGCCTGTCGTTGCCATTTCCAATGACGAGACCGGCATTTCGATGGACCCCGATGTCCGTTTCGCCGTAGCCAAGAAGATAGTCGAACGCTGCGCGGACTTCGGCATCCCTGCTCACGATGTCGTCGTTGATCCCCTCGTCATGCCGATCGGCGCGCTCGGCGATGCGGGTCGCCAGGTTTTTGCACTGCTGCGCCGCCTGCGCGAAGAACTCAAGGTCAACACAACTTGCGGCCTTTCCAACATTTCCTTCGGCCTGCCGCACCGCCACGGCATCAACGCCGGCTTCATTCCGATGGTGATCGGCGCCGGCATGACCTCGGCTATCATGAACCCCGTTCGCCCCCAGGAAATGGAGGCCGTCCGCGCAGCCAACGTGCTTGCCGGCACCGACAAGGATTGCACGAACTGGATCAAGACCTACAAAGACTACAAGCCGGGCGAACATGCGGCACCGGCGCCGGTCACCGTTTCGGCACCCGGCGAGGCTGGTGCCAACGGCGGACGCCGCCGGGGCGGACGCGAAGCCCGTATGGCGCGGGGGTGAACCAACATCTGAAATGACTGCATTCCTGCATAAGCATTTCCGGTCTGCCGGCCATCTTCCTTCCGAGGAACGAAGCCCGACACCACTGTTTTTTTCGCCGGTTTCCAACGCCGCAGGACATGCGTCGACCTCGCAACCGCCCGTCCTTTTCCTCGAGGGGAAAATGGCTGGCGGGCTGAAGGGGATTTTCAGATGAACTCTCCCGCCAACATCACCGATCCGCTCGTCCTGTTCATGCCATCTGGCAAGCGCGGACGCTTCCCTGTAGGCACGCCCGTACTGGATGCAGCCCGCCAGCTTGGCGTCTATGTCGAGAGTGTGTGCGGCGGACGCGCCACCTGCGGTCGCTGCCAGATCGAAGTGCAGGAAGGCAATTTCGCCAAGCACAAGATCGTCTCTTCCAACGACCACATTTCGCCCAAGGGGCCCAAGGAAGAGCGCTACGAGCGTGTGCGTGGCCTGCCGGAAGGCCGCCGCCTCTCCTGCTCCGCCACCATCCAGGGCGATCTGGTCGTCGACGTGCCGCAGGATACGGTTATCAATGCGCAGACGATCCGCAAGGCCGCAACCGACCGGCAAATAGAGCGCAATGCCGCTGTCCAGATGTGTTACGTCGAGGTGGATGAACCAGACATGCACAAGCCCCTTGGCGACCTCGACCGTCTGAAGGCTGTGCTTGCCAAGGACTGGGGTTGGAAGGACCTGCGCGTCGCCCAGCACCTGATCCCGGAAGTCCAGAAGATCCTGCGCAAGGAAAACTGGGCGGTCACCGCCACGATCCACAAGGACATGGAATTCTCGCGCGCCACATTGATCGCGCTCTATCCCGGCTTGAAGAACGAGGCCTACGGCGTCGCCTGCGACATCGGCTCAACCACCATTGCCATGCATCTGGTGTCGCTTTTGTCAGGCCGCATCGTTGCGTCGGCGGGCGCGCCGAACCCACAGATCCGTTTCGGCGAAGACGTGATGAGCCGCGTCTCCTACGTCATGATGAATCCGGACGGCCGCGAAGCCATGACCAAGGCTGTGCGTGAAGCGGTCAATGGCCTGATCGGAAAAGTCTGCGAACAGGGCGGCGTCGACCGCAAGGATATTTTCGACAGCGTTTTCGTCTGCAATCCGATCATGCACCACCTGTTCCTCGGCATTGACCCGACTGAACTCGGCCAGGCGCCTTTCGCGCTCGCAGTTTCCGGCGCCGTGCAGGGCTGGACGCATGACATCGGCATTGAGGTCAATCGCGGCGCCCGCTTCTACCTGCTGCCCTGCATCGCCGGTCACGTCGGCGCGGATGCCGCAGGCGCAACCTTGTCGGAAGGCCCCCACCGGCAGGACAAGATGATGCTGCTCGTCGACGTCGGCACCAATGCCGAGATCGTGCTTGGCAATCGCAATCATGTCGTGGCCGCATCCTCCCCCACCGGGCCCGCCTTCGAAGGCGCAGAAATCTCCTCCGGCCAACGCGCCGCTCCGGGCGCGATTGAGCGCGTGCGCATCGACCCTGAAACATTCGAGCCCAAGTATCGCGTGATCGGTGTCGACAAGTGGTCCGACGAAGAAGGCTTCGAGGAGGCCGCAAAGGCAACCGGCGTTACCGGCATCTGCGGGTCGGCAATCATCGAGGTCGTTGCCGAAATGTATTTGAGCGGGCTCATTTCCGAGGACGGCGTCGTCGACGGAGCACTCTCGGCACGCACGCCCCGCATTATCGAAAACGGTCGTACCTTTTCCTACCTGCTGCGTGACGGCGAACCACGTATCACCGTGACGCAGAACGATATCCGCGCCATCCAGCTCGCCAAGGCCGCACTCTACGCCGGCATCAAGTTGCTAATGGAAAAGCAGAACATAACTGGCGTCGATACAATCCGCTTTGCCGGCGCTTTCGGGTCTTTCATTGATCCGAAATACGCCATGGTGCTCGGTCTGATCCCCGATTGCGATCTCTCGGAAGTCAAGGCCGTCGGCAACGCCGCCGGCACCGGGGCGCTGATGGCGCTGCTCAATCGCGATCACCGTCGTGAAATCGAACGCGAGGTATCGAGGATCGAAAAGATCGAGACGGCGCTTGAGCCTGATTTCCAGCAGCTCTTCATCAACGCCATGGCATTGCCGAACAAGGTCGATCCATTCCCACGGCTTTCCGAACAGGTAACGCTGCCTGCGCGCAACACAGCCAGTGAGGAAGGCGGATCGGTCGAAAGCGCCGCTCCACGCAGGCGTTCGCGGGAGGAACGCGCCGCGAGGCGTGGGCGGGGATGAGGCTCTAGCTTTAAACTAAAACTTGCCGGTTTCGCGAAACACCTCAAACGTTGCCCGGATATGATCCGCAACCGCCTTCACCGGAGCACTGGCATCCGGTGAGACGACCATGGCAAGGTTGTAGTTGCCGATATTGGGCAGGCCATCCTTGGGGCCAAGCTCGATCATGTCGCTGCCGAGGAACGACTTAGGCAGCGGCGCAACAGCCAGGTCGGCCATGATTGCCGCACGCTGGCCTGCTGTGTGCGAACTCATATAGGCAACGCGATAGTCACGCCCCTCGCGCCCGAGCGCCTCAAGCGCCCCGGCCCTCCAGGCACACCCCTCCTCCCAGATCGATACCGGAAGCGGCTCCCGCAGATGCGCGCAACCGCCCTTGGCGCCAGCCCACACAATAGCTTCGGTCAAAAGCACTTCCGCCCCGTTTGCGCTGGACTTGTAGGAGTTAGTGAGCAGCGTGATATCCAGCGCACGGTCGTCCATGCGCCGGCGCAGGTTGACGCTCTGGTCGATCGTGACATCGACGGCGATCGACGGATGGGATTGTGCGAAGCGCTTCAGCACATGTGGCAGCACCCGCTCGCCATAGTCGTCCGGAGAGCCTAGCCGCACAATGCCGACGATATCGGGAATGATGAACTTGGATACGGCCTCGCGGTTGATGGCTAGAAGACGACGGGCGTAGCCGAGCAGCATCTCCCCATCGGTGGTCAGCGTCACGGAGCGGGCGTCACGCGCGAAAACCGAACGGCCAAGAATGTCCTCGAGCTTCTTGATCTGCATGGAAACCGCCGAGGGCGTACGGAAGACGGCAGTCGCCGCCGTTGTGAAGCTGCCGGTCTCCGCGATGGCGACAAAGGTGCGCAGGACATCGAGATCCAGCAGCGGCAGGGGATGGTTGAGTGGAGCGTTCATTCGGATCAGCTTTCAATTTTTCTGATACAAAGCATCATTCCATTTCGATTGATTGAACATCAATTCGGGCAGATAGTCAACTCCATCGAAGACAAGGCAACGAACAGCAAGACCAGTTCCGCCAGCAAAGACTTCGATCAAACCGCGCATCCGGCCTATCGCGCAAACCCCTTACACTACCGGGGATTCCCGGCCATCTTGGAAGGAGAATGAAATGTCCATCCTGTCCTCCATCGGCCGCATCGCGACCGAATTCAGCGCAGCCCGTGTCCGCTATCAGACCGAACGTGCTCTCCGCGCCCTGCCCATCGAACTTCAGAAAGACATCGGCTGGCCGGAAGTAAGCGGCAACGAGCCATCTTCACGAGGCTTCTCCACCCGTACCGGTGTCGGTGTATGGGCCGGAGCGAAGTAAACATGTCCAAGAGCGATGGGACCCGCCGTACGGAACATGCGGCGGGTCTTTGTCATCGCCGCATCTCGAAACGAGCCATACTTGCGTCGCATGACGCATATGAACAAATCGCATAGCGCAGCTAAAATACATCAACCAATTGTTTCTAAAAGATATTATGCAAATTCGCGATCCGCTGTCGCATATTGGATGTCGCTTTTCCTGCTAACCGCTTCGTTTTTGCGATTTAATTTGCATACGAACGGGATTATATGCAGCGCAACAAACGAGCTGCCCCACTCCATCAAGCGAAGGCGACCCGTCTTGGCAACCGAATGGAGATTGCAATGAAGCTTTTTGCTCGCCTGTTCGCACGTCGTGAAATCAACCTGACGACCGCTCTGGAGCGTCAGCGCCTTTCCAAGACGATGCCCGGCCAGACCGGCGCAGTGGCCGCTGCTCGTCTCGGCTTCGTCGCCTGACAATTGGAACATTTGCCGTTTAGTCGCGGCATGCGTGATTGAATAGCCGCGTCGGCCATCCGGCGCGGTTTTGCTTTGCGCGCTTTGCATGGATGTCGTTCCGCACGACGCCAAGCCGCGCTTCCATCACCATTGGTCAAAACCGACCTCTCCAGAAAAAATATCCTGTTACCGACACTCTACCTGATTGACATGAAAGCGTTTTCCTGATGACGCTGTGCTGATAGCGACGTTCTGTCTGCGTCATGGCATCGGGAGGGTACCTTGAACGCTGTCAAACAACCGGTCAAAAGATCGTTTGTCTTTTTTCTAGTTCCCGACTTCACCATGATCGCCTTCGCGACGGCGCTCGACCCGTTGCGCTCGGCCAATCGGATGCTCGGTTATGAGGCTTACACCTGGCGCTTGGCCAGTATCGACGGCAAACCGGTGCGCGCCTCCAACGGAGTCGAATGCGCGGTCAACACCTCGCTTGAGGAAGAGCGTAAAAAGATGTCCGGCGCCGACCGGCCATCCATGGCCATCGTCTGCAGCGGCCTCGAAGTTGAAAAATACCATAACAAGTCGGCCTTTGCCTGGCTTCGCGAGGAGTACAATCGCGGAGTGGCCGTAGGCGGTCTGTGCACCGGGGCGCACATCCTCGCCGCAGCCGGGCTTTTGTCCAACAAGCGTTGCGCCATCCATTGGGAAAACCTGCCGGGCTTCTCGGAAGCGTTCCCCAAGGCAAATGTCTTTGCCGATCTCTTCGAAATCGACCAGAACATCTACACGTGCGCTGGCGGCACTGCCGCTCTCGACATGATGTTGAAGCTGATTGGTGACGATTTCGACGAAAATCTCGTCAACCGCGTCTGCGAGCAGGTCCTGACTGACCGCGTACGCAGCCCGACCGACCGCCAGCGCCTGCCGCTGCGCGCGCGCCTCGGCGTGCAGAACTCCAAGGTCCTGACAATCATCGAACTCATGGAAGCCAATCTGGCCGAACCACTCTCTCTGATCGAGATCGCCGACCATGTCGACCTATCTCGCCGCCAAATCGAGCGCCTGTTTCGCTCGGAAATGGGGCGCTCCCCTGCCCGCTACTATCTCGAAATCCGTCTCGACCGGGCACGCCATCTGCTGATCCAGTCGTCGCTTCCGGTGGTTGAGGTGGCGGTCGCTTGCGGCTTTGTCTCCGCATCCCACTTCTCCAAGTGCTATCGCGAACTCTACGCCCGCTCGCCTCAGCAGGAGCGTGTCGATCGCAAACAGTTGCTGGCAGCTTGAGCGTCAGCTAGCGGCTTTCGTCATACATCCAGTAGCGATTGCGCCAAGCCTTTTCGCCCGCAAGGCAATCGGTGGCGACCTCGGCTTGCGCCTTTACAATTGGCGGGAACAGCGCCTCTTCGCTGGCCCAACGAGGCGACAGCGGCCCGGCAAGTTCAAGCACGAGCTTGCGCCGCACGGCTTCGGGGAACTGACTCCAGTCGTTCACGGGGATCATGAAAGCCCCCGGACCGCCGATAACGCAGTCGGTGTAGTACTGGTCCAGGTTGCTTACCTCGTAGCCCCAGGCAGGGCCGCTATTGGTCATCAGCGGCAGGCCGTTGATGGTTATCCCTTGGGCCACCAGTCTGTCCCGAACCACGGTCACGGGCGCACCCTGGTTGTTCGGCCCGTCACCGGATACGTCGATGACCCGCTTTGTTCCTTGATGGCCGCTCTCTGCAAAAAGGTCCGCACCGAATTCCAGTCCGGCCGAAATCGACGTGCGGCGCGCGCTGTTCGGCGGATGGGCGGAAAGCTGGGCAGCCACTGCCTCGGCGTCGGCCCTGCTGGCGATGATCGTCCAAGGCACGATTACATGCTGCGAGGTCACGCCTGCCCATTCGACATAGGTCACAGCGATCTTCCCGTGAACACCGTCGGCAATAGCCTGCAGCACGCTGTCGTGAACAAGGGCTGCGGCATAGCCGTGACGCTGGATTTCAAGCTCCATCGGAGACATTGACAGCGAGACATCCACGGCGAGAACGAGTTCGATATCGACCGGTTCGGCAGAAGCGCTCAGCGAGCCGCACAGACTTGCCAGCGCCCACGTAGCGCCAGCCAAAAGGCAATGTCCTGCAGTACGCCGGAAAGCAGACATGCCGTAAGGTACGTGAGAATTGTTGCAGGCAAAAGAAAAGCCCGACCAGCGGCCGGGCTCATTCCTTCACATTTTTGCGAACACGCAGCCTATTGGCGCAAGATCTTTGCCCGCTCTCAGCTTCGCGGCTTGAGGTTTTGCGGGTCGTAGAGCGGCTTGTAACCCACCCCAGCAACTTCGACCGGATAGGTCTCGCCGAAATATTCCACCGCCAGCTTGCGGCCTTCCTGGCAATAGGCCCACGGCAGATACGCAAGCGCGATATTCTTGCCGAGGGTCGGACCGTAGGCGACCGAAGTCGTGAACGAGCGGCGGCCAAGCTCGTCAACCAGCGTCTCGCCAGTTGCAGGGTCCATCACCGGCATGTTGCCGACCGGATAACGGGCAACGCCTTGTCGGTCGACATTTGCTGTCATCACCAGCGTGCAAAGCATCGCCGGCTGGTGCTCGCGCGCCTTGTATTCCTCGTGCTTGGCCTTGCCGCGGAAATCCGCTTCCTTGACCTTTGGACGAGACAAATCCGCCTCGAACAGATTGTATTCGGTGAGCAGATCGGCGTTCTGCAAGCGCAGGCTTTTCTCCATGCGCCGCGTATTGGCATAAGTCTCCACGCCGAATGGCATGACACCGGTCGAGCGCAGCGCATCCCAGACTGCAAGACCATCCTCATAGCGCATGTGCAGTTCCCAGCCCTGCTCGCCGACATAGGAAATGCGGAAGGCCATCACGTCCTTGCCGCCGATGCGGATCGGCTTGATCGCGGCAAAGGGGAAATTCTCAATCGAAAGCCTGTCCGGATTCTCGACCACCTTCTGCAACGTCGTGCGCGCGTTAGGCCCCCAGATGCCGACGGTCACGTATTTTTCGGTTGTGTCGGTGACAGTTACGTTCAGGCCACGATCCTGAGCCGTGCGCTTCAGGTAGTTGAAGTCTCGTGGTCCGGCATCTGCACCGTCGATGACGCGGCAGCGATCAGCCATGCGAATGACGGTCAAATCGGCCCGCACCATGCCCTCGTCATCGAGGAAATGGGTGTAGATGCCTTTGCCGATATTGGCATCGCCACCGATCTTGGCCGCGCAAACCCACTCCATCAGTTCGACGTGGTCAGGGCCTTCAACATCATACATCGCAAAGTGCGACAGATTGACGATGCCGCAATCCTCGCTCATCGCCAGATGCTCGGCATTCGATACGCGCCAGAAGTGGCGGTTGTCCCATTCGTTTTCGCGTAAGGGTACGCGATTGCCGTACTTTTCCAAAAGATGCTCGTTGGCGGCGTAGCCATGAGCACGCTCCCAACCGCCGAGTTCCATGAAATAGCCGCCGAGTTCCTTCTCGCGCTCGTAGAAGGGCGAATGGCGCACATTGCGACCGGTCGCGTAGGGTTCGCGCGGATGGACTGCCGGATTGTAGATCTTCTGCGCGGCTTCGCCGCACCGGCCTTCGATGAAGCTCTCGTTCAACTGATGCGGCGAGAAACGCGCATAGTCGATCTTCGCGTGGTCAATCTCCGTGCGACCGTCGGTCATCCAGTCGGCGACCAGCTTGCCGAAGCCCGGACCGTCCTTGACCCAGATCGCCACCGCGTACCACAGGCCGCGTACTTTCTGGCTTTCGCCGATCGATGGGCCGCCATCGGCGGTCACCTGCAGCAGGCCATTGAAGGAGTGGCTTTCGTTGTAGCCAAGCTCACCCAGGATAGGCGTCAGTTCCATCGCCCGTTCAAGCGGCGCGATGATCTGCTCCATATCCAGATCGCGCTGTGACGGAGACAAGCGCGCCTGATCCTTCTCGAGAAGGTCGCGCGGATGGCACAGGCGCGGATTGGTCTCCTCGTAGTACCCCCACTCGATCTGGCCGCCTTCAGCAGTCTTCGGGTCGCCCGTGTCGCGCATATAGGCCGAATTGCCCTGGTCACGCATCAGCGGCCATCCAATCTCCTTGCCGGTGCCGGCGAACTCATTGTAGGGGCCGAAGAAGGTCAGCGGGTGGTCGACCGGCATGACCGGCAGATCCTCACCTGCCATCTCCGCGATCAGGCGACCCCAAATACCGGCGCACACCACCACGTAGTCGGCCATGATCGTGCCGCGGTCGGTAACCACACCCTTGATGCGCCCGTTCTCGATAACGAGCGACTTGGCGGGCGTATTGGCGAAGGCCTGCAATTTGCCCGCCGCAACCGCCTGATCGACAAGCTTGCCCGCCACGGTCTGCGAGCGCGGAATGACAAGCCCCGCATCCGGGTCCCACATGCCGCCCTGCACCATGCTTTCCTCGATCAGGGGGAACTTCTCCTTGATCTCGGCAGGCTCGATCAGGCGGGCGCGCGTGCCGAACGCCTTGCCGGACGTCACCTTGCGCTTGATTTCATCCATGCGGGCGTCATCGCCGACACGCGCGACTTCAAGGCCGCCGATGCGCGCGTAGTGGCCCATCTTCTCGTAGAAATCGATGGAATAGAGCGATGTCCAGCAAGACAGGAAGTCGTGGCTGGTCATGTAGCAGAAGTCGGAGGCGTGCGCGGTCGAACCGATGTCGGTCGGGATGCCCGACTTGTCGATGCCGACGATATCGTCCCATCCGCGCTCGATCAGGTGATGAGCGATCGAGGCCCCGACGATACCGCCCAGCCCGATGATGACGACCTTCGCCTTTTCAGGAAACCCTGCCATTGCCTGTGACTCCGAAATCTGAATTTCGGGCAGACTATAGAGCAGTTAGGTCCGATTACAGCCTGTTTGCGACACGGCGCACATGCCCCGCGACCAGTACGATCAAGTCGGTCACGCTCGGGCGATTTATGGAGCTTCAGGCAAACGCCCAGACGTCTTCCGCATAGATGCCGACGCTGTAACCGGCCGTTTTCAGCTTGACTACGACCTCGCCGATTTCGGCCGCGGGCAAGGCACCTACTTCGACCTTGATGAGCCCCGGCCGGTAGCGTTCGAGGTCGAGTTGGTCGAAGACCGTCCAGTCCGCGCCTTCGCAGTCTACGAGGAAGGCATCGATATAGGTGATGCCATTGCGATCCAGCAGCGCTTGCAAAGACTCGGAGGCAACCTCGATGTCCTTCAGGAAGGGGGCGAACTTCGCAAAATTATCGTCCGCTTCGCCCCAGGCATTCTTGCCGGACATCAGGTTTGTGTCTGTGGTGGAGGAACAGCCGATGAATTCGATGGGAAGTGTGCCGGCTTCAAGTGCGGCGGCGTCGAACGTCTTGACCTTGATCGTCCCCTTGGAACGGGTGACGGCGACCGGTTCGATGATGAATCGCTCCGCATCGGGATAGTTGGCACGCAGGCGCTTCTGATTGTACGGGATCGGCTCGACCAGAAGCGCGCGCGAATTGGCGATGCGATGCAGCCAGGGCGTGACATCGTCGAACAACGCGCCGTCGCAGGCGCCCACATTGACCATCTGGAACGGACGTCCTCGCCCCAAGCGCGCCTTCAAGGCAGCCTGGGCAAGGAACTTGGTTCCTCTAAGCGCCGCTCCACGGTCAAGAATGCCGACCGGCAGCCCGAAAGCCAGCACAATCCGCACGAACTCTAAGAATATCGACGCTTCGCCGCCATCCATCATGAATTTTCCTTCGGCGCACAGTCGAAACGCGGTTTCCACATCACGACAAGCAGCATCGCCATGCCCGCCGTGAAAACAAAATAGAAGCGGTCGTCAGGCAGCGGGAAACTGGCGAATTTCCCAAGCAGGCCAATCGTCAGCGCAAACATCAGCGCCGTTTCGCGCGGAGTCCCTGACCTGCCAGCGCGCCAAAGCAGCGCCCACCCCGCCAGTATCGCCGCCATCAATGGTGGCCAGTCATTGTCGAGCAATGCCACCGCGGCACCGCGCGCATAACCCTTGGCGAAGTCGACAATCGAGAAATCTGGATGAAAACCCGTCATCGAGTTCTGGATTTCCACGCAAGAAAAATAGAAATGCGCCCACCAGCCCGGATGTCCGCCGTAGCGAGAAATAAGCACGCAGGTGGCAAACGATGCCACGAACGTCACGGCAATCGGCAACAACCGCCAGCCAAACAGGATTGCGGTCAACAGCAGCGCAAAGATCAGGATGATGTTGTCCGGTCGCACGAGTATCGACAGGAACAGCAACAAGCACGCCGCCAAGTCGCGCTGCTTGGCCAGAAGGTACAATGCGGCCATGGAAACGACTGCCAAAAGCATGTCCGGCGTCGCCGCCGTCATCATGTGGAAAACGTCGGCCAGTATCAGCAGCGGCGCCAGGATGATTGCCCCTTGCAACGCCTGCTCGCGGCCGAGCCACCACAGGCATAGGCCGGCAAATCCAAGCGCTGGAATGATCGACAGCAGGATCGCTCCGGACACGATACCGGTCACGGGCTCCAGCGCCCTCATCAGCCAGATGTAGCCAACCTTCACGCGGAACATGGAAAGCTGCGATTCAAAGTCGGCCGGGTTTTCCCATTGATGCCGGTTGTACGGATTGCCGTATTGAAGATTGTAGAGCTGCGCTTCACGAGCGCCTTCACTGATGGCCGCCCACGTCTCGGCATGAAGCTGTTCGGGGGTTTCCGTGCGGTTTTCCAGCGCGGTCGCCACATAGGCGACCATGTCCCAATTATAGTCGGGACGGACCCAGCTGTAGATGGACACCACCACGAACACAGCAATGAAAGCCGCAGCCGCTAGTTTGTCGAGCAGGCTTCGTCTGGCTCCTGCCCGCGCCAGCGCATCGGCTGCACCGGTGCGCATCGCCCAGCCAACGGCTGTGCCCTGAAGGCCGCTCATCGCCGCGCCTCCAAGTGTTCATGCACTGACATTACTTCACCTGGCTTTTCACGAAATCCTTGACGATCGCGATGATGCCGCGCGACAGCAGGCTATCCAGCGCATCGATGAAGCGGTCGACATGTTCGCGCTGGCAAACCAGCGGCGGCTCCAGCCGAATGACGTTGCGGTTGTACTCGGTGAAGGCAACCAGCACGTCGTAGTCGCGAAGCAGCAGTGCGCCGACAAAGCCCGACAGCGAGCCCTTGAGCTTCTCGTCCAGCACGCTGACGATGGGCCGCAGCACCATCGGCAGCGTCTGCGAGAAATCATGGAACTCGAGGCCCACCATGAACCCCTTGCCGCGAACATCCTTGATGATCTTGGGATGCTTCGCCTGCAGCGCCTGCAAGCGCTCAAGCAGGTAAGCGCCAGTATCGGCAGCGTTGTCGATCAGGCCTTCATCGTAGAGCACGTTGAGGCCTTCGATCGCCGTGACGCAGGCCTCGCCCATACCACCGAACGTCGCCTGCGCATGGATCATCGCCGTCTTCGGCGTGCCATAGGCCTTCATGTAGACATCGCGTTTGGCGATCATCGCGCCGACTGCCGCCTTGCCCGCGCCCAGCGATTTGGCAAGGGCAGTGATGTCCGGCACCACGCCATAATGTTCGAAGGCGTAGAACCGTCCCGAACGTCCGTAGCCGCACTGCACTTCGTCCGCCACCCAAAGTACGCCGTACTGGTCGCACAGCGCGCGCAGCTTCTGCCAGTATTCGGCAGGCGCCTGGATGATGCCGCCGCCGCCCTGGATGGTCTCCAGCACGATGGCGCCGATTTCAGGGTCGGCGCGGAACAGGCGCTCGACCGCGTCGATGTCGCCGAAAGGCACGCGCACAGTGTTGTCCACCAGCTTGAAATCGCCGCGGTAGAGCTGGCCGTCGGTGATGGTCAGCACGCCCTTGGTCTTGCCGTGGAACGAATTCTCCGCATAGACGATTTTCGGCCGCTTCGGTCCCGCCGCGCGTTCGGCAAGCTTCACCGCAGCTTCCATCGCCTCCGATCCGGACGAGCCGAGGAACACCATATCGAGGTCGCCGGGAGAACACGCTGCGATGTTGTGCGCCAGTGCCGCCGCGTATTGCGACATAAAGGCGATGGCGATTTCCTGCCGCTTCTCTTCCTGGAACCTGCGGCGCACCTCGAGGATGCGCGGGTGGTTGTGACCGAAAGCCAGCGATCCAAAACCGCCGAAGAAATCGAGGATCTTGCGGCCGTTCTGGTCGATGTAGAACATGCCTTCCGCACGCTCGATCTTGATCTTGTGGAAGCCCAGAAGCTTCATGAAGTGAAGCTGGCCTGGGTTGATATGCGCCTTGAACAGGTCGGTGATGCGGGCCACGTCCATCACCTTGGCCTGTTCGACGCTCATCAGGTTCGGCCTTGGAGTCGTTTCCGGCGACAGGCCAGGAGCGGTCACGACGGCGCGGGTTGTAGACTTTTCAACTTTGGTCATGACGGTCATCCGATACTCCTGTCTGCTTGCGCCACTGGCAACCCTTCGCCAGCGTCACTCGAAATGAAACTATTCTGCCGGAACGTGCCGCGCGGCGACCTTGTGGCCTTCCTTCTTGGCGCGATATTCGCTGTAGGCGGCAATCAGCATGTCTTCGTCGCGGTACTTCGGCACCCAACCCAGTTGCCGCTCCGCTTTCGACACGTCGAGCACGCATTCCTCGTCGGCAATCAGGTACTGCTCGGGATCCATGATCGGCATATTCATAAGATCGAAGAGATCGAGCGGGCGCTTTACAGCCCAACCCGGCGTCGTAATGAGAAGCGACTTCGACCCGGCATGCTTGATCAGATCGCCCAGCAGCTTCCTGACCGGCGGCGGATTGAGGGAGCCCAGATTGTAAGCCTCATCCGGCACACCCGCCTTCCACGCCGCCCTCGCCGCTTCAGCGCAGTCGAACACCGAGATGAACTGGTAGGGATTTTTACCCGACCCGATCATCGGCACCGGCAGGTTCATGTCGATCAGCTTGAAAAGCTTCTCCAGGATGCCAAGCCGGCCGGGTCCGATGATGAGACGCGGGCGAAACAGCGAAATCTGCATACCGCGCTTGCGCCATTCCGCAGCCAGTTCCTCTGTCATCTGCTTGGAAAGACCGTATTCGCCAAGCGGCGCGACCGGGTGGTCTTCCGTCATCGGCGTCACGACGGTGTGGCCATAGATCATGTCGGTGGTGAAATGCACCAGCTTTGAGGCACCGACGGCATCCATCGCCTCGATGATATGAAGCGTGCCGTAGTAGTTCACCGGAAAGAAGAAGTCGTGCCGCTTCGCCCGCGTCTGGATCGGGGACAGCATCTTGGCCGACAGGTTGTAGACCATGTCGTCAGCCTTCAGCCCAACCGCCTCCACCGAAGCCGCATCGGTCACATCGCATTTCACGAAGCGGGCGGAACGGTAGTGCGCCAGATCGCTTTTGATGATGTCCGCCACGACCACTTCAGCGCCGTCCGCAAGCAGCTTGGGAGCAAGGTGACGGCCAACAAACCCGTCGCCGCCAAAGATAACGTGTTTCATCGTGTGATCTCGCTGGTGGTAATCTTGTCGGTGGATTGGGCGGCCGTGACCTCGTCGTGCCCCGCTCCTGTTTCGCGGCCGCTCTGCGCGATCAGGACTGTGCCCACGCAGATGAACGCTATGCCGGCTATACGCCAGCTATTGAGATCTTCGCGGAAGACGAAATAGGCAAAAACCGCCACCGCCACATAAGCAAGGCTGAGGAAAGGATAGGCGAAGGACAGTTCGACCTTGGAGAGCACATAAAGATGCGACGCCATCGAAATTACGAACGTGCAAAGGCCGAGAAACACCCACGGACTGAATACGATCTGCAGCAGCCTTATAAGTGGATTGCCCCCTTCAAATGAGATGGGGCCAAGCGACATCATGCCTTGCTTCAGCATGAGCTGTGCTGCAGCGTTGGTCATCACCGTAAACAGAATGAACGCCAAGTATTTCATGTTCTTCCCACGTCGTCCCATGCAGTACTAGGAACAGAAAAATATTCCGTGAAACAGCGCGAATATTTTTATTAAATTGCTTAGTAGATGCGTTTCTACCAATAACAATTCAGATTTTACTTATTCCGCTGCTTCTATGAGGCTCGCTCCGTTAGTTCCCAGCCAGCCAGCCGTGCGCACCCAGAAAGACGACCGGAAGGCCGGGTCGCGTGCCGATTCCAATCGACGCCAATCAGGAAATGAGGCTGCAAATGTCTCTGCGCTCATACGCGCATCCTTGTAGGGATTGACCGCGCCACCGGCCCTTACCGTGATGTCGTCAAGCTCAGCCAACAGCTTCAGCGTCGCCTCGCCGCGGTTGGGAAAATCGAGCGTCAGCGTGTAGCCGGGGCGTGGAAATGACAGAAGCGCCGGCGAGCGCACCGAACCGAAGCGCTTCAAGACCGTGAGGAACGAGCCCTGCCCCGCCCGCCGGGTCGCTTCCAGCAAGGTCGGCACCACTTCGCGGGCCAAAGCTTCTGGCACCACGCTTTGATGCTGGAAAAGGCCCCTTGGCCCGTAAAGCAGGTTCCAGTCGCGAACTCCGTCGAGCGGGAAGAAAAACCCCTGGTAGTTGCTCTGGTGCGGTTGGCGGGACCGTCCTTTGCTCCAGCGGTAGGCCGCGTTGAAGACGCGCAGAAACGGACGGTTGAGCGCTGTGAACGACGGCTGGAACGGAACGCGCAGCTTGGAAGACGTGTCGCTGGCCGCCCGCGATCCGGTCTCGGCGTGGTTTCCGGTAAACAGCAACCCGCGGCCTGCCTTGCGCCCGCCTGCCAGTTGGTCAATCCACGCAACCGCGTACTCATTGTTCTGGTCCGCCGCCTCGGCAACGTCGAAGAACTCTGCAGTGCTTCGAAAAGGCGTCACCTGCTCGACAATATCGAGCGACGGAACGCGCATCAGGCGGATCGATGCAGACACGATCAGGCCGGTCAGCCCCATGCCGCCGATTGTCGCCCAGAAAAGGCGTGTGTTCTCGACCTGCGAGCAACGATAGGTCTGCCCGTCCGAGCGCAGCAGCGTGAGGGCCTCGACATGACAGCCGAACGTGCCGCGCCGATGGTGGTTCTTGCCATGGACATCATTGGCGATTGCGCCGCCAAGGGTAACGAACTGCGTGCCCGGCACGACTGCCGGAAAATAACCGAACGGCGCGGCAAATCCGATGACGTCCGACAACAGCATGCCTGCATCGGCTTCCAGTAAGCCCGTTTCAGGATCGAACGCGCGCAAGCTCTTGAGAGAGCGCATATCCACCACTGTCCCGGTCAGGTTCTGGCAGGAATCGCCGTAGGAGCGGCCATTGCCGTAACCCAGCAAGGAATTGTCCGGCACCTTGCCGGACTTCAGCAATTCGATTGCCTCGCCTGCCGTCATGACTTTCGGGGCCGGCGGCGTAGCCCGACCAAAGCTGGAATAGATGCTGGAGCGTTTCACGGCCACAAGCTTCCCACGACCAGAAGCAGTGTACCAGCAACGATCACGATCTGGCTGCGCCAGTCTCGAATAACGAAGACGACCGGGTCATCGTGCATCTCGTCCCTGCGGGCCAAAATCCAGACGCGCATGGTCATGTAGAGCACGATAGGCGGCAGCGGCCACATCATCCAGGGATGTGCATAGAGTTCGCGCACGGCAGTGCTGTCCAGGTAAAGGGCGAGAACGAGCGCCGACGAAAACGCCGACGCCATACCGGCTTGGGCGACGATTTCCTGGTCTTCGTAGCGATAGCCGCGCCCGGCGATCCGCTCTCCCGCGGTTAGCCTTGTCGAGCGCAATTCCACGAAGCGTTTTACCAAGGCCAACGACAGGAAGAAGAAGATCGAGAACGCCAAGAGCCAGAACGAAACATCGGTGCCCGTGGCGGCAGCGCCTGCCACCACGCGGATTGTATAGAGACCAGCCAGCGTCAGCACATCGATCAAAAGCATGCGCTTCAGCGCCAGGGAATAGGCGGTTGTGATAACGAGATAGCCACCCAGCACGATCAGGAATTCAGGCGGCAGCAAAAGCGCGGAGCCGAGACCCACGCCAAGCAGACCGACGATCGACCACATGCCGAACGGAATGGACAGCGCGCCGCTTGCGAATGGCCGGTTGCGCTTGGTGGGATGCTGGCGATCAAGCGACAGGTCGAAAAAATCGTTGAGAATGTAGATCGCCGAAGCCACTGCGCTGAACGAGACGATGGCGAGCATGCATTGCAGCACCATCTGCACGTTCAAATACTCATGCGACAGCACCATAGGCACGGCGATCAAACCGTTCTTGAGCCATTGGTGGCAGCGCAGCATCCTAAAGATGGTTTTCAGCGTCGGCTTTGTTCCAGCCATCGCCTCGCAGTCATGCCTGGCCTGCCAACGTGCAGCACGGCGATCCGGTGCCACGACGATTGCGGTACGTGCCGCATCGAAGACATCGAGGTCGTGGCGGCTGTTTCCCGCGTAGTCGAAACCGCCGTCGCCATAGGCTGCAACAAGCGCCTCGCGTTTGCGCGACGAAGTCAGGTTGTGCGGCCCATCCGTTGCAAGGACATGGTCGAAGATGCCGAGATGCGCCGCAACAGCTTCCGCGAACTTGCGTGGCGTGCCTGTTGCCAGAACGATCTTGCGGCCATCGGCGTGATCGGTTTGCAGGCGGGCCAGCAAAGGCTCCCGATAGGGCAGCGATCCGGCATCGATGTCCACCCTTTCCGCGATTTCCTGTTTCAGGCGTGCGGGGCCGCCGACAAGCCACAGCGGAACGAGAAACAGGTAAAGCGGGTTTTTCCTCAGCAGCGCGAACAGACCTTCCCAAAGAAGGTCGGTCGCGATCAACGTGCCGTCGAGATCGACGGCAAGCGGCATCGCGTTCCTTTCCGACCGCACGTCCATGTTCGCTGCCCCAGTCTGTTTGCCTGCCCGCTGCCGGTATAGCGGCCGCGGGCCAAGCGAACGTTAAAAAGTCTGGACGAGAGCCGAATGGCTGATCCGATTTCGGGCGGTATCGTTAAGTATATCTTGCCCAAAACGATAAAAGGCCGGGCGATTGCCCGGCCTTGCCAACTCGCAGCGGAAGCGCAACCGATTATTTTACCTTCGCGACGCCGCCGGAAATCTCGACTGTTTCAGAGCCGGTCAAGGCTTCCAGGTCACCGTTGGGCAGGGTAACGAAGCAGCCGCTCGGGCAGAACTCCACCGTCTCGCCCGCCGCCAGCGCCAGCTCGGACTTGCTGCCGCCTTCAGTGACGACAAGCGTACGCGTCTCCGCGTCCTTGTTGACGGCGCTTGCTGCGAAAGCTGCGCCGCTCGCGGCCAACAGCATTGCGCCGGTGATCAGTGACTTCCACATTGCATTTCCGGTGTTGCCACCGCCTCTGTTGCCACTTGCAAGGCGTTTTTCGCCATTGCGGACAAGCTTATAAGAGAATGAAGCTGAACCGCAACTGAATGCCCCATTCATGCCGCAATTGGTTTCGGAAACGTTCAAAAGTGCCGCAAGCTCAGCCCGGATCGGGTCGGCGGGGTTTTCGACGCCCTTTCGCCGCGTTCTTCTCCGCTTCGATCCTCAGGCCTTCACGCTCTGCGAATTCCGCTTCCATCTTGTCATCGTCCGTAGGCCAGGGGCGTTGGTTGACCCCTTGCCTGAAATGGATGTCGCGCTGCGGAAACGGGATATCTATCCCCTCCTCGCGGAACGCGTCCAGGATCGCGAAGCGAATATCGTTCTGCACGATCGCTCCATTGCCAACGTCGGACAGGAAGACGCGAACCTCGAAATTGAGGGCTGAATCGGCGAACCCCGCAAACAGCACGAACGGCTCCGGGTTCTTCAGAACAAGCGGGTGATTACGGGCAATGTCCAGCAGGATTTCATGGGCTCGCTTGGCATCCGAATTGTAGCCGATTCCAATCGGAATTTCTATGCGGCCAAGCTTGTTGCGATGGGTCCAGTTGCCAACCGCGCTATTGATAAGTTCGGAATTCGGCATGATCACCGATTGGCGCTGGAACGTCTCGATCTCGGTAGCGCGCACGCTTATCTTCTTGACGGTGCCGCTGACGGCGCCGGCAACGATCCAGTCGCCGACCTTGAACGGCCGCTCGGCCAACAGGATGAGACCTGAAACGAAGTTCGAGACGACATTCTGGAGACCGAAACCAATACCGAGGGAAAGGGCGCCGGCAACCAGCGCAAGATTGGACAGGTCTATGCCTGCTGCTGAGACGCCGACGAGGGCAGCCACCGCGATGCCGGCATATCCCACGGCGATGCGGATCGAGTTGCGCACGCCGGCATCCACCTTGCCACGCGCCATGACCGAGCCATCGAGCCAGCCCTGGAACCAGCGGGTCAGGAAATAACCGACGGTAAAGACCACGAGGCCTGACAGGATACCAGTGAAGGATATCGTCACCGAACCGATGCTGAGGCCCGTCGCCAGCTTGTAGCCCCATGTCTGGATATCGCCTGGCTGGAAGCCCCACATCAACAGGATCAGCGGCAGGAACACTACGATGATCAGGAGATTTAGGGCGACGCTGACGGCAAGGCCGAACTGGTCGAGCGTACTTTCCTCGATGTTGGCTTTGGACGTAAGCCAACGACCAGCGGACGAACCGCCAAAACCGCCCTCCTCGCCAATCGCTTTGGCCGAAAGAAAGCCGATATAGGCCGTAATCAGGATCGTGCCGGTGACGACCACCTGCAGCGAGACAAAAAGCGCAAGTCCGATGTAGCCAAAAAGCGCCGCCCCGATGGTGAAACCACCGAGCAGGAAGGCGCTGTAGCGCAGCCAGGCCGGCCATGGCCGCCAGAGCCCTTCCTGGGTCCTGAACGGCTTCACCAACCCCATCAGGATCAGGATCACGCCGACGATGATCGTCGCTATGAAACTTCGCGCGATGGTCAACGAGAGCGGCGAGCCCATCTGCTCGTTGACGACCGACAAAAAGTTACTGATCCCGACGACGACTGCCATCGCGGTCGCCAGATGGACCAACCAACGAGCTGCGCTGGATTCGACCGGTATAAGCCGCCAGTTCGGCAAATTCGGCGCGAGTGCTGCGTTCGCCAGCCTGTTGACGAGGAAGATCGTTGTGAGGATCAGCATTGCGGCGCTTAAAAAGACACCGATATCACCGCGCAACACATTGGAGGAATTGAAGAAGAAGTAAGTCGCCGCGAAAAACACGCCCATTGCGGCGGTTGGCAAAAGCGTCGACCAAAACGCAACCGACAGGCGGCTGAGATAGGACGGTTCTTCCGCGGCCGGATCAGCTTCGATCAACCGACCAAACACGCGCCTGCCGCCGATTAACAGCACAGCGGCCGCAATCAGCGCCAGGAAAGTGGCAATCACCACGGCCTGGAACTTGAATTTGAAGGCGAATGAAATCCAGGACGAGAGCGAGCTCAGGAAGCTTCTCAGTTCCTGGTTGGCGTCGGAGATCACCTCACCACTCAAGGCGTCGGTGAGTTGATAGCGTTTGGTCAGCAGGCTTCGAAACAGCTCGCTGCGCAGCAACGCGATTTTCTCGATCATCCCGCTGCTGCGCAGCGAAAGGTTTTGCGCTGCCGCAAGCACGCCGTTGATCTGGGCCTTTTCGGCCGCCAGTTGACTGCGCTCGGTCTTGACGATGTCCGGTTCAGCGGGTTGACCATCCGCTGGGGCCGGGCCCAGTTGCTCGAGCCTGGCATTGATCTCGGCAAGCCTGGGCCTGAAGGTGAGCGCGCTTTGCAAGGCCTCGCGCGAAACGTCCTCAAGCCCGAGGCGGATCTCGACCAACTTGGCGTCATCTTCCCCCTCCAGGGCGATCTGCTTTTCAAAGCCGTCGGCCTGGCGCGTAAGTGTATCGAGTGCCTTTTGCTGTTCAGCGATGAGCGGCGTCGAGGCCGATGCCTGCTCCTGTGCCGCCAGTGTCTGCGGCAGCAGCGCCGCAACCGCAAATATCAGGGCAACAATGTAGCGAAGCATCCGGACGGGCATATCGAGGCTGGCGACTCGCTGAGGAAACAAGAGGATGAGCACTTTCATTGATAGAGGCGGCAGCTTCGGTGAGCAACCCGCATTGCTGCCTCGGGTCGGAGTCGATTTGTTGAAAAGCGGCGGCGCAATATTGGCCTTTTGAGGTTCCCCTACTCTATAGTCTGCCCGCTGCCCGAACGAACAGTTGGAAAACGGCGGAATATCGACGATGGCGGAATATTCGGCCTTTGCGCTTATCAAGAATGCGCTGAACGGCAACAGGGATTGGAAGCCGGCCTGGCGCAAGCCGGAGCCGAAGGCCTCCTATGATGTCATCGTCATCGGCGGCGGCGGCCACGGCCTGTCGACGGCCTACTACCTCGCCAAGGAACACGGCATCAACAATGTCGCCGTGCTTGAGAAGGGTTATCTCGGGTCCGGCAATGTCGGCCGCAACACCACCGCCGTGCGCTCCAACTACCTGCTGCCCGCCAACACCCGCTTCTACGAGCATTCGATGAAGCTATGGGAAGGTTTGTCGCATGACCTCAACTACAATGTGATGTTTTCCCAGCGTGGGTGCCTGAACCTCGCTCACACCCCGGCCCAACTCGACGATTTCGCCAGGCGCGGCAATGCCATGCGTCATCTGGGGGTCGATGCCGAACTAATGACGCCTGCAGAAATTTCCCGACTAATTCCCGCCATGGACGTCTCACCGGATGCCCGTTTTCCAATCTATGGCGGCCTCATGCAGCCACGCGCTGGCACGGCGCGCCACGATGCCGTTGCGTGGGGCTACGCCCGCGCCGCAGACCGCCGTGGCGTTGATATTGTCGAAAACTGCGAGGTGACCGGCTTCATTCGCGAGGGCGAGCGCATCGTCGGCGTAACGACCACACGCGGGGACATCCGCGCCAGGAAGGTTGCGCTTGCAGTAGCCGGCAGCACGGGCCGCGTCATGCAGATGGCCGGCATCGAGCGCCTGCCGATAGAGAGCCACGTCTTGCAGGCCTTCGTCACCGAATCGCTGAAGCCGTTCATCGACACGGTCGTGACCTTCGGCATGGGCCACTTCTATATGTCGCAGTCCGACAAGGGCGGTCTCATCTATGGCGGCGATCTCGACGGCTACAACAGCTACGCCCAGCGCGGCAACCTGCCGATCGTGGAAGAGGTGATGGCCGAAATGCTGGCATTGTTCCCGAGCCTCGGCCCGGCGCGGGTGCTGCGGTCCTGGGGCGGCGTATGCGACATGACCATGGACGGCTCGCCCATCATCACGACCGGACCCTTGCCCGGCATGTATCTCAACTGCGGTTGGTGCTACGGCGGCTTCAAGGCGACGCCCGCTTCCGGCTGGTGTTTCGCCCACACGATCGCCAAAGACGAACCGCACGAACTCAACGCCTCCTTCACGCTCGAGCGTTTCCATCACGGCGCAATCATTGACGACAAGGGCCAGGGCGCAACGCCCCGGCTGCATTAGTCCATGACGTTGGCCGAGCAAAAAGATACGAAGCCATGCTGATCACCTGTCCATATTGCGGGCCGCGCGACGTGTCCGAATTCACCTACCAAGGTGACGGCAACCGCGAGCGCCCTGCGCCTGCTTCGCAGAACCTCGATGCATGGAAAGAGTATGTTTATGACCGGCTGAATCCGGCCGGCGACCACAACGAAGTCTGGCAGCACTCCGGCGGATGCCGGTCGCACCTCAGGGTGGTGCGCAACACTCTGACCCACGAAATCTCGAGCGTCGTATTCGCGCGCGGACATGTTCCGCACCGGTCGCCATCCAAGCGGGGAGCCAAGGCATGAGTCCGCGCCGCGCGACTTCCGGTGGACGCATTGACCGCCTGCGCACCATCCGCTTCACCTTCGACGGCAAAGCTTTCACCGGCCACGCCGGCGACACGCTGGCCTCCGCCCTGCTTGCCAACGGCGTAACCCAGTTCGGCCGTTCTTTCAAATACCACCGCCCGCGGGGCGTACTGACCGCCGGCGTCGATGAGCCGAACGCATTGGTGACGGTATTGCGAGGCGACGTGCGCGAGCCGAACGTGCCGTCGACCGCCGTCGAAATCTATGACGGCCTCGTGGCTGAAAGCCAGAACCGCTTCCCGTCGCTGAAGTGGGACGTCAGCGCGGTCAACCAGCTTGCGGGCAAGCTGATCTCGGCCGGCTTCTACTACAAGACTTTCATGGGTCCCGCGATCGGCCCCTTCAAGGGCACGCGCTTCTGGATGTTGTGCGAACATTTCATTCGCCGCGCCGCGGGTCTTGGCCGTGCCGGCCGCGCAGCCGATCCTTCGCGCTACGAGCGCATGAATGCGTTTTGCGACGTTCTGGTGGTGGGCTCCGGACCAGCGGGATTGATGGCCGCAGCAGCAGCCGACAAGGGCGCGCGCGTGATCGTGGCCGAACTCGATGCAAGGCTTGGTGGCTCGGCCAACTGGTCGGGCGAAACCATCGACGGCATGCCCTCCGCGGAATGGGCCGCCGGCCTTGCCGAAGGGCTCAAGACCCATCCCAACATTCGCGTGCTGCCGCGAACGACCGTGTGGGGCTTTTACGACGGCAATACGCTTGCCGCGCTTGAACGCGTCACCGATCACAAGGAGCGACCCGGCAAGGGCGAACCGCGCCATCGCCATTGGGTTATTCGGACGAAGAAAGTGGTGCTGGCGACCGGGGCCATGGAACGGCCTCTGGTATTCCCCGGCAACGACAGGCCGGGCGTCATGCTGGCAAGTGCCGCACGGCGTTATGCGAACGAATTCGGCGTTCTGGCTGGCAGCAAGGTGGCGCTTTTCACCAACAACGACAACGCCTACCACGCTGCCGTCGCGCTGCAGAAGGCCGGGGCTGGTATCGCCGCGATCATCGACGTGCGCGCAAATATTTCCGATGCCATGCGCAATCTGGCCAGCGACGCGGGTGCGCAGGTCCACACAGGTCACGCCGTCGTGGCAACCGAAGGAAGTACGGCGGTTACCGGCATCAAGGTGCAGCGGTTCGACGCCGCGAACGGCAGCTTGAGCGGTGAAGCGCGCACTATTCAGGTCGACTGCCTGTTGATGTCAGGCGGCTGGTCGCCGGCGATCCATCTCGCCAGCCAAGCAGGTGCAAAAGCCCGGTGGGACAATGAACTGCAAGCGTTCCTGCCCCCTGAGCCAACGCAAAGCTGGATTGGCGCCGGTGCCTTCAACGGCAGCTTCTCTACGACGGAAGCCATCGCCGAAGGCCACGCTGCCGGACTTGCGGCAGCGGGCGCAAAGGCCGCAGCCAATGACGATTTGCCGGTTGCCGATGCCGTTGCCGGTGATCCTGCGCCAGCCCCGGTGTTCGAGATCCGGGCCAACGGCAAAAGCTTCGTCGACTTCCAGCACGACGTCACTTCCGAAGATGTGCGTCTGGCTCATCGGGAAGGCTTCGTCTCGGTCGAGCACCTGAAGCGCTACACCACGCTTGGCATGGCGACAGATCAGGGCAAGACCTCCAACATCCCCGGCCTCGCCATCATGGCAGCGGCGCTCGGAAAGCCGATCCCCGAAGTCGGCACCACGCGGTTCCGCCCGCCCTTCGCGCCGGTGTCGATCGGCTCGCTCGCGGCGGAGCGGTATGGCGACATCCGCCCCGAGCGGCTGACGCCGATGCATGACTGGCACGTCGAAAATGGCGCGAGCTTCTACGCGGCAGGTCTTTGGCACCGCCCGATGATCTATGGTCATGCCGGTGAAACGATCGAGCAGGCCTATGTGCGCGAGGCCAGGGCCACGCGTGAAACCGCCGGCATTGTAGACGTCTCAACCCTTGGCAAGATCGCCGTGCAGGGGCCAGACGCCGCTGAATTCCTCGACCGCGTCTACACCAACATGTTCTCCACGCTTGCCGTCGGCAAGGCGCGCTACGGATTGATGCTGCGCGAAGACGGCATCGCGATGGATGACGGTACGACCTGGCGTCTGGGAAAGAACGATTTCCTCATGACCACCACCACCGCCAATGCGGGCAAGGTGATGCAGCATCTGGAATATTTCCTCGACATGATCTGGCCGGATCTCAAGGTCACCCTCACCTCGGTCACCGACCAGTGGGCAGGTGCGGCAATCGGCGGACCGAAAGCCCGGGACATACTGGCAAGCTGCGTCAAGGGAACGCCCGTTGACAACGCCGCCCTTCCCTTCATGGGAATTGTCCACGGCAAGATTGCTGGTGTCCCGGTGATGATCTGCCGCCTTTCCTTCTCCGGTGAAATGGCCTTTGAGGTCTACTGCGGGGCGGACTACGGCACCCACGTCTGGCAAGCGCTCATCAATGCCGGCAAGCCGTTCGGGCTGGTTCCTTACGGGTTGGAAGCGCTCGGCACCATGCGCATTGAAAAGGGCCACGTCACCGGCGCGGAAATCGATGGGCGAACGACCGCGCGCGACCTGCATCTCGACTGGATGCTATCGTCAAAGAAGCCGTTCATCGGCTCGGCGATGATGGACCGCAACGGCCTCACCTCATCCGATCGCCTGCAATTGGTCGGGCTGCTTTCGCTCGACAACCGTCCATTCAACGGCGGCGCGCATATCGCGGAAGAACTGGACGAGCAGAACCCGCATGGTTCCATCGGTCACATAACGGCGGCCTGCTACTCGCCCGCACTCGGTAGGTACATTGCGCTCGCCTTGGTCAAGGGCGGAAAGGCGCGCCACGGCAGCCGCGCTTTCGTCTCCGACCCGCTGCGCAAGCGCTTCGGTCCCGTCCAGATCGTCAGCCACCACTTCTATGACCCGGAAGGGAGCCGCATGCATGGCTGAGCGCTTGTCACCACTGGAGCCCGTGCTCCGTCTGGGTTCGCATGGCCAGTTCGAAAACGGCGTCGGCGTGGTGCTGTCCGAGACCGCACCTGGCTCCATTGTTCAACTGGCCGCGTGGCCCGGCCAGGAAAAAGCCATCATCGCAGCTATCAAGAAAGTAACCGGCCTTGCCTTGCCGGATGGTGCGGGCGGTGGCGTGGCCAACGGCCAGAAAGCCGCCTTTGGCTTCACACCGGCCAAATTCATGGTCGTGGACGAAGCAGAGAGCATCTCCGAGGCTCTCACCAAGGCTGTATTGCCGGAAATCGGGACGGTTACCGACCTTTCACATGGCCGCACCGCCATTCGGATCAGCGGCCCCAAGGCGGAATGGGTGCTAGCCAAGTTCTTCGCCATCGATTTCTCGCTCGTCGCCTTTCCCGTCGGCGCGGGACGTTCCACCGTGCACCATGACATCTTCGCCCAGATCCAGCGCTCCGCTGCAGATCAGTTCGATGTCTACGTGTTCCGCTCCTTCGCCCGCAGCTTCTGGCACGCACTTTGCCGTGCCAGCGAGGAAGTCGGTTACGAAGTAAGATAAGTACCCCCTTCCATCAGTTTTGCATGGGTCAGACCACCGTCTGGCCCATGAAATTTTTCTTGATTCCTTCATGAGATTCCCGTCTCATGAAAACATAGGTCATTTTTTCATGAGTTTCCCCGTTTCTATCAAGGTCGTTACCGTGCCATCGACAGCAATCGCCATTGAGCCAGAAAGCCAGGAAGGCGAACGCCTTCTCGCCAGCGACATTCGTGCGCTGCGCAAGGCGCGAAGCTTGACGCTCGCCGAAGTGGCTTTGAAGCTTGGCCGTTCGATCGGCTGGCTGAGCCAGGTGGAACGCGGCATGTCGATTCCTTCGCTTGGCGACCTTCGGGCCTTTGCCGAGCTGTTTGAAGTCCCGGTCAGCCTTTTCTTTAGTCACGACGTTCCCGATGAAAGCGAGCGCGGCCTGATCGTGCGCGCCGAGCGCCGCCGGTCACTGGGAACAAGCGAAACCGGGCTGGTTGAAGAGCTCCTCTCGCCAGACCTTGGCGGCAGCTTCGAGATGCTGCGTTCGGTCTTTGCGCCGGGTGCGGAGCTGCGCGAGCCGTCGCTACGCCCGACGGAAGAGGCAGGCTACGTCGCCTCGGGCATTTTCGAATTGGAGATTGCCGGCGATTGGCATCGGCTGGAAGTCGGCGACAGCTTCCGCTTCGAGCACAAGCCGTTCCGTTGGCGCAATCCAGGCACCGAACCGGCTGTGGTGATCTGGACCGTTTCACCGCCGGTGTATTGAAGCGGACTTGGGAGGATTGAATGGCTGATTTTCCAAAGACAGCACGCGTGGTGATCATCGGTGGCGGTGCCGTCGGCACCTCCTCGCTCTACCACCTTGCCAAGGCCGGATGGACCGACTGCGTGCTTCTGGAGAAGAACGAGCTCACCTCCGGCTCCACCTGGCACGCGGCAGGCAACGTCCCGACTTTTTCGACGTCGTGGTCGCTGATGAACATGCAGCGCTACTCGACAGAGCTCTACCGCGGGCTTGGCAAGGCGGTCGACTATCCGATGAACTACCATGTCACTGGTTCGCTGAGACTGGCCCACGGCAAGGAGCGCATGCGCGAATTCCAGCGCGCCAAGGGCATGGGCCGCTACCAGGGCATGGATATCGAGGTCGTCGGGGCCGACGAGATCAAGTCCCGCTATCCGTTCATCGACACGCAAGACCTGCTGGGCGCGCTTTATGATCCTAGCGACGGCGACATCGACCCTGCCCAGCTTACCCAGGCGCTGGCCAAGGGTGCTCGCGACATGGGTGCCAAGATCATCCGCTTCTGCCCGGTCATCGGTGTGCGCCGAGACAAGGGCGAATGGGTCGTAGCGACCGCGCAAGGTGAAATCCGCTGCGAGATCGTCGTCAATGCAGCAGGATACCGGGCAGCCGAAGTCGGCAAGATGTTTGGCCGCAAGGTGCCGATGATGGTGATGAGCCATCAATACATCCTGTTCGAGGAGATTCCCGAACTCGCGGCATGGTCGAAGGAAGCCGGCCATAAGCTGCCGCTGCTGCGCGACGTCGACACCTCATGGTATCTGAGGCAAGAGAAGAACGGCATGAATCTCGGCCCTTACGAGCGCAATTGCCGCGCGCATTGGGCGAGCGCCGACGATTTGATGCCGGATGACTTTTCCTTTCAGCTTTTCCCGGACGATCTCGACCGGCTCGAACATTATCTGGCCGACGCGGTGTCGCGCGTGCCGATCCTCGGCACTGCCGGCCTGTCCAAGGTCATCAATGGCCCGATCCCTTACGCCCCGGACGGCAACCCACTGATCGGGCCGATGCCGGGCGTGCCTAACGCATTCGAGGCTTGCGTCTTCACCTTCGGCATTGCCCAGGCTGGCGGCGCAGGCAAAGTGCTGGCCGAATGGGTCACCGAAGGCCAGACGGAATGGGATATGTGGTCGAGCGATCCGCGCCGCTTTACGCCGTTTGCCTCCGATCCCGCCTACGCGGTCGCCAAGGGCAAGGAAGTCTACGGCCACGAATACGCAATCTACTTCCCGCGTTACGCATGGCCGGCCGGCCGCGACCAAAAGCTCTCGCCGATCCACGATCGGATCAAGGCGCTCGGCGCGCAGTTCGGCGCGGCCAACGGTTGGGAGCGCGCCAATTGGTATGCACATCCGCGCGACGACACCTCCGAGGACTCGACCCAGACCTTCCGCCGCGAAGGCCCTTGGCAAAAGCGCATTCGCGAGGAATGCCTTGCCGTGAGGGATGCCGCTGGCATTCTCGATTTGCCCGGTTTCTCGCGTTTCGAGCTGAATGGGCCGGGTGCCGCTGAATGGCTTGATGGCCAGATCACCGGTTCCGTGCCGAAGCCGGGACGCATCGGCCTCGCATACTTCGCTGACGACAAGGGTCGCATCGTCACCGAAATGTCGGTCGTGCGCCATTCCGAAGATGCGATGACGCTGATCACGGCAGCCGTTGCCCAACTGCACGATTTCGAATGGCTGAGGCGCCACATGCCTGACGATGCGCCGTTCACCCTCACCGACAGGACGGAGGAGTATTCGACGCAAATCCTGTCCGGTCCAAAGTCGCGCGAAATCCTTGCCGAAGTCTGCGCGGCAGACCTTGCCATGCCTTGGCTGACCCATCAGGAAACAGCCATTGCGGGCCGCCCGGTGCGCCTGATCCGCGTCTCGTTCGCTGGCGAACTCGGTTGGGAAGTCCACACGAAGGTTGCCGACACGCCCGCTGTTTTCGACGCGATCTGGAAGGCCGGTCAGAAGCACGGCTTGAAGCCCTTTGGCATGTTCGCGCTCGACTCGCTCCGGCTGGAGAAAGGTTACCGCGCCTGGAAGCAGGATCTTTCAACTGACTACTCCGTGCTTCAGGGCGGTCTGGAGCGTTTCGTGCGGTGGCAAAAGCCCGATTTCAGGGGCAAGACCGCGCTTGCAAACGAGAAGCAGCAAGGCGTCTCCAAGCGCTTTGTCACGTTGGTAGTCGAAGGCGCCGGCGAATGCGATGCGCCTTACATGTCAACGCTCTGGCATGACGGCAAGATTGTTGGCGAAACTCTGTCAGGAGGCTGGGGCCACCGGATAGACAAATCAATCGCGCTGGGCATGCTGCGCGCAGACCTCACCGAACCGGGAAGCACCGTCGAGATCGAAATCTTCGGCGATCGCTTCAAGGCCGTCGTCCAGAAGGACGAACCGCTTTGGGACCCGGATAATCAAAGATTGAAAGCCTAACATATGCCCAAACCTTCAAACCGCATCTCCGGCATCATTCCTTCCGGCAAGGATGGCTGGGAAGTCCACTTTGCCGCATGGACCCGCAAGCAGGCTGGCGAAGACATCATCATGCTGTCGGTCGGCGACCATGACTTCCATACACCAAGCGAGACCGTGGAGGCCTGCGTCAGCGCCGTACGCGCCGGCCACCACCACTACACCCAGCTCCCCGGCATTCCAGCACTCCGCGCCGCCATGGCCAAGCTGTCCACACGCTGCACCGGTGTTGAGACCTCACCCAACGAGGTGATCGCCACGCCCGGAGGGCAAGCGGCCCTTTATGCTGCTGTGCAAGGCACCATCGATCAGGGCGGCCACGCCATCGTGGTCGCGCCTTACTATGCCACCTACCCCGGCACATTCCGGTCGGCCGGTGCGGATTTCACCGTCGTTGAAACGCGCGCCGAAGACGGCTTCCAGCCTGACGCCGCGGCAATCGAAAAAGCCGTCAAGCCAAACACGCGCGCCATCCTCATCAACTCCCCGAACAACCCCACCGGCGCGGTCTATACCCGCAAATCCTTGGAAGGCATCGCCGACGTCTGCCGTCGCCATGACCTGTGGCTGTTTTCCGACGAAGTCTATTGGACGTTGAGTGGCGGCGAGCACCTGTCGCCTCGCGCGCTGCCCGGCATGGCGGAGCGCACTTTGGTCATCAATTCGATGTCGAAGAGCCACGGCATGACCGGCTGGCGCGTCGGCTGGCTGACAGGTCCCGAACACATCATCACCCTACTCATCGACCTCAACCTCGTTTCCACCTACGGCATGCCGGACTTCATCTCGCGCGCTGCCGTCGAGGCAATCGAGAATGACTACGGCGTGGCAGAGATCGCCCGGCTTTATGAGGGCCGCCGCAATCTGTTCATCGACGCCATGCACGGCATGAACGACGTTACCGTACGCGGCTCGGAAGGCGGCATGTACGTGATGCTCGACATCAGCGCTGTGGAACCCGACGACGAAAAATTTGCTTGGGCATTTCTCGAAGCTGAAAAGGTCGGGGTCATGCCCGGATCGAGCTTCGGTGACGCCGCTGCCGGCCACCTGCGGGTCAGCATGTGCCAGCCGGAGCCTGTGCTTCTGGAGGCCGCGCGGCGTCTTCGCCACTTCATTTCAATCTATCGTCGCGAGGCGGCATGAACGCTCTATCTGCAAAGCCGCTGCCCGCCAAGGCACGCGCCGTCATCATCGGCGGCGGCGTCTCCGGTTGTTCGGTAGCCTACCATCTGGCCAAGCTCGGCTGGACCGACATCGTGCTTCTGGAGCGCAAGCAGCTCACTTGCGGCACGACATGGCATGCGGCAGGCCTCATCGGCCAGTTGCGCGGCTCGCAGAACATGACGCGCCTGGCGAAATATTCTGCCGACCTCTACGTCAAGCTCGAGGAAGAAACCGGCGTCGGTACCGGCATGCGGCAGGTCGGCTCGATCACCGTGGCGTTGACCGAAGAGCGCAAGCACGAAATCTACCGGCAGGCCACCGTTGCGCGCGCCTTCGATGTCGATGTGCGTGAAATCTCGCCCGCCGAAGTCAAAGAGATGTACCCGCATCTCAACACCTCGGATGTCGTGGGGGCCGTGCATCTGCCGCTCGACGGCCAGTGCGACCCCGCCAACATCGCCATGGCGCTGGCCAAGGGTGCGCGCCAGCGCGGCGCAAAGGTCATCGAAGGCGTCAAGGTCACCAAAATCCATACGCGGAGCGGACGCGTCAGCGGCGTCTCGTGGGCTCAGGGCGACGACCAGGGAGCCATCGAAACCGATATCGTCATCAACTGCGCCGGCATGTGGGCGCGGGAACTCGGCCAGCAGAACGGCGTCAACATTCCGCTTCACGCCTGCGAGCACTTCTACCTCGTAACCGAGCCGATCCGCGACCTATCCCGACTGCCAGTGCTGCGCGTTCCCGATGAGTGCGCCTACTACAAGGAAGATGCCGGCAAAATGATGCTGGGCGCCTTCGAGCCGGTAGCCAAACCCTGGGGAATGAACGGAATCAGCGAAGATTTCTGCTTCGACCAGTTGCCGGAAGATATGGACCATTTCTCGCCCATCCTAGAAATGGGCATCAACCGCATGCCAATGCTGGAAACGGCCGGCATCCATACATTCTTCAATGGCCCAGAAAGCTTCACCCCGGACGACCGCTACTACCTCGGCGAAGCCCCTGAACTAGCCGGCTATTGGGTTGCGGCGGGTTACAACTCCATCGGTATCGTCTCGTCCGGTGGAGCCGGCATGGCGCTGGCGCAATGGATCAATGACGGCGAAGCGCCTTTCGATCTTTGGGAAGTCGATATCCGTCGCATGCAGCCGTTCCAGAAGAACCGCCGCTATTTGAAGGAACGTGTCAGCGAAACGCTCGGACTGCTCTATGCAGATCATTTCCCGTATCGGCAGGTAACGACTGCACGTGGCGTCCGTCGCTCACCCTTGCATGAACATCTGAAGGCACGTGGCGCAGTATTCGGAGAAGTTGCCGGCTGGGAGCGTGCCAACTGGTTCGCGCGGGACGGCCAGGAACGCGAATACCGCTATTCGTGGAAGCGGCAGAACTGGTTCGACAATCAGCGCGAAGAGCATCTGGCTGTTCGCAATGGCGTCGGCCTGTTCGATATGACGTCCTTCGGCAAGATCAGGGTCGAGGGCCGCGACGCCTGCGCGTTCCTGCAACGGCTCTGCGCCAACGATGTCGATGTCGAGCCCGGTCGTATTGTCTACACGCAGATGCTCAATCAGCGCGGCGGCATCGAAAGCGACCTCACAGTAACCCGGCTTTCCGAAAATGCCTTTTTCCTCGTTGTTCCGGGAGCAACCGTGCAGCGCGATCTTGCTTGGCTGAGAAAGCATCTGCGCGATGAGTTTGTCGTTATCACCGACGTCACCGCAGCGGAAAGTGTCCTCTGCCTTATGGGCCCTCAGTCCCGCGACTTGATTCAAAAAGTGAGCCCGAATGATTTCTCCAACGAAAACAACCCATTCGGAACATTTCAGGCCATAGAAATCGGCCTCGGCACAGCTCGCGCCCACCGCGTCACCTATGTCGGAGAGCTCGGCTGGGAGCTCTATGTGCCGACCGATCAAGCTGCACACGTGTTCGAAGAGATTGAGACAGCCGGAGCGGATCTGGGCTTGAAACTGTGCGGCCTGCACACGCTGGATTCCTGCCGCATCGAGAAGGCATTCCGCCATTTCGGTCACGACATCACCGATGAAGACCACGTCCTCGAAGCCGGCCTTGGCTTTGCCGTCAAGACTGCCAAAGGCGACTTCATCGGGCGCGAGGCAGTCATTCGGAAAAAGGAATCCGGCCTGTCGCGCAGACTCGTCCAGTTCAGGCTAAAAAGCCCCGAGCCACTCCTGTTCCACAACGAAGCTATAGTGCGTGACGGCAAGATTGTCGGCACCATCACCAGCGGCAATTACGGCCACCACCTCGGCGGCGCGATCGGATTGGGCTACGTGCCAAGCGCCGGTGAAAGCGACACTGATCTACTCGCCTCATCCTATGAGATTGAAATCGCAGGCGAGAGATTTGCCGCCGAAGCATCGCTGAAGCCCATGTACGACCCGAAATCTGAACGGGTGCGGCAATAGCCTTTCCCCTCGCCCTGCCGGCTGGAAACAGATAAAGCTCGCGGCAGAGCAAACAACAGTGCCGGAATGCGATATGGGCGGGACAACAAGGCGAGCTTGGTGGGGCGACTTCAAAGCGGCCGATTTTGCGCACATTGATCCGGAAGCGACCATTGCGGTCCTGCCGGTCGCAGCAATCGAGCAGCACGGCCCGCATCTGCCGATCTCGACAGACACGGCTATCATGACCGGAATGCTGGAAACGGTAGTTTCGCGGCTGCCCGACAGCCTCGATGTGCGCATCTTGCCGATTCAGGCGGTCGGGAAATCCGACGAGCACGTTTACGCACCGGGCACGCTGACTTTTTCTCCAGCCACCTTGATGGAGGCGTGGACGGAACTCGGCGCGTCCGTGGCCCGCGCTGGCGTCAAGAAGCTGGTTTTCGTGAACTCGCACGGCGGCAACGAAGACATCGTCAGCATCGTCGCCCGCAATCTCCGCGTTCGCTTCGACATGTTGGCGGTCAAGACAAGCTGGGAACGGTTCGGCCGCCCTCAAGGCCTGTTCAGTGATCTTGAAGTGCGCCAAGGCATCCATGGCGGCGATATCGAAACGTCGCTCATGCTGCATTTCAGGCCTGAACTCGTAGACATGCGCAAGGCCGAAAACTTCGCGTCTCGCACGGCACAGGCCGAGCGCGAATTCGATCTCTTGAAGCCGCAAAGCCCGCATGCCTTCGCCTGGATCGCCACCGACCTCAACCCGAACGGTGTTGTCGGCGACGCAGCAGCCGCCACCGCGGAAAAGGGCCGCCAGACCGCCGAGCATCAAGCGGCAGGTTTCGTCACCTTGTTGAAGGACGTGCGCAAAGCAAAGCTTTCCGACTGGCTCTCCTGAACGGTCAGCTAGGCATGAAGCGGCAGTTCAAACGGCGTTCCCTCGAACGCGTCGGCCCCACGGCCGATACCTTTGATCGCTTCGATCATTTTCCCCTGACGGCCCAACAGCACGTCGGCAACGGCTATCAGTCTGGGATTGGGCGTTGCCGAGGGCGACAGCCAGCGCAGCGTCGCCGCCAGTTCTTTCTCATCTCGCTCGGGCCTGAGCGCGGCGGTGATGATGTAAGCTGCTGCGGTGGAGCGGCTTATACCTGCATAGCAGTGAACGACCAACGGACGTGCACGATCCCAGCCATTTGCGAAATCGAGCAAGTTGCGCACATGAATTTCGCCGGGCGAGGTCATGCCTGTTTGCGCTTCCGCAATATCGTTCATCTCGAGATAGAGATGGTTTTCGGTCGTTATTGACACCGGCCGCGTCATCAACGTCCCCGCAGTCAAAAGTGAGACAACGCGCTCAGCCCCGACGCGGGAAACCGTCTCTTCCAATTTCGACAGCGGGCAAACGTGGATCAAAGATTCACTCATGCCCTTTCCACCTCGGACCATGCAGTGAGCGCCAGTTCCAGACGCTTCCACTCTTCCTCGCTGTTTGGCAATCCGATGCGCAGCACGTTCGGGCGTTCGGCGAAATGGCGAAGCAGAATACCGCACTCACCCAATGCGGAAAACAGCGATCCGGCCCGATCAAAATCGATATATCGGAAAAGCGACGTGCCCCCTGACACCGGCACGCCGTGGAAATCCAGCAACCCGTCCAACCGAGCCGCTTCCACGCCCAACCTTGCCCTCATTGCGTCCTGCCATCCGGTGTCGCCCAGAGCCCGCACCCCATATTCCAGCGCCGGTCCCGCCACAGCCCACGGCCCAAGCTGCGCAGCCAGCCGGCTGGCTATCGCTTCACAAGCCAAGGCAAAGCCCAGCCGCACGCCTGCCAGGCCGAAGAACTTGCCGAAGGATCGCAACACGACCATGCCGCCCTGCCCCACGTCCCCGGCGAGGCTCTGTTCGCGCGGCCCCACATCCATGAAAGCTTCATCGACCACGAGCAAACCACCCTTGCCGCGCAGCGACGCGGCAAGCTCCAACAGCCGTTCGCGCTCGATCACCCGGCCATCCGGATTGTTCGGGTTGACGACGATGGCAAGGTCGGCGCCGTACAATTCTTCGAACCGCGAAACTTTCTCGACCTTGTGACCGGCAATGCCAGCCGCGCGCGCATGTTCGGCGTAGGTCGGCCCGAGCACTCGGGCGCTCCCCGGTGCAACGAGCGATGCCACGCGCGGCAATAATATCTGAGTACCCGGTCCAGCTACCACTTGCGCCGCGGATCGAGCGCCATACGCAACCGCAGCAACCGCTGCCAATTCATCGGCACGCGCCTGTTCCGGCAGCCGCGACAATGCTGTGGCGGGCATATCGAAAAGCGGATAGGAGTGCGGATTGATCCCGGTCGAAAGGTCGACGAACGGTTCCGGCGCTTGCGGAAACAGCGCCTTGGCCCGACCAAGGCTTCCGCCATGATCGACCGCTGCAGCCACCTCTTCCGGAATTTCCATGTCGGTCCTGATTGCCTTCATTTCACTGGTTGTCGAATTGCCATTCGGATATCCGGACCGAATCTATCGCGCGATCGGTCACCCGGTCACATGGATCGGCAAGCTGATATCCTTTCTCGATACGCGGCTCAACCGCGCCTCTCAGCCCGACACCACGCGTCGCCTGTGGGGAATTGCGGCGCTTGTCATCCTGACCCTGATCCCTGCTCTTATCGCATCGGCGATCTGCCTTATCCTTGGCGAAAGCGCGCTGGCTTTGCTGCTCATCGCCATTCTCGGCAGTTCGCTGCTCTCTCAGCGCAGCCTCGCCGCACACGTGGAGGCGGTAGCCACAGCGCTCGATACCGGAGGATTGGAATCCGGGCGGAAGGCCGTATCGATGATCGTCGGCCGGGACCCTGAAAAACTCGACGAGGCTGGCGTAAGCCGCGCGGCCATCGAAAGCCTTGCCGAGAATTTTTCCGACGGCATCGTCGCACCGGCCTTCTGGTTGGGTGCAGCCGGCTTGGTTGGCGGCGTCGCCTACAAGGCCGTCAACACGGCCGATTCCATGGTTGGCCATCGCACCCCTCGCCACGAAGCGTTCGGCTGGGCGGCGGCGCGTTTCGATGACCTCATCAACCTGCCGGCTTCGCGCCTTACCGCGCTACTCATCATCATCGCCGCCCATTTCGTGAAGGACGCCGAGCCGAAACGCGCATGGGCTGCCATCTGGCGCGATGCCGGCAAGCATCGTTCTCCAAACGCCGGCTGGCCGGAATCCGCCATGGCGGGTGCACTTGGCCTCGCGCTGGCAGGACCGCGCGCATATGGCGGTGTGATGGTCGATGACGCCTTCATGGGCGAAGGCGGCAGGCGTGAGGCGACCAGCGCCGACATTCGGCGCGCGCTCAGCCTTTACCGAATGGCCGATGCGCTGCTGATTGTCCTGTTCGCCATTCTTTCAGCGCTGATACTGGTCTAGCCGCCCGCTCAAAACTCGATGCCTTGCTGGGCTTTGACGCCCGCTGCGAAATGGTGCTTGGTCGAGCCCATTTCAGTCACCAGGTCTGCTGCCTCCACCAATGCCGGCTTGGCGTTGCGACCGGTAATCACCACGTGCAGCCCTTCACGCCGCGCCTTGAGAGCTGCAATCACCTTGTCGAGGTCGAGATACTCGTAGCGTAGCGCGATGTTCAGCTCATCGAGCACCAACAGGCTGATCGTAGGGTCGGCCATTAGCTCAAGCGTTTTCTCCCATGCCGCTTCAGCCGCGGCAATATCGCGCTTCAGATCCTGAGTTTCCCAGGTAAATCCCTCGCCCATGGTGTGCCACGAAACCCGATCGCCGAACGCCGCGAGCGCATCTTTTTCGCCCGTATGCCAGGCACCCTTGATGTACTGTACGACGCCGACCCGCTTGCCATAGCCGAGCATGCGCAGGGCCAGACCAAACGCTGCCGTCGACTTGCCCTTGCCAGGGCCAGTGTTGATAATCAATAGCCCCTTTTCGATCGTTTTCCCGGCAACTTCCGCGTCCTGCACCGCCTTGCGCTTCGCCATCTTTGCGCGGTGACGTTCCGCTTCCTTGTCGTCGATGGTCGGGTCTTGAGTATCCGTCATGTCATTTCACCTTGAGCGGCAATCCCGCCACCATGAGAAGCACCGTATCGGCAACTGCGGCCATCTTCTGATTCAGCCGCCCTGCCTCGTCGCGAAAGCGTCTGGCCAAGGCATTGTCGGGCACGATGCCTTGCCCGACTTCGTTGGAAACAACGAACCACGGCCCGCGTGGCCGCGCCAGAACGTCGGCCAGCCGTTTAGATTCGGCCTCGAGATCATGCTCCGCCAGCATATGGTTGGTCAGCCACAGTGTCAGGCAGTCAATCAGAACGGGCCGTTCGTCTGGCAGCGCCTCGATTGCACCTACCAGATCGAGCGGCGCATCCACCGTCAGCCATCCTTCACCGCGCCGCGAGCGATGCAGGGCAATGCGCTCGCACATTTCATCGTCATAGGCTTCCGCAGTCGCAATATAGGTCCATGGTTGCGGCAAGGTCGTCAGCAACTCCTCGGCGTGCCTGCTTTTGCCCGACCGCGCGCCTCCGACGATGAATGTCAGGCTTTTCATGCTGGCGACCATATCTCCGTATTCCGCACGGGATGATTTTCTCCTACCGGAAAGACGCCTTTGGCGCCAAACCGAATTGGGACCCTTATTGCGGCGCCACCGCCGTCAAAACCTCGCGATTGACAAATGCGCTTGCCGGGTGTGGGCTCATTGACGAGAGGTTGTTCCATGCAGCCAAGCCCGAGCGAACGCAATCCCCATAACGGCCTGACGAGGCCCGAGCCCACCCTGCCGTCAACAAGCTATTGGGACGAAACCTGCTACCAGCAGGATCTTGAGGCGATCTGGTATCGCAACTGGATTTTTGCCTGCCGTGAAGCGGACCTTGCCGAACCGCTGGCCTTCCGCCGATTTCGCATCGGAGCGCAGGAGGTTTTTATCCTGCGCGATGAAACAGGCAGTCTGCGCGCCTTTTTCAACACTTGCCGCCATCGGGGATCACAACTCTGCAGGCAGGAATCCGGACGTCTCAAGGCAAGGCTGATCACATGCCCCTACCACGCCTGGAGCTATACATTGCGCGGAGAACTCGCGCGCGTACCTTCGAAGGCCCTGCCGGATGGCTTCGACAAGGCAGACTATCCGCTCTACCCCGTCGCGCTGACCGTCTGGCGCGGCTTTGTCTTCGTCAATCTGGCAGAGACTCCGGAGGCTTCGACACAAACCCTCTTTGATCCGACTTCAGGTGATCTCACCAACTGGCCGTTAGAGGATCTGGTCAGCGGCCATGCCTTCAGCAAAGTCATGAACTGCAATTGGAAAATCTTCTGGGAGAATTTCAACGAATGCCTGCACTGTCCGGGCGTACACAAGGATCTGTCCAAGCTGGTGCCAATATACGGCCGCGGGCTGATGACCCGCCAGGACGACCCGGAATGGATGCACCATGCAGATAACGACGCGCCTGAATTTTCAGGAAAGCTGCGGCCCGGTGCCGAAACATGGTCACGCGACGGTTTTGCCCACGGGCCGATTTTCAGCGCGCTCACCCAATCGGAGCGCGAGGCCGGGCAGACCTACGTCACCAGCCTGCCGTCCATGTTCCTTGTCGGCCACATCGATTACGTCCGCGTCGTGCGCCTTGTTCCCCTCGGGCCGGAACAGACGGAACTGACCGCCGAGTGGCTTTTTCTTCCGGAAGCCGTGGCAGCGCCACAATCCGACATCGACAACATCATCGCATTCGGAAAGCAGGTGCTGGAAGAAGACGCGGCCATCTGCGAAACCAACCAACTCGGTCTGCGCGCAAGGCCGCACCACGCCGGTGTGCTCATGCCCGAAGAGTATGAACTGGCCCGCTTTCACGCATGGGTAAAAAAACAGCACGCGGCCATCGGCGCGTAGCGAAAAAGCTTACATCGACTTCGGGACGTAGCGCCATGTGACGATGCCACACCCCACCATGAGACAGCCAAGCGTAACGAAGACCGACCCTAGCCCGAAAAACGTCAGCACGATCGAGTAGACCATCGGCGGAGTGAGTTCGGAAAAGTCCAGGTAGGTACGGTAGACGGCCGCCATCTGCGGCCGCTCATAGGCATGAACCGAACGCATGAAAACGGTCGATCCGAGTGCATCGAGCGCAATGGTGAAAAACGCGCCACACAGCAGCAATCCCCCCGTCAGCAACGGTGCAGTAGTACCGACTGCACCGGCAGCAAACAGCGTGACTGCCATAGCTGCGAAAGCGAGGGTCATGGTAGGACGCGCGCCGAAGCGTTTACCAGCCTTGCCCCAGAAGATCGCCATGAACAGCAATGCGTTGCCGGCAGATATGAGCAGACCACCGGCAATCTCGCCTTGCCCCGCGATGACCATGAACAGCGGCCCATAGACGAAGAACGTCGTCCAGAAACATGACCGTCCAAACGCAATAAGCCAGGCCAGCCGAAGACGGGGTTGCGAAATGAAGCGGCCTATATTGGCAAGCGGATTGACGGCACGGCTCTTGCCCGCCGCAATGAGTGGATTGTCGCTTAGCCGGTAGAACCAGAACAGGCCAAGCAACACGAAGGCAAAGATCGCTACCGCTCCGTGGGCGGCATAAATGCCAAAGTGGGTGTAAAGAAAAATGCCCAGGGTCGGGCCGCCGGTCCAAGCGACCATCGACCATGCCATCCGGAGCGATTCGGATCGCATGAAGTCGGTCTTGCGAATATGGTCCATGATGTAGAGGTTGAGCGTTATCGACAACGCACTAGCCCCCATCACCCTGCACAGCATGCCGAGCATCTGGCCCGCCAACGTATGCGTGACGAAGAACAGCGAGCCGATTGCCAGTAGACAAGCCCCGGCGGTGTAGACCCAGCGCCGCGCAAATCGTCTGATCAGCACCGGCATGAACAGCGTGACCGACAAGCCCAGAAGCGAAACGACCGTATAGAGGATCGACACGGTCTGCTCATTCTGTAGGATTTCATATGCCTGGATCGGAATAACGCTCGAAACGGTGGCGCGAGCGAAAGACTCCATCGCATAAAGGGACGCAAACGTGCGCGCCCCGGCGGGACGGACCGCCGGAAGCCACATAGGATGCCGCACGTGGGTACCCATAGGCTCCTCCGAGGCCGAATCCCTTGGCAGGATTCGCTAGGCAAATCTGCAATTACGAGTGCAGTGCCAGTAGCAGGAAATCGACACCCCGAAGTCGAAAAACGAAGCCGACCAAAGGCTTTCCTTCACTGGACCAACCGGTCGAGTGCTCCATTTCTGCTGCTTCAGTCCCAGAAGCCATGATAGGGGTTATCCGAAGCCGGCCGAGACAGAGTGCGCATGACCACCGACGCGATCACAGATTTCGCCCAAATGCCGCGACGGCGCATCGTTGCCATAGACGCCGCTCGCGGAGCCGCGCTGCTGGCGATGGCGAGCTACCATTTCACCTGGGACCTCGAGTTTTTTGGCTACGCTCCGGTAGGCTTGACCGAGTTCGGCGGCTGGAAGCTCTACGCCCGCTGCATCGCATCGACATTTCTTTTCCTCGTCGGCGTCAGCCTCGTCCTGGCGCACGCGCATGGAATCCGCTGGAACGGCTTTTGGAAGCGCCTGGGCATGGTCGCAGCCGCAGCACTGGCGATTACGATTGCCACCTACTTCGCCACGCCAAACGCTTTCATCTTTTTCGGAATCCTGCATCAGATCGCACTGGCCAGCCTCCTCGGTTTGGCCTTTCTGCGCCTCCCTGCATTGGCCACACTGGTGATTGCAGGGCTCGTTATCATCACTCCCCACCATCTGCGCTCGCCATTTTTCGACCATCCTTCATTGTGGTGGGTCGGTCTTTCGACGGTCCCTCCTCGGTCGAACGACTATGTCCCGCTATTCCCTTGGTTCGGCGCGGTGCTCGCGGGCATGGCAGCGACGAAATTAGCAAGTTCTGCCGGCTTCTTAGCGTGGTTGGCGGACCGCAAACTTGCCCGCGTTGCGCGCCCGCTCGAGCTTGCGGGCCGCCACAGCCTGGCATTCTACCTTGTCCACCAGCCGCTGCTAATCGCCTGCGTGTGGCTATTTTCCCAAGTCTGGCCGGCCCAGGTCGCGAGCCTCGAAACCGGCTTCATGAATTCCTGTGAAGCTTCATGTCGGGAAACACGCGACGCCGATTTCTGCCCCCGTTACTGCACCTGCATGCTCGATGCGCTGAACCTCGATGATGGCCTCGACAAGCTGTCCAAAGCCGACCAAACTGCCGACTTCAAGCGCCATGTCGGCGATCTCGCGGCTCAATGCACAGCAAGCACCGACGCAGGCGTCTCGGGCGGAGCAGTGCAATGACGGCAGCAACAAAATCGAGCGGAATTCCTTGGCCGCCACTGATCTACATGGCAGCAATTGCCGGAGCGGTCGCTCTGGGGATGCTGTTGCCCCTGCCTTGGATCGCAGGGCCGCTTAGCGACATCCTTCTTGCCGTCGGCTGGCTGGTCATCCTTGCTGTCGCCACCTTGTGGGTGACTTCAGTTCGCACAATGACCCGCGCCAAAACAACGTTGAACCCCACTGGCGAGCCCAGCCATCTGGTCACCACAGGTCCGTTCGCGATTACGCGAAACCCGCTCTATCTTGCCAATACGTTGCTGATGATAGGTGTCGGCCTCATTTCGGGAATGCTATGGTTCATACTGCTGGCATTCATCGCCGCATTCGTCACGCAGAAAGTGTCCATCGAATTCGAGGAGAAGATTCTTTCCACGAAATTCGGTAAGAAATACAAGGATTACGCAAAGAAAGTTCGGCGCTGGATTTAACCAGCGTCAGGTATTGACACCAAGCTCCGCCAAACGCTCGACGCAAGACTCTTCCGCCTGGTCCAGTTCGGCAAGCGTGTCCTCCAGATCACGGCGCTTCTGGCGCAGTTCCTCGCGCTTTTCCTCGATCCTCTTGATCATCAGATTGAGCTGCCCAACCTCCCCGGGTGGTTCCTTGTACATCTGGATGATTTCGCGAATCTCGCTGATGGCGAAGCCCAGTCTCTTGCCGCGAAGAATCTGGCGGATCAGATGCCGGTCGGACGGCCGGAACAAGCGGGTGCGGCCACGCCGAACCGGCTGAACCAGTCCTTCGTCCTCGTAGAAACGCAGAGTGCGTGTCGAGATACCGAATTCACGGGTCAGTTCGGTGATCGAATAGTATTCCCGCATCGTCACCCCGCGCATGGAGGCATGCTCGCGTTGATTTTCAACCATACGCTGCCCCTGTTCGACCGCCTTAGCGCAACGCGACGGAATCGCTGCCGTTGCTGCGGGCGGAACTTCGCACGTCACTTACGTAATAGTCAATTGAACCACGCAACCCTGAAGTTGACTTGGTACAACCATCAAGTGACGCCGAACCACCATGTCGCAAGGCCGAGGAAGGCGAAAAATCCGACGACATCCGTTACCGTGGTCACAAATACAGCCGACGCAACCGCGGGATCGACGCCAAACCTGTCCAGAAAAAGCGGGATCAGTATCCCCGCCAGCGCTGCGACAAACATGTTGATGATCATGGCGGCTGCAATGATACCACCCAGATTTGGATCGCTGAACCAGGTAGCTGCAACAATGCCGATCAGGATCGCGAAAACCACGCCGTTGATGAAGCCCACGCCCATTTCACGGCGGATGATGCGCCAGGCATTGTAGATATCCAGATCCTTGGTCGCCAAGGCGCGCACAGTAACCGTCATGGTCTGTGAACCCGCATTGCCGCCCATGCCGGCAACAATGGGCATCAACACGGCAAGCGCAACGATATGCTCAATCGTCTGGTCAAACAGCCCGATCACCGACGCGGCGAGAAACGCGGTAAAAAGATTCACCAACAGCCATGGCACCCGCGAGCGTGATGTAGCAAAAACCGTATCGGACAATTCCTCGTCGCCCACGCCACCCATGCGCAACAGGTCTTCCTCGGCCTCCTGCTGGATGACGTCAACGACGTCATCGATGGTCAGGATACCGACGAGGCGCTCATTTTCATCGACCACGGCAGCAGACAAAAGGTCGTACTGCTCGAACTCGCGCGCCGCCTCTTCCTGGTCCATCGTAGCGGGAATGGCGTGGCGCGTTTCATGCATGATCTCCTCGACCTTGACAGCTCGCTTGGTGCGCAGAATCTGATCAAGGTCGATGGCGCCAAGCAGCTTGAAAGTCGGGTCGATGACAAAGATCTGGCTGAAGTGCTCGGGCAGGTCTTTGTCTTCGCGCATGTAGTCGATCGTCTGGCCGATGGTCCAGAACGGCGGCACTGCGACGAATTCAGTCTGCATGCGCCGGCCGGCCGTCTCTTCCGGATAGTCCAGCGACCGCCTGAGCCTGATGCGCTCGGTGAAAGGCAGTTGCGAGAGGATTTCGTCCTGGTCCTCCTGATCAAGGTCTTCCAGGATGTAGACGGCATCGTCGGAATCGAGCTCCTGTACCGCTTGCGCGATTTGCGCATTGGGCAGATTGTCGACGATATCGAGACGGATCGCTTCGTCGACCTCCGTCAGCGCGGAAAAATCGAAGTCGGCGCCAAGGAGTTCGACGAGCGTCCGTCGTTGCTCGGGCTGCAGCGCCTCCAGCAAGTCGCCCAGTTCGGATTGGTGTAGTGCACCGACGTCTTGCTTGAGCGTCAGGGTGTCCCGGTCGGCAATGGCCGCGCCGATATGCGCAAGGAAAGAGGCGAGGATGACGCCATCCTCGCCATAGATATCGTCACGGACCGCCTTGGCGGCCGGAGCGCCGGTCGCTGGTTCGTCCTGGCCTTCCAAACCCGCCTCGTACTCTGCTTTAGGGGAAAAACTCTCCGTAGGTCTAGAGCATGTCGGGGCGAAATATCAAACGAAATGACTACTGGTTGGCCGTCATGCGCATATCGGGGACCACGGCGGTTATCAAAGGCCGGGAACGTCGTTCGGGCCACAACAGCACGAGAGCTATCGAGACGATCGCGCCAACGATCAACAGGATCGGAAAGGCAAGTAACGACCGGAGCGTAATCATGGACCCGGAAACCACCGGTGGAGACAGCGGCAAGTACAGATCTCCCGCTGTCTCCAGCATGCGCTGTCGAGCGGTGCCCAATAATTCCTGATATTCAGTCGTCAGCTCGGAAAATTGCTTGGCCGCCGCCTGAATGAAGTCAGGAGAAATATCAACCCCAGACGAACCTCGGGTCAGATCGATCTCCTTCTGCAGCCCCGAAATCTGCTCCACGATATACTGTCGCTGCTGCAAGACGGTTTTCATGTATTCGGCGAGCGATGCCTTGTCGCTAAGCTCAATTATCCTGCCGAGAGCGCCATCTGCAACCTGGACATTTTGCCCTCCCACAACCTCGCGGCCAGTGGAATCCGCGTCCAAGCCTCCCGTTACTTTCCCGGAATTCTGATAATCGTTGATTTGGGCCAAGGTGCGATCAAGCCCTGCAACCCTGCGCTTCCAATCCTCGACGGTTAGGATACGCTCACGCACATAGATTGCAGAAACACGGTCGCTGCTGTCATCGCTTTCGGCAAATATCGGGTTAAAATACACCGCCCGAAAGCGATTGAGATCGGCGATGATATCGATAGCGGACTTGTTGCCCTGGGTCGTAACCGAAGCCAGCCTATTGTCGCTCGACAGAAGTGCCAGGCCCTTGTCTATGCTGTCGAGCCTTGTCTTTGCCGTAATCACGCTCGCTGAATTGTCCAGTTTCTCATCAGAGTACGTAACGGCCAACCCTTGAATACGGGTGTCTGCGAAAATCCGGAACTGCTTGGAATAGATTTCGCTCCATATCTGCGGGACCGCCACGGCGATAGCCGAGCCCGTCTCCTCGTCGACGCCCAAGCCGGAGTAATTCACATCGATTCGCAGCCCCGATTGCATAAGTCCCTGCAATTCCAAGCGGTAGGCCTCGTTTATGCTGTCAATGTCGGCTTGATTGAGTCCCCTCGCCGCCAATCTGTTCTTGTATTTCAAGGAAACAGCAGGAGCCAAGGGCGAGTCGTATTCAACCGAAACAAAATTCCGCACATTCGTTTGCGGTGGGAAGTTGAACCGCTGCTGAAGGGCGCTCACAACTTGCGGAATCAGCAAATCCTGAGGGGAAAAATCGGTCCCATTGGGAAATTTGGAATTCTCGATATTTCGCAGCGTCACAAAATAACTGACAGGATCGTTGAAACTTGTTGCCGTCTTAAGCACCCACAATCCAGCCAGAAGTAGAGCAAGAAAAAATATCGAAACAACCAGACCGCGCAAACGCCACGCCTTCGCGATCAGATCGCGAAGGGAAAATTCCACAGAATCCATAACTGCCAAGCCCAACCAATTTTTCCACTACTTGATTGGATTCGGAATGAAATTAAGTCAAGTAAGGTAAATTGGTAATATCTGCCTGAAACACGTTTCCATTTTCGCAAACGGTATATTTTCGGCGTAAAAACAACTTAATTAATACTACATAGTGAAAATTCTGCAGCCCATTTCGAATGCCCAGGAAACAGCCCTCGTCTGCGCCCAGCCAAACCGGGCGCGCACCGTTCGCAATAGGGGAATGAAATGAAGAACAATCGCGTGATTGTTCAAGATGGTGCGGTCGAGAATAGTGCCACTCTTAACAGAAACAAAGACTTGCAGAGGGT
>CAZROU010000014.1:2991-89517 GCA_964601795.1 uncultured Mesorhizobium sp. | reverse complement strand
TCCTCCCGACCTGCGCTTCAAAGGCAAAGGTCAGTTCTTTGACAATGGCCAGACGCGAAAGCGGGCGTGGCGATGAATAAGCATATCCATCTCTTCGTCATCCTAGGGCGGAGCAGGCCGAAGGCCGTTGCGCAGACCCTAGGATCCATGCCGTGACATCGCGCAGCGCGCAAAGGGTACAAAAGAAAGCTCCTCATTCTGGTCAGCTCCATACAGGCTGACTCTCACGGCATGGATCCCCGGGTCGCGCCTTTCGCTCCGCTCAGGCTTGCCCGAGGATGACGAAGGGAGAGCCACGCGTCATCCCGGAAGCGAGCCGAGCGAAGCGAGAAAAGAATGTCCGGCTCCATTCCGTGACTTTGCGGATGTATTCTGGGCGGCAATGCGCCAGCGGGGCAAAAAACCTTCAGACGCGAAAAGCGGGTGTGGCGGTGAGAAAACTCGGCCTTGACCCGCATCTGGCACGGTGAACGGCGAAAAAATGTATATTTCCATCGCCTTTTCCGCGTGTATGGGAGTAGATGACCACAAGCTGGTTTCGATCCGACCGACAGGTCCTGGCCGCTGGACGGAAAGGAGATTACCCATGACTGCATGTATCGTTGGCTGGGCGCATTCGCGTTTCGGCAAGCTGGAAGGCGAGACGCTGGAAAGCCTCATCACCAAGGTTGCCGCAGAGGCTCTTGACCACGCTGGTATCGGCCCCGATGACGTGGACGAAATCGTGCTCGGCCACTTCAACGCAGGATTTTCCGCGCAGGATTTCACCGCAAGCCTCGTGCTGCAGACGGATGACCGGCTGCGCTTCAAGCCGGCGACACGTGTCGAGAATGCTTGCGCGACCGGATCGGCGGCGGTGCGGCAAGGCATCCGCGCCATCGATGCAAACGCCGCACGCATCGTGCTGGTGGTCGGTGCCGAGCAGATGACGACGACTCCCGGTCCCGAGATCGGCAAAAATTTGTTGCGCGCCTCCTACCTGCCGGAAGACGGCGATACGCCCGCCGGCTTTGCAGGCGTGTTCGGCAAGATCGCGCATGCCTATTTCCAGCGCCACGGTGACCAGTCGGATGCCTTGGCCATGATTGCCGCCAAGAACCACAAGAACGGCGTCGACAATCCCTATGCGCAGTTGCGCAAGGATTTCGGCTACGAGTTCTGCCGCCATGAAAGCGAAAAGAACCCGTTTGTGGCCGGACCGCTGAAGCGCACGGACTGCTCGCTTGTTTCGGACGGAGCTGCCGCCCTTGTGCTGACTGATTCCACGACGGCGCTGAAGATGCGCCGGGCGGTTGCCTTCCGCGCCAACGAGCATGTGCAGGATTTCCTGCCGATGTCGAAGCGCGACATCCTGTTGTTTGAAGGATGCGAGGAGGCCTGGGGCCGCGCGCTGAAGACGGCGGGCGTAACGCTCGACGACCTGTCGTTTGTTGAGACGCATGACTGCTTCACGATTGCGGAATTGATCGAATACGAGGCGATGGGGCTGGCCAGGCGCGGCGAGGGCGCCAAGGTGGCGCTGAGCGGCGAGACGGCCAAGGACGGGCGCCTGCCGGTCAATCCTTCAGGCGGGTTGAAGTCGAAAGGGCATCCGATCGGCGCAACCGGCGTTTCCATGCATGTGCTGAGCGCCATGCAATTGACCGGCGAGGCCGGCGGCATACAGGTGCCGAATGCGAAGCTTGGCGGCATATTCAACATGGGCGGCGCGGCGGTTGCCAACTATGTGTCGATCCTCGACCGGATCAGGTAAGGCGGCGAGGGACTGACATCATGACGAATCCGGTTCTGGTCGACGTGCTGCGAGGCGCGCTTGTGGAAAGCGCGCACCGCGGTGCGGTTGCCGTTTTCGATGCAGAGGGCAAGGCGGTGTGGGAAATCGGCGATACTGAAAGACCGGTATTTCCGCGCTCGGCTGTGAAGGCGATCCAGGCGCTGCCCTTGGTGGAAAGTGGCGCGGCTGACGCCTATGGCTTCGGCGACAAGGAACTGGCCTTGGCCTGCGCTTCCCATTCCGGCGAACCAGCACATGCCGAACTGGCGCGGACGATGCTCGCAAAGGCCGGCCTCGATGAAAATGCCCTGGAATGCGGCACGCATTGGCCGCTGGATCACGAGGCGACGGTTGCCATGGCCCGGACGGGGGGTACGCCGAATGCCCTGCATAACAACTGTTCGGGCAAGCATGCCGGCTTCGTCTGCACGTGTTGCCACGGTGGGATCGATCACTACGGCTACGTCAAGGCTGGCCATGCCATGCAGGAGATGATCCGCGAGGCGATGGAGGCTGTCACCGGTGCTGCCCACGATGCCGCCCATCGCGGCACCGATGGTTGCTCCATTCCGACCTATGCGGTGCCGTTGCGGAATTTTGCCTTGGGCTTTGCGAAGATGGTGTCGGGCAACGGGTTGGGCCCGGTTCGCGCCAAGGCGGCGCAGAGGCTGCTTTCGGCCTGTATGGCTGAACCGTTTCTCGTTTCCGGAACCGATCGCGCGGATCTGAAGCTGATGCAGGCGGCACCGGGACGTATCTTCGTCAAGGTGGGAGCAGAGGGCGTCTATTGCGCGGCGGTGCCCGAATTGGGGTTCGGTATCGCGTTGAAGTGCGACGACGGGGCAGGCAGGGCGGCTGAAGTGATGATCGCTTCGGTGCTGGCGAGGTTGTTGCGCAAGGATGCGGAGCTGTCGGCCACGCTCGACAAACTGGCAAGACCGGATATCGAAAGCCGGATTGGCGCTAAAGTGGGGATGATGCGGCCGGCGGAAGCGCTTTCCTCCTGAGAGGAGATGCGTTGATATCTGATCGACGGGGGTTGGCAGATCGGAGGGGGAATGGTTTCGGTCAATTCGCTTGCCGGTTTGTTCGGGCGCTTCGTCTGGAACCGCAAGACATTCATCGCGCTGCTTATCGTATCGCCGGCGATCCTGACGGCAGTCGGCTCCTTCCTGATGTCGCGTTCGCTCGACAGGGAGATTGCGCAGCTGACACAGGAGCGCGACAGGCAGGTGGAGACATCGCGGCAGCTCGATATGTTCTCGCGTGACGTCCAGCGCTATGAACTGGATCGCGGATCACTTTTGCTGTTGCTGGCCGGTCAGGCAAGCGATCCCAACCTCAGATACACGATGGACCGGCTTTTCCGCCTGAACGCGCAAGGGTCGATGCGGCGCATCGTTGCCATCCTTTATCCGGACAATTGGCAAGAGCGCATGCGCCGCCATGAAGAACTGCTGCAGTCGGACTATGGTGACAAGGCCGCCGTCGACGAATTGCAAGCAATCGAGAGCAACATGATTGCCGATGCGGGCCGTGCGCTGACGAAAACGCAGGAGAGCGTGAACGTGATCTCGGCCCGTATCGACAAGCTCGACGCCTGGAAGATCAACATGGTGATGGTGGGCTCGTTCCTTGTTCAGATCCTGACCATCCTTGTGTTCTTCCTCAAGACCAATTTGAGCTGATGCCGGCTTCGGATTGTGTGCTGGCCACTCAGGATCTTGCGCGGCTTGTGCAGCGGCGTTGCGATGCCTAAGTTGGCTTGATGAGCAGAGCTTTCACGCGTGAAGAAGACAGCGAGAATGCCATTGCGGGCATCGGCGAGCGGCCGGTAAGCCAGCACCGCAATCTCGTCACGGAAACCGGACTCGCTTTGATCGAGGCTGAATTACTTCGTCTGCGGGAGGAACTGGCCAGGGCCGAAACCGAGTCCGATCGCGAGCGCATGGCGCTTCTCTCGCGCGACCTGCGCTACTGGACCGCGCGGCGCGAAAGTGCCGAACTGTCGACGCCAGAACCGGACAGCGATGTCGTCCGTTTCGGCATGACCGTCTCGCTGGAGGGCGAAGACGGCGGCTCGGTCAACTGGAAGATCGTGGGCGAGGATGAAGCCGATCCCGCGAGCGGCTCCATTTCGCACGTTTCGCCAATGGCGCGCGCGCTGTTCGGCAAGAAGGTTGGCGATGTCGCCACCGTCAACGGCAAGGAATGGGAAATCATCGGGTTTGGGTAGGTGCTTCAGGCGTCCACCGGCATAGTATGGTCGCGAAAGAAGGCTGCCGCCCCTTCTTCGTTGATTTCTCCGGCAGCCACGCCCATGACGAATTCGAAGAGCGTGCCGTTGTCCGCGGTGAGTGCGTAACCGTTGATAATCAGGAAAGCGCCTGCCGCCACGATGGCGGTACGCTTGTTGCCGTCCACGAATGCGTGGTTCCTTGCGATGCCGAACACATAGGCCGCAGCAAGTTCGTGAATCGTTGGCGAGCCGTAGGAAACCTTATTCTCGGCACGCGCGAGCGCAGATTCCAGGGCATTTTCGTCTCTGATGCCGTATGCCCCGCCATGCCGCCGCAATTGTTCGGCGTGCATTGCCTCGACGGCGCGCCTTATCAGAAACTGCCAACTCATTCGGCAAGCTTCTGAAGCGCGACCTTGTATTTATCCATGACTTCTCGGGCCGCCTTCATCTGCTGCTCGAAACTGTCGTCGATCGGCTCGAGTATCAAACCCTTGGCTGTCTCGACAATGGAGAGCTGGTCTCCTGCCTTGATGTTGAGGCGTTCAAGTATTTCTTTCGGGAGGATGACGCCTTCCGAATTACCGATCTTGCGTACCACGGTGCTCATGACCACGCTCCATGTTAGAACATGAATTATAACGGTGGCATGAGCTTGTTGCAACGAAGATTATAACGTCAGGCCAGCAATCGGTCCATGAGGCGGCCTGCGGCTTCGGGAATGACTGTCCCCGGCGGGAAGATGTCGGCAGCACCGGCGGCGCGCACGGCCTCGAAGTCCTGCGGCGGGATGACGCCGCCGGCCACGATCATGATGTCTTCGCGGCCCGATTTCTTGAGCGTTGCCTTCAGTTCCGGGATCAGCGTGAGATGCCCGGCGGCAAGCGACGAAGCGCCGATGATGTGCACGTCGTTGTCGATGGCGAGCTTGGCGATTTCCTCGGGCGTCTGGAACATCGAGCCGATGGTCACGTCGAAGCCGAGATCGGCGAAGGCGGTGCCGATCACCTTCTGGCCGCGGTCGTGGCCATCCTGGCCCATCTTGGCGACGAGAATCCGAGGCTTGCAGCCGAATTTCCTCTCGAAAACGGCAATCTTGTCCTGAAGCCGTTCGACGGCCGGCGTGCTGCCCAGTTCCTTGCGGTAAACGCCTGAAATCACCTGCACGGAGGCGACGTGGCGGCCGAACGCTTTTTCGATCGCCAGTGAGATTTCGCCGACTGTTGCCTTGGCTCGCGCGGCTTTGATGGCGAACTCGAGCAGGTTTTGCTGGCCGACCGCCGCTTTAGTGAGGGCATCAAGGGCGCTTTCGACCGCGCCGACGTCGCGCGTGCCCTTCAATTGCTGGAGCTTGGACAATTGCCGGGCGCGAACCTCGGCATTGTCGATCTTCAGGACATCGACTTCGATGTCCTTGTTGGGCCTGAACGCATTGACGCCGACCAGCATTTGTTCGCCGGAATCGATGCGCGCCTGTGTGCGTGCGGCGGATTCCTCGATGCGCAGTTTCGGAATGCCTTTTTCAACCGCTGCGGCCATGCCGCCGAGTTTCTCGACTTCCTCGATATGCTTCATGGCAAGTGCCGCCAGATCGCGGGTCAGGCGCTCGACATAGGCCGAACCGCCCCAAGGGTCGATGATGGCGGTGGTGCCGGACTCCTTTTGCAGGATGATCTGGGTGTTGCGGGCAATGCGCGCCGAGTGGTCGGTGGGAAGCGCCAGCGCCTCGTCGAAGGAATTGGTATGCAGCGATTGCGTGTGGCCCTGCGTTGCCGCCATTGCCTCGATCATCGTGCGGATGATGTTGTTGTAGGGATCCTGCGCCGTCAGCGACCATCCCGATGTCTGGCAGTGCGTGCGCAAGGAGAGCGAGCGTGCGTCCTTCGGGGCAAAGTTCTTCTTCATCAGCTCCGACCAGATCAGCCGGGCGGCGCGCATCTTGGCTACTTCCATGAAGAAATTCATGCCGATGGCCCAGAAGAACGACAGGCGCGGCGCGAACTTGTCGATGTCGAGACCTGCCGCAACGCCGGCGCGCGCATATTCGATGCCGTCGGCGATGGTGTAGGCGAGCTCAAGATCGGCCGAGGCGCCGGCTTCCTGCATGTGGTAGCCGGAGATCGAGATCGAGTTGAACTTCGGCATGTGCCGCGAGGTGTAGGAGAAGATGTCCGACACGATCCGCATCGAGGGTTTGGGCGGATAGATGTAGGTGTTGCGGACCATGAACTCCTTGAGGATGTCGTTCTGGATTGTGCCGGCGAGATCCTTTTGAGCGACGCCCTGTTCCTCGGCAGCCACGATGAACAGAGCCAGGATCGGCAGGACCGCACCGTTCATGGTCATCGAAACGGTCATCTCATCGAGCGGGATACCGTCGAAAAGCTGGCGCATGTCGAGAATGGAATCGATGGCGACGCCTGCCATGCCGACATCGCCGGCAACGCGTGGGTGGTCGCTGTCATAGCCGCGATGGGTGGCGAGGTCGAAGGCGATGGACAGCCCTTTCTGTCCGGCCGCCAGGTTGCGGCGGTAGAAGGCGTTCGATTCTTCGGCCGTCGAGAAGCCGGCATACTGCCGGATCGTCCACGGCTTCTGGACGTACATGGTGGGGTAGGGGCCGCGCAGATAAGGAGTGAGGCCGGGATAAGTGTCGAGATTGTCGAGGCCGGCAAGGTCGTCCTCGCCATAGAGGCGCTTGAGCGCAATGCCTTCAGGGGTGACCCACTTGCCGTCCACCTTGACTTTCCGGCGATGCGCCGGCGCCCACGCAATATTGCTGAAATCGGGGATCATGCTGATTATGCCTCGATCTCTTGATCGATACGAATTGGAACGAGCGGATCGCAGAAAACGACACCGTCGGTGGGGCTAGGCCTTTGCACGGCGGCAAGCGTTTGCACAGGCCGTTCCGTCTTGGCCGGATAAAGCGTGGTGCCGACAATCTTGCGGCTGCCGGTTTTGTATGCCTTCGCCCGCTCGACGGCAGAGGCCTTCACGCGAGCCTGGATATGGCCTGCCTTGAGGCTGGCGAGCACGCCGCCTTCGGATTCGATGCGCTGGAATTCGGCCCATGCGGCTTCGCAAAGATTTTCGGTCAGTGCCTCGACCCCGCCCGCCCCTCTTGCCGGATCATTGACGTGATCGATGTGGCTTTCGCGCATCATGACCAGTTGGGTGTTTCGCGCGATGCGGCGGGCAAAGCCTTCCGGCAGACCGTGGGCGATGGTGTGCGGCAGGACCGAGATCGTATCGGCACCTCCCGCAGCCGCTGCGAAGCAAGCGATGGTGTTGCGCAGGATGTTCGTTTCGGTATCCAGCCGGCTGATCATCCGCATGGACGTTTCGGCGTGCACGATGGTGGGGGACGACGGAATGGCACAAGCCTCCTGGATGCGCGCCCACAGCCGTCGCAAGGCCCTGATCTTGGCCATGGAGACAAACTGGTTCTGGTCGACGCTAAGCGCGAATCCGATGTGCGGCGCGGCATAGACAAGCGCTTGCCGTGCTTCTTCAAAGAGCTTCAGATGCGAGACGGCGGACGCCAGCATGACGCCGAGTTCTTGCGCCTCGGTCGCTCCGGCGTTGTGCACGACCCGGCCATCTGCTTCGAGCAGGACGCCTGGCACATCCATCGCGAAGAAATGCGCCAGCGATTGTGGCATCGAGGCTTTTAGCGCCTCAAGCGACATGCGCAGCCGACCGGTTCCGGCAAAGGTTGCGGCGGGATCGACGCCAAACGAGAGGTTCAGCTTGGAAGGGTCCACCTTGGTGCGCGAGACGAGGGCAACCAGCCAGTCGGCCATAGCGCGGCTGGCAGGATGAACATCGATGCGCACCTGGACGTCGTTGAGAGAAACGCCTTCGAGCAGGCGTTCAAGGGTTTCGACGCTGCTCGGCAAGCCATAGCCGAATGCGTTGGGAGCGCCTTCGAAAACCAGCGCCAGCCCGGTCGCACCTTGTGCAATGTCCTCGGCGATTTGCGCCTTGGCCCTTTCGATATCGGGGTCGTCGACGCGCTGGCAAATCGTCCATGGCCGGGACGGGCGGGCGCGAACACTGGCTTGGGTATCTTCACGGCGCGCGTAGAGCGGTTCGATGCGCAGGCCGTCATCGGTGTGGGAAACCAGCGTTTCCTCGAACGAAGCTCCGGCAAGCGCCTTTTCGGCGAGCGCCAGCCAACGCTTCTCCTGCCCATCGCTATTTTGTGTTGTCTCGCTCAAGGCTCCGGCGCCCTCCGCTGTACTTGATTGCCGGCCGCATCAGCCTGGATCAACTCACTCTAAGGTTCCTGCATCCATACCGCAATGCAACAGATGTCTGAGGCCGCCAAAGTTGCGCCTTTGATTTTCGCCAATGGCTCACTATACCTGCACAAATGGCGTGGTTCGCGAAGTTGGACACATCGGGTTTGCGGAGATTTGCATAATGGCCGACAACGAAAGCATCTTCCTGGGAGCCAGCCGCAAGCCGGATGACAGCTACCAGAGGCCCGAGAACCTGCTGCTGCAATATGGCAACCGGCACGGACTGGTGACCGGCGCGACCGGCACCGGCAAGACGGTGAGCCTGCAGATCATGGCTGAAGGCTTTTCCAATGCCGGCGTGCCGGTGTTTTGCGCGGATGTGAAAGGTGACCTGTCCGGCATCGCAATGATGGGTGAAGCCAAGGATTTTCTGCTCAAGCGCGCGGAGCAGATCAAGCTGGACCCATATGAGTTCCAGGAATTCCCGGTGATCTTCTGGGACCTGTTCGGCGAACAGGGCCATCCGATCCGCGCAACCGTTTCTGAAATGGGGCCGTTGCTTTTGTCGCGCCTGATGAACCTCACGGAAGCGCAGGAGGGTGTGATGAACATCGCCTTCCGTATCGCCGACGAAGAAGGCCTGCTTCTGCTCGATATGAAGGATTTGCAGGCATTGCTTGCCAACCTTGCCGAGCGCGGCGGGGAGCTAGGCGCGCGCAACGGCAACCTGGCCCAGCCGTAGGTGGGAGCCATACCGCGCGCCCATCTGGTGCGGGGGGACCACGGCGGCAACAATTTCTTCGGCGAGCCGGCCTTGAGGATACCCGACATCATGCGCACCACGCGTGATGGGCGCGGCGCGATCAACGTGCTGGCCGCCGACAAGCTGATGATGAACCCCAGGCTCTACGCGACATTCCTGCTTTGGCTGATGTCGGAGCTGTTCGAGGTGTTGCCGGAGGTGGGCGACCCGGACAAGCCCAAGCTGGTCTTCTTCTTCGACGAGGCGCACCTTTTGTTCGACGATGCGCCGAAAGCGCTGGTCGACCGTGTTGAGCAGGTCGTGCGCCTGATCCGCTCGAAAGGCGTCGGCGTCTATTTTGTCACGCAAAATCCGCTGGACGTGCCGGAAACAGTGCTTGCGCAGCTTGGCAACCGCGTCCAGCACGCGCTGCGCGCCTATACGCCGCGCGAGCAGAAGGCTGTTAAAACGGCCGCAGACACTTTCCGGCCCAATCCTGATTTCGACTGCGCTACGGCAATAACGCAACTGGGAACGGGCGAAGCGCTTGTGTCGACGCTCGAGGCAAAGGGCGTGCCCTCGATGGTGCAGCGGACGCTGATACGCCCACCAGCCTCGCGCCTCGGTCCGATCACGCCGGACGAGAGGCGCAAGCTTATCGCCGAAAGCCCGGTCGCCGGTCAGTACGATCAGACGGTTGATCGCGAATCGGCCTTCGAGATCCTGCAAAAGAAGGCAAAGGACGCGCAGGCAGCCCAGGAGCAATCGACGCAAACGGGTGGCTCACGCTGGACCCTGCCGGATTTTGGCGGCAGCGATAACAACACCTCGGCCGAGCGCGGCACGGCACGCCGGGCGCCCGCGCCACGAGCGTCAAATCGCCAGACCGCGGCCGAGGCGGCAATCAAGTCCGTGGTCAGGTCGGTCGGTTCGTCCGTTGGCCGAGCGATTGTCCGCGGCATCCTGGGAAGCCTGTCGCGCGGTCGATAGGCTTATGTCGGGGTGCTTGGCGCACCCCGACATAATCTGGCCAGTTGAACTAGAAGAAAAGACCGCGGACGCGGCCGAGCAGCACCGAGCCTTCGGGAACGCCGGCATCGATAGGCGTTCTCGACCGGTAGGAGTTGGTGGCGATCGGTGCGCCGAGACCTGCCGTGACCAGGATGGGCGTTCTGTTGGGGACCCGGTCATAGAGGTCGATGATATCCTGGTTCATCAGCCGGACACATCCCGATGAGACGGATTTTCCGATCGAACTCCACTCCGGCGAACCGTGCAGCCGGTAAAGCGTGTCTTCGCCGTTCTGGAAGATGTAAAGCGCGCGCGCGCCAAGCGGGTTTGTAAGCCCCGGCGGCATGCCGCCATTGCGGACGCTGTATTTTTCCAATTCCGGCTGGCGGCCGATCATTTCATCGGGCGGCGTCCAGGTTGGCCACTTGCGCTTCCACTGCACCACGGCGCTACCGGACCATTCGAAACCGGCGCGGCCAAGCCCGACGCCGTAGCGGATCGCCTGGCCGCCTTCGCGCACCAGATAAAGGAAGTGCGCCGAGGTATCGACGACGATGGTACCGGGCCTCTGGCCTGTCGGATCGGCAACGATCTGGCGCAGGAATTGCGGGTCCATCTTGCGGATCGGTACGGCCGGAACCTCGTAGCCTTCGTCGATAACGGGGCCATACATCATCTCGTAGCTGCCGAGTTCCGGCTCTACCGGCTGCTCGGCGGGCGGCGGAGGCATCTGGCTGGTGGTGGTGCACGCAGAAACGGCGGTCGCCGCAGCGCCCATGGCGGCAAGATTGAGAAAGCCGCGCCTGCTCAGCGCGGTGGGAGAAGGTATGATTGCCATGACGTTGCCCTGATTTTCGCGATCCAGTAGATTAAACGGCGCACTCGAAAGCACGTTCCCTCCCAATTGGCCCTCGCCCAATCGGCCTCCCGACAGAGGGCGATAGGTAGCCTTGAATCTGGCCTCAGGGTGGACAAACAAAGGCAATCATGTGGCGCTGCCGTCACTGTTGCGATTCGGCAACTGGCAATCAGGGCCCATTCAAGGCCAGTTCAGCAGGCAACGGCGCTATCCGTAGGTCAAAAGACCGTCGAGCGACGGCAAGATGAGGGCGGGAGAAAAATCCCGATATTCGTCCGGCTGATCGGCGCGGTTGATCCAGACCGTGCGAAAGCCGGCTTTGGTTGCACCGGCCACGTCCCACCGGTTGGAGGATTGGAAAGACACTGCCGCTGGATAGAGACGCCAAGCCGTTGTCACGATGTCATAGACGTTGGGATCGGTCTTGAAACGCCTGACCTCGTCGACGGAGAAAACGTCATCGAGAATTTGATCGAGCGCGGCGGACTTGACTGCGGCGTCGAGCATTTCCGGCGAGCCGTTGGACAAAATGGCGAGTTTTGCGCCCGACGCCTTCAGAGCGCGAAGCACGCCGGGCACTTCGGGATAGCAATCCAGATTCCAATAGGCATCCAGCAGCTTTTGCCGGAGCGAAGGATCGGTGCTGGGTACCTTTCGCAAGGCGAAATCGAGCGCCTGTTCGGTCAGTTGCCAGAAATCCGCATAAGCGCCCATGAGCGACCTGACCCACGAATATTCAAGCTGCTTGGCGCGCCATATTTCGGAAAGCAATTGACCTTCGGGGCCGATGTCGCTGGCGTGGCGGCGCACGGCGGCGTGCACGTCGAAAAGCGTGCCGTAGGCGTCGAATACATAAGCGGCGTGGTGCATGTCGCTGTTGTGGAGCCTGATACCGCCTTGTGCAAGCGCGGATTGCCGCCTGTTTCGCCTCTGGCACCAACAAATCCGCGCCATGACGATTGACGAATGGCTTTGAAGCCTTGTCCAATAGAGGCGAAGTCAGCCTATCGATGGAATACGGACAAGGACAATGGCACTCACAACCGCTGCGCAAACGACGACGTGGACCTATGTGGAAGGTGATTGGCACGAGGGCAACGTCGCGCTGATCGGGCCGCGCAGCCACGCCATGTGGCTTGGCTCGAGCGTTTTCGACGGCGCGCGCTGGTTCGAGGGCGTCGCGCCCGATCTCGACCTTCATGCCCGCCGTGTGAATGCCTCTGCCATCGCCCTCGGCTTGAAGCCAACCATGTCTCCAGACGAGATCGTCGGGTTGACCCGGGACGGCCTCAAGAAATTCGACGGCAAGACGGCCGTCTACATAAGGCCGATGTATTGGGCCGAGCATGGCGGCTATATGGGGGTGGCGGCGGACCCGGCTTCGACACGCTTTTGCCTATGCCTTTATGAAGCGCCGATGCTGCCGCCGAGCGGCTTTTCGATAACGGTTTCGCCATTCCGGCGGCCGACGATCGAGACGATGCCGACCAACGCCAAGGCCGGTTGTCTTTATCCCAACAATGGGCGCGCGATCCTGGAAGCCAAGATGCGCGGCTTCGACAATGCGCTTGTTCTGGACATGTTGGGCAACGTGGCGGAGACCGGATCGTCAAACATTTTCCTGGTCAAGCAGGGCCATGTCTTCACGCCTGCGGCCAATGGTACGTTCCTTTCCGGCATCACGCGCGCCCGCACGGCGGGGCTGCTTGCGGATAGCGGCCTTCAGGTCACCGAAAAGACGCTTTCCGTGCGCGAATTCCTTGAGGCGGACGAGATTTTCTCGACCGGAAACCACTCCAAGGTGGTGCCGGTCACGCGTATCGAGGACCGTCATCTCCAGCCCGGCCCTGTGGCCAAAAAGGCGCGGGAGCTTTATTGGCAATGGGCGCATTCGACTTCTGCGTCGTGAGGTCATAAAAGAGTGTCGTTGCGTCGCTCCGGTGTTGCTCCGGAGTGTTCCAGACCTATCTTAGTTCGGCAGAAAAAGCCGAATTTTCATTGAGGAGTAGACCCATGGCTTTCGAACTTCCCGCTTTGCCCTACGACTATGAGGCATTGCAGCCTTATATGTCCAAAGAGACGCTCGAATATCACCACGACAAGCACCACAAGGCTTATGTCGACAACGGCAACAAGCTGGCTGCCGAAGCGGGCATGGGCGACCTGTCGGTGGAGGAAGTCGTCAAGCAGTCCTTCGGCAAGAACGCCGGTCTCTTCAACAACGCTGCCCAGCACTACAACCACATCCATTTCTGGAAGTGGATGAAGAAGGGCGGCGGCGGCAACAAGCTGCCAGGCGCGCTGCAGAAGGCGGTTGATTCCGACCTCGGCGGCTATGACAAGTTCAAGGCCGATTTCATCGCCGCAGGCACGACCCAATTCGGCTCGGGCTGGGCCTGGCTTTCGGTGAAGGATGGCAAGTTGGCCATCTCCAAGACGCCGAACGGCGAAAACCCGCTGGTTCATGGCGCATCGCCGATCCTGGGCGTCGATGTGTGGGAGCACTCCTACTACATCGATTACCGCAACGCCCGTCCGAAATATCTCGAGGCGTTCGTCGACAGCCTGATCAACTGGGATCATGTCCTTGAGCTTTATGAGAAAGCGAAAGCCTGATCGGCTTGACCAAAAAGCCCCGGTTCGACCGGGGCTTTTTATTTCTGGCATGATGATCACGTAACCGTGAGGCGAAATTCCGAAATTTTTAAGCCAGCTTGCGCGTTGTACGCCGGTCACCTTCTTTTGTGTCTCAACAAGGAGAGCCTACGGAATGAGAAAGCTCATATTCGCCATCTCAATGCTTACCTTCGCAGTGTCAGCCGCATCTGCCGACCCCGTACTTGACCGCCAGCAGATCATGAAGGAGCGGGGCAAGATCGTCGGAGAATTGGCCAAGGTGGCCAAGGGCGAACAGGCCTTCGACGCAGCCCAGGTGGATACGGCTCTCAAGGCTTTGCAGGTGAATGCGGAGAAATTCGACGCGGATGCGCTTTTCCCAGCAGGCAGCACCGACGGCGATACCACCGCCAGCCCCAAGATCTGGGAAGACATGGCAGGCTTCAAAGCCACTGAAGACAAATACCTGGCCGATGTGAAGGCCGCCGCTGCAGCAGCCCCCGCCGACGTCGATGCCCTCAAGGCCCAGATCGGCGTCATCGGGTCGAACTGCAGCACTTGCCATCAGACCTACAGGATCAAGAAGGGCTGACGGCTGTAGATGCCGCGGCTCAAAAAGCTTGCCGGTGCAATCCTGACGCTGGCCGGTGTCGGGGGTGGCGCCGGTTGGGTGCTATCGGCACCGACCGGCATAGACCCGCAAGTGATGGCAGCCGCAGGGCCCGGTGAAGCGGCAAGGGGCGAGCGCATCTTCAATGCTGGAGGGTGCGCTTCCTGCCATGCCAAGCCAGGTTCCAAGGACGCAGGAAGGCTCGAGTTGACGGGTGGGTTGGCTCTCAAGACGCCATTCGGCACCTTTGTCGCGCCTAACATCTCGCAGGACGGCAAAGACGGCATCGGTGCTTGGTCGCTGGAGGATTTCGCCAACGCCATGCTGAAAGGCGTGTCGCCTTCCGGCGAGCATCTCTATCCGGCTTTTCCATATGCTTCCTATGCCCGCATGACGCCGGCTGATATTGCCGATCTTTACGCATTCATGCAGACCTTGCCTGCCGTAAGCGGCAAGGCCTCCGGGCATTCGCTGGTATTTCCCTTCAATGTGCGGCGCGGCATCGGGCTGTGGAAACGGCTCTATCTCGGCAGCGATCCGGTTGTAGCCTTCGCAGAAGGCACGCCTGAGCCCGTGCTTGCCGGGCGCTATCTGGTCGAAGGACCGGGCCATTGCGGCGAGTGCCATACGCCCCGCAATTTTGCCGGTGGCAGCGACAAGGCCCGATGGCTGGCAGGCGCACCTGCTGCTGAAGGAGAGGGCATCGTTCCCAATATCACCTCGGGAGAGGGTGGGATCGGCGAATGGTCCGAAGGGGACATCACCAATTACCTCGAAACTGGCTTCACGCCGGATTTCGATTCGGTTGGTGGCGCGATGGTGGAAGTCCAGAAAAACATGGCGAAACTGACGCCAGAAGATCGCGCTGCCATTGCAGCCTATCTCAAGGCGATACCACCGCATCCGAACGGATATCCGCCACGTAAGCCGGCGACAAACTGACGGGCGGTTGTCGCGCCGGCTTTTACCGGCGCGAGCCTTTTCATCAAGCGAGCGGCGTTGTATCGCTTTTGCCCGTTACCTTCAGGGCAAAGGCATAGCTGAAGGCAATTTCCTCAAGCCGCGAAAACCGCCCGGATGCGCCGGCGTGGCCCGATTCCATGTTGATCTTGAACAGCACCGGATTTTCGCCACTCTTGCGTTCCCGCAACCTGGCAACCCATTTTGCCGGTTCCCAATAGGTCACGCGCGGGTCGGTGAGGCCCGCGACGGCAAGGATCGGCGGGTAGTTGTGAGCGCCGACATTGTCGTAGGGCGAATAGGCGGCAATGGTTCGATAGTCCTCGACCGATGTGATCGGATTGCCCCATTCGGGCCATTCCGGCGGCGTTAGCGGCAAAGTTTCGTCGAGCATAGTGGTGAGCACGTCGACGAAGGGGACCTCTGCGATGATGCCGCCAAAAGCTTCGGGCGCCATGTTGGCAACCGCACCCATCAGCATGCCGCCAGCCGATCCTCCCTGGGCCACGATGCGGTCGTGGGAGGTGTAGCGTTCGGCAACGAGATGGCGGGCAACGGCGATGAAGTCGTTGAAGGTGTTTTCCTTCTTTGCCCTTTTGCCCTCATCGTACCAGGCATAGCCCTTGTCCTTGCCGCCGCGGACATGGGCAATGGCATAGACGAAACCGCGATCGACCAGCGACAGGCAGTTTGTGTTGAAGGACGCCGGAATGGCGATGCCGTAGGAGCCGTAGCCGTAAAGGAGGCAGGGCGCCGATCCATCCAATACGGTGTCGCGATGGTAGAGCAGGGAAACGGGAACGCTTTCGCCATCGGGAGCCGGGGCCATCAGCCGCCGCGTGACATAGTGCGACGCGTCATGCCCGGACGGCACTTCCTGTGTTTTCAGCAGTTCGCGCTCACGCGTCTTCATGTTGTAGTCGAACACTTGTGCCGGCGTGGTCATTGACGAGTAGGAAAAGCGCATGACGTCGGTGTCGTATTCATAAGACCCGGACAGGCCGAGCGAGAAAGCTTCCTCATCGAATGAAATTGTGTGTTCGTGCCCGCTTGCACGGTCGCGGACGACGATACGCGGCAGACCTTCCAGCCGCTCGAGGCGAACAAGATAATTCTTGAAGCCGATGACAGACAGGATCAGACGACCGGGCTGGTGAGGAACCAGTTCTTTCCAATTGGCGCGGACCGGGTTGTCGGCGGGCGCGGTCATGATCTTGAAGTCCTTGGCCCCGCCTTCATTGGTCAGGATGAAGAAGACGTCGCCGCCTTCTTCCAAATCGTATTGCAGGCCGCTCTCCCGCGGTGAAACCAGCCTGGGTTCGGCAAGAGGATCCGTGGCCTTCAATATGCGGTATTCAGACGTCTCGTGATCGTTGATGCCGACAAGAATCCATTCGTTGGAGCGCGTACCGCCGACATCCATGAAAAATCCGGGGTCCGCCTCTTCATAGACAAGGCGGTCATTTGCAGGGTCATCCCCGATCCTATGGAACAGGACCTTCGATGGACGGTGATTTGCATCGAGCCGCGTGTAGAAAAAGCCGTCGTTGTCGGCCGACCACACACCGGAGCCACCGGTATCGCCGATCTGGTCGGGCAGGTCGGCGTCACTTGTCAAATCACGCACGCGCAGCGAGAAGAATTCCGAACCGCGATCATCAAAGGCCCACAGCAGGCGCTTGTGATCCGAAGAATGATCAATGCCGCCCAAGCGGAAATAGGCCTTTCCTTCGGCCTCGGCGTCGCCATCCAGCAGAATTTGTTCCTCACCACCCTCTCGGGGCAATCGGAAATAACGGGGCTGTTCGCCGCCCAGCTTGAACGACGACCCGTAGGCATAGGGGCCATCTTTCATGGGCACGGATGAGTCGTCTTCCTTGATGCGCCCTTTCATCTCTTTAAACAGCGCCTTTTGCAGGCTGGCTGTGTCGGCCATCAGCTTTTCCTGATAGGCGTTCTCCGCTTCCAGATGGGCGCGGATGCCGGCGTCGAGCAAAGCCGGGTCACGGAAAACGTCCTGCCAGTTTTCCGCCCGCATCCATGCAAATTCGTCTGTGCGTGAAAATCCGTGCCGAGTGTCGGAAACCGGGTGCCGTTCGGGGCGGGGCGGGGTGGCGGTTTGGAAAACGGTCTTTGTCATTGATGCTGCCATGTTGGTTGCTCTCGCCGAATGACCACGTTCGTGCGCGAGGTTCAAGGGCAGGGGCCGTTTAGTAAAGGCGGCAAGCAAGGCTCGTGCCGAAGCCGGAAAACATGAGATTTTGACTGCATTTGTGACGATCAATCCAGTTTGTAACGTAAATATTTCGTAAAGACATGTACCGGAGCGCGCAGATGGGAGTTCGCGTAAGTTGTGGTTGTGTATTATTAATTGAAGTTAAGATCGATAACTTCTGAATAACAGCCAAAGTAGCCCATCGGGCGAATTGACTTGTAACAGATGTAGGCCCATTTAGATTTGGCAGGACGAATCGTGTGAGATTCGTGGTGTGTGAGTGTGTACAACATGCCCTCAATACAAACGAAGGGCATAGTCATCCAAGTCTCTCGTTAGGATCCAGATATCATGGACATTGCAGAAGCCCCTAACAGAAACAGCGATACGCTGATTGAGCTTACTGCCGATGTGGTGGCGGCCTATGTCAGCAACAATCCGGTTCCTGTCGGCGAACTGCCGAACCTGATTGCCGATATTCATGCCGCGCTCGGGCGCGTCGGTGGAAGTTCGGAACCGCTGCCTGTCGACAAGCAGAAGCCTGCCGTGAATCCGAAACGATCAGTCCACGACGAATATATAGTTTGTCTGGAGGACGGGAAGAAATTCAAATCCTTGAAGCGCCACCTGATGACTCATTATGGCCTCAGCCCTGACCAGTATCGCGAAAAGTGGGGCTTGGATGCGACCTATCCCATGGTCGCGCCGAACTATGCCGCGGCAAGATCTCAACTGGCGAAGAAGATGGGCCTTGGGCGCAAGCGCAAGGGTCGCTAGGCCAATCGTAGGGTGAGGGGCCTGGAGCGGCTGCTTAAAGATAAGCGTTCTCACCTTGCATTTATAGTGCGGCTGTAGACCCGAGCGGTTTTTCGGTTTCTTGAAGGTTGGAGCGGCGCCCGTGGCGCCGTTTTCCTTTTTTGCGGGTGGGTTTGGCTATCGAGGCACCGGTTACGGTCAATGTCTGGCAGGATGGCGCCTCGCAAATCTTGTCCAGAGCCTGCTTCAGCGCGATGTGTCGGTTCAAATCATAACTCCAGTGCCGCTTCAAACCCTTGATCCGCTCGCGGGTGATCAGGCGTTCGATGCGCTCGACCAATTTGGCCTTTTCCTCTGGTCCCGCTGCCAGCGCCGTCGACAGATCGATTCCTCCCAGCAGGCGAAGAGCCACCCTTTGCGCGGCTTCGGCCGCGTCCGCCAGTTTTTGGCTCGCGAAAATACTTGCGTCTTGTTCAAACCTGCCCATCCGTTCGATCTCCGATGAATTGGAGTTCGAACTATTGGGATGCCGCGGTCGGCAGTGGAGAAAATTTGAGGTTTATTCACGATTAAAAATTAGAAAATGTATATTTATCAGATAGTTGCATGGAATGACATTTATTCGTCGTTCTTTGTTTGTTCACATGTATGGGCAGCATCGATATAAGGAACATATTCCTATTTCTGGAGGAAAGTTCCGTGCATGCCAATACCGCCTCTTCCATTGACGACCCGTTGCGCCTGAATGTCGAGGCTAATCCGGTCGGCAGTGGTTTCCAGCCTGTTCCGAAGCTTCGTGACGAAGTCACTATGGATATTTGCGAATGTCTGATCGATATGGCTTCGGCGCTTTTTTCCTTGCCGAGCAAGGAATTGCGAGGGGCAGGGCGGTCGACGCTGCCGGTTTCGCGGGTTCGCCAGATCGCCATGTATGTCGCGCATGTGGTGCTGAGGCTGACGATGGGCGATGTCGGCCGCGGGTTCGGCCGAGATCGGACCACCGTCGTCCATGCTTGCCAGACTATCGAAGATCTCCGTGACGATCCGGAGTTCGATCGCGTCGTCTCGATGTTCGAACGCGTGGCGTTCGCGGCGTTCCGGACCAGATTGGGGCTTTGAGATGGATGAATTGGCACAATCGGGCGCCCGGGTACTGCGCTTCCTGTCGAAAGGCCCCGCATCGATATGCCCTGCCTCGAGAGGTGGGAAAGCGGTGCTCGAAGCGAAGGATCGCGGCGCTATTTCTCTGGATGAGGAAATTCTCGACAGGCTGGTGGCGCGGGGGCTTCTCCTGAGATCGCAAAACTGTATTTCCCTGACACAGCAGGGTGCCGAACTGGCGCGGCAACTGGGTGCCACGAGGCGTACTGTTGCATCGCCAGGGATGGAGGTCGGTGCTGTAGTGGTAGAAACAGAGAACGGATTTCGCAACGTGCTGGTGAACCTGTCCGAGTCGCCGCTTGCCCAATTGGTGAGGATGAAGACAAAGGCCGGCAAGCCGTTCTTGTCGACCAGGGAATTCGAGGCGGGAGAGAGGCTTCGTTCGGACTATACGCGCGGCCAGCTCATGCCGAGAATGGGGGCGAACTGGATTGCGAGCGTCGCGTCCGGACGGCGTGCGGGCGGCGGGGTCGCTGAATTGACGGATGCCGCGCTGGGCGCAAGGCGCCGGGTCGAAGGCGCGATTTCTGCTGTCGGCCCGGAATTGTCGGGCGTGCTCCTCGATGTCTGCTGTTTCCTCAAAGGGCTGGAGCAGGTTGAGATGGAGCGAGGATGGCCGGTGCGCTCGGCCAAGGTTGTCCTCAAGACCGCTCTGGGCGCATTGGGCCGCCACTATTTCCCAGAGCATAAGGCGGACAGTAGTTCCCCGCGAAAAGTGCTGCATTGGGGCTCGGAGGACTATCGTCCCAGCATGTCCGGCTACTGAGGCATGCCGGGGCAGCCAGACTGCCGATCAGGCGGTTTGCCGTGCCGCCTCGGCATCGCGAAGGATACGCTTGACCATTGCGCGCAGACCGTTCGCGCGCTGCGACGACAGGTGTTCGTCCAACCCCAGTACCTTGAGTGTCGCCTCGGCGTCGATCTTGAGAATATCGCTGGCCTTCTGGCCGGAGAACAGGGCGAGCATGATGGCGACGAGGCCGCGTACGATATGCGCGTCGGAGTCGCCCCGGAACGTGATGACGGGATCTGCACCGGCTCCATACTCGGTTGTCAGCCACACCTGGCTGACGCAGCCTTGCACCTTGTTTTCCGCTGTCCTGTCGCTGTCGGGGAATTCCGGCAGGGCTTCGCCCAACTCGATCACGTATCGATAGCGTTCCTCCCATTCGTCAAGGAAGGAAAAGTCATCGAGAATGGCTTGGATTGTAGTGCTCATGCCGCAGCATATAGTCTTGCCGCACAGCCTCGTCACGGAAAAAGAAGCAGGCTCTGACCCTAGTTGCTGGCACCGTCGGCGGTGGCGCGGCGCGGTATGCTGCCGGTGGTGGCGGGCTCGGCTTGTTCGGCAGGCGTCTCCTCGATGAGCGTCGCGGCGATGCGGGCGGTCTGTTTCGCACGTTCGGAGATGGTGTGCACTGCCGACGCCCCGGTTTCGCAGACATCGGGTTTGCGCTCGCAGATGCCGGCAATGTCGCCCACCGCTTCCCGGGCAGCAATCAATGCCTGGATCGGATTGACGCTCTCACGGCCTTGCTCGTCCGGGCCGACATCGAATGGCAGGGCCAGAAGAACAAGCGAAAACCAAAACGCAAGTCTGATCAGGAAACCCATATCGACGTTCTCTCACGGTCGGATCGCGCGCCGGTCGCGCTTTTGCATCCTTTTTCAAGCGTACTATGCCTACTCGTGAACCAAGGGCGGCTTGTGCTCAAGAGAACAATTTAGTTCAAATTTTAACGGAAGACGTGGAAGCGGCGTCCATATTCGCATCGCATATAAATGCGCTTCTGTGCGGCAGTCGCCACCTGCCGACCCAACATGCTGTTCCTGTTTGTATTTTTAGCTTTTCTCTTGGGAGAACGAGCAAAGTTTCTGTATGTCGAATGGCTGCTGCGACTCCTAACAGTTCATTTACCATACACCAAATTGCCATCCGGGGGATGCCGCGCGCATCGAATTCGGGACCGAAATTCGTTCGGAGCCGGCCACTTTTATCCATTCCTTAAAGGCTGAATGCGACTTTCGGACTCAACCATAATCGACCTGTCAAGCAGGTCAGCACAGGGCGTTGAGTTGAGTTCGATTGCGACCAGATACGTTGGACTAGCTGACGCAATGGCCGCCGGTTGCGAGCGTCTTGTGCACGGCACGGTGGCGGGACGCCAGATGCGCCAAAGCCAGCGCCGCTTCATCGGTACGATGCTTTGCATCCCGTTTTTTGCTGCCGGCGCTGCCGTGACCCTGGTCACCTCAAGCGTGGGCGCGTCAGTTACGCTGGCAGTCATATTCGCCGTCTTTGGCCTGTGCTGGCTTACCGCATTATTGGTCTCTGCAACGGGGCGCATGAATATTGTTGGCGGCGTGGCGCTGGCGGTATCTGCGCTGGGGCTGGCCCTGCTGTTGATCCCGGCAGGGGGGCTGGCGTCGCCGATGGCTATGCTTGCGATGGCTCTTCCAGTCGAAGCATTGTGGGTAAGGAAATCGCGTCAATCGGCAATCGCCGGTTCACTTGCGGCGCTTGGTGTAATCTTCGCTCAGTTGTTGCCTGGGGGGCTTGTCCTGCCGATGGCTGAGCCTGCCGCCTGGCAATGGTTTTTCCCCTTGGCATGGGTTGCCACCCTGGTCCCGCGCCTTGCAGGGTTCCGCAGCGAGGATGCGGCTGGACAGGCCGCTCCTGCCAAGCAAGGTCTCGAAACCGCCATTGCCGCTGTCGTCTTCCAAATGACCCCGCAAGGCGATGTCATCGATGCGAGTGATCAGTCGCGGTCTATTATGAACCTTGCGCCGGACCTTTTGATCGGCACTGGCCTTTTCGACCGCATTCATCTGGCCGATCGGATTGCCTATCTGAATGCCTTGGCCGATATGCGCGCCGGTGCCCGTTCGAGCACGGTGGATTTGCGCATTCGCCTGCCACAGGAAAATTCCGGTGTTGTGGCGGACAACTATCGCCCGTTTGCATTGGAATTGATGGCGGCGGGCGAAAACAGCGCCAGCTTCATCGCGCTGTTGCGCAACAACGCGGAGGTCGACGACTTGCGGCAGGCCCTTGCCCGGGCAAACGAGTCCGCCTCGAGCGCCGATGTGACAAAGAGTCGTTTCCTGGCTGCCGTCAGCCATGAATTGCGTACGCCGCTTAACGCCATTATCGGGTTCTCGGACATGCTTTTGCATGAGATGTTCGGGCCGTTCAGGGATTCGCGCCAGAAGGAATATGTCGAGCTGGTTCGCGATTCAGGGCGCCACCTGCTCGATGTCGTGACCTCGATCCTCGATGTTTCTCGCATCGAAGCCGGAGCTTACTGGACCCAGATGGAGCCGTTCCGCTTTGCCGACGCCGTCGAGATGACGCGTTCGATGATGCAGTTGCAGGCCGATTCCAAGGGTGTTCGGCTTGATACCCGCATCGCCGCGGATGCCGGTGAGATCAATGCCGACCGCCGCGCCGTGCAGCAGATACTGATCAATCTGGCCTCCAACGCGATCAAGTTCACTCCCGAGGGCGGAGAAGTGATGATCGGCGCGCAACGCGTGGGTTCGCGCCTTCATTTCTGGGTGCGCGACAATGGGATCGGCATTGCCGAGGACGACCTCGCCAGTCTCGGACAACCGTTCGTGCAGGTGCAGAACGACTATACCCGCCGCTTCGAAGGGACCGGGCTCGGCCTTTCGCTGGTCAAGGGGTTGGTGACCTTGCATGAAGGCACGATGTCGATCGAAAGCATGCCGGGTGAGGGGACGACTGTTTCCATAAGCGTTCCGGTCGATGGGCCGAAAGGCAAGGCGGATAAACTCGTGGTGCTGCCGACGGCAACGTCGGCCGCCAACAAGCAAGGGGGCTCGGGTGGCTCGCTCCGCAAAACGGCGTAAAGCGTCTGCAAATCGCGCCAGCGTCCTTCAAAAGGGTACCGTTGCGCTCGGTGACGCGGTATCACGCAACCCTGTGCTGGTTGGCGGCTCGACGGCATTTTTGGTGACGTTGTTTTACGTCTCGGCGAATGCCTTGTGGTATCAGCCTTTCCCGCACTCGGGTGCGTTCTTCGCTACAAGAAGCATCGAGAATTTTCCGAGGGTTGAGCAGGTAGAACCTGAAACCACGATCAATATCGTTCGGCCTGAAGCGCCGAAAGGCGACCCGGTTGTCGAGCAGGTGCAGAATATCCTGAAGCATCTGGGCTTCTACAATGGAAGCGCTGATGGTCTCGCTGGCCCCGCTACGCGGGATGCGGTGGCGGCCTATCAGAGCAAGGTGGGCTTGCAAGCCACCGGCACCATCGACGATGCGTTGCTCAACCAGTTGGGCACGGCACCGGTGGCAGCTTCCGTGCCTACGCCTACCTTGCGTACCGATACGACAAGTTCGATCCCTGCAGCGCCGGTCGCTGCCTCGCCTGATGCGCATATCGTCAAGATCCAGGCTGGACTGAAAGCCTTCGGCAACGAGGATATCCAGCTTGACGGGGTTGTGGGCGCCCGCACCAAGGCGGCAATCCGCGAGTTCCAGGCGATTTTCAGATTGCCGGTGACCGGGGAGGCGGACGACTCCGTTTACGCAAAGATGCGCGAAATCGGCTTGACCGACTGAGGGTCGCCTCGCCAATCCGACGCGAAGCTGCTATCTGCGCGCCGTGAAGCCTCCAAAACCGACACAGGGACTACGAAATGCGTGTAACCACTGATTTGTGGGTCGCAGCCCTTGTGCGTCGCGTTTTCTCTTCGGGAGGCTTTGCTGCGATTGTCAAACGTGGCGCAACGGAAGCCGGCGCGACCTTTGTCTTGAGCCGCGGCAGGCTTGGAGACGTTTTTCTGTTTGGGCCGGCACCCCAAACCAGCTACGATTCAGCCAAGCCCGACGAACGCCTGTTCGGCCCAGTAGGTGCGGGTGAAGATGCCGAGGCATTGGAAAAACGCCTTGAGCGCGAGCAACGTTTCGATCCCGACATCTGGGTGGTGGAGATAGAGATCGGCTCGGTTCCGCTTGAGGAACTGATCTCAATTAGTAAGTCCTGACCTTAGGTCTTGTTGGACAGCCTTGCTTCGGTCCTCAGCGGTCCGTTCGACCACATCGCGACCTTCCGTGCAGCTTCCTCGCGGTCCAACTGCCGATAGCGGTCAAGGAACAGGCGAATGGATTGCGGTTGCGTTGTCAGGCGCGGGCTGATGCTGCTTGCGATCAGGAACGCTTCGGCTTCGGGGATATCCAACATGCGCAGCCCGACCAGAAGTGACGCGTAGTCGGGCGAGGTTGCCATTGCCCTGGCAGTCGGGAAATCGATCCCGAGGGCGTCGGCCAAGGCAGTCTGGAACAAGGCCGAATGGCCGCTCAACGCCGTATCCCGCAGCCGTGCATATAACTCCGCATGGACCGCAACGGCGGGCGCCCGTTTGAGCATGATCTCGCGCAGTCGCGTGCGCGTCTCTTCCTCGGCCTTACCCGGTGTCGAAACCTTTGCCGGCGGTTCTTCGACCACGCGCAATTCTGCCGGCGAAGCAGCACGGACGCGGGCCGAACTGCTCGTTGTAGTTTGCCGTTCCAATGCCCGGATGAGACTGGCAATGGCGGGGTGAAGGTTCTTGCGGCGCGCTATGGCGCGTGCGTGCGGCAGGCCCTTGCGGCCGATCAGAGAGATAAGATCAACGTCGGTAAGCGCGGCCGACCGTGTCAACAAGGGAGCGGCGATACCGACGTCTGCTTCGCTCAACCGTTTGACCAATCCCGTCGGCGCCGATTCACATTCCGACAACGCCGCTGCGGCAAAGCGCAGGCCTTCGGTCGAAACCTCCTCAAACAGCGGAAGCGTCAAATCGTCGAGTTGAGCGATTTCGCGGCGCGAAGGGCGCGTGAGCGAACAGAATGCGGAAATGGCGGCGCGAAACAGCCGTTCGGCCCTGCCAGTTTCGGTCCGTGCCGCGATTTGCCGGAAATCGGAGAATGACACGAAGAATACGCCTTGCACGCTACGCCACTACAAATTCCGACGCTGCCAGTTGTGTGACTGTAACGCCGAAGGCTGAAACAATGATCAAATTAGCGGCTATCCGTTAGCGTTCCGTTAACCCTCTAGTGGCCTTATCGAATATGGAGGCGTTGCGTTGTGCTCCGGGGAAACCGAGAGGAATGCGCGAACATGGGCATAGTCCTGTCTTTCACGCCGCGATCGGCGGCAATCAAGAGAACTTCAACCGAGACGGCGGCAGCGGTGGTGATTTTCCCCGGCGTTCGCTATGAACGAGATGAATCGGTCGGACACGGTTGCGCGCCCGCAACATTGGCTTCGCCCGCACCTCGCAGCAAGCCGGACCCGCGCCACTGATAGACTTTCAGGTGAACGCAGGGTCTAGAATTCCCGCAATGTGCAGGAACTCTGGTCGAGGAAGCGTGAGACCGTAGGCTTCCAGCTTTCGTCCGGGACGAAGCTGCGGACAACGATGATGCCCTCGTCGATCGGGGTTTCGACGAAGACCGATCCTTCCAGGTCTTCCGGCAATTGCTTGCGGACCTCGAGCATCTGGGCAGGGGTAAGCGCCACTGCATCCAGCAGGCCGTTGGTCGCGCTATGATCGTTGAAACTGTAGATATTGTGGCCGCTGCGGTCATAAATCGATACGGACCAGAACGGCACCGTGTCCGGCGACTTTATCTGCACCATGCCGTCGGTGAGATCGAAGCGGCAGGCGGCTGCGAAAAACAGCGGATCGACCGACTTGACGACAGGCGGCCCTCCAGCTTCCGCGTCGAGCCGCGTTACCTTGTAGAAGTCCGACGCCTGCGCCAGCCGGGACCAAGCGTCCCGCTCGGAAAAGTCAGGCACCATCAAAAGCACGGCAATATGAACGATGCCGGCACCGACCAGACCGAGAAGCACGGCGTAAATCAGCTTACGCATGGCAGCCGGTCCTGATGATTTGGGGCAAAGTGATATCCGACAGCCCGGTGCTGCTGGCGATCGGCGTATCGTAAAAGGTCAGCACGAAGTAAAGTGCGCCGCTGCCCTGGATATACAGCCAATTGCCGGGCAACGGATGATTGCCGACCGAAATCAGGGCGGTGTTATCTGGCCGGCGCAGGATTTGATAGGACTGGAGCGCTGCCGGGCGAGGCTTTTCCGTTTTGATGACATCGAGTGACTGATCGGCGGCATAGAGCGTCCAGAAGCGGGCGATAGGGAAGTTGCCGTCGATCGTGTATTCACATTCACGCTTAAGCGGCTCACCGGCGGAATCGCGTTCGGCCACAAACGCAAGCCCTTCTGCCCTGCCAAGCGCCAGCACGCCTTCACGCGATACCCGCGCCTTGGAGTATGGGTCCGCATCGGACGTGCCGATATCGGGAAATGCCGTCCAGGCACCGATGGTGATGGCTCCAACGCCCTTTTGAGCCTGAAGCGTGTACCAGACGCTCGCAGCTCCGCCGCCAATGGCGACGACAAGCGCGACAAGCGTCAGGAGGACATTTTTCAGCATCAAACCGTCATTGCGTTGGTAAATGTTGCAACCGCAGATATCGCGGCGGCTGTTGCGAAGGCAAGCACAACAACGGAGCTTCTACGCCTCGTTCTACAGTGCGGACAAAGTTTCAGGTTCACTTGCGGGCTGCAACGGCGGCGCTGAACGGAACTGCGCATTCATGTCTCGCAGAACATGCGTGGTGCGGCTGGAAAGGACGGGAGGACGCTCTGCCGCCGCTTTATCCGCAGCATCCTGGGTAGCCTGCTTTGCGGCTTCCTCGGCTTTTGTTGCAGTTTCGACGTCGACGAATGGGTGATCTATCCCCGGTATCGGTTTCAGGTCTATATTCTGATGCGCGTAGACCATCAGCCGTTGCCAGATCATCGCTGGCAGCGAGCCGCCGGTCATGTTCTTGGTCGGGGTGTAGTCGTCGTTGCCGAGCCAGACAGCGGCGGTGTAGTTGCCGGTGAAGCCGACATACCAGGCATCGCGGTAGGATTGGCTGGTGCCGGTCTTGCCGCCGGACACGATGCCGGGCAGGGCGGCGCGGCGCGCGGTGCCGATGACGGGCACCTGGACCAGCATGGAATTCATGTATTTGAGCGCTTGCTCAGACAGGACGCGGTGCGGCGGTGCTGCATCCTTGGCGAAGTCGTAGATGACTTCGCCGGTGTGGGTGACGAGCTGGGTGATGCCGTGCCGGCTTCCGACCATGCCGTTCTGGGCAAAAACGCTGTAGCCCGTGGCCTGATCCATGACGGTCATGCCGGACGTGCCTAGAACCATGGTCTTGTGCGATTCCAGCGGCGACTCGACGCCCATTGCCTCGGCCATCGCCTTGATCGGCGCGATGCCGAGCTTTTCCTTGGCGAGGCGCACGGGAACGGTGTTGATCGACTTCACCAGCGCGGTGGTGAGCGTCATGGTGCCGGCGGACGCGCCGTTATAATTGCCCGGATGCCAGTTGCCCCAACTGACCGGCGCGCCGGAAACGATGGAATCGGGCGTCAGGCCGTTTTCCATAGCGGTTGCATAGACATAGACCTTGAACGAGGAGCCGGGCTGCCGGAGCGCCTTGGTGGCGCGGTTGAACTGGCTGGCACCGTAGTCGCGGCCGCCGACGATAGCCCGGACTGCTCCGTTGGTCTCGATGACGACGATGGCGCCCTGCGAGGCGTGATAGTCCTTGCCGAACTGGCGCAGGTGAAATTCCAGTGATTCCTCAGCGGCTTGCTGAATATTGGGGTCGTAGGTGGTGTGGGCGACGAGCGAGTGCTGGCCCGACTTCATGGCGAGGCGTTTGACTTCCTCGAAGGCCCAGTCGAGGTAGTAGTCGGGGCTCTTGCGGTCGCCTCGGTCGACGACGTCGGCGGGATGGCGACGAGCCTGCAAGACCTGGCCCTCGGTCATGAAGCCGCTGTCAACCAGATTGGACAAGACGACGTTGGCGCGGGCGCGCGCTTCCGGCAGGTTGATGTGCGGGGCGTACTTAGTCGGAGCCTTGAACAGGCCGGCAAGCATGGCGGCTTCGGCAAGGGTCAGGTCCTTGACGCTCTTGCCGAAGTAGAAATCGGCCGCCGCCTCGATGCCGAAGGTGCCGCCCCCCATGTAGGACCGGTCGAGATAAAGCTGGAGGATTTCCTTCTTCGACAGATTGGCTTCCAGCCAGAGCGAGAGGAAGGCTTCCTTGACCTTGCGCTCAAGCGTGCGCTCGTTGGACAGGAACAGGTTCTTCGCCAGCTGCTGGGTGATGCTGGAGCCACCCTGCACGACGGAGTTGGCGCGTACGTTCTCGGTCATGGCGCGCATCAGGCCGAGGATATCGATGCCGTAGTGATCGAAAAAGCGCCGGTCCTCGGTGGCGAGCACAGCCTTGATGACATGATCGGGCATCTGGTCCACCGGCACGGAATCGCGCTGGATGATGCCGCGCTGGCCGATCTCGTTGCCATAACGGTCGAGGAACATGACGGCGAAGTCGTCCTGTGCGCGCCAGTCGCCGCCGGTTTCCTGGAAGGCCGGCAGGGCGAGCGCAAGCATGACCACGGCACCGCCGGCACCCATGGTGAAACCTTCGCTCAAGACTTCGATGACGCCGCGCCGCCAGCCCTTCACGCGGAAGCGGCGGAAGAAGATGGTCGCCGATTCCCAGAACTCGGCGGCCTTGAAACGGATCTCGTAAAGCGACGAATCGAGCCACGCATCGACAGCCAGCAGGAATGCGGCAATCGCGCCCCGTCTCTTTTTCGGCTTCAAGGGACTGACCATCTACGAATTTGCCTGACTGTGGCTCGGCCTCGACCGACGAGCCTGCCGTCTTTTCACCTATTCCTATCATGCCGACAAGAGACTTAACCGTTACAAAATCGAGGTAGGGAAAAATAATAGGAATTTATTCTTGACACCGTAACGGTGCTTTGATAGGATGTTTGTATCGTCGGAAAAGTGTGATCTTCCGGCTTCGTTCTTCCCCCTTTTTTGTCAGCCCGCTTTGACCTGCGCGTCTTCCTCATCTCGGAAGAAGGGTAGTGCCGCGCGGGCCTTTTCATTCGGAGATATGAACCATGGTTCAGCCTGTCAGCGCAGAACGCTGGGCGGCCATTCGCGCATTGCGCGAAGGCGAGCCGCCGACATTTCCACTCCTGGCCGCGGCCGCGGACTTGCATCCGGCAACGGTGAAGGAGCGGGCTTCGCGTGAGAACTGGGACAAGCAGGATTTCCAGAGCAGCATTGCGCGGGAGAACTGGCGCGATCATGCCAAGCCGGCAGCAGGGGTCGAGACGGCGCGACTGGTCGTGGGGGCAGACGATGGCGAGCTCCATCCCGTACCGCTCGGCGATTTCGTCGCCCGCCAACTGGCCGAGATGGTCAGCGAGGTAGAGACAAATGGCGGTAAGCTCAACAAGACGCAGATCGACGCCTTGTGGTCGATGGTTCGGACGGCGGAACGATCCGAACTCTTGAAAAAGGAGCCGGCGACGGAGAGCGGGGCGACGGACGATGCAGAACTCGCAGCAAGACTTGAAAAGCTCGATGACAGGATCGTCGAACTGGCTGAGGCACATGCAGAACGGCTGGTCGGCCAGCAACATCGAACCACGGTGGACTGAGCGGCTTCTGGGCGAATGGGTCGGCCGGGCGCTGCCGGACCAATATCGTTGCCATCGGGCACTTGGAACCTGGCTGGTGATGGGCGGGCGCGGCGCCGGCAAAACGCGGCTGGGCGCGGAGTGGGTCAACGGCCTTGTCCGGGGTTTGCGGCCCTTTGCCGATTGGAAATACCGCACCATCGCACTGGTCGGCGAGACTTTTGCCGATGTGCGCGAAGTGATGATCGACGGGCCTTCGGGGATCAGGACGATTGCACGCGGCAGCCGTCCGCGTTTCGAGGTGAGCCGGCGGCGGCTGGTGTGGGACAATGGCGCGGTGGCGCAGGTTTTCTCGTCGGAAGACCCGGAGAGCCTGCGCGGGCCGCAGTTCGAGGCGGCCTGGCTGGATGAGTTCGCCAAATGGAAGAACCTCCAAGCCTGCTGGGACATGCTGCAGTTTGGGCTGAGGCTGGGGGAGCAGCCGCGGCAGTTGATCACGACGACGCCGAAGCCGCTGCCTCTGCTGAAAAGCCTGCTGGCCGATCCGTCGGTTGCGGTGACCCGGCTGAGGACAGAGGACAATGCGAAAAATCTGGCTGCCGGTTTCTTGAAAGCGGTGAAGAGCCGTTACGGCGGCAGCCGGCTTGGGCGGCAGGAACTTGACGGCGAACTGATCGAGGACCGCGAAGATGCCCTGTGGTCGCGCCAGATGATCGAACAGGCGCAGACCGGCCACGTTTCGGAATTGCGCCGGATCGTCGTTGCGGTCGATCCGCCGGCAAGCTCGCGCAAGACTTCCGATGCTTGCGGCATTGTCGCGGCAGGATTGGATGGTGACGGCTGTGCGGTGGTGATTGCCGATGCGACCGTGAGTGCGGCAAAGCCGCAGGAGTGGGCGCAAAGGGCGGTTGCGCTTTTTCACAGGCTGCAGGCGGATTGCCTTGTGGTCGAGGTGAACCAGGGTGGCGAGATGGCGACATCCGTGATCCGGACGGTTGACGCCGAGGTTCCGGTCAAACCGGTGCGGGCGCAACGCGGCAAATGGCTGAGGGCCGAACCGGTCGCGGCACTTTACCAGCAAGGCAAAGTCCGCCACGCGGAGCGCTTTGCCGAACTGGAAGACGAAATGTGCGATTTCGGGCCGAACGGGCTATCCAATGGCCGCTCGCCGGACCGGATGGACGCGCTGGTGTGGGCCGTGACCGAGTTGATGTCGGGCCGAGTGGCGAGGCCGCGGATACGCGACTTCATCTGAGCAATCGACCGCTCCTTATCCGAAATCGGAATAACATAGGATTTGCAATGGCTTGGAAATGGCCCTGGCCTCGCGCCGCGGGGAATGACGGCGTGCGCGTGGAAACCAAGAGCGGCGGCGGTTTCATCGCCTTTCACCAGCAAGGCGAAGCGCATTGGACACGACGCGATTATGCGACGCTGGCGCGTGAAGGCTTCATGCGCAACCCGATCGTCCACCGGGCGGTAAGGCTGGTTTCGGAAGCTGCTTCGACAGTGCCGTGGCTGCTCTATAGCGGTGAGGCCGAACTGGTGGACCATCCACTGCTGGCGCTGCTGGAGCGTCCCAACCAGCGGCAAGCCGGCGCGACCTTTCTGGAAGCACTCTATGGCCATCTGCTTCTGGCCGGAAATTCCTATCTTGAATTGATTGATCTCGGCGAGGGTGCGCGTGAACTGCATCTCCTGCGCCCGGACAGGGTGTCGGTCGTGACCGATGCGAGTGGCTGGCCGGTTGCGCTCGATCATCGAGAGGGTAGTTCGCGCCGCCGCGTTGCCTTGGGGTTTGGCGAACAGGGTGGCGCGGCGCACCTGACGCTGTTCCATCCGCTCGAGGATCACTACGGGTTTCCGCCGCTGGAGGCAGCGTTGATGGCGCTGGACACGCACAATGCGGCGGGCCGCTGGAACAAGGCGCTGCTCGACAATTCGGCAAGGCCTTCCGGCGCGCTGGTTTATGCGCCGAAGGAGGGCGGCAACCTGACCGACGAGCAGTTCGACCGGCTGAAAGCGGAATTGGAGCAGGGATATTCCGGCGCGACACGCGCGGGGCGGCCGCTGCTGCTGGAAGGCGGGCTCGACTGGAAGGCGATGGGGCTGACGCCCAAAGACATGGATTTTGTCGAAGCCAAGCATTCGGCGAGCCGCGACATTGCGCTGGCTTTCGGAGTGCCGCCGATGCTTCTCGGCATACCGGGCGACAACACCTATGCCAACTACCAGGAAGCGAACCGGGCCTTCTATCGGCTGACGGTGCTGCCGTTGGTGGCGCGCACGGCCAAGGACCTTTCGGCCTGGCTTGGACCCGCCTTCGGTGGCGGGCTGCGGCTGTGGTTCGATGCAGACAGTATCGACGGCCTGAGCGGTGACCGCGACGCGCTGTGGACGCGCGTGGAAGCGGCTTCGTTTCTGACCGAAGACGAGAAGCGCGCGGCCGTGGGGTATCAACCGAGGGGCGGGCAGTAGGGCAGTAGGGCAGTAGGGCAGTAGGGGGGCGGTGGCCGTTCGATACTCCGGCCTGTCGGGTTAGTCCCGCTCCTGCCCGGCACCTATTGCCCTGCTGCCATAGCCCCTTACTCCCCTAATCCCCTCATTTTTCACAATTGGAGCGGACGAACATGAACGACGACACCTGGCTATGGGTAGCCAAGGGTGCCGGCGCCATCGCGGGTTCGGCGATTTCGCTGGCTTACATCTTGCCGCACGGACGCCGCGAGGCGGCGACGCGCTTTGCGGTCGGCGTGGTGTGCGGACTGGTGTTCGGCGGCACCGCCGGACTGAAGGTGGCGACGGAACTCGGCATCGCCAATGCGATCGGTTCGATCGAACTGATGATGATGGGCTCGGCTGCGGCCAGCCTGTGCGCATGGTGGGCGCTGGGTTTCATCATGCGGGCGTTCGTTGAGAGCTGGCCGCCCGGACCGCCGCAGCCTGCGGAAAACGGTGCGGATGAACAGGAGACGGCCGATGAGCGCTAACGCCTTGGCAAAAAGATGCGAGCGCAAGTTCGTCGATGTCGTGCTGGGCGATGTCGAGCATGACGGCACTTTCTCAGGCTATGCCAGCCTGTTTGGCCGGGTCGACCTCGGCAAGGACGTGGTCGAGCGGGGAGCGTTCGCCAACTCGCTTTCGAGGCGCAAGGCGTCCGGTATCCGCATGCTGTTCCAGCATGACCCGAACGAGCCGATAGGGGTCTGGACCGAGATCACGGAAGACCAGCGCGGCCTTTTCGTGCGCGGGCGGCTCAACAGCGATGTGGGGCGCGCCCGCGAAGTGCTGAGCCTGATGCGCAGCGGCGCGCTGGACGGGCTGTCCATCGGCTTCAAGGCCTTGAAGACCAGGCGTGACGTGGCGCACGGCGTGCGGCGCATCTTCGAGGCCGATCTTTGGGAAATCTCGGTGGTGACATTTCCGATGCTACCCGACGCACGCATCGAAACCGTGAAGGGCAAGCGCAGCCGGTTGCTGCCCACCCTCAAGGAATTCGAGACCTGGCTGCGGCGCGAAGCCGGGCTTTCAAGGAATGACGCGCGCACCGTCATGACCAAGGGTTTTGAAAGCCTCGTGCGCACGGTGGATGCCGCGCCCGGGTCACCCAAGGACCTTGCCATGCGCATTCGCGAATTCACACGCATCATCAACAAAAGAGGACTGTCCATATGAGTGCAATTGAGAGCCCTGCGCCGATCGAAACGAAATCGGCCGGTGGCGACTATCTCGACCTGAAGGATGCCTTCGGCGACTTCATGACCACGTTCGAAGCCTTCAAGGAGAGCAACGACGAAAAGCTGGCGGAACTGGAAGGAAGGCTGGGAGGCGATGTGCTGACCACCGAGAAGGTGGAGCGCATTTCGCGCGCCCTGGACGAGCAGAAGCGGACCATCGACAATCTTTCGCTGAAGAAGATGCGGCCGGTGTTGGGCCGCGACGGGCAGGCGGCGCCCTCGGAGCACAAGAGTGCTTTCGAAGCCTATATGCGCCAGGGCGACGACCGGCGGCTGCGCTCGCTCGACGCCAAGGCGATGTCTTACGGGTCGGGCCAGGACGGCGGCTATCTGGTGCCGCCCGAGACCGAAACGGAAATAGGCAAGCGGCTTTCGACACTCTCGCCGATCCGCGCAATCGCTTCGGTGCGACAGGTTTCGGCGGCGGTGCTGAAGAAGCCGTTTTCGGTGAGCGGTCCGGCGGTTGGCTGGGTGGCCGAGACGGCGGCGCGCCCGCAGACCAATACGGCGACGCTGGCCGAACTGCAGTTCCCGACCATGGAACTCTACGCCATGCCGGCGGCGACGGCCTCGTTGCTGGAAGACGCGGTGGTCGATCTCGACCAGTGGATTTCGAGCGAGGTCGAGGCTGCGTTCGCCGAGCAGGAGGGTGCGGCTTTCATTTCCGGCGACGGCAACAGCAAGCCGAAAGGCTTCCTGAGCTACGCCAAAATTGCCGAAAGCGCCTGGGAGTGGGGCAAGGTCGGCTACACGCTGACCGGAGTGGCGGGCGCACTGCCGGCTGACGACGCCTCTGACGTGCTGATCGACACGATCTATGCGCTGAAGGCGGGCTATCGGCAGAATGCCAACTGGGTAATGAACCGCAAGACGCAGGCCACGATCCGCAAACTGAAGGACGGCGACGGCAACTATCTGTGGCAGCCGCCGGCAGCACCCGGCCAGAAGGCGATGCTGATGGGCTTTCCGCTGGTCGAGGCCGAGGATATGCCCGACATCGGCAACGACGCGACGCCGGTCGCTTTCGGCGATTTCGGACGCGGCTATCTCGTGGTCGACCGCGCGGGCGTCAGGGTGCTGCGCGATCCTTACTCCGCCAAGCCCTACGTGCTATTCTATACCACCAAGCGCGTGGGCGGCGGCGTGCAGGATTTCGACGCGATCAAGTTGCTGAAGTTCGGTACGGCCTGAACATAGACGGCGCGGTTTGGATCGCGCCGACAAACGCACAACGCGGCCTCGGTGTCACAAGCCGGGGCCGCATTTGTTTCCCTCGCTCAACAAGGCAAACGAATGACATTAATGCGAACCGTCGCTGCGGCGGTCGAACCCGTGACGCTGGCCGAAGTGAAGGCGCATCTGCGCCTCGACCATGCGTCGGAGGACGAGCTGCTAGGCGGCCTGATCCGTGCCGCCCGCGAGGAGGTCGAACGCGCGACCGGCCTTGCGCTGATTGATCAGGACTGGCGGCTGGTGCTGGACGAATGGCCGGCCAATGGCACGGTCGCCATCGCGCTGCACCCGGTAAAGGCGATTACGTCGGTGACGGCATATGGAACCGACGGCGAGGCTTCGCTGGTCGATCCGGTGAGCTATCAGGTGGACATGGTTTCGAGGCCGGCGCGGCTGCATTTCGAGGCGGTGCAGAAGGCGCTGCGGGCGATGAACGGCATCGAGGTGGATTTCAAGGCCGGCTTCGGCGAGGCGGGGACGGACGTGCCGGACCTGTTGCGCCGCGCCATCCTGCTTCTGGTCGCGCATTGGTACGAATTCCGGGCAAGCTTCGGACCAAACGACCAGCCGGTGGGCTATCCTGCCGGCTATGAGCGGCTGATTGCCGGCTATCGCCTGCGGAGGCTGTGATGCAGGCGACATTCCTTAATCCGGGTGCGTTGCGCACCGAACTGGCGCTGGAGGCGGCAGCGCGCATTGCTGATGATCTCGGCGGCTTTTCAGAGACCTGGGCCGAAGTTGCGACGGTGTTCGCACGCATCGAGCCGCTGGCGGCGCAAAGCCGCTTCGGCGCAGACCAGACGCTTGAAACGGTGACGCATCGCATCACGCTTCGGCATCGCGACGGCGTGGCAAGCGGCATGCGGTTCAGGCGGCATGAGCGGCTGTTCGATATTCTCACCGTTCACGATCCCGATGAAAGCGGACGCTATCTGGTCTGCCGGGTGAAGGAGAAAGGTGCATGAACCTGACCATGGCGATGACGCTGGACGGGCTGGTTCGCGCCCTGCGCTGGAAGGCGCACGATCTCGCCGAAAGCACGGAAAACGGCTACGCTGGCAGGCGCAACATCCCGTCCGTAGAACCGTTGGCTCGCATTGGGATCGACGGCGAGCGGGCGGAAGGAGCAGGCGATGAACTCCCCAGCCGCTGACCTGCAAAAAGCGCTGTTTTCAAAGCTCAACGGCGACGCGACGCTTGTTGCCTTATTGGGCGGACAGAAGGTGTTCGACGAGGTGCCGGACAAGACGGCGTTTCCCTACGTAACCTTTGGACGGACCAGCATATTCGACTGGAGCACCGGCACCGAAAGCGGCACCGAGCAGCTTTGCACGCTGCACATCTGGTCGAATGCAAAGGGCAAGAAGGAAGCGTTCGATATCACGGCCGCGATGCGCGCAAGGCTCGATCAGGCACCGCTGGAACTAAGCGCGCATCATCTGGTCAATTTCCGCTTCGAATTCGCAGAAGTGCTCTTCGACGAGGAACAGGCTGTCTACCACGGACTGCTGCGCTTCCGCGCCGTAATCGAAGACATCTGATCCGTCTGAGCGGATCATTTTCAATTTCCAGACAAGGAGACCGACATGGTCGCTCAGAAGGGCAAGGACCTTCTTCTCAAGATCGATTCCGATGGGCAGGGTGCATTCGTCACCGTTGCAGGCTTGCGCTCCAAGCGCCTCGCCTTCAATAGCGAGACGGTCGATGTTACCGATGCGGATTCCGCCGGTCGGTGGCGCGAATTGCTGGCCGGAAGCGGCGTGCAGCGAGCGGCCGTCAGCGGTTCGGGTATATTCAAGGATGCCCAATCCGATGCCTTGATCCGCGCACGCTTCTTCGCCGGCGAGATCGGCAACTGGCAGATGGCCGTGCCCGACTTCGGCGTCGTGGCCGGCGCGTTCCAGATCACGTCTCTGGAATATACCGGCGCGCATGATGGCGAGGTGACGTTCGAAATGGCGCTCGAATCTGCCGGGCCGGTCACCTTTGCGGTGACGCCATGAGTGCCAACAGACGCCGGGGCGAGATATCCGCCGAGCTCGATGGCCGGCAGGTCAGGCTTTGCCTGACGCTTGGGGCTCTGGCGGAGCTTGAGGCGGCCTACTCTGCTGACGATCTCGGTATGCTGGTCGAGCGTTTTTCGACGGGCCGGCTGTCGGCGCTGGACATGATACGCATCATCGGCGCCGGCCTTCGCGGCGCGGGCGAAGACGTGAACGACGAGGCCGTGAGGTCGATGCAAACGGTGGACGGCGCGGCGGGGTTCGCCGCCATCGTGGCTGACCTCCTGACGACTACGTTTGGAGCGGCATCGGCCAAGGATGCGCCCGCAAACCCCTAGCTGCCGCAGCGGGCCAAACGGCGTTTCCGTGGGATGACGTCATGGCGGTTGGCTTTGGCCTGCTGCGGCTTTCACCAGGCGCATTCTGGGCGATGACGCCAATCGAGTTCGAGCGGGCTGCGCGACCGCTTTCAAGGCGTGTCGCAGCACCGGCAAGGGCGGATCTGGCCAGACTGATGCGTGCGTTCCCGGACAATTGAACAAGGAGGCTGACTTGGCTGAAGATGTGGTCGTGGCGATAAGGGCGGATACCGCGCCCTTTCAGGCTGCACTGGCGAATCTTGAAAAACTGTCGGGAAGTTTCGGCGATCAACTGGCCGGCGCGCTGAAGGGTGCGACCGTAAATGGCAAGCAGCTTGATGACGTGCTGCGCAGGCTGGGTCTCAACCTGGCCGGCATGGCGCTGTCGCAAGGATTGAAGCCGCTGACGAACCTGGCTGGTTCGTTGTTTTCCAGTCTGTTTGGTGGGCTGGCAGGAGCTCTGCCTTTCGCGAAGGGTGGGGTAACGGGCGCGCCGATCCCATTTGCCTCAGGCGGCGTGGTGTCTTCGCCGACCTATTTTCCAATGGGTGGCCAGCTTGGCCTGATGGGCGAAGCCGGCAGCGAAGCAATACTGCCGCTGAGACGGGGAGCCAACGGCAGCCTTGGCGTAGCGGCCTCGACGGGAAGTACGCCGGTGAATGTCGTGTTCAACGTCACCGCACAGGACGCGGCGTCCTTCCGCAAATCCGAGGCGCAGATCACCGGCATGCTGGCGCGGGCGGTATCGCGCGGAACACGAACATTTTGAGGTGAATGGTGTCGGATCTGGCAGGCTTCCATGACGTTTTTTTTCCTCTCGGCGTGTCGTTCGGCGCGACGGGAGGACCGGAACGGCGCAACGAGATCATTTCGCTGACGTCAGGACGGGAAAAGCGCAACAGCCGCTTTGCAAACTCGCGCCGCCACTATGACGCCGGTACGGGGCTGCGGTCGCTGGACGACCTGCATGAGGTGATTGCGTTCTTCGAGGCGCGACGCGGTTCGCTGTACGCTTTCCGCTTTCGCGATCCATTCGAGATGAAGTCCTGTGCGCCAGCTTCTACTCCTTCGCCCACGGACCAGATAATTGGCATCGGAGATGGCGCGACTTCACGCTTTGCACTGGTGAAAGTGTATGGCTCGGGCGCCGACGCCTATCGGCGGTCGATACGAAAGCCGGTTACGGCAACGCTGCGCGTGGCGGTGGCCGGGTTGGAGCGTTCCGATACGGATTTTTCGTTCGACGATGCAACCGGTGAAGTTGTTTTCACTGAGGCTGCCAAGCCGGGCGCTGGCCAGCAGGTTGCAGCCGGCTTCGAGTTCGACGTTCCGGTGCGCTTCGATACCGAGCGTATCGCCATCAGCCTGAAGGCTTTCAAGGCGGGCCAGATTCCATCGATCGCACTTGTCGAGGTGCTGCTTTGAGCGAGTACCCGCAGGCATTGATCGACCATTTTGGCCTCGAAGTGACAAGCATCTGCCATTGCTGGCGGTTGACCCGGCAGGACGGCGCAACACTGGGCTTTGCCGATCACGACCGTAAACTGTTCGTGGACGGCACGTTGTTCGAACCCGAGAGCGGGCTTAGTTCAAGCGAGGCGCGCCAGTCGCTTGGCCTGTCGGTCGACACCGTGGATGTGGAGGGCGTGCTGTCGTCCGAATTCATCACCGACGAGGATATCGCCTTTGGCCTCTATGATGGCGCTAAGGTCGAGACCTATCTGGTCAATTGGCGGCAGCCTGAGCAATTCGCCCGCGTCAAGGTGGCGACAATCGGCAAGATCACGCGCCGCGACGGCAGTTTCGTTGCCGAACTAGAAAGCCCGACGCACCAGTTGGATCAGCCGAACGGGCGCTATGTAACGCGAAAGTGCGACGCGGAACTGGGTGACGCGCGCTGTCGCGTGCTGCTCGACCAGCCGGCTTTCAACGGGTTGGGCGAGGTGGAAGGGTTCGATGCGGCCGAGGAACTTCGCGTTTCCGGGCTGAGCGGATTCGAGGCGGGTTGGTTCTCGTTCGGTACGCTGGCATGGACGAGTGGGGCGCGGACGGGGCGAACGGAGCGGATCGTTGACCATCGGCGCGACGGCGACGAGGTGCTGTTGGTTCTGCAAACTATTGTCGGACCGACCGTTCAGGCCGGCGACGCATTCAAGGTCGTTGCCGGTTGTGACCACAGCTTTGCGACATGCAAGGCAAAGTTTGATAATGCGTTGAATTTCCGCGGTTTTCCGCACTTGCCGGGAAATGATGCAGCCTATGCCTATGTCTCCGATGGCGGCAATTTCGACGGCGGCGCGGTGGTGCCATGATTGAGGCAAAAGCCGGGACGCAACCAAGAGCGGACGAAATCGTCGCGGAAGCCTTGTCCTGGTTGGGAACGCCCTATCGGCATCAGGCTTCCGGCAAGGGAGTGGGTTGCGATTGCATGGGCTTGATCCGGGGTGTGTGGCGTTCGCTCTATGGCAATGAACTTGAAGCGCCGGGCGACTATGCGCCTGACTGGGCGGAAGCCGGTGGAGAAGAACGGCTGCTTTTCGGAGCGGCGCGCAACCTGGAGCCAAAGCCGCTCGATGCGTTTTGCGCCGGCGATGTCGTGATCTTTCGCTGGCGGCCGCATCTGCCGGCCAAGCACGCCGGCATAGCGGTAAGCCAAAGCCATTTCATCCATGCGTACCAGGGCGGTGGATCGGTGGTGAAGTCAGCACTTGTGCCGCAGTGGCGCCGGCGTCTTGCGGGCGTGTTCGCCTTTCCGAATTCCTGAATTTCCTACGCCGGAGCATTTCATGGCGACAATCTTGCTGCAGGCGGCGGGCGCCTATTTGGGCGGCTTTCTTGGCTCGGTCGGCGGTGCCGTCGGCTCTGCCGTCGGCGCGCTTGCCGGCTATGCGATCGACCGCGCGCTGATCAACGGCACGCAACGCATAGAAGGTCCTCGGCTGGCAAACGCCAGGCCATTCAGCGCTGAGGAAGGAGTGGCCATTCCGCGCCTTTACGGCACGGCCAGGCTTGGCGGGACTTTGATCTGGGCGACGCGTTTCGAGGAAAGCCGCACGACCAGACGACAAGGCAAGATGGGGCCGAAGGTTACGGAATTTTCGTACTACGCCAACGCCGCGTTCCTGCTGTGCAAAGGGGAGATTGCCGGCATAAGGCGGGTGTGGGCCGATGGTCGGGAAATCGACCGGGAAACTGTCGAGTTCAGGATTTATCGCGGCAGCGAAGACCAGCCGGCTGATCCGCTCATCGAAGCCAAGCAGGGCGAGGGCAATACGCCTGCCTATCGCGGTGTTGCCTATGTCGTCATCGACCGTCTCGACATCGGCAGTTTCGGCAACCGTATCCCGCAACTGCAGTTCGAAGTGATCCGCCCGGTGGGCGCGCTGCACTCTGCGGTCAAGTCTGTGGCGTTGCTGCCCGGTGCTACAGAGTACGGCCTTTCGCCCAAGCTGGTGACGCTGCAGAAACGGCCGGGCGAACAGCAGGCGCTTAACCGCAACGTGCTTTTCGCGGGCACCGACATCGCGGCCTCTCTCGACGAACTGCAGATGACATGTCCGAACCTGAAGCACATTGCGCTGGTGGTGACATGGTTCGGCGACGATCTGCGCGCCGGGCATTGCCGGGTCCGCCCGGCGGTGACGACGGGCAATGGCGGCGGGCTTTCGAGCAACTGGCTGGTGTCGGGGACGGCGAGACAGGGTGCGATGGTGGTTTCGCAACATGATGGCGGCGCGGCCTATGGCGGCACGCCTTCGGACCGCAGCGTGCTCGACGCCATTGCCGAGATCAAGGCGCGCGGGCTTGGGGTGACGCTTTACCCCTTCATCATGATGGATATTGCCGATGGCAATGGATTGCCGGACCCTTATGGCGGTTCGAGCCAGCCAAGTTATCCATGGCGCGGGCGCATCAGTTGCGATCCGGCGCCTTTGCAAGCGGGCACGGTTGACAAGACGGCAGCGGCGCGGGCGCAGGTGGCGTCGTTTTGCGGTAGCGCGCTGTCGTCCCAATTTGCCGATGGCGGCAACACGATTTCGTTTTCGGGAACGCCAGGAGATTGGGGTTATCGGCGCTTCATCCTTCACTATGCGCGCCTTGCGTTGAAAGCTGGTGGTGTCGATGCGTTCCTGCTTGGCAGTGAGTTGCGCGGCCTGACCACTGTGCGCGACGACGACGGAGCATTCCCGTTTGTCGGCCAACTGGCGGCGCTAGCTGCTGATGTGCGGGCTGTTCTGGGACCGGCAACGCGCCTGACTTATGGTGCCGATTGGAGCGAATACTTCGGCTATCACCCGGCGGATGGCTCAGGCGATGTGCTGTTTCATCTCGACCCGCTGTGGGCGCATTCGGCGATCGATGCGGTTGGCATCGACAACTATATGCCGTTGTCGGATTGGCGCGATGCCGACTACGCCGGCGGCAATCCGGACGGATTTGCCGGACCATACGACCCGATGGGTATGAAGGCGGCGATAGCTTCCGGCGAAGGGTTCGACTGGTACTACGAGAACGACGAGTCGAGGAGTGCGCGGCAACGGTCGCCAATCACCGACGGTGCCTACGGCAAGCCGTGGGTGTTTCGCTACAAGGATATCGTCAACTGGTGGTCGAACCCGCATTTCGACCGGATCGGCGGTGTCGAGGCAGCAACGCCAACCGCGTGGGTGGCTCGGGGTAAGCCGATCTGGCTGACGGAGCTAGGTGCACCGGCGGTGGACAAGGGGCCGAACCAGCCAAACATGTTTCCCGATCCGAAGTCCTCGGAAAGCGGATCGCCCTACTTTTCCAACGGCGGGCGTTCGGACCAAGCCCAGCGCCGCCTGATCGAAGCGCATCTGGCGCATTGGGACCCGGCGACGGCGGACTTCGACGAAGCCGGCAATCCGGTTTCGGAAGTGTATGGCGGCAACATGCTGGACCCCGAGCGGATCTATCTCTGGGCCTGGGATGCAAGGCCGTTTCCGGCGTTTCCGCAGCGGACCGATTTGTGGTCGGACGGCGCGAACTGGTCATCGGGACACTGGCTGAACGGGCGACTGGCAAGCCCGGATATGGCTTCGCTGGTCAACGCAATCCTGGCCGATCATGGCCAGCCGCCGGCATTGGTCGAAGGCGCGGATGGGACGGTTCACGGCTATGTCGTGGCCGATCCTTCTTCGGCAAGGGCAGCGCTGGAACCGCTGGTCGACCTCTTCGATCTCGCCGTGATCGAGAAGCCGGATGGGCTTGTCTTCGAAAGGGCAGGTGCTGGGCGTACAGGGATCATCGAAGTCAGCGAACTAGCGGGCGAGGAAGGCGTGCCGCTGGTCGAGACGGTTCGCAATCCGGATCACGGTTTTCCGGCTGAGGCCTTGCTGACCTTCACCGATCCGATGGCTGACTATCAGGCCGGAACGGCCAGGGCGCGACGGTTGGGTGCGGTTGGCAGCCGGCAGCAGACGATTGCTTTTCCGGGCGTGATCGAGACGGGGCAGGCAAGCGCCTTGATCGAGGATTGGCTGCAGCGAATTTGGTATCAGCGCGAGACCGTCAGCTTTTCCGTTGCGCAGTCGAATGCGGACATCGTTCCGGGCACCGTAGTCAGGTTGTCAGGATCAGGGAGCAGTTCTGATTTCCTGGTGACCAGCGTCGAGGACGGTCTGGTGCGAAGGGTGGCCGCGCGGCAGATTGCCTTTGCGCCGCCGAGCCCTTGGCGCAGTGCGAAGAACCAGCCGGCGGCTGCGGCACTCGTGCCGGTTGGTCAACCGCATGCGGTATTTCTCGATCTGCCGAGCGGCGTGGGCGAGGGGACGCCTGCCGAGCAGTTTCGTGTCGCGGTCTGGCAAAAGCCGTGGCGTAGCCAGATCCTGTTCACCTCGCCGGAATTGACCGGATTTACCCCACGGGAAACGGTGCTGCGGCCGGCGATGCTCGGCCGCTTGCTCGAACCGTTGGCGTCTGGCGTCGAGGGGCGGATTTCTGGCGCGCAATCGATAGCAGTCGAGCTTTTCGATGCCGAGGTCTCGAGTGTCAGCCGGCTCCAATTGCTGAACGGTGCGAATGCGGCGGCGGTTCGATCTCTATCCGGAGCCTGGGAAGTCCTGCAGTTTCAATCTGCCGAGGAGGTCGCGCCGCAGAAGTGGCGGTTGACGGGGTTGCTCCGGGGCCAGTTGGGCACCGGCGACGCGATGGCTGCAGGTTCGGCGGCCGAAGCCGATTTCGTCCTACTCGACAACGGCGTTGTTCCGGCAGGGCTCTCACCGGAAGAGGTCGGCCTCGAACTGAACTGGCGGATCGGCCCGTCGGGTTCGGATATCTCCGATCTTCAATTCGTGACGAGCCAGCAAATCGGAGGCTTGCGGGCACAGTTGCCGCTTTCGCCGGTCCACTTGCGAGCGAGGCACACAGATGGCGATTTCCTGCTGTCGTGGGTAAGGCGTGGCCGCATCGGCGCGGATAGCTGGGAGGCTGCCGAAATCCCGCTGGGCGAGGAGCGCGAGGAATACAGGCTGGAAATCGCCGGGCCAGGCGGTCCGGTGGTGCGCACGGTGACGGTGGGCCAGCAGCAATGGCTCTATCCGGTAGCCGATATCGCCTCGGATTTCGTCGTCTTACCGCCGGCGCTGGATATCACAGTCCGGCAACTGAGCACCTCGGTCGGGTGGGGAATTCCCGCGACCGCGCGCTTGGCCCTCATCTGAAATCGACCATCAACAGCAAGCAAAGGAGCCGCGCAGTGATCGCGACAAAACCATGGTATCTTTCGCGTACGATCTGGGCCTCGATCGTAACCATATTGACCGGCGCTGCCGGCCTGACGGGCTTGCCGCTTGACGGCTTTGATGGATCGGCGCTCACCGACACCCTTCTTCAGGCTGTCAGCGCGATTTCCGGCCTGGTCGCCGTCTTCGGCAGGTTGTCTGCCAAGGAACGAATAGGCTAGAGTTGCGTCACGGCATGGCTGGGCGGGAGCCATGCCGTTTCTGGCAAGCATTTGCCAAGCCGGGTGGGGGAAAATAGTGAGTACACATGGTGTTCATTCCGCGTTCAGCCGCAATTGGTTAGGACGTCGAGCATGAAAAAGTTTCGTCACCTCTTGAGATCGATTCTGCCGGTGGTCTGTGCATCCGCCCTTGGGATTTCCGAGGCGATTGCGCTGCCGGTAGCTGCGCCTCAGTTGGAAAACCCCATCGTTCACGTTGCCGCCGATTGCTATTCGATCGGCCAGCAAGTCGCCGCTCAGGCTGGAGGAACGCTCGCGAAGGCTTCGGAAGCAAACCGTGGCGGCCAATCGGTCTGCGTTATCGTCGTGCTGATCCCCGGCAAGGACGGGCAGCGTCCGCGCCGCACGGAAATCGTGGTGCCTCAGGGTTGAGCGGCCGCGCGTTTCAATGGTTGTGGAATCGCCCTATAGCTGACCGTGATTTCGGCTAGCTGGCCTTCGATCGAAAGGGACCGGTCATATGCGTGTACTCGTCGTCGAAGATGACAAGGACCTGAACAGGCAAATCTCCGACGCCCTCATCGATGCCGGCTATGTCGTTGACCGGGCCTATGACGGCGAGGAAGGCCATTTCCTGGGCGATACCGAGCCTTATGACGCGGTCATCCTCGATATCGGGCTTCCGCAGATGGACGGTATCAGCGTTGTCGAACGCTGGCGGCGCGATGGAAAAAAGACGCCGGTGCTTATGCTCACCGCGCGCGACCGATGGAGCGACAAGGTTGCCGGCATAGATGCTGGCGCCGATGACTATGTGGCAAAGCCTTTCCACATCGAAGAAGTGCTGGCCCGTCTGCGCGCCTTGATCAGGCGTGCTGCCGGCCACGCCTCGTCCGAATTGACCTGTGGCCCGTTGCGGCTGGACACCAAGGCATCGAAAGCCGACATCAACGGCGTGCCGCTGAAGCTGACCTCGCTTGAATTCAGGCTGCTGGCCTATCTGATGCATCATATGGGAGAGGTGGTGTCGCGCACCGAACTGGTCGAGCATCTCTACGATCAGGACTTCGATCGCGACTCCAACACGATCGAAGTGTTCGTGGGACGCCTGCGCAAGAAGATGGGCATGGACCTGATCGAGACGGTTCGTGGCATGGGTTACCGCATCCGTGAGCCGGAGCAATAAGTCGCCAAGCCCTCCCACAACCCGCGCAACTGGAAGTTTCGCGCCGCGTGCGTGGCTGCGCTCGCTGACGTTTCGGGTCATAGCGTTCTCGACCATCTGGGCGGTCGTTGCCCTGGTCGTAATCTTCACCTTGATAACGACGCTCTACCGCCAGGCGAGCGAGCGTGGTTTCGACAGCCTGCTTTCGGCGCATTTGTTCAACCTGATCGGCTCGGTAGGCGTGTCGGAGCAGGGAGTGCTGACAGGTGCTCCAGACCTCGGTGACTTGAGGTTTTCCGAACCTCGATCCGGCTGGTACTGGTCTGTGGAGCCTGCTTCGAACGGCCTGACCGGCAATCTCAGGTCGTCGTCGATGACAGGGTCCGTTCCTTCACCAAGTGTTGCCGAGGTTCCTTTCGATTCCGAGTTCCAGCGCAGATACCTGGCTGAAGGGCTGGATGGTGAGGAATTGCAGGTGTTCGAAAGCGAGTTCGTGCTGGACGCAAAGAATCGCATTGCCCGCTTCCGAGTCATGGGTAATGAAACCGAACTTGAACAGGAGATAAGCGCGTTTCAACGCCGGCTGCTGGCGTATCTGTCGCTGTTCGGTTTCGGCATGATCGCCATCAACGCCATTGCCATCCTCTACGGATTGCAGCCACTGCGACGCGTGCGCAAGGCGCTCGTCATGGTGCGCCAAGGCACGGCCCAACGGCTGGGCGGTCGTTTTCCAGCTGAAATCGAGCCGCTGGCCAACGAAACCAACGCGCTGATCGAGAACAACAAACGCATTGTCGAGAGATCCCGAACCCAGGTCGGCAATCTTGCTCATTCGCTCAAAACCCCTCTTGCAGTGCTGCTCAACGAAGGCCGCACCCTTGGTGGGGACAAGGGGAAGTTGATAACCGAACAGGCGACATCGATGCAGCAGCAGGTGGAGTACTATCTGCAGCGTGCCCGCATGGCTGCCCAACGCGACAGTGTCGTCTATCGCACACCGGTCAAGCCGCTGGTGCAGAGAATGACCCGGGTGATGGAGAAGCTTAATCCGGGCATCGATCTGAGGCTAACGCTGCCGCAAGACGAGGTTATCTTTGCCGGTGAGCGCGAAGATCTTGAAGAGGTGTTGGGTAATCTGCTCGAGAACGCCATGAAATGGGCAAAGAGCTTGGTCGCAGTCACCGTCGCGCTTGTCGCGGACGATGAGGGGAATGCCAGCCTGTTCGAAATTGAGATTGAAGATGACGGGCCGGGAATCCCTGAAGGCAAGGCGCGTGAGGCACTGAAGCGCGGCAAACGCCTGGACGAAAGCAAGCCGGGTACGGGGCTTGGATTGGCGATCGTTGCGGATCTCATCAACGAATATGGTGGCAAGCTGATGTTGGAACGAGCTACGCTGGGTGGTCTCAAGGCGGGCATCGTTTTGAGAAACGTGGAATGACGTCAACGGCCAATTGTGAAAGGCATGCCGATTGCGATTTCTATAGTCCGGTGTTCATCGAACTGGACACAGTAACTGTAGATTTCCAAAGATTATTTTCGACTTGAAAGGCGCTTTTTCAGAAGCTTCCAGTAGATCAAGATGATACGATTCGGCCAAACTTCGGTCAAAGATCGAAACTATCGCGATGCGCGATCCGATGGCGCGGCAACGGGGATTTGTCTGGCATGAACTATCGCATTGTGCTTGTCGTTGGACTGCTTGCGCTTTCAGGCTGCGGCACGACCGGGCTCAGTGGTGCGTCGACGGGCGTTACCGCTACAGGTTCAGCTTCCAATAGCGCTCGCCTTGGAACGACTGTGATTTCCGCCATGGGTGGAGGACTGGTCAGCGGTTCGATCGGGTCGGGCCTCTCGGAGCGTGAGAAGCGCAGTGGTCTGGAAGCGGAGTACAAGGCGCTGGAGTATACCGCGAGCGGCCAGCCGGTGACCTGGAAGGGCGACCAGGCCAACCATTATGGCGAAGTCGTTGCAGCCCAACCCTATCGGGTGGGGTCGCAAGACTGCCGCCAGTACACCCATACTGTCGTTTCCGGCGGTCCGGCGGCGACGGCTCGTGGTACGGCTTGTCGGAACGCGGACGGTAGTTGGACACCGTTGACGTAGAACGGTCCTCAAATGTCCGGGTTGGCGCCGTCTTATGTTGCGCCAAATCAAAGATTTGGATGAAGGCGAAGCTTTATCTAGGTTCGAGCCGGCCGCGAATATGGCGATCAATTTGACATCACGAAGATTCGTCAAAGGGTCGCAGCGTGTCCGTGTTGGCAGTCCGACGCACTACGGCTATTTAGAGCGCCATGTTATTCTGGGTCATTGCCGCTGTTTTGACGCTGGTTGCGAGCTTGGCGGTATTGCTGCCCCTCGCGGCGAAGCCAAAGGCTGAAACTGCCGGTTCACGGCACGATCTCGAAGTTTATCGCGATCAGCTTTCGGAACTGGACCGCGATCTGGCACGAGGCTTGATCCAACCCGCCGAAGCGGAACAGGCGCGAGCCGAAGTGGCCCGCCGCATCATACGTCTCGGCGGTGAAGAAAAGTCCGGCGACCCGGTACAGCGACCAGCATCGACCAGCCTGCGGCTGATTTCCGCTGCAGCCGTGCTGGCGGTACCGCTGATCAGTTGGGGAACTTATGCGCGTCTCGGGTCACCTGATATCCCCTCGCAACCGCTTGGCGAGAGGCTGGTCAAGAATCCTGCCGAAAGCTCGGTTGATGAGCTTGTAGCGCGCGCAGAAGCACATCTTTCCGCAAATCCGACGGACGGGCAGGGCTGGGATGTCCTTGCCCCGGTCTATTTGCGCATGCAGCGTTTCGACGATGCCGCAAACGCCTACCGCAACGCCATCAGGCTGCTGGGTTCGACCTCTGAGCGCCAGTCAGGGCTGGGGGAAGCATTGGTGAATGCAGGTGCAGGCGAGATTTCCACCGAGGCGAAGTCGGCTTTTGACGAAGCCCTGAAGCTCGATCCGACCAATCCCAAGGCGTCGTTCTTCGTGGCCATGGGACTGGCTCAGGATGGCCGCAAGGATGAGGCGATTGCGACCTGGCAGAAGATGCGTGCAGGCTTGCCTGAGGGTTCGCCCTGGTTGGATGCGGTGGATCGGGCGCTCGCCCGCGCAGAAGCGCCGGAAACGCCGGTGACCAATGGGCCGAGCAAAGAGGAGATGGAGGCTGCCGCCGCGATGTCTCCCGAAGACAGGGCATCGATGATCGCCGGCATGGTTGCCCGACTTGACGAGAAGCTGAAGCAAAATCCGAAGGATGCGGAAGGTTGGATGCAACTCATCCGTTCTTATCTTGTGATCGGCGAAGCGGACAAGGCCAAGGATGCGCTCAAGAGGGCGGTATCGGTTTTCGGCCCCGGTAGTGAGCAGGCAAAAAACCTCGTCGCCTTTGCTTCCTCCAACGGGCTTGAGGTTGCGGAGTAAGCGATGACACGCAAGCAGAAGAGACTGTCGGTGATTGTTGGCGGCCTTGCATTTCTCGGCTTGGCGACTGGACTGACCTTCTATGCTCTTGGCCAGAAGGCATCGTATTTCTACATGCCCGGCGACCTGGCGACGGCCAACCTTCAGCCCGGGCAACGTATCCGCCTGGGCGGCCTTGTCGAAAAAGGCACGATCCAGCGCGGCCAGGGCGCCACCGTCGCCTTTGCGGTGACCGATACCGAGAAATCCGTAAAAGTGACCTACACTGGCATCCTGCCCGACCTTTTCCGTGAAGATCAGGGCGTGATCACGGAAGGCTCGTTTGGAACGGATGGCACCTTCGTTGCCGACAGTGTGCTGGCCAAGCACGATGAGAACTACATGCCCAAGGAAGTCGCGGACAGCATGAAGGCCAAGGGCATCTGGCAGGAGAGCACGAATGAGTAGCGGATTGCCTCGCCATGGTTGAAGTCGGCCATTTTGCGCTTGTCCTGGCTCTGGCTCTGGCGCTCGTGCAGACGACGGTGCCGTTGATCGGCGCGCGCATCCACAATGAGAGGATGATGGCGGTTGCGGCTCCCGTTGCCCTGACCGGGTTCGCCCTTACAGCACTTTCATTTGTCGTGCTGATGATCGCCTATGCACGCTCGGATTTCTCGGTGCAGACGGTGTGGGAGAATTCGCATTCGCTGCAGCCGTTCCTGTTCAAGATCACCGGCGTATGGGGCAATCACGAAGGCTCGATGTTGCTTTGGGTATTGATCCTGACGTTCTTCGGCGGGCTGGTGGCGCTGTTCGGCAGCAACCTTCCGCCGATGCTGAAGGCCAATGTGCTGGCCGTACAGGGCGCCATCGGGACCGCGTTCTTCCTGTTCATTCTTATCACCTCGAACCCGTTCACGCGGATTTCGCCCGCGCCGATCGAAGGGCGCGACCTTAACCCGGTGCTGCAGGATATCGGCCTCGCCGTTCATCCGCCGCTGCTTTATCTAGGCTATGTCGGCTTTTCGATCTGCTTTGCGTTTTCGGTCGCCGCCTTGATCGAGGGGCGGATAGACGCGGCCTGGGCGCGCTGGGTGCGGCCATGGACGCTGGTCGCATGGGTTTTCCTGACAGGCGGCATCGCGATGGGATCGTACTGGGCCTATTACGAGCTTGGTTGGGGTGGGTTCTGGTTCTGGGACCCGGTGGAAAACGCCTCGTTCATGCCCTGGCTGGCCGGCACCGCGCTGCTGCATTCGGCAATCGTGATGGAGAAGCGGTCTGCGCTGAAGATATGGACGCTGCTTCTGGCGATCCTGACGTTTTCGCTATCGCTGCTCGGAACGTTCCTTGTGCGATCTGGAGTGCTGACCTCCGTTCACGCGTTTGCTACCGATCCGGCCCGCGGCGTCTTCATTCTCGGTATTTTATTGCTGTTCATCGGCGGCTCGCTAGCGCTGTTTGCACTGCGCGCCTCGTCGCTGACGCAAGGCGGGCTGTTCCAGCCGATCTCCCGCGAAGGGGCGCTGGTTCTCAACAATCTTTTCCTGACCACGGCTACCGCGACCGTTTTCATCGGTACGCTCTACCCGTTGTTCCTGGAGGCTGTATCAGGCGACAAGATTTCGGTCGGTGCGCCGTTCTTCGACCTGACCTTCGTGCCTCTGATGATGCCGCTTTTGCTGATTGTTCCCTTCGGGCCGCTACTGGCCTGGAAGCGCGGCGATATCTGGGCGGTCTCCCAGCGCCTGATGTTCGCGTTTGGCGCGGCGCTGCTGGTGGGGCTTGTCACGGGTTTTCTGATTGACGGTTCGTCTGTGTTGGCGGCATTTGGCATGGGGCTGGCCACATGGCTGATTTTCGGCGCCTTGACCGACCTTGCGATCAAAGCCGGTGTCGGCAATGTGCGTGTGGCGGTGATGGTGCGGCGTCTTGCCGGCCTGCCGCGCTCGGTCTTTGGCGCCGCGCTGGCTCATCTGGGACTGGGCCTTACGGTGTTGGGCCTGGTGGGGACGATCTTCTTCGGCACGGAACACATCTTGACGATGAAGCCCGGCCAAACGGTCGACGTTTCCGGCAAGCTGGTGCGTTTCGACGGCCTCGCGGGATACAAGGGACCGAATTTCGACGAGGAGCGGGCGCACTTCTCCCTGCTCAATTCAGCCAATGCCGTTGTTGGCGAGATTTACTCGGCCAAGCGGCTCTACCCGGTGCGGCAGACGACAACGACCGAAGCCGGCATCAGGACGATGGGTTTCAGCCAGCTCTACATCTCGATCGGTGACGATGCGAATGACGGAGCGATCGTGGTGCGCCTGTGGTGGAAACCCTTTGTGACGCTGATCTGGGGTGGCGGACTGGTGATGATGGCGGGCGGCGCGATGTCGCTCATGGATCGGCGGTTGAGGGTGGGGGCGCCATCGCGACGGCGCAAGCCGGCTGGTGCGGCACCCGCAACGGATGCGGCCTGATGCGCAGACTGGCACTTGCAGGCCTTTGGCTGGGATTGGCGCTTCTGTTCTCGTCTCACGTACAGGCAGTAACGCCGGATGAGATGCTGAAAGACCCTGCGCTTGAAGCGCGGGCGCGGTCGCTGTCCGAAGGTCTGCGCTGCCTTGTCTGCCAGAACCAGTCGATCGATGCATCGGACGCCGATCTCGCCCGCGACCTGCGCATCCTTGTTCGCGAGCGCCTCACAGCAGGTGACACCGACGAACAGGTGACGGACTATATCGTTTCGCGTTACGGCGAGTTCGTGCTGCTGAAGCCGCGTTTCGATCTGCGCAATGCGTTGCTGTGGGGCGCGCCGTTCCTGTTGCTGCTGGGTGGCGTCGTGTTCGTCTATGCCGCATCCAGAAGGAGGCAGCCGGTCGAAGCAGCGAAACTGAGCAAGGAAGAGCAGGACGCGCTCAATGACGTCTTGAACCGGAACTGATCTCGGCTTTAGCTCTGAACGCTTTCGTACATTACCAAACATTCATCCACCGGAAATGGCGCCGTAATGTAGCGGGCTCTATCTCTTTTGCGGAGGATGCGTCGCGCATCTCTTGCAAAGAGGATCGAAATCCATGTCTAGCGCCCCCAAAATCTTCTCCCGCAGCCGCAAGGGTCTGGCCGCCGCCGTCGCATCGTTGGCAATTGCCGGCGCAGTCGGCTTCGGTGCTGTAACTGCAGGAACGGCACCTGTTCTGGCGGATGCCGTCCGCGTTCAGGCTCCGCAGGTACCAAGCTTCGCTGATGTCGTGTCGAATGTCTCCCCCGCTGTTGTCAGCGTGCGCGTGAAGGCAAAAATCCAGCCGGCAGCCGACGACGGGTCGGGGTTCTCATTCGGCCCGGATGGCTTGGACAATCTCCCGCCGGATCATCCTATGCGCCGCTTCTTCAAGGATTTCCGCGGGTTTGGCGACCAGAACGACCGCCCGCATCGCTTTGACCGCCGCGGCGACAACAGCAAGCCCCGGCCAGTGGCTCAGGGCTCCGGTTTCTTCATTTCCGAAGACGGATATCTGGTGACGAACAATCACGTCGTCGATGAAGGCACGGCCTTTACGGTCGTGACCAATGACGGCAAGGAACTTGATGCCAAGCTGATCGGCACCGATCCGCGCACCGACCTCGCGGTTCTCAAGGTCGATAGCAGCGACAAGTTCACCTATGTCGATTTTGCCGATGACGCTTCGGTTCGGGTCGGTGACTGGGTGGTTGCCGTAGGCAATCCCTTCGGTCTCGGTGGCACCGTGACGGCTGGTATCATCTCGGCGCGCGGCCGCGACATCGGTGCAGGCCCATACGATGACTTCATCCAGATCGACGCTGCGGTGAATCGGGGTAACTCGGGCGGTCCGGCCTTTGACCTCAATGGGCAGGTCGTGGGCATCAACACCGCGATCTTTTCGCCCTCCGGCGGCAATGTCGGCATCGCCTTTGCGATCCCCGCTTCGACAGCCAAGCAGGTCGTTCAGGACCTGATGAAGGACGGCTCGGTAGCTCGAGGCTGGCTCGGCGTGGAAATCCAGCCTGTTGGCGAGGATATCGCCGAATCTCTCGGCCTGCCCTCGGACAAGGGTGCTCTCGTTTCCAACTCGCAAGATGACGGCCCTGCCAAGAAAGCCGGAATTGTAGCTGGCGATGTGATTACCCAGGTCGACGGCAAGAACGTCGATTCGACGAGGGAACTGGCACGACTGGTTGCCGGATACACGCCGGGAAAATCGGTCGATGTGACAGTCTGGCGCAATGGCAAGTCTGAAACCATAAAGGTCAATCTCGGTGAATTGCCCAAGGCCGAAAAGCAAGCCTCGGCGGACGATCAGTCAGCGCCTGCCACGCCAACCGATTCGCTCGCCGACCTTGGCTTGACAGTTACTAGGTCGGATGACGGCAAGGGCCTTGTCGTGACGGATGTCGACCCAGATAGCGATGCCGCCGACCGTGGCATTCAGGCCGGCGACGTCATCACGGCGGTTAACTCCGAGGAAGTCGGCAGCGCGAAAGACGTCACCGATGCGATGGCCCAGGCCGCAAAGGCCGGCAGGAAATCGGTCCTCGTCCAGATTAGCCGCAACGACAGCAACCGGTTCGTCGCGTTACCGCTCGATAAGGGCTGAACGGCTCGTTCCTGAGCGTGGATATCTCGTCCCCCGAATTTCCACGCAAAGAGCGGCACTGAAGCATCCAGTCAGTTATTCGCCTTTCGGTGCCGGCGGCAGCGGGCCGCCGCGTGCCCTGCCGCGCAGGCATAAGGATACGCGCAACATTCCATACCATAGACCCGCCGAAATAGCGAATAATGATCCAATGAAGATTCTCGTCATTGAAGATGATCGTGAAGCCGCGGATTACCTTCAGAAGGCCTTTTCCGAAGCCGGGCATACCGCACACGTAGCCGGTGACGGGGAAACGGGTTTCGCGCTGGCCGACGCCGGCGACTATGACGTCATGGTGGTCGACCGCATGATGCCCAGGCGCGATGGGCTTTCGGTTATTGCAGCGCTTCGTTCTCGCGGCAACACCACGCCCGTGTTGATCCTCTCCGCTCTCGGCGAAGTGGATGACCGGGTGACAGGCTTGCGGGCCGGTGGCGACGATTATCTCACCAAGCCTTATGCCTTTACCGAATTGCTTGCGCGTGTGGAGGTGCTGAACCGCCGCGCTGGAGCGAGGGAAAGCGAGACGGTATATCGTGTGGGCGATCTCGAACTGGACAGGCTGTCCCATTCCGTGAAACGCGCGAGCCAGGAAATCACCTTGCAGCCGCGCGAGTTCCGTTTGCTCGAATACCTTATGCGCCACGCGGGCCAGGTGGTAACGCGCACCATGCTGCTTGAAAACGTCTGGGACTATCATTTCGACCCACAGACAAATGTCATTGACGTTCACGTGTCTCGCTTGCGCAGCAAGATCGAAAAGGGCTTCGACAAGCCGATCCTGCATACCATCCGGGGTGCCGGATATATGCTGAAGCACGGCTGACGCTGCATGGCCCTTTCCATACCGGCCATCATGAAGACCACGGCGGCGCGGCTTTCGGCGCTGTATCTCCTGCTTTTCGCGCTGTGTGCCATCCTGCTGGTTTTCTACATCACGTCGCTCTCCGCGCGCATGCTGATCACGCAAACGCAGGAGACGATCAACGACGAGGTGCTGGGCCTTGCTCAAGCCTATAAGCGTGGCGGCCTGCCCACTCTCGTGCGCGTTGTGGAGCAGCGCTCACGCCAGCCTAGCGCGAACCTCTATCTCATTGCCGATGCCAATGGCCAGATACTGACCGGAAACGTGCAGAGCCTCGAACCCGGTGTGCTGGGCAACGAGGGATGGACGACGCGACCGTTCTATTACCGTCGATATGGAGAAGGCGAACTCGACCGTCAAAGGAGCGAGACCAACCAGAACCAGACCCAAGGGGAAAGCGGGCGTGGTCACGATGCAGTTGCGGTTGTTCTCACGCTTCCCAACCAGATGATCATGCTTGTGGGTCGCGATCTTGGTGAACCACAGCGCTTCCGCGACGTGGTGCGCAGGGCCTTGATGCTTGCCCTTGGCATGATGGGGCTAGGCGGCATCCTGATCTGGTTTTTTGTCGGGCGCGCGGCGTTGAAGCGTATCGACGGGGTTTCGTCCGCGAGCAAGCGCATCATGGGCGGCGATCTGAGCGGGCGATTGCCGGTAACCGGCGCGGGCGACGAGTTCGATCGGCTATCGCAAAACCTCAACACTATGCTTGCCAGGATCGCGACGCTGAATGAGGGGCTGAAGCAGGTTTCGGACAATATCGCGCACGATCTGAAGACGCCGCTGACGCGACTGCGCAATCGAGCCGAAGCGACGCTTGCCGGCAAGCACAAGGTCACTGACTACCGCGAAGCGCTTGAAGCGACGATTGCCGAGTCCGACCAACTCATCAAGACGTTCAACGCCATTCTCATGATTTCCCGCCTCGAGGCGGGCTATTCGTCGGAGAATCTGGCGAAGGTCGACCTGGCGGCGGCCATTCACGATGTTGTTGAGCTTTATGAGCCGGTGGCGGAAGAGGGTGGCGTGACACTCGAAGCAGCGCCGATGGAAAGCATCGAGATTGATGGGAATCGCGAACTAGTTGGCCAAGCGCTGTCGAACATAGTGGACAACGCGATCAAGTATTCGACCGACGCCAGCGAAAAACCAGCCGTTCTTGTGAAGCTGGACAGGGCTGACGGGCAAATCCGGTTGGCGGTGACCGACAATGGTCAGGGCATTCCAAACGAGGACGATAGGGCGCGCGTCACGGAGCGTTTCGTCAGGTTGGAGAAAAGCCGTTCGCAGCCCGGATCAGGGCTAGGCCTGAGTCTTGCCAAGGCAATCATGAAATTTCATCGCGGGAGGCTTGATCTTTTACCCGCCAATCCCGGATTATCTGTCGTGATGAGTTTTCCCGAACAAGACAGGCCTTGATCCCCGATGGCGCCACGCATGGCAGCAGATCGTGCCCAAGCAGATTGGCTTTTGCAGCCAGTGGCGCAGTTAGAACCGCTCGACAAGGAGCGTGCCGAACAGGAAATCTCGGAACTCGCGGCAATCGCCAAGGAAGAAGGCCTTCCGAGGCTCGCAAGGCTGCTGAAGGCCGATGGTGTCGCGCGCCGGTTTCTTCTGGCTGCCTTTGACCTGTCGCCGTTTTTGCGCGATCTGGCCCGCCGGCGCCCGCAAATGCTCGACGTCCTTTTTGACCGGTCGGTCGAGCAAAGGCTGCACGCGATAGCGGACGAAATTGCAGCGTCCTGGCATGTCGAGGGCACGAGCGAAGCCAGCCTGATGACGGAACTGCGCCAACTCAAGACGGAAGCGCACTTTCTGATTGCCTTGTCTGATCTCGCTGAGGAGAGTGACACCGTTTTGACGGTGCGCCGCCTGAGTGACCTTGCCAACAGTTGCACCGCAGCGGCAGTTAATTTCCTGCTTGCCGATGCAAATCGGCAAGGGAAACTCAAGCTGGTGGACCCAGCGAACCCGTCGGTGAAATCCGGCTGGATTCTGCTCGGTATGGGAAAGCTCGGCGCGCACGAGCTGAATTTCTCCTCGGACATAGACCTTGTGGTGTTCTTCGACCCCGATGGGCCGGCCGTAGTCGATCCGATGGAAGCCACCGACACCTTTTCACGGTTGACCCGCAGGCTGGTGCGCATTCTCCAGGATCGGACGGAAAACGGCTATGTATTCCGCACCGACCTGCGGCTGCGACCGGACCCCGGCTCGACTCCTCTGGCCATTCCGGTTGAGGCGGCGCTGAACTACTACGAAGGCCGCGGCCAGAATTGGGAGCGTGCCGCCATGATCAAGGCGCGGCCTGTCGCCGGCGACGTGGAGGCAGGTGAGGCGTTCCTCAAGGAATTGCAACCCTACATCTGGCGCAAATACATGGATTACGCGGCCATAGCCGACGTGCATTCCATCAAGCGCCAGATACATGCGCACAAGGGCCACGGCGAGATCGCCGTGAAAGGGCACAATGTGAAACTCGGGCGCGGCGGCATTCGCGAGGTCGAGTTCTTCGTGCAGACCCAGCAACTGATCGCCGGCGGGCGGTTTCCCGAACTGCGCGGCCGTGAAACCGTTCCGATGCTTACCAAGCTTGCGGACCGCAACTGGATCACGGCGGAAGCGCGCGATGCTCTGACCCAGCAATACTGGTTCTTGCGCCGTGTCGAACATGCCATCCAGATGGTGGCCGACGAACAGACACATACGCTGCCCGAAGACGACGAAGGCCTGGAGCGCATCGCGCATATGCTTGGCTACGCTGACGCCGAAGCTTTCTCGGCTGCATTTCGCGCCTCGCTACAGCAGGTTGAACGCCACTATGCTGCGCTGTTCGAGACTGCCCCGGAGCTTTCGGCGGGCATGGGTAATCTGGTTTTCACCGGCGACGTCGATGATCCCGATACCTTGCAGACGCTGCACCACCTTGGCTTCCAGCGGCCAAGCGACATATGCCGCGTCATCAGGGCGTGGCATTTCGGGCGCTACAGGGTTACCCGCTCGGCCGAGGCGCGTGAACGTTTGACTGAGTTGACGCCGGCGCTGCTTGAGGCTTTCGGCAAGACGCGGCGAGCCGATGAAGCCTTGATGCGCTTCGACGAGTTCCTCGCGGGTCTTCCGGCGGGCATCCAGCTTTTCTCGCTACTTCAATCCAATCCCGCCTTGCTGAAGCTGCTCGCGACGATCATGGGGGCCGCGCCTCGACTGGCTGCAGTGATCACGCGCCGCCCGCATGTCTTCGACGGACTGCTCGATCCGGCCTTGCTGAGCGAATTGCCGGATCGCAAATATCTTGCGGCGCGGCTTGCCGCGTTCATTGAAGGGGACCGTCTGTACGAGGATGTGCTCGACCGCCTGCGCATCTTTGCATCGGAACAGAAGTTTCTGATCGGGGTCAGGCTTCTGGCCGGGTCTATCGATGCAAGGCGGGCGGGGCGGGCCTTCTCGGATCTTGCCGATCTCACGATAGGTGCCGCACTGGATGCGGTTGCGACAGAGTTTGCGGCGCGCCATGGCCGGGTTGCCGGTGCCAGGGTGGCGCTCCTCGGTATGGGCAAGCTGGGTAGCCAGGAACTGACGGCGGGTTCCGACGTCGATCTGATCTTGCTCTACGATCATGATGCGGATGCCGATGAATCGGATGGCGACAAGCCGCTTGCGCCGGCGCACTACTACAGCCGCATGACCCAGCGGCTGATCGCGGCCGTATCGGCGCCGACGGCCGAGGGCGTGCTCTACGAACTCGATCTTCGCCTGCGCCCTTCGGGCAACAAAGGGCCTGTGGCGACGCATATCGAGTCGTTTCGCAAATATCAGCGTCAGGACGCATGGACCTGGGAACAGATGGCGCTTAGCCGCGCCCGCCCGATAGCTGGCGATCCAGGCCTGTGCGACGAACTGAGAGCGGAAGTCGCCGCGATACTGGCTTTGCCACGTGATGCCGCGAAAGTTCGGCGTGAAGCCTTCGATATGCGCAAGCTGATCGAAGAGGAAAAGCCGCCACGCGATATCTGGGATATCAAGCTGATCCCCGGCGGGTTGATAGACCTGGAATTCATCGCGCAGGTTGCGATCATAACCGGCCAATTCGAGGGACCGCCCGGCACAACAGCAACGGCGGATGTTATTGCGCATCTCTCGTCTGGTTATGCCGATGTACAGATACGCCAGGAGTTGAGCGATGCATATGCGTTCTATCTGGCCGTTACGCAGATGACGCGGCTATGTCTGACCGGCGCATTTGACAGGAACGATGTACCGCCTGGCCTTTCCGATCTTCTGCTCGCCGCAACAGATCTGCCGGACTTTTCGGTGCTGGAAGCGCATTTGAAGGATGTGTCGACGGGGGTTCGAAAGAGCTTCGAACAGATTTTCCGGGTAAAGCGGAAATGATCAGGCCGCCGCCTTCATCTGGCGAGCGGGTTTTTTCAAGGGAATGCGGACGGAAACGATGGTTCCGGCTCCCTCGGCCGAGCGGATCTTGAGCGCTCCGCCATGCAGTTCTGCCAGCGATCGCGAGATTGCCAGCCCAAGCCCTGAGCCGTTGTGGTTCTTTGAAAACTGGTTCTGGACCTGCTCGAAGGGTCTGCCCAGCTTGCTCAAGGCGTGTTTGGGAATTCCGCAACCATTGTCCTCGATGGTCAGGATAAGGGCGCCGGAAGCGTTGCGCGCCCTGAGCGAAATACGACCGCCTTGGCCGGTGAATTTCACCGCGTTCGAGAGCAGGTTGATGACAATCTGCTTGATAGCGCGCCGGTCGGCAACAAGCGTCAGGGTTTCGGCAATATTGGTTTCCACAGTGATGGCTTTCGCTGCCGCCTGCAGGGAAACGACGCGGACGGTCTCGCGGATAAGCGGGCACAGGTCGATGGCCTCGCGCTCCATCGAGAATTGGCCGGCCTCGATCTTGGACATATCGAGGATGTCGTTGATGACACCGAGAAGATATTTGCCGCTGGAATTGATGTCGCCGGCATACTCGTCGTAACGGTCCGAGCCGAGTGGGCCGAAAAACCTCTGCTGCATAAGCTCGGAAAAGCCAATGATGGCATTGAGCGGCGTACGCAACTCGTGCGACATGTTGGCGAGGAACTCGGACTTGGCTTGGTTGGCTGCTTCCGCCCGCTCTTTTTCCTTCACATATTTGCGGTTGAGTTCGGCAAGTTCGCGCGCCTTATCCACTTCCGCGCGGCGCGCAAGACTGAGATCGTGGATGGTCGACATGAGCCTGCGCTCGCTGTCGACCAGCTTGTCTTGATGCTGCTTGATCTGTGTGATGTCCGAGCCGACCGAAACGGTGCCGCCGTCGCGAGTCTTCAATTCGTTGACCTGCAGCCACCTGCCATCGGCCAGTTGGCGTTCATATGAAGCCCCGCCTTGCATGCCGTTGACATTGGCCAGACGCCGCTCCGACGCGAAGGCCAGCATGCGTTCCTCCAAGATGGCGCGGGACGCACCGGGCATCACATCGCGATCGGAGAGGCCATTGTCCTTTTGATATTTGGAATTGCACATGACCAGGCGATTGGCCGAATCCCAGAGGACGAAGGATTCGTTGATGTTCTCGATGGCCGTGCGCAAGCGAAGGTCGGCTGCTTCCGACCGCAGCGCAAGATGCCGCTGTTCGGTGACATCGACCGCGATGCCGATAAGCTGGATTTCGGAGGCGTCGGGGTCCAGGACCTGCGCACGCGCGCGCATCCAGATCCACTGACCGTCTGCGTGGCGCATGCGGAAGACCTGGTCGATGTGGTCGATTTCCCGCGCCACCACCCGGTTTGCGATCTCGAGCAGGTTGCCGTCATCGGGGTGAATGATGCTGTCGACTTCGCCAAAGGACAGCATTGCCTCGCAGGGTTCGTATCCAAGCATGTCGTACATCGATGACGACCAGTACATCTTGCCGCGGACCATATCCCAGTCCCAAAGCCCACAACGGCCACGCACGAGCGCCATGTCGATGCGTTGATGGCCCTCGAGGTAGAGGCGGTCTGCGGCTTCGGCTCGCGCAGCCTGGCTGAAATAGGCGTAGAGGATAACGATGAGGACGCCTGCGGTAAGCGCGAAAAGCGTGACGTTGAGCGAAACGGTTTTGCGCCAGTCGGCAAAAACAGCATCTTGCGGCACCAAGGCCGCCGCTGCTGAGCTTTCGCCTTGAAGGGCTACCGCAGCATACCAGTCCTGACCGTCGATCTTGACTTCGAGAACGCCGGCCTTTTCGCCGAACAGGAACAGCGGTTGCCCTCCGGAAACCATGCCATCCAGGTTGCGGCCATACCAGCCTGTGGACCGGGGCGTGACGGCTGTAATCTTGAATTTGCCATCAGTGATCACAAGAACATGGCCGGGTGCCATTGCTGCCTGACGACCCACCGTCTCCAGCAATTCCTGACCGGAGCCGCCCGCTGCTGCGCCGTCGCCAGCAAAGGCTAACTGGCCCGCTGCAAGCGTGAGAACTGCCTTGGCGCCGCGTTCGACATCGTCATGCCAGGTCATCAGCGAAATACAGCGCACGGCTGCAATGACGACAAGAAACAATATTATCAGCGCAGGAATCAGCCTGCGCAAAAAAGGCTCGGCCGCAAGCAATCTTTGGTAGGCGGGTTTAGCAATGAGCCGCGTATTGCCTGCAAGGCCGCTGCATCGCTCAAAGGCCGTCCCACCGGGCGCGCTCCACGCGTCCGCCTTGGCCATGAAATGGCTCTCCCCAAAAGCTTTATTATGCTTATCGACCCGGTTACACCGCACGCCCGAATCGCCATTAAAGAATCAAAGGTGATTCGCCTTGTCCAGTGGCCCGGCCAAAAAAGATGAAAAATCGGCAAACAATATCTGGGCGAATGCCAACAATGCTCAACTCGGCTCGTCTTGGCAGGCCAGGTCAAGCCAGCGTTCGATCGATGATATCCCTGAGGTCCGCTGAAAGACTTGGCGTACGGGCCATGGTCAGCAAAGCCTCCCTTGCTTTCGCTTGACGTCCGGGTTCAAGCGACCGCCAGGACCGCAACGCCGTCGCCAGTCGCGCGGCGATCTGCGGATTCCGTTTCTCGATCTCAAGCACCGTCTCCGCGAAGAACCTATAGCCAGCACCGTCGGCGCGATGGAAGCCCGTTTGGTTCCCGCTGGAAAAGGTTCCGATCAGGGAACGTAACCGGTTAGGGTTGGTGGAAGAAAAGGCAGGATGCGTCATCAGCGCACGTACCGTTTCAACGGCTTGCGGCCCTGGTATGCTGGCCTGAATCTGGAACCACTTATCCATCACCAGTGGATCGGACGCGAATTTGGCTGCGAATGCAGCGATTGCAGCATCTGCCTGCGGCGATCCCGGATGCCGGTGCGCAAGCACCGTCAATGAGGCTGCAAGGTCGGTCATGTTGGTGGCCGCCTTGAAATGACGAGCGGCGGTTTCAAGTCCCCCGTCCAATCTCGACAGATAGTCGAGCAGCACGTTGCGCAATGCGCGGCGGCCCGCGCTTGCGGCATCGGGACTGAAGGGGCTGTTGTCACGCAGGCTTGCGTAAAGCGCCTCGAACCTCTGCTTGTTGGTGGAAGCGATGAAAGTGGCAAGTGCCTCGCGCGCCGCAAAGATGGCGTCCGGATCGATTTCCTTGCCAATCTCGCGTGCGATGTCTGCCTCGCTAGGCAGCGTCAACGCAAGCGCACGGTAAGCCGGTTCCAGATCGTCATTTGCAGCTATGCTGCCGGCAAGTTCACCCAATCTGGCCGCGAAGTCCGCTTTCTTGCCGCCCCGCTGGCGACGGAAAGCGGCGATGAGGGCATCAGTCAGAAGCGTATTCACAGCCTGCCAACGCGAGAATGCATCTCTGTCGTGCGCAGCCAGAAAGAACTGATCGTCAGTTTTCTGCGCGACCGACAATGTAACCGGGGCCGAAAAGCCACGATTTAGCGACAGCGCCGGTCTTTCTGTTACACCGCTGAAACGTACCGTATGGCGACGCTTTCGCACATGGATGACACCGTTCTCGACGGTCGCGCCGTCGGCAGCCTTGTATGGCAGATCCTTGCCGCCCTTTCCGACCAGACCGAAAGCCAGTGGGATGTGCATCAACCGCTTGCGGCTTTCGGAGGGCGTCGGCGGAACCGATTGTTCGATCTCAAGGGTGAGTACTTTTTCACCGGCGTCATAGTGCGAACTGACCGTCAGGTTCGGTGTGCCGGCCTGGTTGTACCAAAGCGCGAACTGCGACAGGTCACGCCCGGATACGTCCGCGAACACCTGCACGAAATCCTCGATTGTCGCCGCTTGCCCGTCGTGACGCAGGAAATAGAGATCCATGCCTGCTCGAAATGTTTCCGCTCCGAGCAGGGTGCGGATCATGCGCACAACCTCGGAGCCCTTCTCGTAGACGGTTGCCGTATAGAAGTTGTTGATTTCGCGATAACGACGCGGCCGTACGGGATGTGCTAGCGGTCCCTGGTCTTCCGGGAACTGGAGTGCCCGCAAGGTCCTTACCTCAGCAATGCGCTTGACTCCCCGCGAGCGCTGGTCGGCCGAGAACTCATGATCCCGGTAAACGGTCAGGCCTTCTTTCAGGCAAAGCTGGAACCAGTCACGACAAGTGATTCTATTGCCTGTCCAATTGTGAAAGTACTCATGTGCAATAATCGCCTCGATGTTGGCGAAATCGGCGTCTGTCGCTGTCTCCTCATCGGCCAGCACATATTTGTCATTGAAGATATTGAGCCCCTTGTTCTCCATTGCGCCCATATTGAAATCGGAGACGGCAACAATGTTGAAAACATCGAGATCGTATTCGCAGCCAAAGACGTCCTCGTCCCATTTCATTGAACGCTTGAGAGCGTCCATTGCGTAGCCGGCCAGCGGTTCTTTCCCATGTTCGACATAGATGCCCAACGCGACATTGCGGCCGGACATGGTGACGAAACGATCTTCGATTTTACCGAGATCGCCCGCCACGAGAGCAAAGAGATAGGACGGTTTCGGGTGAGGATCTTCCCAGACGGCATAGTGCCGGCCGTCCGGGAGGTCCCCGCTTTCAATCGGATTGCCGTTCGACAACAGCAGCGGGGCCTCCTTGCGTGAAGCCTCGATACGCACCGTATAGACGGACAGGATGTCCGGACGGTCGAGGAAGTAGGTGATGCGCCGGAATCCTTCCGCTTCGCACTGCGTGCAATAGACATTCCTGGAACGGTAGAGGCCCATCAGCGCTTCATTGTGCGCCGGATCGATACGGGTTTCGATGAGAAGCGTGAACTTCGCCTTCGAAGGCGGGGAATTCAGAACCAGTTGGTCCGGGCCGGCAGCGTAGGCGGACAATGGTACGGCCTTGCCGTCCACCTCGATACGCTGGAGAGTGAGCCCATCCCCATCGAGGACAAGCGGCGTGGCCGCCGTGACACCAGTGCGACGCTCGACCGTCAGTTCAGCGATGACGACGGTGGCTTCCGGCGAAAGGCGAAAGGTCAACCGTGTTTGCGGAATGAGATAGTCGCTTGGCCTGTAGTCCTCCAGTTTGAAGACCTGGCCGGTATCCGTGCGCATCCGCTTGCTTTCCTTTCGTTTTTGGTTAGGCGAGGCGAAGCCGTTGGCCCAAGACACCCAAAGCCCGGTTCTTTACATGAAACGAGGCTTCGTCAACATGCCCGCAACTCCGGCACATATCCGCTTAGCAACAAAGGACGCCGCTTCAACGTGACTTCATTGGAAGTCCCCGGTTCGCGGGGCGCTCTCACCGCAATTGCGCTGAAGGTCATGTCGGTGGCGATTTTCGTTGCGATGTCGTCGCTGATCAAGGCGGCTGGAGCGTTGCCGGCAGGCCAGATCGTGTTCTTCCGGTCTTTCTTTGCCGTCTTCCCGATTCTGGTTTTCCTCTTCTACAAGCATGAACTTCGCACAGCCTTCGCAACGAAGCGCCCCGTTGGCCACATTTTGCGCGGCGTCGTTGGCGTGTGCTCAATGGGCTTCACCTTCTTTGCGTTGACCCGGCTGCCGCTACCTGATGCGATAACGCTGAACTATGCGCAGCCGTTGCTGGTTGTGGTGTTCAGTTCGCTGTTCCTTGGCGAGACGATCCGCTTTTATCGCTGGAGCGCGGTGGCGGTTGGGTTGATAGGTGTCGTCATCATCTCATGGCCGGAACTGACTCTGCTGAGCTCTGGATCGGCGATGGACGACCAGGAAGTGCTGGGCGTTATGGCGGCCCTCGCTGGCGCGGGCAGTTCTGCGGTGGCAGCACTTCTGGTCCGTAATCTGGTTCACAGCGAGCGCACGGCCACCATCGTCCTGTGGTTTTCCATGATGGCGAGCGTGCTGGCGCTTTTGACGCTGCCGTTTGGCTGGGACCCCATGAGCTCGACGCAAGTCATGCTGCTGATCACTGCCGGCTTCTGCGGCGGCATAGCGCAAATCTTTATGACCTCGGCGTACCGGCACGCGGAGGTTTCGGTGGTTGCTCCGTTCGAATACACCTCGATGATCCTAGCCATCATCGTGGGTTATGTCATCTTCGACGATGTTCCGACGGCCTACATGCTGGTGGGCGGCCTGATCGTTGTCGCGGCCGGAATTTTCATCATCTTCCGCGAGCGCCAGCTTGGATTGGAACACGCGCGCGCCCGAAAGGTAACGCCCTCCCAGGGATAGCGAACCTTCTACGACCTATCGCAGCGATCGCAATTTCATCTTCACTTCGAGGAAGTCGCGCCAGGCCAGGCGCTTGTGCGCAGGCGTTCTGAGCAGATAGGCGGGATGCAGCGTCGGCATCGCAGGTATGGTTGCCCCCGATGCGGCGGAATAAGTGCGCCAATTGCCCCTCAAGCGCAGGATGCCTTCGGTGGTGTTGAGCAGGGTCTTGGCCGAGGCTCCGCCGAGGTGAACGAGCACTTTGGGCGCGACCAATTCAATTTGCCGTTCGATGAAAGGCCGGCAGATTTCGGTTTCGTGCGGCGTGGGCGCGCGGTTGCCAGGTGGGCGCCATGGGATGACATTGGCGATGTAGACAGAACCCCTGTCGAGCCCGATCGCCGCCAGCATTCGGTCGAGAAGCTGACCGGAACGGCCAACGAAAGGTCGCCCTTCCAGATCCTCGTCGCGCCCCGGCGCTTCGCCAACAAACATAATGTCGGCTTGCGGATTGCCGTCGGCAAACACCAGGTTCTTGGCGGTAAATTTCAGATTACAGCCGTCGAACGAGGCCATCTTTTCACGGAGTTCTTCCAGACTCGTCGCACTGGCAGCCAATTGCCGCGCCATAGCAGCCTGTTGCTCGTCCGGGACAGTCGCTACAGTCGGACGTTGAGGTGGGGGTGATAGCTGCGCAACGACAGGTTGGATGGTTCGCTTTGGCTCGCGCTGTTGAGCGGGCGCATTCGATGCCGTGCGGGGGGTATCAGCTCGACTGGCAGTCTGCACAAACCGGTTGACAGGTTCGTCGGTCAGCGGATCGTCCGCCCCTGCTTCCGCATAAAAGGCAAGAAGGGCATTCAGATCGGAGAGCGGGTCTGGAGCAGCGGCAGTCATGGCGGCACATTCGACGTATGGACCCCGGTTTGCAAGTTCGCATTCGATGGATTGCTGTTTTTCACGTCGAGGGGATGCGTGGATCCTGCACCAGATAGAATGTCCAACGGGGCGTGTAGTCGGTGACGAGAAACTGGAACGATACCGATGCGAGTGGATCGACTTGCCCGGCGGTGAACAGCAACCGGTCGTAAGGTTCGAAATCGCGGTCAAACTTCGCGAAGTTGCTGGATATGATGTTGGTGGGCGACTTGTTGCGCTGGTCGAAGGAAAGGCCGTCACCGAATACGCTCGGCCGGTCGAGAATTTCTTGCAGTTCGAATTCGAACTCGATCCAGGGGTGGCCGCTGTTGTTGAGCGCCTCGATGCGCATGTAGAGGACGCCGTTGACATAGTCGGCTGAAGGGTCGAACGGCCGTATCTCGCGCCTCGCTCGAATTGTAAGCGTTACCGGCGTTGCCGATTGGAATTCCTCGGAAATGACGATCGGGTCGTCCTGGGTACCTTTCCCCGACACGCCGGTGATTTCGAACCCACCGAGTTCATCGGAAAATGTGTAAGGCCCGGCAGGCCAAAGTTTTTGCTCGTCTGCCACAGCAGGCCAACTATATGCTGCCGCCAGGAAGACCAAAGCTATAGACAGCCCTGCATGGCCGGGTAGCCGCATAAAGCGCGTCAATGACAAGCCCTGCCGTCCAAAGGTGCGCATTCGACCACTATGGCCGATAAGCATGCTGCCGCACACTCAAAAAACTGCGATGGATCTGCAAGGCAGATACGAGCAATTATTTGACGTTTACGTGAACGTAAAATATTATGAGTGAACGGTTTGCCGAGGGAAAACGCCGCTGTTCTGATGCCACCGGTTTTCCGTCGCGATTTGATGCGCTATGGAGCGCAGGAGCCAGCACAGTATCGGCCAGCCAGTGCGGAGGGATTGATGAGCGATATCGAGCGCGAGAGCATGGAGTTCGACGTGGTTATCGTCGGCGCGGGGCCGGCTGGGCTAGCCGCTGCGATCCGTCTCAAGCAGGTCAATCCGGACTTGTCGGTGGTGGTGCTGGAAAAGGGTGGCGAAGTTGGCGCTCATATCCTTTCAGGCGCCGTCGTTGATCCGATCGGCATCGACCGTCTGCTGCCGGGCTGGCGCGACGAGAGCGATCATCCATTCAAGACACCGGTGACGGACGATCATTTCCTCGTGCTGGGGCCTGCCGGATCGGTGCGCCTGCCGAACTTCCTGATGCCGCCGCTGATGAACAACCACGGCAACTACATCGTCTCGCTGGGCAATGTGTGTCGGTGGCTTGGCGCGAAAGCCGAGGCGCTCGGCGTCGAGATCTACCCCGGATTTGCCGCCGCCGGTCTGCTCTACAATGAGGCTGGCGCCGTCACAGGCGTTTTCACCGGCGATATGGGCGTGGAGAAGGATGGTTCGCATGGACCCGCCTACGCGCCCGGCATGGCGCTGATGGGCAAATACGTACTGATCGGAGAGGGTGCGCGCGGCTCGCTCGCCAAGCAACTGATTGCCAAGTACAATCTCGCGGAAGGGCGAGAGCCTACCAAATTCGGCATTGGGCTGAAGGAATTGTGGCAGGTCCAGCCGGAAAATCACAAGCCGGGACTGGTGCAGCACTCGTTTGGCTGGCCGCTCGATATGAAGACTGGCGGTGGCTCCTTCCTCTACCATCTGGAGGACAATCAGGTCGCCGTCGGCTTCGTCGTCCACCTCAACTACAAGAACCCCTATCTTTCGCCGTTCGAAGAATTCCAGCGTTTCAAGACGCATCCGGCGATCCGCGGCACGTTCGAAGGCGCCAAGCGCATCGGCTACGGCGCGCGCGCAATTACCGAGGGCGGCTGGCAATCCGTGCCCAAACTGTCCTTCCCCGGTGGCGTTTTGATGGGGTGTTCGGCTGGCCTGGTGAACGTGCCGCGGATCAAGGGTTCGCACAACGCCGTGCTTTCGGGCATGCTGGCGGCCGAACATGTCGCAGAGGCAATTACCTCGGGTCGCGCCAATGACGAACTGCAAGCTTATGAAAACGCATGGCGCGATAGCGCCATTGGCAAGGACCTGAAGAGGGTTCGCAACGTCAAGCCGCTTTGGTCGCGCTTCGGTACGATTGCCGGCGTCGCCGTCGGTGGGCTCGATATGTGGCTGAACACGCTGTTTGGCTTTTCGCCTTTCGGTACGCTGAAACATGGCAAGACCGATGCGGCATCGCTGGAGCCTGCGTCCAAGCATCACAAGATAAACTATCCGAAACCCGACGGCGTGCTGACTTTCGACCGCCTGTCTTCGGTTTTCCTCTCAAACACCAACCATGAGGAAAACCAGCCAGTGCACCTGCAGGTCAAGGACATGGCTTTGCAGGAGAGGTCGGAGCACGATGTTTTTGCCGGTCCTTCGACACGCTATTGCCCGGCCGGTGTCTATGAATGGGTGGACGCCGATGGCAATTCTGCCGCCGATCCCTCGGCCAAGGATGTGCATTTTGTCATCAACGCGCAGAACTGCGTTCACTGCAAAACATGCGACATCAAGGACCCGAACCAGAATATCAACTGGGTTCCGCCGCAAGGCGGGGAAGGCCCCGTCTACCAGAATATGTAGTAAACTATCGTCGCGCCGTCTGGGATTACGGCGGCGCGAAGCCGTGATGACAACGAGCACTAACCGCGCAGCTGTTCGGCGGATACTGTCGCGGTCTCGTTTTCTTCGTTTGGCTGGTCATTTCCAGGCTTGATGGAGAACTCGACCAAAACAGGAAGATGATCGGACCCGACACCTTCCAGGCGTTCAGCGGAATGGATGAGGATATGCCCCTTGCTGAACACGTTGTCGATTGGCAAGCCGGCAAAGCGCAGGGAATCCGGCAACTGCAGGAACAACCATGTTGCGCCGACCGAGGGCATAAGCGTCAGGCCACCGGCGTCGGCAATATTGCGAGCCGCGGCGCTCCACGGTGTCGCATTCAAGTCGCCGGCTACAATCGTCGATGGAGCCAGTGAGGCAATGGACGGCGAAAGCAGCGCGATCTGGCGCGCCTGCTCGAAAGGCCAAGGCCAGCCGAGGTGGATCGCGGCAACGTCGATCTCTGATCCGGCAAAATCGACGGTTGCCGTGGCCAGCGCGCCGCGCTCGAAACAATGGGTTTCCTTGCCTTCTGCGAAAGGTCGGCGCGAGAGGATCGCGGCCCCGAAAACCCCATTCGGCCGCGGGCAGATTACACGATAGGGGTAGGCGCTTTTGAGCAGCTCGAATTTGCCGTCCCACATTGCCGAGACTTCGTCGAGAGTTACCACGTCTGGTGTGGTCCGCCCGATCAGCGACAAGACCTTTTCTGGCGTACGGTTATCGAAGCGAAGATTGATCTGCAGAAGCCGATAGACTGCCCGGTCCGCAGGTTTGGCTTCGAATGCCGCATGCACCGGCTTCAAACCAATAAGATTCAGCGTATCTGTGGTGGTTGAGAAAGCTGCGATGGCAAAGACCAGAGCCGAGAAGGCTTGCACCAGATAGGTCGTGGCCAGCAGCGGCAGCGCGAAAATGGCCACGACGACGGCAAGGTGTACGCGAAAATGACCGAGGGAATCGAACGCCGGGTGTAAGGAACCGAAAAATCCCAGCAATAGCGGGATGGTTGCCGCGGTCAGGCAAAACAGGATCAACGATTGGAAAAAAGGGGGAACCCGGCTCATGCGCGTTGATTGGCCAAGGAATTACGGCTCATTGATGGTAAGGCCCGTTGTCCGTATGTTTCTGCGGGTTTTTGCCGATGATGATGGGAAATGAGATGAGGCCAGCCGCGAGGTGGGGGATAGTCTTGCTGACGACCGCTCTGGCAGTCAGCATGGAGAGCACCCATGCGGGGGCCGAGACAATTGAGCGCGTCGAGAACTATGCGATTGCAGGCAATTCCGGCATCGAACTCTACCGGTCGATCGGCGAGAACGGACCAAAAGTCGGCGTTGCACGAGCCATAGCGCACACCAATTTCAAGCTGACGTGGTCGAGGAAATATGAACCTCAGGACGATGGTGGCTGCACCTTGGTGTCTGCGCGTCCAAAATTGATCATCACTTACACATTGCCTAAGCCCGCCGGCAGTTTGCCAGCCACCGTCAAGAAGCAGTGGGACACTTTCATCGAAGGCGTTCGGCTTCATGAAGAAGTGCACGGCGTTCATATCAAGGAGATGCTGGCGGAAATCGAGACGGCCACAATCGGCTTTTCGGCTGCTGACGATCCGAAATGTCAGAAGGTAAGAAAAGCGATCATTCCGTCGCTTTCACAGGCATCGGTTCGACAGAGAGAGCGCAGCCGGGACTTCGACCGGGTTGAGATGGCCAATGGCGGCAACATGCACCGGCTGATCCTGAAGCTGGTGAACGGAGAATAATAGCCGATCGAGCTGACCTCTACTGGAATGCTGTTTCCGAAAAACTCCGCAATTTGCGCGAGTGCAGCCGTTCCATCGGCATTTCGGCCAGCTTTTCCATTGCCCGGATGCCGATCGTGAGATGCTGGGCCACCTGTCGCTTGTAGAATTCTGTTGCCATGCCCGGCAGCTTCAATTCGCCATGCAGAGGCTTGTCGGAAACGCACAGCAACGTGCCGTATGGCACCCGGAAGCGGAAGCCATTCGCGGCGATCGTTGCCGACTCCATGTCGAGCGCGATGGCGCGCGATTGTGAAAGCCGCTGGACCGGGCCACGCTGGTCGCGCAGTTCCCAGTTGCGGTTATCGATTGTGGCGACGGTACCTGTGCGCATGATGCGCTTGAGATCATAGCCGGAAAGCCCGGTCACCTCCTGTACGGCCTCCTGAAGCGCGACCTGGATTTCGGCCAACGGCGGGATAGGCACCCATACAGGCAAATCGTCGTCGAGGACGTGATCTTCGCGCACATAGGCGTGCGCTAGCACATAGTCGCCCAAAGCCTGCGTATTGCGCAGGCCGGCACAGTGGCCAAGCATAACCCAAGCATGCGGCCGCAGCACTGCGATATGGTCGGTGATGGTCTTGGCGTTGGAAGGGCCGACACCGATGTTGACCATGGTGATGCCACCATGGTTCGGCTTCTTCAGGTGGTAGGCAGGCATTTGTGGCAGCCTGAATGCGATGGTATCGCTCGAGCGGCTTTCGCCCGCTTTCGTTACCGTGTTGCCGGGCTCCACGAATTCTGAATAGCCGCCACCGCCGGCTGCCATTAGTTCCCGAGCCTGGGCGACGAATTCATCTATGTAGAACTGGTAGTTGGTGAACAGCACGAAGTTCTGGAAGTGATTGGGCGTGGTCGCCGTATAGTGCGACAGCCGGTGCAGCGAGTAGTCGATGCGCTGCGCCGTGAAGGGGGCCAGAGGTCGTGCTTCGCCGAGCGATACTTCGAAGGTTCCGTTGGCAATCTGGTCATCCGTGCCGTCGAGGTCAGGCACATCGAACAAATCCCGGATCGGCCGGCGGATACGCTCTGCCGCCGCTCCGTCGACATAGCTGCCTTCCAGAAACGCGAAATGCAGCGGTATCGGTGTTCTCGATTCCGAAACCATCACCGGAACGCCATGATTGCGCATGATCAGGCGGAGTTGCTCCTCGAGATAGCTCTGGAACAGGTCCGGGCGCGTGATCGTGGTCGAGAAATGACCCGGCGTCGGCATATGGCCGTAGGCCTGGCGTGAATCCACCTGCGTGAAGGAATTGGTGACAACGCCCACTTCCGGGTAGAAAGCCCGGTAGCGCGTGTTGATGTCGCCGCCCGAAGCAAGAGCCGAAAATGAGTCGCGCAGGAACTTGGTGTTGCGCGCGTAAAGCATTTGCAATGCCGCGACTGCTTCGGCGGGATCATCGAAACTTTGCCGGGCGAAGGGCTCGGGCATCACGACGTTTTCAATGGCTTGCGGGTAGATTCGATTTTCCATGGCTCACTATAGAGCCTTGTCCAGACGGTTGGGAGGGGGGCATTTGGTGCGCCAAGCCGATCTTGGCTGCCTCTCGCATCTCAACCACGCTGCAAGCTCACAAGCAGAACGAAGCCAACCCCGCTCTTTTTCAAAGTGGGAGCCTCGATGGTTGAGCCGGCACTGTCACGCATGCTGGGAACGGCGAGAACTGGAGCCGCCAGTACAAGCAGGATGCAAACTGCGCGCGGCAGCAACCGCAGGACTTTCATGGTATTGTCGAAGAAGTTGTTCATGGCGGCGATCCAGATATTGGTCAGTGGCCGAATTGGCCGCAAGTGGTGAAGCAAGTACCGGACCGAACATCGTCCCAATGCCTAGGCTGGCGGCTGGCTTCCGCAACGATGATCGCGAAGCCGATACCGAACAAAGTCGTAAGCAGGCAGACGATGGTGAAGCGGCGAGCAAGCATGTCGGTCCCCTTTGTTGGTACGACAATGCCTCCGTGCCCCTGAACCGCCTCTGAGAGGGCCGTTCATCCTCGGTTCAAATTTATTGACGGTGTTTTGACGCGCAGGTGGCTTGCGTCCATCGGCGCGAGGCCTATGTGCAAGGACATTCATTCATTCGGAGAAACGGGAATGACATCGCAGACAATGCCAATTGAGCTTTACTACTGGCCAACTCCGAACGGCCACAAGATTTCGATCATGCTGGAGGAACTTGGTGTTCCCTACGCGATCAAATACGTGAATATCGGCCGTGGCGAACAGTTCGAGCCGTCCTTCCTGAATATCGCTCCGAACAACCGCATGCCGGCGATCGTCGACCCGGAAGGGCCGGATGGAAAGCCGATTTCCGTTTTCGAGTCAGGCGCCATCCTGCAGTATCTGGGTCGTAAGTTCGGCAAGTTTTATCCCACGGACGAGCGTGGCCGCAGCGAGGTCGATCAGTGGCTGTTCTGGCAGATGGGCGGGCTCGGCCCAATGGCCGGACAAGCGCATCATTTCCGTCAGTACGCTTCGGAAAAGATCCCCTACGCCGTTGAGCGCTACACCAACGAGGTCAATCGGCTCTACGGCGTGATGAACAAGCGCCTTGCCGACCGCGACTATCTGGCCGGTGAGTATTCCATCGCCGACATGGCCGCGTTTCCCTGGGTGCGCCCATACAAAAATCAGGGCCAGGACCTAGTCGATTTTCCGAATCTGAAGCGGTGGTTCGAGGAAATATCCGCCAGGCCTGCTGTGGTGAAGGGCGTTGAAATCGGGCAGGAGCATCGCCGCAATCTGGCCGACGACAAGGATGCCCAGAAAATCCTGTTTGGTCAGAAGGCGCGCGCGTGAACGTACAAACTGAAAGCTGCCGGCGAAACTGGCAGCTTTCAGGGCTGAAATGCCGCTTACTGACGGGCGAGGCTCTCGCTCTTGCAGATCAGGCCGCCCAGCACGCAACCTGACAGTGACAGAGTGTTGCCCGACACGCTTGCCTTGCCGTTGTAGGTCTTGCCTTCGTCGAGTTTATTGACCGTGCCCTTGTAGTCGCCATTGCTGCCGTTCATGCAGCCTATCGACTTGCCTTTATATTCACCGGTCATCACCGTTCCGCAGAATTTCGTTCCGCTGCCGGTATAGGCAATCAAGGTGCCGTTCGGGCGTTTCCAAGTTCCTTCAATAGGGTCGGCCCAGGCCGATCCAGCCGCCATGAGAATGGCGATTGCTGCCAAGCAAGACTTATAAAACATCGTCTCCTCCCTGTCGGCCCGCGCGGTTCAGTCCGCTTTGCCTCTTACGCAAACGTAAGCTAATTCAGTCTTCGCCAAAGAAAAAGCGGTGCCGCAGCGGAAGGCGCTACATTTTTCGAGCTCTTTTTGCCTCTCATTCCGATCGGTTTAAAATCGTTGCGGCAACCTCATGCTTTCCTGTGGTTAGCGAAGTCTTGAATTGTCGTTTGCGCATTTTCATCAATTTGGACGGAAAACCGCGCGGTTGCTGGATTTCTATCCTTAACGAATTCCCACGTTTACCTATTGTTTTAGCTTTGTTTTCTTCAAGTTAAGCACGTCATTTAACGACGGATTCAAGCCCCTGCTGCATTCTCCAAACCATCGAACGGGCAGCCTCCACGGACCGAACAAGGTGGCGCTCAGGAGCAGGACAGGGGACTAAAAATGGCACGTTTTGAAATGCTTGAGGCTGGCTTCGGCACGATGGGCGCCACGGCGCAGGCCGACATCCTTTTTGAACTCGGCATGATGTACGCAACCGGCCGCGACTGTGCGGTCGATCCGGTTGCCGCCCACAAATGGTTCAACATCGCCGCGATCAAAGGTTCGACCCGAGCGGCAGAATTGCGCTCCGAATTGTCGGCGACAATGTCCAAGATGGAAATTGCCCAGGCACTGCGCGAAGCGCGTGAATGGATGACCATGCACTGATGGATTGCAGTGCGGGGCTGCTCCAACAGCCCTGGCAGGGAAAAGGGAAGGCAAACGGGATTTCGTGGCGCGGGGGCGTCGGGGAAGCTTGTGCCAGCAAAGCCGCGACCGATCGAAACAAGATCGGCGCGGCTTTTGCTTTTTGCTGCGGCGTTGGCAAGCCGCAACTCTGGACAGGCACGATGAAACAAGCAAATGTTGCGCAGGATTGAATCAGCGCAGCAGTCTATGGCGTTGCGCAAGCAAGGGAGTGCAGCGCGATGAAAATGAAGTTTCTGGCCGGCGCCATTGTGGGCTTGGCTCTAGGCACGACGGCGGCATATGCGGACGACATTACGATTGCCGTTGTCGGCCCGATGACGGGGCAACTCGCCACCATCGGTGACCAGTTCAAGCACGGCGCACAGGCTGCGGCTGATGCCATCAACGCCGCCGGCGGCGTCAACGGCAACCAGATCAAGCTTTCGATTGAGGACGACGTTTGCGACCCGAAGCAGGCGGTATCGGTTGCGAACCGAATTGTCGCCAACGGCGTCAAGTTCGTTGACGGCCACGCCTGCTCCGGCTCGAGCATTCCGGCTTCTGCCGTCTATGCCGAGTCCGGCGCCCTGATGATGAGCCCTGCCTCGTCCAATCCGGTTCTGACCGACGACGCGGCGGCCAAGGGCTGGCCGACGATCATGCGCCTTTACACGCGCGATGACGCACAAGGCAATTTCATCGGGCCATGGATCGCCAAGAAATATGCCGGCAAGAACGTCGTTATCCTGCACGACAAGAGCGCTTACGGACAGGGCATCGCCGATGCGGTTCGCGCGACGATGAACGCCGGTGGCCTCAAGGAGGTCATGTATGAGGGCATCAACGCCGGCGAGAAGGACTACGCCGCGCTTGTGACCAAGCTGAAGGAATTAAAGGCCGATGTCGTCTATTTCGGCGGCTATCATCCGGAGGCAGGCTTGATCCTGCGCCAGTCGGCTGAGCAGGGCTTCAAGTTCCAACTCATCATGCCCGACTCCATTGCATCGCCGGAATTCTGGCAGATTTCCGGCCCGGCGGGCGAAGGTACGATGTTCGTGTTCCCCTCCGATCCGCAGGCCAAGCCGGAAGCCAAGGAAGCCGTCGAGAAGATCAAGGCTGGCGGCTTCACGCCGGAAGGCTTTACGCTGTTTTCCTATGCCGTCGTCCAGGCCATCGCCGAGGGCGTGAAGCGTGCGGGCACCGACGACCCGATGAAGGTTGCCGAAGCGCTGAAGAACGGCGAGCCAATCAATACGGTGGTTGGGCCCGTCACCTTTGACGAAAAGGGCGACCTGAAGAACGCCAGCTATGACATTAATCAGTGGCACGACGGCAAGTACGCCCCGATCCCGCAGGATTGATTCCGTCGCGAGACAGAAAAGAAATGGCCGGGGCGACCCGGCCATTTTCGTCTTCCCAACTTGTTCCTGCGAAAGCGACGCCCGTCAGGCCTCTTCCACAAACTTCACCAATACCGTACCGTCGCTGACCTGTTCGCCTTCTGCTGCGATATCGGCGATTACACCGTCGTGCGGAGCGGCGATGGTGTGCTCCATCTTCATCGCTTCGAGGATCAGCAACGGTTGGCCCTTGGTCACGCTCTCTCCCTTGCCAGCCCGTACGACCTTCACCAACCCTGGCATCGGTGCGCGCAGGTTGCCCGTTCCAGCCAAAGCCTCTTCTGCGCGGCCCAGCGGGTCTGGCACCGAGAATGTGTGACCGACTGCCCCCTCGAACACGGTGACATGCCCCGACCAACTCGCAAGACGCTGATCCTTGACCGCAGCAAACTTGATGGTGTCGCCGTATAGCTTGACCGTTGCGCCACCCGTTCCGGCCTTCAGCTTCGCCGGAACCTCATGCGCGCCGTACTTCAAGCGGATTTCCCGCTCGATTCCATGGAAATGAGCATATCCGCTGATCGCCGACCAAGGGTCGTCGGAGGCAGGCCGCTTGTCGAGGCCGGATGCGGTGAAGGCGGCAGCGGCCACGGCCACGGAATTGGGTAATGGGAGGGCTGTCAATGCATCCTGATGCCTGCCGATCAAGCCGGTATCGACGTCGCCGGCCGAAAAGTCCGGATCGGTCGCAAGTGCGGCAAGGAATGCCGTGTTTACAGTTGAACCGGCAACCTCCGTTCGCGCCAGCACATCGCGCAATGCCGCTAGAGCCGTTTCCCTGTCACCAGCATGGACGACGAGCTTGGCGATCATCGGATCATAGAAGGGCGATATACTGTCGCCAGCCCGCACACCAGTCTCGACGCGCATGGATGCGCCCTGCGGTGAAGCATCGGGAAATTTGAGGTGATGCAGTGTTCCTGTCGCCGGCAGGAAGCCTTTTTCTGCATCTTCAGCATAAAGACGCGCTTCAAAGGCGTGGCCATCGAGCTTTATTTCGTCCTGCTTCCTCGGCAGTATTTCGCCCGAAGCCACCCGCAACTGCCATTCGACCAGATCGATGCCGGTGATCATCTCGGTCACCGGATGCTCGACCTGCAGGCGCGTGTTCATTTCCATGAACCAGAAGCGGTCGGCTTGCAGACCCTTCGAGGCATCGACGATGAACTCGATGGTGCCGGCGCCGGAATAATATATGGCCTTGGCCGCCGTCACCGCCGCTTCCGTCATCGCCGCTCGCAGGTCCGGGGTCATGCCGGGGGCAGGGGCTTCTTCGATGACCTTCTGGTGGCGGCGCTGGGCCGAACAGTCACGCTCGAACAGATGCACGGCATTGCCATAGTTGTCGCCGAATACCTGAACTTCGATGTGACGCGGCTTGTCGACATATTTCTCGACCAAAACGCGATCGTCGCCGAAGGCGGCTTTTGCTTCACGTCGCGCGCCTGACAGTGCCTCGGCGAAATCGTCAGGGTCATCGACCCGCCGCATGCCCTTGCCGCCGCCGCCGGCACGAGCCTTGATGAGTACCGGATAGCCGATCTCGCGCGCCTTGGACGCCAACACCACGATCTCTTGCGCCTCGCCGTGATAACCCGGCACAACGGGCACGCCAGCTGTCTCCATCAGTCGCTTGGCCGCGTCCTTCAGGCCCATCGCCCGGATCGAGGTGGCTGAGGGTCCGATGAAAGTGAGATCCGCCGCCACGACCTGATCGACGAAATCGGGGTTTTCGGACAGGAAGCCGTAACCAGGATGGATTGCTTCGGCGCCGGTCTCCTTGGCGGCCGCAATGATCTTGTCGCCGCGCAGATAGCTTTCTCCGACGGGAGACGGGCCGATATGCACCGCTTCGTCGGCCATCTCGACGTGCAAGGCACGCGCATCCGCGTCGGAATAGACGGCGACCGTCTTGACGCCCAGCCTGTGCGCAGTGCGGATGACCCGGCAGGCGATCTCACCGCGATTGGCAATCAGGATTTTCGAGAACATTAGCGCAAACCTCCCAAAGCCGTTTGCAGGTATGAGAGGGTGTGGGCGAAGCTCATTTGCAAATCTTGTTTACGGCGCATCGATCACATCCTGAACACGCCGAACTTCGTTTCCAGGATCGGCGCGTTGAGCGCCGCGCTGAGGCTGAGCGCCAGCACCTCGCGTGATTTCGCCGGGTCGACGATGCCGTCATCCCACAGCCGGGCGGAGGAATAGAGGGGGTGACCCTCGCGCTCGTATTTCTCCAGCGTTGGCTGCTTGAACGCGGCTTCTTCCTCGGCACTCCAGGTGCCGCCCTTGCGCTCGATGCCTTCGCGCTTGACCAGCGCCAGCACCATCGCCGCCTGCTCGCCGCCCATGACCGAAATTCGTGCATTCGGCCACATCCACAAAAACCGCGGAGAGTAGGCGCGGCCGCACATGCCGTAGTTGCCCGCGCCAAATGAGCCGCCGATGATCATCGTCACTTTCGGCACTTGCGCGGTCGCCACCGCCGTCACCAGCTTGGCGCCGTCCTTGGCGATGCCGCCGGCCTCGTATTTGCGGCCGACCATGAAACCGGTGATATTTTGCAGAAAGATCAGCGGAATGCCACGCTGCGAGCATAGCTCGATGAAGTGGGCGCCCTTCAGGGCGGATTCGGAAAACAGCACGCCATTGTTTGCAATGATGCCAACCGGCATGCCGTAAAGATGGGCGAAGCCGGTAACCAGCGTCGTTCCGTAGTTCTGCTTGAATTCGTCGAATTCCGAACCGTCGACGATACGGGCGATCACCTCGCGCACGTCATAGGGCTGGCGCAGGTCGGTCGGCACGACCCCGTAGATCTCATCCGATGCATAAAGCGGCGGAATCGGTTTCTGCAGATTCAGGCCTATCGCCTTGTTGCGATTCAGGTTCTTCACGATGCGACGAGTGATGGCGAGCGCATGTTCGTCATCGACTGCCAGATGATCGGCTACACCGGATTCGCGTGTGTGCAGGTCAGCGCCGCCAAGCTCCTCGGCGCTGACTTCCTCACCTGTGGCAGCTTTTACCAGTGGCGGGCCGCCGAGGAAGATGGTGGCTTGCTTGCGAACCATGATCGACTCGTCCGCCATCGCCGGCACATACGCGCCACCCGCTGTACATGAGCCCATGACGCAGGCGATCTGCGGAATGCCAGCTGCTGACATGGTGGCCTGGTTAAAGAAGATGCGGCCGAAATGGTCGCGGTCGGGGAACACCTCGTCCTGGTTGGGCAGGTTGGCACCGCCGGAATCGACAAGGTAAATGCAGGGCAGGTTGTTCTGCAGGGCGATTTCCTGCGCACGCAAATGCTTCTTCACGGTGAGCGGATAATAGGTGCCGCCTTTCACTGTGGCATCGTTGATTACCACCATGACCTCACGGCTCTCGACGCGGCCTATGCCGGCGATCATGCCGGCAGACGCGATGTCGCCACCATACATGTCGAAGGCCGCGAACTGGCCGATCTCCAGAAAGGGCGAGCCTGTGTCGAGCAGTTGCGCCAGCCGGTCGCGGGGCAAAAGCTTTCCGCGTGACACATGGCGGTGGCGGGCTTCCTCCGAGCCGCCGCGCTGCACATGCGCGGCTTTTTCCGAGATGTCGGAGACGAGCGCCCGCATCTTGTCGACATTGCTGCGAAAGACTTCAGAGGAGGAGGAGAGTTGTGAATGCAGGACGGCCATCACTAAACCTCTTCGGCCATCATCTCGCGGCCGATCAGCCAGCGACGGATTTCCGAGGTGCCCGCCCCGATCTCATAGAGCTTGGCGTCGCGCAACAGGCGGCCGGTGGGGTAATCGTTGATATAGCCGTTGCCGCCCAGCAACTGGATGGCGTCGAGTGCGCACTGCGTCGCCTTTTCGGCGGCATAGAGGATGCAGCCGGCAGCGTCCTTGCGGGTGGTTTCGCCCCGGTCGCAGGCGGACGCCACGGCATAGACATAGGCGCGGCAGGCGTTGAGCGTGGTATACATGTCGGCAAGCTTGCCCTGGACGAGCTGGAAGTCGCCGATTGGGCGATCGAACTGCTTGCGCTCGTGCACGTAAGGCACCGCGACATCGAGGCAGGCGGCCATGATGCCGAGTGGCCCGCCGGCGAGCACGGTGCGCTCGTAGTCAAGGCCCGACATCAGGACTTCCACGCCACGCCCTTCCTCGCCGAGCACGTTCTCGAAAGGGACCTCGACATTGTCGAACACCAGTTCGCCGGTGTTGGAGCCGCGCATGCCGAGCTTGTCCAGCTTCTGCGCCACCGAGAAACCCGCAAAACCTTTCTCGATCAGGAAGGCAGTGATGCCGCGTGATTTCCGCTCCGGATCGGTCTTGGCGTAGACGACCAGCGTATCCGCATCCGGTCCGTTGGTGATCCACATCTTGGAGCCGGTGAGCACATACCGGTCGTTCTTCTTTTCCGCGCGTAGCCGCATCGAGACGACGTCGGAGCCGGAGCCGGGCTCGGACATGGCGAGCGCGCCAACCGCCTCGCCCGAGCAGAGTTTCGGAAGATATTTTTCCTTCTGTTCCTTCGTGCCCCAGCGGTTGATCTGATTGACGCACAAGTTGGAGTGCGCGCCATAGGACAGACCGACGGAAGCTGAAGCGCGTGAAATCTCCTCCATCGCCACGACATGGGCGAGGTAGCCCAAGCCGGTGCCGCCATAGAGCGGGTCGGCAGTGACGCCGAGCAGACCGAGAGCGCCGATCTCTTGCCATAGATGGTTAGGGAACTCGTTGCTGCGGTCGACCTCGGCAGCCAGAGGCGCGATCTTTTCCTGGGCAAAGCGCCGGACGAGATCGCGAAGGGCTGCGACGTCTTCGTCAAGCCCGAAGTTGAGCGCGTGTGTGTACATGATTTTGCTCCCGGCTCACTGTCGCGCCGACAAGGCGCATTGTCATGGAAAGATAGGTCTCTGTCACGCCGGCCACCGACAGACGCTCGCCGGGTCGGAACCAGACGATGACGCCCGTCATCATCTGGATCAGCGCCATGGCCGTCAGCCCGGTGTCGTCGATGTCGAAGCTGTCGTCATCACTGCCGTCGCGCAGGATGGTGCGCAGTTCTTTTTCATAGGCGGTGCGCAGCTTGAGAATCTGCGTCAGCCGCTCCGGCGACAGGCTGCGCAATTCCATGTTGGAAATATGCGTGGATGGCCGCCGCGCAATATGGAAAGCGATGTGATTGGTGACATAGGCGATGAGGCGCGTCGTCGGGTCCGAAGCTGCAGGGCGAGCGTTGTTCCAGGCTGAGAGCAGGGCGTCCATATGCTCGCGCATCAGGCTGAACAGGAGGTCTTCCTTGGTGGGGAAGTATCGATAAAGCGCCGCCGCCTGCACGCCTACCTCTGCCGCAAGCTGGCGCATCGACACCGCCTCGTAGCCGTAGCGCGCGATGAGTTCGATCGCCGCTTCGCGGGTCGCCGCCTCGGTCTTTTCGCCGTCTGAGCCGGTTGTGCGCGCCATCGTATCCCTCGATAGTGAAAATAATAAAACGAACGTTCAATTAATTCAAGAAGCAAATTCGCTTCACTGGGAAGTTGGACCTATCAGACGTGGTTGGCGGTGCTGGATTTTCGTCTTGTCATGCCGGCAAGGGCAAAGGGCCCAACCATCAGAACTGCGGCGAGGCCAGAGAAGGCAGCCAAGCTTGGCAGATGGGCAGGCACGTTGCTCAAAACGGGGCGGACAAGGCTTGCGGTGTTAAAGGATTCGCTGCTGTACTGGCACTGCACGAACGAAGCCTGATTGCGCACCATATCGACATCGATACGCGAGATCAGGTCTTCAACGGCCTGCTTGTCGGCCGAGGTTTGTCGCATATAGGCGAGCAGTTCGCGCGCGGCCGAAAGATAAGCGTGACTACATTCGTTGAAGGGACTGGTTTCGTCCTTCAAACTGCCGGGCACCAGGCCCCAAAGGCAGTATGTATACTGGATGGCGCCGAAGTTCTTCAGTCGGTGGAAGGTGTCATCGGTGCGGGTTTGGCGTTCGGCCAAATCGAGGATTTCGCTGCTGTATTTCGAAATTACCGCCATCTGGCCGTGTGAAAGACTTGCTATCGGGAGACCACTCATATCTCCATCGGACGTTCGTCGGTGGGCGATTGCGTCCGTAGATGCCAGCACGGTCAGGCCAAGGCAAAAGATGACAGCGGCGCATTTCGATTGCGAAATGCGCCGCTGCATGGTTCTAGCGCAAGGCTGCGCGGCGGCCGGAACGGCTTGCAAAGCTTTTTTCTGCAAGGATGCCGAACGCCAGACCGATGACAGTCCAAAGCACAGCATGCATACCGAGCGAGGATGTCCGGAAACGCCACAATAGGTCAGCCGAATAATCTTCCGGGATCTCGTTGATCGTCGGCAGCGCGTACTGGACGACGGCCATGATGGCGACGAAGGCTGCGGCACCGGCAATGCCGGCGTTCCAGCCACCGTATTGGGCCCACAGTCGCCGGACCAGCGCGATCGCTGCAACGGAAGCTGCAATCGAGATCAGCAACATCACGAAGAACAACTCCGTTCGCGCGCCGATCGTTTCAGGATTGCCCACGGCCGGCGGAGTTGCCGGGTATTTCAATGCTGGGGCAAGGACGATCGTAATGAATGCGCCAAGTGCCAATAGCCCGGCGGTAGCGCGCGGACCGAGTGGGCTGACGCGGCCGTAGACATAGGCGAAGACGAGCGCGAACAATCCGCCGATGGCAGCGCCATAGATGACAGATCCTGTCAGCAGGCCGATGCCTGCCTGCGTGCCGCGGCTGACCAATTCGGGCTCTTCCTCGGCCGGTTGCCCGGAGGCAGCCGCTTCGGCTGCTGCCATCTGCTCCTCGTAGGCAATGGCGCGGTCGACCTGAGGTTCACCGAAAATACGTGCGAATCCAAACGCAAACAACCCTGCCAGGATGCCGACCAGCATCCCGCGCAGCAAAAGACTTCCAACCATTTTTCAGTCTCCTAGTGGCAGGGGAAACCGAGCAAGTGGCGGGCATCATGAACGAATTCATGCGTGTTCAGCCCCGAGACAAGCGTCATCGCGCCCTCTTCGGAACCAATAAAGTAAATCGCGATCAGCATGAGCAACCCGCCGAAAACTGCCCAAGGCAGGATTTCGCGCACAGGAATGGGCTGAGGCAGCGCACTAGGTGCGTAGGCGATATCGGACATTTCATAGCTCCTGGGATACTGCGTCCCGTTGATTCAGTGCTTGGCAGCGAGAAAAGTCCTGACTCTCGGCAATTTGCCGATCACAGTGGCGCGACCGTGCCGGATTTTCACCGGCTTCCAAACCCGTTACCAATTAAAACAGTACCGGTGCGGCCGATGGCTGTCAATGAAATGGAAATCGCAATTGGTAGAGACGGTGCCTTATCTTCAGCGGATCATCGGACTTAATCGGGATCATCATTGTGACAGCGCATTTGACGTTTTTGTGCAGTGGGGCAACGGCGGCCAATCGGAAGCAGACTTTTCCGCTTGATGAGCCGCTGGAGACCCGCGCGACGGAAGCCGCTGCTGAACTCGCGGGCAGTTTGCGCAGATCGGATCGTGTGTGGACCAGCCTGTCATTGCGAGCAACACAGACAGCAAAGGCGCTCGGGCTCGCAAGCAAGCCAGTTGAAGTGCTGCGCGACCAGGATTTTGGCCGATGGGCAGGAAAGAAGCTTTCCGAAGTACAGCAGTTGGAGCCGGAAGTGCTTGCAAATTGGTTGAATGATCCGGAAGCCGCGCCACATGGCGGCGAATCGTTGGCAGAGGTGGCGGCAAGAGTCGCGTCTTTTCTGGATGAGGCGACGATAATGAAGGGGCGTACGATTGCGGTCACCCACCCGGCAGTGATTCGTGCGGCGATTGTCATCGTTCTAGGAGCGCCGCTGCAAGCCTTCTGGAATATCGACGTTGAACCATTGAGCGTGACCGAATTCACAAACGACGGACGGCGCTGGGCGCTGAGGATGAGCAGTTGGAGTAGCTAACTAGTTGAATCAAAATGAAATATGGAACAAGTGAATGGGCGATGTCAGCTGCCGCGCGCCTTGGCCAGAGCACCCGGCAACTCTTCGGCAAAGATATCAAGTTCGTGATCGAGGCCGACGCTTACGCGGATGCAGCGGTCGAGGTCAGGCGCCATCGGCTTGCGGATGAATACATCTCGCGCGAGCATCGCTTGTAGCACCTTGAGGGCAAAAGCGCCGTCGCGCCCGCAATCGATGGTAACGAAGTTGGTTGCCGACGGGAGTGGAATGAGGCCGTTATCCGTTGCGGCCGTTGCGATCCGTTGCCTGCCGGCAGCGACGCGATCAACGACTGTGGCCAGGTAAGTCTGATCCGCCAGCGCGGCTTCGCCGGCGATCTGGGCCATGCGGCTGACACCGTAGTGATTGCGGATTTTCTCGAAAGCAGCGATCACTTGAGCTTCGCCCAATGCATAGCCGCAGCGGATACCTGCGAGACCGTAGGCCTTTGAGAAGGTTCGCATCCTGACCACATTGGGTCGCGCAACATCGATTGGCGGTACAGCCGAGGCTGGGCCTAGCTCGCAATAAGCTTCATCAAGGATGAGCATGGTCGTTTCAGGTAGCGCTTCGATGAAGCGTTCGATTTCTGCCGCTTCCCACCAGCTTCCCATCGGGTTGTCGGGGTTGGAAAGATAGACCAGCCGTGCATTTTCCTTGCGCACTGCGGAAAGCAAGCCGGCAAGGCTTTCCTTGTCGTTTTCATAAGGAACTGTGACCAGTCTTCCCCCAACGCCAGCGACATGGAAATTGAAGGTCGGGTATGCGCCCAATGAGGTGACAACCGGCTCGCCGGGGGCCAGATACATCCGGACGATCAGGCCAAGAAGCCCATCAATGCCTTCGCCAACCACGACATTTTGCAATTGGACGCCATGGTGCTCCGCGGCAGCGACCTTCAGGTCATGGTTGTCCGGGTCGCAATACATCCACATGTCGCGGGCGACTTCACTCATCTTGGCGATGACCGCAGGCGACGGGCCAAAACTGCTTTCATTGGCGCCGATGCGCGCTCGGAAAATCCTGCCGCTGGCACGCTGTTGCGCCTCCGGCCCGACAAACGGAACTGTTGAAGGTAGTGCTTCGATAAGCGGAGTGAGGGGCGGGAACATGAATTACCTGTTCAGCTTGGATTGGTTCAATGGCAGGAGCTTGTTGTTCACCTTTCCAGTCCTGCGATAATACCGCGCCGTCAAGGTGTGAGGACAAATTCCTGCAGCGACCAGGCGGTTGCGCGTATACCGGAACCTAGGACAATCGCTCGATCAGGGGTTGGAGTCTGTCGCCATAACGCTTCCAGAGATCGACCGAGCCTTTGTACATCGGCTGGCGAACCTGAGCGGCCGAGGCCGTGCGCACCGGCCGGTCGGTTTCATGAAAGTTCAGGCAGGTGTCGTTCCACGGCAACCCGAGATGGCCGATCAATGTCCGTGTCTGGGCCTCTTGGTCAGCGACAAAATCCTCGTACCGCACCTCATGGATCACGCCCGGCAAGACCTTGCGCCAATGCGCCATCATGTCTGTGTAAAGGTTGTGAAAATCCGCCAGTTCCTCAAGGTCATAGCTATAGGCGTGGCTGTCGCCACGGAAATGCGTTTTGAAGATAGACAGACACGTCGCCACGGCGTCGCGCGCGCAATGAATGATCCTCGCGTTTGGTAGCATCATGTGCAGGAAGCCGATCAGCATAAAATTGCCCGGCATCTTGTCGGTGACGTGCTTGCTGTCCGGATAGAGGGCACGCAGCATTTCGAGATAATCGTTGCCCGCGTCGGTAAAAGCTCTGTCGGACATGTTTTCAATGCCGGCCGGGAAGCCCCCCTTCATATCGAGAGTGAAATTCCCGCCGACGGCCATCTTGAGGATTGATAATTCACCTGCACCGCTGACTTTGGGGTGACTGGCGATGATCTGTTCCACCAAGGTCGTGCCGGAGCGCGGCATGCCGACGATGAAGATCGGTGTGTCGTCACGGATCGGGCTTGGTTTGTGCGTAGCGAAGAACTTCGCATCAAACGCTGCCTTCATTGCCTCGAAATCGGCGCGGGTACGCACTTTGTCGTAAGTTATCCGCTTGCGGTGAATGGCATTGCCTTCGATGAAGAAATCAAAGGCCCGATCGTAGATTTTGAGGTCGTCATGGGCTTTGCCGAGCCCGAAAGAGAGCTGCATCCGCTCGACACTGTCGGAAGCGGAGCGCTGATGCTGTGCCTGCATCGCAGCAAGTTCAGCATCGGCGTTCTCTTGCTGTTTGACCCGGGAAAGCATCAGCCAGGCTCTTGCCAGAGCAGGTTGGACCGAAAGGGCCGCACGAAACTGAATGGCAGCTTCGGCAATTCGGCCTTTTTCCATCAAGCACACGCCTAGTCCGTACAGAAGGTCGGCATCCTTCGGCCGAATCGACAGGGCTTCGCGGAAAACCTCGATAGCCGTGTCCAATCGGCCCGCCTCCTGCAGCGTTTCCGCCAGCCCGATTCGTGCGCGCATATGAAAGGGGTGCAGGCTGATCGTGGTGCGAAACGTCTCTTCAGATGCCTCGAATTGACCGAGCTGTCGTTGCGTGGAGCCGAGATTGTCACGCGCGCCAAGATGGTCTGGCCTTTGTGCGATTGCCTTGCGAAAAGCTTCCGCCGCAGCATCGAGGTTGCCGACATCGCGCAGGACAGTGCCGTAGTTGTTCAGGAAATCAGGGGTGTTTGGAGCGCCTTTGACGGAGCGTGCGACCAATGTGAGGCCTTCCGAATGACCCGTCTGGTGCAGGAGAAGCCCAAGGAAATGCTGTGCGGGAACATGATTTGGCTGTTGAGTCAGGACTCGGCGGTAGAGCGCCTCGGCATCTGCCAACCGGCCCGATTGATGCAAAGCCAGCGCCTGCTTGACCTTCTGGTCCAAAGCTCCGCCAATCGGTGGTTGCCCGCCTGCTCCGCCCTTGGTGCTTTTGGCACCCTGCTGTCTTCTCAAAGCCCGGTTTATGATCGATCTGCCGCGTTTGATGAGCCTTTGGCGGGTCTAAGCCAATAAGCCGGAGGCTTCAAGGCTGGAGAGGGCGCTTTGCTGCCTCTTACGAAAATGGAAACGGCCCGTGATCCGAAGATAACGGGCCGCAACACAGATCAGCATTTAAGCTGATTAACCCCACCGCTGGAAGCGCAGGATACCGCCGATGACATCATCACC
>CAZROU010000014.1:0-2981 GCA_964601795.1 uncultured Mesorhizobium sp. | reverse complement strand
CAAGGTCGGGGTGGTGGCTTCTCGGACCTGGCCCAAAATGGAAAAACGGCCCGCGATCCGAAAATCGCGGGCCGCAACTCAGATCAGCTTGTCAGCTGATTAGAACGAGCGCTGGAAGCGCAGGATGCCGCCGATGCCATCATCAACAGGCGTGTCGTAGTAATCAACTTCGGCCGTGACGACGAAGCCCGGGACAACCGTGTAGGCAACGTTGGCAACAACACCAAGAGTCTCGGCGTCGTCATAGGAAGCCTGCAGGTTGAGAGCGGTCTTCTCGTTGACCTGGTAGGACGCACCGCCCCAAACAGCCCAATCGCCACCCCAGTTCTTATAGAAGTTCTGGCCGCCGTTGGCGATATCGGTCACGTCGTCCGACGTACCCCAGCCGCCCATGACGAACAGCGAGAGCTGCTCGGAAGCGTTCACATCCAAGCGAACCTTGCCGGTGAACTCTTCCCAGTTGCTGTCATACGCGCCAACAGCGGAGATCGCGCCCCAGCCCTGCGTGTACTTGGCACCGACAACAACGTGCGGGATGTAGCTGTCGATCGAGTCATCACCTGCGCCTTCTTCGAGCGAAACCACGGCCGAGAAGCCGTTGCCAGCGTCGAAGTAGTAGCTGATCAGATTGGTGTCGAACGGACCATAAGGAACGATCGTATCGTCGATGACGTTGCCGGCATAACCGGTGAAGGTCGTGAAGACCGACTCGTCCTTACCAATGCGGAGACCGCCAAGCTGGATCCAGGCGAAGTTCAGCGACCAAGCCGACTGGCTGGCGTCGTGGCCGTCGCGGAAGTTGAAACGGGTCTCGGTGTAAGTCTTCAAGGTGCCGAGTTCGGTTTCCGAACCAGTCCAGGTGCGCAGCGAGAGGCGAGCCTGCTTGTGATAGGTGTCGTTCAAGCCATCGCCGCGAAGGTCGGCAACGTCCAGGTGGCCTTCACGGTCACCAACGCCGATGTCGTAACGGACGTAGCCGCCGATACGCAGGCAGGTCTCGGTGCCGGGGATGTAGAAGTAGCCAGCGCCGTAGACGTCGCAGATCTTGACGTATTCAGCCGGTTCCGGTTCAGCGACGACGACAGCGTCGGCGGCGCGCGCACCGGAGACTGCGAACAGGGCCGCAGCGGAGCCAAGAAGAAGGCTCTTAATGTTCATTTTCTGACCTCCAGTCAAAAGTTAAAAAACGGGTCTGGGTATTTTTTGCTGAAGGACAGCGTTCCCTGCCCCATCCCCACTGCTGAAAAAGACGCGCACCGCGCCTCTCCTTCGAAACTGACATTACCCATCGATCCGCCCGGTTCAACAATGATCGTACCGCCAATGGGCTATGGCGAATGCTATCCACTGTTGTTGTTGCACAAATGACACGATTTAGGCCTGAGCCGAAAGCACTCATTAACCATGGAGCGGTCCAGGCCTCTTGCGCTTGGCCTTTTTGGCGCCTTGAAGCAGGGAATCAACCCGGTCACGCATCGCGCGTTGGCAAGTTGACCCTGCCGGGAGCCGATATTTGCTCGGTCGGAGGCATTTTTCCAAGATTGCGGTGCGCTCCTTATTGATTGTGCCGCCCCTTTTCTTTATCCACCGCCGCAACGGAGAGGTGGCCGAGTGGTCGAAGGCGCTCCCCTGCTAAGGGAGTAGAGGTCAAAAGCTTCTCGTGGGTTCGAATCCCATCCTCTCCGCCATTTGTTTATTATCTCACGCCAGTTCGCTTCGCTCACGGCTCCGATGGGGCGCGCTGACCGCGCGACGCCCGGTCGGGCTTGCGAACGCTTCGCATTCGATGGCTGGCCTCACAACAAGTCGCTTGCTGCGGATTGCGATTCGCCGGCTCAGCTCTGCTCCGCCCGGTCGATGAACTCGGCAATGGTTTGCGGCAGGTTTCCGGTTTCCAAAAACGGAGCGTGGCCTTGACCCGCAACGATAACGGTTTCCATGCCAGGATGCCTGCGCTGCATTTCCTCAAGGGTTGCGGCTGAAAGCAGCCGGGAGTTTTCGCCGCGAATAGCAAGCAGGGGGATTTTCGCCAGTGCATCGAATTGCCGCCAGAGTGTCGGCAGAGGCTGGGTAAAGTCGATCCCGGCCAGCGTCTCCACCAGCGCCGGGTCGAAATCGGGCAGGAACTGGCCATTGTCCTCGCGGTAAAGGGCTTTGACCATGCGCTCCCAGTCAGGTTGAGTTAGTGCAGGAAAATCAGTGCCGTGCACGGCCTTCTGTGCTGCGACCGCCTCGGCGAAGGAGAGCGGGCGAGGTGCGCGCTGCAGATAGGACTGGATGTTGGCAAGTCCTGTGGATTCGATGGCCGGGCCGATGTCGTTGAGAACGATGGCTTTCAATATGTTCGCCTGCAGCGCGCCAAGCACATGGATGATGAGGCCGCCGCGCGAGGTGCCGATGAAGGCCGCGTGCTCGATGCCGAGCGCGGAAAGTCCAGCGAGGATGTCGCTCGCTTCGATGCCTACATTATAATTGCCCAGGTTTGGGTCATGGGCGGATTGGCCGCGCCCGCGATAGTCGAATGCCACGATCCTGCGGGGATTCGGCGCGCTCTGCGATAGGTAGAGCGCCAGTTCGTGGAAGTCGCGCGCGTTGCGGGTCAGCCCGGGCAGGCAGACGACTGGCCATGCGTCTGGCCGCGATTGCCCATAGATGCAGGCGTGAAGCCGCAAACCATCCGCGGACTGGTAGAAGAAGTTGGAGTAGGGGTGGTTGTCGGCGATGTTCATGACAGCGATTGGTATCGATGGGGCGTAGAGCGGTCAAACGGCCTTCGGCCTGCTCCGCCCTAGGATGACGAAGAGATGGTTACACTTATTCATTGCCACGACCGGATTTGCTCCGTCTGGCCATTGTCAAAGAACTGACCTTTGCAATTGAAGCGCAGGTCGGGAGGACGGGCGGCCGTTCGGTCGCTCGTTTAGTTAATAGTGCGGCCTTGCGGCCGCCCGTCCGGTGGTCTTGCCTCACCAGGGGAGCAG
>CAZROU010000013.1:0-95310 GCA_964601795.1 uncultured Mesorhizobium sp. | reverse complement strand
GGGGTTGTGGTCGGGGTTTGCGGTGGCGCCATCCACCCCTCATCCTCCCTCGCTGGGGCCGGGGGGGGGCCGGGCGCAGCTTGGGCGGATGAGGGGGTATTCGCGACCGGCGGCTTTACGCCGCCTGTTCGGCCTTCTTCTCGATCTGGTCGATGGCGTCGACGACAGCGTCGAAGGTCAGCATGGTCGAGGCATGGCGCGCCTTGTAATCGCGCACCGGCTCAAGATATTTCAGGTCATCGAAGCGGCCTTCGGGCGGCGCACCGTTTTCCTTCAGCATTTTCAGCATCTGCTCGCGCACCGTGCGCAATTCCTGCGAACTCGCGCCCACGACATGCTGCGCCATGATGGACGACGACGCCTGACCCAGCGCGCAGGCCTTAACGTCATGCGCGAAGTCGATCACGATACCGTTATCCATCTTGAGGTCGATGGTAACCGTCGATCCGCAGAGTTTCGAGTGTGCCGTGGCGGTGGCGTCAGGGTTTTCCAGCCTGCCTATGCGGTCGATGTTCCCGGCAAAAGCCAGAATTTTCCTGTTGTAGACGTCATCAATCATAATTTTCCGATCTATCGCCGCCCGATAGACAGCGATTGCCGCATCTGCACTTTTAATTGCGGCGCTGGTTGAATATATAATGCTCCAGTTCCGGGAACGGCAAGGCGAGTTGTGCGTCTAAGCTACCGGAACCACGTCACGCCGCTTCGGGCCGTTTCATGACGATCCCGCATAAGGCAGTGGTCCGTTCAACTCGTCCCTTCTTAGAGAGGGACTACGGGAGACGCCTTTTATGGACGCCGTCATCAAGAAACTCATGCCCAACGTGCCCAATGTCGAAACGCGGGCGCTCAGCCGCCCGAGCGAAGCCGAGGTGGAGGCCGCCGTGCGCACGCTGCTGCGCTGGACCGGCGACAATCCCGACCGCGAAGGCCTGCTCGATACGCCCAAGCGCGTGACCAAGGCCTACCGCGAGATGTTTTCCGGCTACGACAAGGACCCGGCCGAGGAACTTGGCCGCACGTTCGAGGAAGTGGCCGGCTATGACGACCTGGTCATCGTCAAGGACATCGAATTCCATTCGCATTGCGAGCACCACATGGTGCCGATCATCGGCAAGGCGCATGTCGGCTACCTTCCGGACGGCAAGGTCGTCGGCCTGTCGAAGATCATCCGCGTGGTTGAAATCTTCGCCCACCGCCTGCAGACGCAGGAAGCGATGACGGCGCAGATCGCCGGCACCATTCAGGACGTGCTCAATCCGCGCGGCGTGGCAGTGATGATCGAAGCCGAGCATATGTGCATCGCCATGCGCGGCATCCGCAAGCAGGGCTCGACCACGCTGACCTCGACCTTCACCGGCTCGTTCCGCGACAACCCGGAAGAGCAAATCCGTTTCATGACCATGGTGCGGGGCGGCCTGAAGGCGTAACGCCACCCTCTCCGCCTTCCAGACACAGGGACCGGCAATGTCGGCGCTCGTTTTTGCTGCGGCCCCGGCCGACAAGAAAGCATTGGAGGAAGGCACGGCGTTCACGCCGCGCTTCGATGCGAACGGCCTTGTCACCGCTATCGTGACCGATGCGGCAGACGACATGCTGTTGATGGTGGCGCACATGAACGCCGAGGCCCTGGCGCTGACGCTGGAAACCGGCATCGCCCACTATTGGTCGCGCTCGCGCAAGGCGCTTTGGAAGAAGGGCGAAACATCCGGCAATGTGCAGTACGTCACAGAAGTGCGGACCGATTGCGATCAGGATGCAGTCTGGCTGCGCGTGAAAGTCGCAGGTCACGATGCAACCTGTCATACCGGACGGCGTTCCTGCTTTTACCGGACGGTGGAGATTGACGGCGGCAAGGCAACTCTTGCCGGCGACGGTAGTCAGCCGTTGTTCGACGCCGGATCAACCTATCGAAAGGCCGATTGAACCAATTGGTGTGTTGCCTTCCAGCGCATTCACCATTTCGATACGGGCAAGAGGTAAGCTTACCCAGGGACTAGGGAGATCGTGATGCTCGACTGGGCGTCATTGTACAGCAGACCAGACGTTCGGGAAGCCAACGGCCTCTCCTCGTCGGCTGGCCCGACTGTTCCAAAACCTGCCAAAAAAACCGGCATCGCACTTGCGCTTGGCGGGGGCTGCGCGCGTGGCTGGGCGCATATCGGCGTGCTGCGGGCGCTGGACGAAGCCGGCATCGAAATCTCCATGATTGCGGGTACTTCAATCGGCGCGCTGGTGGGCGGCTGCTATCTGGCCGGCAAGCTGGACGAGTTGGAAGAGTTCGCGCGCAGCCTGACCAAGCGGCGCATTTTCGGCCTGCTGGACATCAACCTTCGCGGCAACGGACTGTTCGGCGGCATGCGGCTCGATGCGCGGCTGCGAGAACATCTGGCCGGCGTGCGGTTCGAGGATTTGCCGAAGCCGTTCGTCAGCGTGGCCTCCGAAATCCGCACCGGCCATGAAATCTGGCTGTCGAACGGATCGCTGATCACCGCCATGCGCGCATCCTATGCGCTGCCCGGCGTGTTCGAGCCGGTCAACTGCAACGGCCGCATGCTGGTCGATGGCGCTCTGGTCAATCCGGTGCCGGTGTCGGTGTGCCGGGCGCAGGAACAGCCCATCGTCATCGCGGTCAACCTGAGCTCCGACAATTTCGGCCGCGCGGCGGTGATCCGGCACAGCGCGGGCGACCTTCTGGTGGAGCACGACGCGCCGGCCGAACGAAGGCACGAGGACGCGGCGCATGCCAAGGAAAGCCGTCTCGGCATCACCGGCGTCATGGTCGAAGCCTTCAACATCATCCAGGACCGGATTTCTCGGGCCCGCCTTGCCGGCGATCCGCCGGACCTTTCGATCCAGCCGAAACTCGGCCATATCGGCATGGCTGAGTTCCACCGCGCCGACGAGGCGATCCGGTTCGGCTACGAAGCCACCAAGGCCCATGTGGCCGAACTTGCGCGGCTCCAGTCGGTTCTGGGCTGAAATTTCACCAAATCAGGCGGAAGCCGCGTCGATGATGCGGAACTGGGCGCGGCGATTGCCGTTCCAGTAGTTGCTCGACAGCGAACCGGCGACATGAACCGCCGCACCCCTGCTCTTGAACAGGAAGTCGCCAAGCGCCGTATCGACCGCGCGAAAGGCGATGGCCTGGATGCGGCCGCCGCTGCCGGACTGGAGATCGGCGCGGATATGGTTGGTGCCGACCTGCCGCGCATCCACCAGCTTGTGACGCGGCAGGGCGAAGATCGGGGCAACGTGGCCGGTGCCGTAGGGCCCGGCCTTTTCGAGCGAATCCAGCAATTGCAGGGTCACGCCCTCGGCGCTGAGCGCGCCGTCGATCATCAGGCTTTCCTGATCCTGCAGGCGGAAAACATCTGCCGCCGCCTTTTCCTCGAAAAAGGCGCGCAAGGCGCCTAGCTTGTCGCGCTCGACGGTGATGCCTGCCGCCATCGCGTGACCGCCGCCCTTGACGATCAGACCCGATGAAACCGCATCCCGGACCAGACGGCCAAGGTCGAAGCCGGGCACGGAGCGCCCGGAACCGGTGCCGACGCCGTTCGGATTGAACGAGATGGCGAAGGCAGGCCGGCGCGCATGGTCCTTCAGCCGCGAGGCAAGGAGGCCGACAATGCCGGGATGCCATTTCGTGCTGGCCGTGACGATGACGGCCGGCCCGTTGCCACCGGCAAGCTCGGCGTCGGCCTCGGCGCGGGCCTCGGCCAGCATCTCGGCTTCCATCGCCTGGCGCTCCTGGTTCAGGCGGTCGAGGGTCTCGGCAATCGTACCGGCCTCGACCGGATCGTCGGTGGCAAGCAGCCGGCTGCCGAGCGCGGCATCGCCGATGCGCCCGCCGGCATTGATGCGGGGGCCGAGCAGGAACGACAGATGAAAGACACTGACCGGCTCGCCGATGCGCGCCGCGCGCGCCAACGCCGCCAAGCCGACATTGGTCTGCTGGCGCATGATCTGGAGGCCCTTGACGACGAAGGCGCGGTTGACGCCGATCAACGGCACCACGTCGCAAACCGTGGCAAGCGCCACCAGATCGAGCAGGCTGAGAAGGTCCGGTTGGGGCGATCCCGGCAGATGGCTGCGCAGTACCTTCGCCGTCTGGACCAGCGTCAGGAAGACGACACCGGCGGCGCACAGATGGCCCTGCCCCGACAGATCGTCCTCGCGGTTTGGATTGACGACGGCGACTGCGTCCGGCAGCGCGCCGCCGACCTGGTGGTGGTCAAGCACCACGACATCGGCGCCGGCTTCACGCGCGGCATCGATGGCGGCTGCACTGTTGGTGCCGCAATCGACGGTCACGATCAGCCTAGCACCGCGCCCGACAAGCTCGCGCATCGCGTCCGGGTTCGGGCCATAACCTTCGAATATGCGGTCAGGGATGTAGATTTCGGACTCGACGCCGAAATGGCCCAGGAAGCGTTTGACCAGAGCCGACGAAGCCGCGCCATCGACATCGTAATCGCCGAAGATCGCCACTCTTTCGCGCGCAGTAACTGCAGCGGCGATGCGATCCGCCGCCTTTTCCATGTCGGTCAGCGATGCCGGGTCGGGCAGCAGTTCGCGAATGGTCGGATCGAGGAAGCGCGCCGCACCAGCGGCCTGCACGCCGCGCCCGGCCAGAACGCGCGCGACGATATCGGAAACGCCCAGCCCTTGCGCGATGGCAAGGGCCGCCATGTCCTCGCGCTCGGTCAGCCGGTGTTCCCAAAGAACACCGGTGGCCGAACGCCTTACATCGAGAAAGAGCCGCTTGTCGGCCATTGTCAGTCACGCCTGCACATTGCAGCGCGACTGTAGGCCACCGTCACCAGCGGTGGAATCAGAATTTGTCCAGATCCTGATGCCGCGCCTTGATCTCGCGAACAGTGCGAGAGGAGGAACGCAACACGATGGTGTGCGTGGTGATGTAGTTGCGGCCAAACTTGACGCCTTGCAGCATGTTGCCGTCGGTGACGCCGGTCGCGGCAAACAGCACGTCGCCGCGCGCCATCTCGTCGGTGCGATAGACCTTCTTCGGATCGGAGATGCCCATCTTGGCCGCGCGGGCGACCTTTTCCGGCGTATCGAGGATCAGGCGGCCCTGCATTTGGCCGCCGGTGCAGCGCAACGCTGCCGCAGCCAGCACGCCTTCCGGCGCGCCGCCGGTGCCGAGATAAAGGTCGATGCCGGTTTCTTCCGGATCGGTGGTGTGGATGACGCCTGCGACATCGCCGTCACCGATGAGGCGGATGGCAGCGCCGGTTGCACGCACCGCCTCGATCAGCTTGGCATGGCGCGGGCGATCCAGAATGCAGGTGGTGATTTCACCGATGGTGACGCCCTTGGCCTTGGCAAGGCTGGCGATGTTTTCGGCCGGCGAGGCGTCGATATCGATGGTGCCTTCCGGATAACCGGGACCAATGGCGATCTTGTCCATGTAGACGTCAGGGGCGTTGAGCAGGCTGCCCTTCTCGGCAAGCGCGACGACGGCCAGCGCGTTGGGCAGGTTCTTGGCGCAGATGGTGGTGCCTTCCAGCGGATCAAGCGCTATGTCGACGGACGGCCCCTTGCCGGTGCCGACTTCCTCGCCGATGTAGAGCATCGGCGCCTCGTCGCGCTCGCCCTCGCCGATCACCACCGTGCCCTTGATGGCCAGGTGATTCAGTTCCTTGCGCATGGCATCGACGGCGACCTGATCGGCGGCCTTTTCATCGCCGCGCCCGCGCAGCCTGGCAGCGGCGACAGCCGCGCGCTCGGTTACGCGCACCAACTCCATGGTTAGAACCCGGTCGAGGCCTGCGCTGATCTTTTGTGCCGCATTCATGATGTCTTCTGAAACCCTTTTCACCACGCTCCACCCTCTGGAACGAGGCCTCCTTTTGTCAAAGGCTCATGACAACGGCAAGTCCCCCAAAAGGAGTTCTGCGGCAATCAACGATATCAATCGATTGAAAGTCCAACGGCTCCACCGAGGCAGCGGAGCCGTGGGAATCTGCGGCACGTCAATCGTTGGCAAGGCGGGCTTTGTGGTGAAATTTCCCGAGCGCCAGCGACTATACCAGTCGCGCTCGCGAGAACCTGACTGGCCGATCATCATGCCGATCAGGAGACCGATGGCGCCACCGAGAACCAGGGCGCTCGACACCGTGCCCGGATTGTTCTGCACCGTCTCGGATACGCTGCGGGCACCCGTCTTCAATTGCTGCGCGGTGCGCGACGCCCGGTCCGAAGCCGCTTCATACCAGCCTGAGGCTTGCTCGGCTGCCTCCTCCGCCCGCTCTGCCAAAGCCTTGTTTATCTTGCTCATCTCGCGACGAAGCTCGGCAATCTGCTTCTTCATCGCGTCCTGAACGTCTTCGGCCTTCACTGTGTCAGCCATGTCAATTTCCTTTCGGGCAAGAGAGTAAGCGTCCGGGGCGGAATGGCGCGGCTAGAATACCGCGAGGTATTTCAGCATCGAGATGATGCCGATGATGATCACGACGACCTGCGCGATCTGACGCGTGCGCCCATCGAGCGGCAGGCGTTGAACGAGGTAAAGTACGAGAACGATCACCAGGAAGGTGATCAGGATACTGATTAAAACGCTTCCAGCCATAGAGTGTCCCTCTTTGAGAAGTGCAAAACGCACGAGGGAACAACGGCGTGGACCTCGCTAAGGTTCCATTTCCCTTGGGAGGCGGGCCAGAGAAATGAAGGAGTTGGCTACTCAGCCCGCTCGATGCGGATGACCTGCGGCTTCGAGGTCAGGTGGCCGTCCTTGGTGACACCTTCGACGGCCTTGCGCACGGCGGACTCCGTCGTCTCATGGGTGACGAGGATGACGGTCTTCTGAGCGAGCGCTTCCTTGCCGTCCGCGTGCTGGACGATCGATTCCAGCGAGATGTCGTTATCGGCCATACGCCGGGCTATGGCAGCGAACACGCCGATGCGGTCGTGCACCGTGAGACGAATGAAATAGCCTCCGGCGTGAGAGCGCATCTGCGCCTTCTTATAGGGCCTCAGTTCCTTGGCGGGACGCCCGAACACCGGGCCGTGCTGGAAGCCGGGGCGGCTCTTGGCGATGTCTGCGATGTCGCCGACCACGGCGGAAGCCGTAGCGTTGCCGCCCGCGCCCGGACCGGAAAGCAGCAACTCGCCCAGAATATCCGTCTCAATTGCCACCGCGTTGGTGACGCCGTTGACCTGCGCGATGACCGATGCAGTCGGCACCATCGTCGGGTGAACACGCTGTTCGATGCCGCTTTCGGTGCGCTGGGCGACGCCCAAAAGCTTGATGCGATAGCCAAGCTCGCCGGCGGCGCGAATGTCGGCCTGGGTAATGTTGGAGATGCCCTCCAGATAGATGCTGTCGGCGGCAATCTTCGTGCCGAAGGCAAGGCTGGTCAGGATGGACAGCTTGTGGGCCGTGTCGTTGCCCTCGATGTCGAAGGTCGGATCGGCTTCGGCATAACCGAGGCGCTGCGCGTCCTTGAGGCAATCCTCGAACGAGAGGCCCTCGGCTTCCATGCGGGTGAGGATGTAGTTGCAGGTGCCGTTCAATATGCCGAACACGCGCGACACCGTATTGCCGGCCATCGCCTCGCGCATCGTCTTGATGACGGGAATGCCGCCGGCAACTGCCGCCTCGTAGTTCAACAGAACGCCGCGCTTTTCCGCCGCCTCGGCCAGCGCCACGCCATGCTTGGCCAAAAGCGCCTTGTTGGCCGTCACGACATGCCGGCCAGCTTCCAGTGCCGCCTTCACGCAGGCCCGCGCAGTGCCTTCATCACCGCCGATCAGTTCGACGAAAACGTCGATATCGGCCTTCTCGGCCAATTCCACCGGATCGTCGAACCACTGGGCGGCGCTCAGATCAACGCCGCGGTCGCGCTTGGGGTCGCGGGCCGAGACTGCAGTGACCACCACATCCCGGCCGCACTGGCGGGTCAGTTCGGCGGCCTTATCCGCGAGAACGCGAACCACAGATGCTCCAACCGTGCCGAGGCCGGCTATGCCAATGCGCAGTGCTTCAGCCATGACTGGCGACGTCCCTCTTAAATCTCATGGAATGCGGCAAAGCTCTCAGCGGTGCGCGGAGAGCGGAACCACATTGTTGGGTTGCTTCGCGCTCGTGGACAGGAAGCGCTTGATGTTGCGCGCGGCCTGGCGGATGCGATGCTCGTTTTCGACCAACGCGATGCGCACATATTCATCGCCATGCTCGCCGAAGCCGACGCCGGGGGCCACGGCAACGTCCGCATGCTCGATCAGAAGCTTGGAGAACTCGAGAGAGCCGAGTTGTCGGAACTGCTCGGGGATCGGCGCCCAGGCAAACATGGAAGCCGCTGGAGCCGGGATCGGCCAGCCGGCGCGGCCAAAGGCGTCGACCATGACATCGCGGCGTTTGTGGTAGACATCGCGCACTTCGGCGATGTCCGAACCATCGCCGTTCAGGGCAGCAGTAGCCGCAACCTGGATCGGCGTGAAAGCGCCGTAATCGAGATAGGACTTCACGCGGGTGAGCGCCGAGATCAGGCGTTCGTTGCCGACGGCAAAGCCCATGCGCCAGCCGGGCATGGAGAAGGTCTTCGACATCGAGGTGAACTCGACCGCGATGTCCATCGCACCCGGAACCTGCAGCACGGAAGGCGGCGGATTGCCGTCGAAATAGATCTCCGAATAGGCAAGGTCGGACAGGATGATGATGTCGTTCTTCTTCGCGTAGGCGACCACGTCCTTGTAGAAGTCGAGAGAGGCAACCAGCGCCGTCGGATTGGACGGGTAGTTCAGGATCAGCGCGAGCGGCTTGGGGATGGAGTGACGCACGCCACGTTCCAGCGCCGGAATGAAGCCGTCATCCGGCTCGACCTGCATGGAGCGGATGACGCCGCCCGACATGATGAAGCCGAAAGCGTGGATCGGGTAGGTCGGGTTGGGGCACAACACCACGTCGCCGGGCGCGGTGATAGCCTGCGCCATGTTGGCGAAGCCTTCCTTGGAGCCGAGTGTCGCCACGACCTGCGTATCTGGGTTCAGCTTCACGCCGAAGCGGCGGGCATAGTAATTGGCCTGGGCGCGGCGCAGGCCGGGAATGCCGCGCGAGGAGGAATAGCGGTGCGTGCGCGGATCGCGCACGACTTCGCACAGCTTGTCGACGATGGCCTTGGGCGTCGGCAGGTCCGGATTGCCCATGCCGAGATCGATGATGTCGGCGCCGCGAGCGCGGGCGCTGGCCTTCAGCCGGTTGACCTGCTCGAAAACGTAGGGCGGAAGGCGGCGAACCTTGTGAAACTCTTCCATGTCAGTTCCAGCAATCGAGTGGGGCGAAGTCGGGCGCGATATACCCCTATTTGCAGGTCGGGTCGAGGGCGGGATCGCATTTGCCTTCGATCTGTTTCAGCGTGTCCTTGCCATGGCTCCTGGCCAAGGCATTGAGCGAGGCGCTGTCGTCCTTCGCGCCTGCGCTGCGGGCCGGATTTCGAGCCGTCGCATTGTCGGCGTTCAGGGTCGCCAGTTTGGCCTTCGCCTCCTCGTCGGTGAACTGGGGGGCGGCCTGCTGGGCCGGAATATTGAGGTTGGGGAATGTGCCGGTGTCGTTCGGACCGACCATGTTGGGCCCGGTTGATGCCGCATTCGCCGCCGGCGCCGCATCCTCGATGTTGGAGGTTGAGCATGCGGCCAGCATCAGCAAGCCGGCCAAAGCGGTGCCGCGGCCAAGAAAGCCCATGCCAAAATAAACAACCTTTGCGATACTATGTGTCATGTTGCATCCGTGAAAGGCGCGGTAGACCTTGTTGGACCCTATCAGCCGTCTCATGGTACCATGTCAACAAAGGCTTCGGGAGGAACCGCGCGAACCATGTCCGAAAAACCCGGCCAAGGCAAAGCCGAAAGCGAAGCCCCTCCTTCTGCCGACCAGTATCTTGTGAAGGATCCCGAACGCTTTGCGCTCAACCTTGCCCGCATGGTCGAGCAGGCCGGAAAGGCCGCATCGGCATGGGTGGAGCCGCGTGAAAAGGGCGAAGTGCGCGACCACGTCGCCGAGCCGGTGGCAGACATGGTCAAGACCTTCTCCAAGCTCACCGAATACTGGCTTTCCGACCCGCAGCGCGCGTTGGAGGCGCAGACGCAGCTTTTCGCCGGGTATATGAACGTGTGGGCCAATGCGATTTCGAAAGCAGCCGCACCTGCTGGGACCGAGCCAACGACCGAATCGATCAAGCCGGAACGCGGCGACAAGCGCTTCCAGGACCCGGAATGGAGCCGAAACGCCTTTTTCGACTTCCTCAAGCAGGCCTATCTCATCACGGCGCGCTGGGCCTCCGACCTTGTCGAGCACGCCGACGGGCTGGACGAGCACACGCGCCACAAGGCGAGCTTCTACATGAAGCAGGTGTCGAACGCGATCTCGCCGTCGAACTTTATCCTGACCAATCCAGAGCTGTTTCGCGAAACGGTCGCTTCCAACGGCGAGAACCTCGTCAAGGGCATGAAGATGCTGGCCGAGGACATCGCCGCCGGCAAGGGCGACCTGAAGCTCAGACAGGCCGATTACACCAAGTTCGAGATCGGCAAGAACGTCGCCGTGACGCCCGGCAAGGTCGTCGGCCGCAGCGATGTCGCCGAGATCATCCAGTATGCGCCGACCACCGAGAAGGTTCTGAAGCGTCCACTTCTGATCTGCCCGCCCTGGATCAACAAGTTCTACATTCTCGACCTCAATCCGGAAAAATCCTTCATCCGATGGGCGATCGAGCAGGGACATACGGTTTTCGTCATCTCATGGGTCAACCCGGACGAGCGCCATGGCACCAAGAGTTGGGAAGCCTATATCCGCGAGGGCCTGCAATACGGCCTCGACACCATCGAGAAGGAGACCGGCGAGCGCGAGGTCAACGCCATCGGCTATTGCGTCGGCGGCACGCTTCTGGCGGCGGCTCTGGCGCTTCTGGCGCAGGAAGGCGACGAGCGTATCCGCTCCGCCACCTTCTTCACCACGCAGGTCGATTTCACCTACGCAGGCGACCTCAAGGTGTTCGTCGACGAAGACCAGGTTTCCGCCGTCGAACGCTCGATGAACGAGAAGGGCTATCTCGACGGCACCAAGATGGCGACGGCCTTCAACATGCTGCGCTCGGGCGACCTGATCTGGCCCTATGTCGTCAACAACTACATGCGCGGCAAGGATCCCCTGCCCTTCGACCTGCTCTACTGGAATGCCGATTCGACGCGCATGGCAGCCGCCAACCATTCCTTCTACCTGCGCAACTGCTATCTCGAGAACAACCTCTCGCAAGGCCGCATGGAACTTGCCGGCCGCACCGTATCGCTGGCCGACGTCATCATCCCGGTCTACAACCTCGCCGCGAAGGAAGACCACATCGCGCCGGCGCGCTCGGTGTTTCTCGGCTGCAAATACTTTGGCGGCAAGGTGGACTATGTGATGGCCGGGTCCGGCCACATCGCGGGCGTGATCAATCCACCGCAAATGAACAAGTACCAGTACTGGACCGGCGGCAAGCCGGTGGGCGAATTCGACGACTGGTTCGCCAAGGCCAAGGAAACGCCGGGCTCGTGGTGGCCGAACTGGCAAAGCTGGATCGAGGCCCGCGAAGGCACCCTCGTGGCGGCGCGTATTCCCGGCAAGCATTTGAAAGCGCTGGGGGAAGCGCCCGGCACCTATGTGAAGGTGCGCGTGTAACAATCTGTAATCTGTGGTGAGTTGACGGATGGCGCAAAGCAGGTGAAATGGCGGCGTCAACTGTGCAGTAAGCTTATTCTGTCGATATCCGCTCGATTTTCAGTAGCGTTGCTGATTCGACACAGGTCTCGTTTCCAGGCCGGAAACACGATCATCAGGGCGTTGATGTGAACGACAACGCCAGGGAATTGCCGGTCGGAAACCGAGGGGGAATTTGAGTTTGCAGTTTAAGGGATCGCGCCTCGGAAAGGGTGAACGCCGCGCCATTGCGGCGGCTTTGCTATCTGTCCTCCTTGCATCCTGCACCTCCACGACAGACCCGACGCTTTCGGTTGCCATGCCCGGCTATAACGCCTCGGCAACCGAGATGGCCGCGGCATCGACGCCTGCCGATGCAACCGCAGGTGATTCTGTCGCGGCAGTGCCTCAGGCGCTGACGAGCAGCGAAGGCGATGTCACCCTGCCCGATCAGGTGGCCTTCATGCCGACGACGAAACCGGGCGGCGAACAGCCAGTTCAAGCGCCGGCGGCAACGGCCGAGGTCGCCGACGCGGCACCGCAGCAGGAAGCGGCAACAGCGCCTGCCGCAGCCCCTGTAGCGCACGAAACTACACAGCAAGTCGCCGAAGCCGCACCTGCAAAGCCGGCGGCGACACCTGCAGAAGCCGCGCAGACCGCCGAATTCTACGTAACCGCAACGGAACCGCCTATTCAGGAAGCCGCACCCAAGAAGAAGGGCTTCCTCGCTTCGCTGTTCGGCGCCACGCCCGCCTCCGCCGCTCCGGCGCCGAAGCCGAAGGCCGTTGCGCCGGCCGAACCGGCCCAACCGGCCAAGCCGATCATCACGCTGGCATCGACGGAGCCGGCAAAGCCGGTCATCGCCTCGGTCTCGGCGACGCCCGATACGCACAACTACACCACGGACGCGCTTCCGGGCGTGCGCCAGACGGCGCTGTTCGAGATCAAGCGCAAATCCGGTCTCGACGACGAAAGCGATATCGACCTTAACGAGGAAGAAGATTTCGGCGCCTACCAGGTCGCCTCGGCGGCAGGTCTGGCGCGGTTGGCCCCCAACGGGTTGCTCAAGCAGACCGAGCGCGTCGACGTCGCCTGCCTGAAGCCGTCGCTGGTGCGCGTGCTCAAGACCATCGAAGGCCATTACGGCAAGAAGCTCATGGTCACCTCCGGCTATCGCGACCCGGCCCGCAACCGCCGCGCACGCGGTGCGAAGAATTCCCTGCACATGTATTGTGCCGCCGCCGATATCCAGGTGCCGGGCGTGAGCAAGTGGGAACTGGCCAACTACCTGCGCTCCATGCCGGGCCGTGGCGGCGTCGGCACCTACTGCCACACGGATTCAGTGCATGTGGACGTCGGCCCCGAGCGCGACTGGAACTGGCGCTGCCGTCGCCGCAAGTAAGTTCCCAAGTCAACCATCTCGGTATCGGCGCTGTCTCGCGGACGCTTTTGCCGCGTGCTGCCGAACTCGCACAGACAGCGGTTTCCACATCAAAGCCACATCGCGAAAAAAGTTGCGAAATGCCGGTTCGGATGGGGTTGCCCGATGTGCGCAACACAACTATAAACCGCCCTCATCTGAGCGCGCCCATCGTCTAGCGGTCAGGACACCGCCCTTTCACGGCGGTAACAGGGGTTCGATTCCCCTTGGGCGTACCAGACAATTCCATCATCGAAAGCTCGAATATCCATGAACTGACGTTCGCGGACGCGGATGGTCCATCAGCCCCCTGATCGTGGCTACGGCGCTCACGTCCTATGCCCGCCGGAGACATGTCGGGTCAGGCATTTCCGCAGGGTCCGGTTCTTTCACCTTCCAGCGGATTGGGGAGAATAAGCGGCTCGTGCCCGCAATCACCCAGTCACCCGTGACGGGCGGGACAAACGGCGTTCCGTCCACAGTGACCGCAATCCGTCGACTGGCCCGCATCCACTGGATCGCCACTTCCGGGCCGTTTGTTTTTCGCTGCGCTATGATGACCCTCCCGTCCCGAGGCGCGCTTTTCATTGCCTGCCAATCCGTCATCATGCGCCCCGAAAAGTTTTCCATTTTAGTCAACTTTAATCGACGATCGGCGGCCTTCGCACCGATAGTTCGGCTTGAACTTTCAGGGATATGTGACGAGCCGTATGTGAATTGGCTCACACAGACGCAATCAGCCCCGGCGGCGAGCCGGGGCTGATTGGCAAATGCTGCTTGCGTTCGTAGCCGCGCGACCAGCCGATTGGCGGGTCAGGGAACCTACATTCCTCAGGCAAATCCCAAAGACGACAATATAACCACCACGGCCACGGTGAAGACTGCGAGATAGGCAACGTAGTTCATCGGAATTTCCTTGATCCCAAGATACTTGATGTCGCGAATGACTAGCCGATCGGAAAAGAGGCTGCTTTGCGCTGATGCAAACAGAACATCTCAACCATCCTTTTTCCGATCACCTTTCACTGCCGGTGCGTGGCGGAACCGAGTTCCAGTTTGATATCGGACAATGCCTCCAGCGTCTGATGAGGTTACCGATGGCCTCAAGCTGGAAAAGGAAAACTCGAATGTACAAGCACATTCTCATTGCGACCGACGGCTCGGAGCTTGCCCGTAAGGGTCTCGATCAAGGCTTGAAGCTCGCCAAGCCGCTGAACGCCAAAGTTACCGTCCTGACCGTTTCCGAGCCTTTGAGCCGGGAGATGGCGAGCGCGGCCCGCCTGGGTGGCATCGACGACCCCGTCGTCCGCTACGACCAGCAGATAGACGCGCTGATGAAAGAGAGGTTCGAATTCATCGAAGGCCGTTCGGCAGAGCACGAGGTGGATGTGGATCTCGTGCATGAGATCGACAGTTCTCCCGCCGAAGCCATCCTTCGGCTGGCCAAGATCAAAGATTGCGACCTTATCGTCATGGCATCTCACGGCAGGCGCGGCCTTGGCAGGCTGCTTCTGGGAAGCCAGACCGCGGAAGTGACCCAAAGTTCGACCGTTCCGGTGCTGGTCGTCCGCTAACTCATGCCGCATTGGTACGCACGGCCCTGCGGCAAATTATGTGCCGTGCGCAAGCTGAGGGATATCGATGTACGCCCATATTCTCATTCCCACGGACGGCTCGGATGTGGCGCAGATTGGCGTCAACCAAGGCCTCGCGCTGGCGAAGAAGCACGGCAGCAAGGTCACTGCCATAACCGTCACCGAACCGCTTGGCGGCCAGTTCGCGTTTGCATCCGACCTGTGGGCGCCGAGCGAAAGCGAACTGGCCGCATATGACGATGCCCAGCGCAAGATTGCCGAGCGCATTCTGGCGCAAGTGAAGACCAAGGCGGAAAGCATGGGCGTTCCTATTGAGACCATCCACGTTCCATGGCGGTTGGCGGCGAGAGCGCTGGTGGAGACGGCCGAGGAAAAAGGCTGTACTCTCATCGTCATGTCATCGCACGGACGAACGGGCTTTGATCGGGTGATGCTGGGCAGCCAGACGGCGGAAGTGCTGGCAACGACGAAGTTGCCGGTTCTCGTCGCAAGATAGAAGCAGCAGCCGGCAGCGGAAGCGGAGACGCAATCGTGATTATCGAAGAACTTGATAGATCGCAGTGCAAGGCCGTGCTGTCGACGGTGCGATTCGGCCATCTCGGCTGCTGCAGCAACGGACAGCCTTATGTCCTGCCCATCCAGTTCGTGGCCGAAGGCGCCTATCTCTACAGCTTCGCTCTCACGGGCCAGAAAATCGAATGGATGCGGGCCAATCCCCTTGTCTGCGTCCAGGTCGACGAGTTCGGCCAGAATCGTGAATGGCGCAGCGTCATCGTGAACGGACGCTATGAGGAATTGCCGGACCGGATAGGCTGGAAAACCGAGCGCGAGCGCGCCTGGTCCCTGCTCAGCCAAACTGCGAACTGGTGGGAGCCGGGCGGCATAAAGCCTGTCGACCAAGGGACGACCCCTCACCTTTTCTACCGGATCATCATAGACGAGATGACGGGCAGGCAGGCGAAGGCCGTCTCCTGAACCTTGATGACGCAAACTTTAACCTGGTGCAACGAACGTTGATTTGATCGATTCGCCAACCGCTCCATCTCTCGAGGATGAGCGGTGACAACCTGAGATACAGGTGCATCGAAGAGGACGATGGCACCCTTACGGTCTGGGACGATTCCTTGAACGCCCCTGCCTGTCTCGCGGGCCAGGAACTGAGCCACCGCCCACGGCAGCGCGCGGAAACGGCCTGTTCCATTCTCAACAGGATCGAGAATGCGGATTTTGAGCGCAGGATCGGCTGAAATTGCCGGCCGAAGGAACCCTTATGGCAATTGGTATTGCAGCGGGAATTGGCCTTGGCGCGGTGTTTGGCATTGTTGCCTTCGACAACGCCGCAATCGGAATTGCGATGGGTATAGCCGTGGGAGCCGCCGGCGGTTACATTCTCAAGAAACCTCGCCCGGATTGAGCCCGCGCAAGCAATGACCTCTCATGCCGTGCTAATTTGATACGTCTTCAGAGCAAAATGGAGAATAATGAAAATGTACAGAAATATTTTAATAGCGGACGACGGCTCGACTATTTCGAAAAAGGGCGTTGAGCATGGGCTTTCCCTTGCAAAAGCATTGAACGCCAAAGCCTCGGTAGTACTGGTTACGAGGCCGTTTCCGATGGGAGGCATGGTCGATGTCACCGGCTGGGTGGCGGGCGAGAACGACAAGATCCGCTATGAAGCGAGCCAGAAGGAATTTTCCGAGACCGTGTTTTCGGAAGCACGCAAGCTGGCAGAGAAAATCGGCGTGAATGCGGACTATGTGACCGCTTCCGACCATTCGCCTGCGGAGGGAATACTTGAAACCGCCAAGAAGCTCGGCAGCGATCTGATCGTGATGGCCTCGCATGGCCGCAGGGGCGTCGGCCGGCTGCTTCTGGGCAGCCAGACCGCCGAAGTCGTCCACAGCACGACGCTGCCCATACTGGTGGTGCGCTGATCTATTCGGTCAGTACCGGTCAAAGCTGTCTCCCACCGCTTTGACCGGTACTGCCGGTTTCTACTTTTCAGTCAGCAAATCATGCAGCGCGAGCGCAACGACCTTGGTTGCTAGGGCGAGGTCGTCGAGCTTGAGCTTTTCGTCGGCGCGATGGGCGTTCGCCTCCAGCATGGTGCGGGGGCCTGCGCCATAAAGCACGGTCGGAATGCCGGCGTTGCAGTAGTGGCGCGCATCGGTGTAGAGCGGCACGCCGTGCGCGGGAATATCTTCACCGGTCAATGCCGAGGCATGGCGCTGCAGGGCGCTTGCCAGCGCCTCGCCGCCTTCGATCGGCTTCAGGGGATTGGCCAGCATGAGCTGGCGCACGTTGCAGTCGATGCCGGGCATCTCGCGCGCTGATTTCTCGATGAAGGCGATCAGGCCACGCGCCACTTCAGGCCCGTTCTCCTCCGGGATCATGCGCCGGTCGACGCGCATGGTGATCTTGTCCGGCACGACGTTGGTGTTGATGCCGCCCGAGATGAGGCCGACTACCATCGAGGGAATGGTGATGCCGTTGACCGAGGATTTCTGGCTGGCAAAGCCGGCGCGCAGCGAATAGAGCCGGTTCAGGATGTGGGTCGCCGCCTCCAGCGCATCCACGCCCGTTTCGGGCCGAGCCGCGTGTGCGGACCTGCCGCGCACCTCGACATCGAGATGCAGGCAGCCGTTATGGGCCGTCACCACGCCGTAGGACAGGCCGGCGCAGATGACGTAATCGGGCTTGGTCAAACCTTGCTGCAACAAAAGGAGCGGACCAATATCGCCGCCGACCTCCTCGTCATAGGTCAGGTGGATTTCGATGGTTCCGTTGAGCTTCTCGCCAAGCGACATCAGGGCAAGCAGCGCATAGGCATAGCTTACGAAGTCGGACTTCGAGGTGGCCACGCCGCGACCGTACATCCAGCCGTCCTTGATTACCGCACCATACGGATCGACGCTCCAGCCCTCGCCGGGCGCAACCACGTCGCCGTGCGCATTCAGTGCAATCGTCGGGCCGGGGCCGAAGCGATGGCGCACGATCAGATTGCTGGCGCTGATCATGCCGACCTTTTCCACCAGGTCCTGCGGTACCTTGTGACGCTCGACCTCGAAGCCAAGCGCTTCGTAAAGCTCGGCGGCGCGGTCGGCGTGCGGCTGGCAGTCTCCGGGCGGGTTGTCGGAGGCGACCTTCACCAGTTCGGCCAACATGCGAACCTGGTCATCTCGATGCGCGTCGATGTAGTCGATGAGACGGCTCTCAGCTCCGTTGACCGAAGGTGAAGCAACTGGGCTGGAAGTCATTATCGGTTCCCTTGAAAATTTTCGATGAAGTGGAGGAGTGTCGATGCGCCGGCGGCAACGTCGCCTGAGGTCACGGACTCCTCGGGCGAATGGCTGATGCCGTCCTTGCAACGCACGAAGATCATGCCGATGCCGGTCAACTGGCTCATGGCCATGCCGTCGTGGCCGGCGCCGCTTGGCAGGAGAACCGGCTCGCTGCCCGTGCTTGCCGCCGCCGCCTGCAACCGGCTGACGAAATCCGGCGCGCAGGGGCAGGACTTCAGGTCGAGGATGACCTCCACCTTCGCGGCGACGCCGCGCTTTGCCGCGATCTCTTGCGCGGCTTTCTCGACCTCGGCGAAGGCTGCCTTGCGGACCTCGTCCTTTTGCGAGCGAAGGTCGATGGAGAAGGAGACAGAGCCTGGAATGACGTTGATCAATCCGGGCTCCGCCTTGATGAAGCCGACCGTACCGACGGTGTTGTCGTGGGAGGATGCGATACGTTCGACTGCCAACGCGATTTCACTTGCCGCAAGCAACGGGTCCTTGCGCATGCCCATGGGCACGGTACCGGCATGGTTTGCCGCGCCCTTGATCTCGACCATGGCGCGGGTCTGGCCGCTGATGGCCGTGACCACGCCGACAGGCAGGTTCTTTGCCTGAAGCACCGGCCCCTGTTCGATGTGCAGTTCGACATAGCCGATCACGTCGCGCGGATTGCGCGCCGCTTCAGGGATACGCGCGGGGTCGAGGCCAAAGGCGGACAATGCGTTGCTGAGCGTGAGGCCGGCGTCGTCCTTTGCATTGAGCAGGTCAGCTCCATATTGGCCGGTAATGGCCCGGCTTCCGGCCAGCGTCGTCCTGAAGCGCGCGCCTTCTTCATCACCGAACGCGACGACCTCGATGCCGAACGGCAGCCGCTTGCCGCGCGCGTTGAGCGCCGCAACGCAATCCAGCGAGGTAATCACGCCAAGCGGCCCATCGTAGCGCCCGGCGTTGATGACGCTGTCCATGTGCGAGCCGGTGATCAGGTATGGCCCGCCGCCGCCTTGTGCATGATAGCGGCCGACAACATTGCCGACTTCGTCGATATGGGCGTCCATTCCCGCCTCGCCCATCCACCGAACAAGCGTTTCGGCGGCCGCGCGGTGCTGCGGCGTGAGATAAAGGCGCGTGACCCCCTCGCCCGGCTCGCTGATGCGGCCAAGCTCATCGCAGCGCGCAAGGATGCGTTTACCCGCATCAGGTTCATCCATGTAGGATGCCATCGACCGTCTCCCGGATGCCTTGCTTCTCAGTCTTGAGGAGCGTGGTGCTTGTGCCAGTGGCGAGCGATCTCGTCGCGGCGGCAGATCCAGACCCCTTCATGCTTCTGCACGTAGTCCAGGAAGCGCAGGAACGACGCCCAGCGGCCGGGGCGCCCGACGATGCGCAGGTGCAATCCTGCCGACATCATGCGCGGCGTGCGGTCGCTCTCGCGGTAGAGCACGTCAAAAGTGTCTTTCAGATAGGCGAAATACTGGTCGCCCGAGTTGAAGCCCGCGGTGGCTACGAAGCGCATGTCGTTGGCTTCGAGCGTATAGGGAATGCGCAAATGGTTCTTGCCTTCCACCTTCTCCCAATATGGCAGGTCATCGGCATAGGTGTCGGCGTCGTAGAGGAAGCCGCCTTCCTCCACCACAAGCTTGAGCGTATTGGGGCTGCAACGGCCGGTGTACCAGCCGACCGGCCGCTCGCCGGTGACGCGCTTGATGGTGTCGATGGCGAGCTTCATGTGGGCGCGCTCGGTGTCTTCGCCCATCCACTGGTGGTCGATCCATTTCCAGCCGTGGCTGGCGATCTCGTGGCCCAGCGAATGCATGATCTTGCCCGCTTCCGGGTAGTGTTCCAGCGCCAGACCGTTGGCGAGCACGGTGGTGTTGATGCCGCGCGCCTTGAACTCGTCGAAGATGCGCCAGAAAGCGACGCGCGTGCCATATTCGTAGAGCGACTCCATGTTCATGTTGCGCACGCCGAACAGTTGCGGCGCCCCCATGATGTCGGAGATGAAGTTCTCGGAATGCGCATCGCCGTGCAGGATGCAGTTCTCCGAGCCTTCCTCGAAGGCGACAATGAACTGAAGCGCCAGCTTCGCTCCGTTCGGCCAATTCGCCTGCGGTGGCGTCCGGCCATAGCCAACCATGTCACGCGGATAAGTCATCCTTCAGTTCCTTCTCAGTTTTTCCGAATGGCCGACGTCGGGCCGCCTTCGCCAATTTCCAGATGGCGAACGGAACCGCTCAGTTTCTTCGGCAATGGATAGGCGAGATCGCCGATCTTGGAGGTGCCAAGCCCCAGCCCTGCGATCGCCTCGATTATCTTGGTGGCGGCGGTGACACCTTCGACAACGGGCACGCCGATCTCATTCTGGATGTGGTCGGCAAGGTCGGCCATGCCGGCACAGCCCAGCACGATGGCGCCCACTTCGTCTTCAATGACGGCGCGGCGGCACTCCTCGACAATGTCGCGGCAGGCGGCGATGCCGGTTTCCTCAAGCTCCAGAACTTCGAGCCCGCTGGCGCGGACCTTGCGGCATTGATGTTCGAAACCGTGGATCTGGAGCAGGTGCTCGCAGATGATCTTCGTGCGAGCGAGAGTGGTGACCACCGAGAAACGGGTGGAGATAATGCTGGCGACATGGAATGCAGCCTCGGCGATGCCGATGACCGGCCCGCGTGCAATCTCCCGCGCTGCCAGATAGCCGGGATCGCCGAAGCAAGCGATGACATAGCCATCGACGCCGGCTGCCTCGCCTTCGCGAATGGCCTCAAGAATGCCGATGGTGCTGACGGCTTCGTCGAAGTGGCTTTCTATCGAAGGCGGCCCGCTCTTGACCGATACCGACAGGATTTCGGTTCCGGCAGAAGCGACGCGGTGGGCGGCCGCGAGGTTCTTCTCTTGAAAGGCTATCGTTGTGGTCGGGTTGACGATCTGGATCCGCATCGCCCTAGCCTCCCAAATACGCGCGGCGGACGTCATCGTTTTCGGCCAGCTCGGAAGAAGCACCTTCCAGAGCGATCTTACCGGTCTCCAGCACGTAGGAATAGCTGGAGAGCTTCAGGGCCATGCGCGAATTCTGTTCGACCAGGATGACGCCGACACCGTCGTCGCGATTGATGCTGGCGATGAAGCGCGCGATCTCACGCACGATGATCGGAGCAATGCCCAGAGATGGTTCGTCGAGCAGGAGCAGCCGCGGCTTGGACATCAGCGCGCGACCGATGGCCACCATCTGTTGCTCGCCACCGGACAGGCTGCCGGCCTGCTGCTTGAAGCGCTCTTTCAGGCGCGGAAAGCGGGTCAGGATGCCGTCCAGATCGGAGGCAATGCCGCTCTTGCGCCGGTAAGCACCCATGAGCAGATTGTCCTTGACGCTCATATACGGGAAGATGCGTCTGCCTTCCGGCACCATGGCAAGGCCGCGCGCGACGATCTGGTCGGTTCCCTTGCCGTCCAGCCGTTCGCCGTCGAACCAGATTTCGCCGCCGGCCGGCTGGGTCAGGCCGGTCACCGCCCGCAGGATCGATGTCTTGCCCGCGCCGTTGGCGCCGATAAGCGAAATGATCTGGCCCTTGGCCGCCTCAAGCGAGATGCCCTTGACGGCAGTGACCATGCCATAGCGAACCGACAGGTCGCGGATCGAGAAATGCGCGGTCACAGTCCAATCTCCTCGTCTTCCGCACCGAGATAGGCTTCGATCACCTTCTCGTTGCGCTGGATTTCGGCAGGTGTGCCCTCTGCGATCTTGGAACCAAAATTGACGACCAGTATCCGCTCGCTGACCGACATGACCGCCGTCATGTCGTGCTCGACCAGAATGGGAGTGATGCCGGCGTCGCGGATCTTTCGGATCAGGTCGACGCCTTTCTTCGTCTCGTCCGAGTTCAAGCCGGCGAATGGTTCGTCCAGCAAAAGAAGCTGCGGCTTGGCAGCCAACGCAACCGCGATGCCCAGACGCCGCAGCATGCCATGCGGCAGCGCGCCGGCAACGGTGTCGGCCAGATGCTGCATGTCCATCATTTCAAGGACGCGATCGGCGTAGTCGCTTGCCTCGCGGTTGTCCTGTCGCGAGCGCGGGGTGCGGAAGATCATCCCCGCCAGCGAAGCCTTGCAGTCCTTCTGGTGGCCGAGCAGGATCGCATCGCGTACGCTCATGTCCTGGAAAAACGTATTCTCCTGGAATGTACGAACGATGCCCTGCAGCGCGACATTGCTCGGCCCTATGCCGGTGATATCGGTGCCGTTGAAGCGAACGGTCCCCGAAGTCGGCGTAAGAAACGAGGCGATCAGCTTGAAGCAGGTGCTCTTGCCGGCGCCATTGGGACCAATGATGGAAAGAATGTCACCCTTGGCAAGATTGAAGCTGATGTTGTTGACGGCGGTGAGGCCGCCGAAGACCTTGGTCAGCCCGGACACTTCAAGCATTGTTCGCCCCCTTGGTCTTTGACGAACGACGCCACACCACGCTGAGGATACCGTTCGGCATCAACAGGATGCACAGGATCATCAGGCCGGAGTAGATGACGGTCTGGTAGCGCTGGAATTCGTGCAGGAGTTCGAAACTCGTCATCATGACGAGAGCGCCGATCAGCGGCCCGATGACGAATTCAAGCCCGCCAACGAAGCAGTAGACCATGAAGTAAACGCTATCGATGACCTGGAACGAGGTTGGATAGACGTTCTGCTGCAAGGCTGCGAAAAACCCGCCGCCGACGCCGGCATAGAAACAGGCGACCATGAAGGCGACGACGCGGTACTTGGCGACGTTGATGCCAAGGCTGGAGGCCAGGTCCTCGTTCTGGCGAAGCGAGCGGAAGACCGAGCCGACGCGGCTGGTGTCCAGCAGCCACATGAATAGCAGTCCAAGCATCATCAGCGTGCCGGCCAGATAGAAGAACGGCAACCTCGCGCCCTTTTCAAATGCGGGAATGATGACGAGGCCAAAGAGCGACAGGTCGCCCGGCAAAGGCAGGTCGACCATTCCCTGAGCGCCGCGTGTGATGCCGGGGAAACTCAGCGCCGTCAGACGGCAGGCCTCGGTGATGCAGAGCGTGATCATGGCGAAGTAAACGCCCTTGAGCCTCAGCACCGGCCAGCCGATGAGCCCGCCGACGATGGCAGCGATGAGCCCTGAAAGCGGCAAGGCCAGCCAGAACGACAGGCCGAGATGCGCGACCGAGATGGCCGTCACGTAGGCACCGATTAGTGCGAAGCCTGCCTGCGCCAGATTGATGCGCCCGATGGCGAAGGTGAGCCAGACGCCGAAGCTGATGAAGCTGACGGCTGCCATGGTCGTGACGACGTTGAGCACATAGCCGCTGCCGCCGCTAAGAAGCGGGACGCCAATGAAGTAGCCGACGAAGATCAGGACACCGAGCGCGATTGGCTTGGCAATCGAGTGAGAGCTTCCGCCAGCCATGTTTTCCGATCCTGCCGGAAGAGTTTGTTGCGTTTGCATGGTCGTCAGCCCCAGGGCTTACCCATGATGCCGTTCGGCCTCACGATCAGGAAACCGATGACGATCAGGAAGATTACGAGGAAGGTCATTGAACCGGGCAAGAGCGCGTAGCCGACCGATTCCAGGACACCCAGGACAAAGCCGCCGAGAATGGCGCCCGAAAGCACGCCCGCACCCCCGATCATGATCATGAGAAATGCCTTGATCGAGACCGCGGTACCGGCACCGGTGTGGACAGCGAAGATCGCGACCAGCAAACCGCCGGCAAGGCCGGCAAGGCCGGTGCCGAGCCCGAAGCCCATGGCGGAAAGCCATTTCAGGTTCACGCCCTGGAGAGCGGTGGCTTCACGGTCCTGTGCCATTGCCCTAAGCGCGCGGCCTGTTTTGGTGTAGCCGATGAAGGCCATGAGGGCGATGATGAGGGCGGCAGCGATGAAGATGACGACGATACGCCCGGTCGGCAGCCTTGCGCCGAACAGCTCGAATATGCCCGTTGCAATCGGCGGGACGCCGCGCTGCTTCTCGCCGAAGACGATGAGTGCGAGGCTTTCCAGAAATACCGCCGTGCCCATGGCAAGCAGCATCGTCACTTCCTCGCGCTTGACGCGCAGCATGACGGGCCGAAACAGAAACAGTTCCATGACGACGCCAAGCACGCCGACGATCAGGAAAGACATGAGCAGGCCGAACCAGAACGGCAGGCCGAAGACGACGTTGAAGTAGTAAACGACAAAGCCGCCGATCATGTAGAGCTGGCCATGGGCGAAATTCACCACCTTCATGATGCTGAAGATGATGGTGATGCCCAGCGCGATCAGCGCATATGTGGTGCCAACGACAAGCGCGTTGAGCAGAACTTGCGTCATGGTTTTCTCCTCGCCCGGGGCAATCTGCTGCCCCAGGCCGATGGCGAAGTAGGCTTGGTTAAATGTCCAGCTACGTGGATCAGTCGTTCAGGGCGCCGACGAACAGCGGCTCATATTGCCCGTCCTTAACAGCCTGCACAACGATCGGAACCGAGACCTGCCGGGGCTGGCCATAGTCCTTGCGGCCGACATATTTCAGTTCGCCGCCATCCTTCAGGAAAGGATTGGTGCCGACGAAGCCGTCGAGCGCAGCCTTGAACACTTCGGTGTCTTCAAGCGCCGAAGGTCCCGCCTTCTGGAGCGTCTGGACCATGATCTCCGGGCCGTAGACGAACAGGCCGGCGACATCGTTCCACTCACCCCAGTCCTTGGTGTAGCGCTCGATGAACTTCACCATGAAATCGCTGCGGATTTCCTCGGTGCTCGCACCGCCCGCCACGATGAAGCCGTTGGCCGCATCGCCCGCCACTTCATAGATCGCCTTCGGGTCCTGGCCGGTTTCCGTGCTCATCGTGCCGGTGAAGCCAAGTTCGCGAGCCGCCTTGATCAGCGGGCCGACATCCGAAGGATTGACGCCCGACAGCACGATATGATCCGGGCTGGTGCCGATGACCTTGGTCAGCACCGGGAAGAAATCCGTCGTGCCGGATTCGTACGTCTCCTGGTCGGAAACGACTTCGAGGCCAAGGGCCTTGGCAGCGGCGGAGCCCTCGTTGCGCTGGTTCAGCGGATCGGCATTGTTTTCACAGAGGAAGGCGATCTTCTTGATGCCCTTGTTGTCCATCAGCCACTTATAGATGATCGGACCGACCTGGTAGGACGCAACCATGCCAAGGATCGATTGCGATGCCGGCGGCGTGTAAAGCGACTTCGAGAAGGCATAAGGCATGTTGATGGCCTTGTTGGCCTCCATCACAGTCTTGGCGCTTTCCGCCGTGGAGTCGGTGTTCGGACCCTGGATGTACTTGATGCCGTCGGAAATCAGCTTCTCGGCGCCGGTCTGGGCCCCCTTCGGATCGGCCTTGTCGTCGACGCAGACAACATCGATCTTGTAGGTCTTGTCGCCAATCTTGACGCCACCGTCGTCATTCCACATGCCGGCGCGGGACTTGAAGGTCTGGCACATCACGCCACCCCAACCCGCGAACGGCCCGCTCATCACGCCGAGCGCGCCGAGTTTCAGTGTTTCTTCTGCTTGGGCGTATCCTGATACAGTCAGAACGCCTGCGGCAACGCTCAACATGAGCTTGCGCCGAATTGAACCAGTATTCCATGCAAGCATAGCCAGGTCTCCTCCCTGCGGGAATGCAGTCATGATCCGATATACGGGTTTTAAATATTGACCCGGTTCAACCAGGTCATTTTGCAAATGTCATTGACAATATGAACCATATGATTGCACATTTGATCGTGTCAATTAATTCATTGACACGGTGTCAAAGTGGTGAGCGATCGTGTGGTTTCCTGAAATCAAGAAGGGTGACGGGCCTATCTACCTGGCTATCTGCGACGCGCTTGAGCGCGATATCGCGGAGGGGCGACTGAAGCCAAGCGACCGGCTGCCGGCGCAGCGCGACCTTGCCTACAGGATCAATGTCACGGTGGGCACCGTCGCCAGGGCTTACACCGAAGCAGCCAACCGGGGACTCATTGTCGGTGAAGTCGGCCGGGGCAGTTTCGTCAATGATTTCGACAGCCATCGCGACGACGTCACCCGCCTTCTGGTGCCGGAGAGCCCTTACCCGGAAATCCTGGATCTCGGACTCAACCTTTCCGCAATCGGCGAAGCCGAGGACCTGCTGAGGTCCACCTTGCGCGATCTGGCGCGATCCAACGCGCTTGAAACGCTCCTGGTCTACCAACCCAGCGCCGGAACGCTGGCACACCGGGCGATTGCCGCGCAATGGTTGGCAAAGAGCGGCATCCGGAGCCATCCGGACAACATCGTCATCACCAACGGTGGCCAGCACGGGCTTTTGCTGAGCATCATGGCGCTGGTCACACATGGCGATACTATTGCCACAGAACCTCTCACCTACCCCGGCGCCAGAGCCGTCGCACACCAGTTGGGCATCAATCTTGCTCCCATCCATGCCGATAGGGGTGGAATCGATCCGGCGGCACTTCGCGAACTGTGCGCAACGAGGCGGCCGAAGGCGCTTTACTGCATGCCGGTCCTGCAAAACCCCACGACCGTCACCCTTAGCGAAGCAAGGATGCAGGAGATTGCCGCAATCGCCGAGGAATTCGATCTCTACATCATCGAGGACGATGTCTACGGCTTCCTGGCCGAGCATCGGTCGCCTCCTTTCGCGGCACTGCTGCCGGAGCGGACCATCTATCTGACAAGCGCTTCCAAGAGTATGGCTCCTGGGCTTCGCATCGGCTTCCTCGCCGTACCGCCGAAGCTGCGTCGGTCGATCCAAGACGTGACGACCATGAGCAACTGGATGTCGGCCCCGCTGATGGCGGAGATCGTCACGAACTGGATATCCAGCGGATTTGCCGACAAGCTTGTCACATGGCATCGCCGCCAGGCGCACGAACGGCAGGAACTCGCGAAAGACGTGCTTGGGCCTTTCCTGCAACCCGCATCCACGTCGTGCTACCATCTGTGGCTCAATCTTCCGGAACCGTGGCGCATGGATTCGTTCTCTGCCGCGGCGTTGCGCGAAGGCGTGCGCGTGATCACGGCAGATGCTTTCTCGGTGCGCCGGGACCAGGCTCCACACGCCGTGCGCCTGTGCCTGGGAGCCGCCCACTCGCTTCCTCAGATCAGAACCGGATTGGAACGCCTTGTCGGTCTGCTCGGCTCCAAGCCGAGACCGCAGATGGACCTGCAGGCAATCAGCTACCTTTGACACGACTTTTTCGACTTTGCCGGTTGGTCTCTCGCGGTGGAACTCGTTGTCGCCGTGACATGATTGCGCACGATCAACAGCCTGGCCGGAAATCGCGTTCCCTTCGCGATGCCGTGCGGGCCCGACGCCTCGAATGTCAGACTGTCGCCTGGCACCATCGGGTACTTTTTCTTTGCGTGTGAATAGGTGACCTCACCACTGAGGCAATGGATGAAAAATGTTCCCCGCTCTTCGAATTTCGGCTGCTTGTCTTCCTCCGAATCAAGCTTGACTATAACGGCGTCGAGGGCGAGCGGCGCTGACGTGGATACTTCCCGAACAAGCGAGGTGGAGACCTTGTTCCTCAAGCTTGCGTAATGAGAAGATACGAATACTGCCCTGCTGTCCTCGTTATATCCGCCAATCAGGTCACTGACCGGCACGCCTAGCGCCGACCCGATCGCCTGCAGGGTACTCAGCGACGGAGACACGGTTCCGTTTTCGATGCGCGACAGCATGCCAAGCGAAATGCCCGCCGCGTTGGCCAGATCGAGCCCGTTGAGGTCATGGCGCCTGCGCCACTCGCGCACCGCGCGTCCGATGGCGGTCTGAAGCAGGGCTTCGCGGCTGAAGCGTGGATCGGGAGCCGGTACCGGATCGCTTTCAGTATTTTCAGCCAATACGGCCTCTTTTTCAGGCGAGCAGAATTTCACCCGGTCGCTTTCGCGAGGCTGCCGAGTTCGCCTTACCAGATCAACATCGACATTTCCCATCTTTCACGTCTCCTGAGTGGCGCAAGGTGGGCTTGCTGGGTAGTTTCGGTCTGGTCGCCAATCCTCATCGATTGTTGCCTGCCGCCTTTCCGCTATGGCGTGCCTTACTTTGGCGCGGCGTGCGGCTGGCTGACGGCTGAATGCTGCCCGGCATCACTGACGGGAATTTTTCGCACAAGGGTGCGAGGAATTGGGCCGCGCCACCCTCCAGGGAGGGAGATCGCGCAGCCCTGACACGGATCAGATAACCCCCGTGACGACGGCCACGCCGGCAACCGCGGTAAGCGCGCCTGCCGCCCGGACGAGCGTTTCACCACGCGGGCCAGCGCCGCTTGCCGCCAACAGTCCGAGCCCGAGACCTGCAGCATGCAGAAGGGCTGTCGCGACAACGAAGCCCGCGCCATAGGCAAGGCCGGCAACGCTGTCCGGCATCTCCGCGCCATGAGCAAAGCCATGGAACAGGGCAAAGAAGCCGACCAGTCCCATCGCCGCGGCAACGACCGGCTTCAGGCCAAATGCCACCGCCGCGCCAAGCACCACGATCGAAAGGCCGATCCCGAGTTCGACAAACGGCAACTCAATGCCGGAAAAGCCGACCACGCCACCCACAGCCATGACGCCTACAAAGGCAGCCGGCACCAGCCACATGGCGCGGCCGCCTAATTGCGCGGCGAACAGGCCAACCATGACCATGGCGAGGATATGGTCGATGCCTCCAATCGGATGCATGAAGCCGTGGGCAAAGCCGCCCGTGTCACCAACGCCGACGTGGGCGCTGGCAACGGTGGAGCTTGCGGCGAGCACTGCCGCGGCAGCAAATGCGGTAAGCGAGGTTCTCTTCATTTCCGGTCTCCTTGCAATCGCGTTGATGTCGATGAACATGGCTGCGGCCTTCCTATTTTCTGCGCGGCTCAGGCAGCACGCCGAATGCCGCCTTCACCGAAAGAGAAAACAGGCGCTCGGCAAAACTGCGGGCAACGACGGCGTCGGCAGAAAGGCAACGGATGCCCCATCCCGCCTTGTTGGGAAGTTCCGTGACGCCGGCGGCAAGGCCCGCCATGCCGCAAAGCTCGTCCAGCGCCTCGCGGTGCGGTAGCCGTTCCGGTTCACCGGCAAGCATGTAGTTGGAAACAACGCGCCACGAGCCGACAGGCGATGCCGACGTGGCAAGTGCCGCGCCGGTAATAGTGAAGCTGTCGCGGACGAGAAGCTTGCCGGACAGGTCGCGCAGCAGGACATCGCTGTCGAGCCGGTCGAACAGGCGCTGTTGCCCGACGGGATCGTGGCAGGCAAAGGCATCGGTCAGGAGCAGCACCGAACCTGGTGCAAGCCTGGCCTCGATCGACGAGGAGCAGGATGCCCCGGGAAACAGCACCAGCGGGTCGGGCGTCAACGCCAGGAATGCGCCTTCTTCCAAGCTGATGTCGGTGGACAAACGGGCCGGCTCGTCATGGCAATGGTGGACGACCGTGGCGGCCTGCGTCGTCACGTGAGCTGCGCTGTGTTCAGCAAGCTCGAAGCGGCTCGACAGTTGCTCGGCCCGGTAGAGGCCGCCCGACGAGGACTGCTGGTAAACCGTTGTCAGCGACGGAATTGCCGGGTCGAATGCGAATGGCCGCGTCAGGTGGAAGGGGTATGAGATGAACTGACGCCCGATGCGTGTTTGGTCGCCGTGCCGCTGCAGCGAAAGTTCGAAACGGCCAGCCCTACCACCAGAAACCGCCGGGTGCAGCGTCGAGGTCGTGTGCAATTGCGGCCAATGACTGGTCATCTGAACAGCACGCTCGCGAGTATCTGGTCGACGATGGCGGCAATGCCCTGGCCCGCCCGGCAATTGGTCAGCACCATCGGCCGCCCTGCCCGTGCCTTCCCGGCATCGCGCTCCATCTGCGCTAGATCGACGCCAACATGCGGTGCGAGATCGGTCTTGTTGACCACCAGGAGATCGCACTTGAGAACGCCCGGCCCGTTCTTGCGCGGGATATCATCGCCACCGGCAACATCGATGACGAACATCCACCAATCGACCAGATCCAGCGAGAAGGTCGAGGCGAGATTGTCGCCGCCGCTTTCGATCAGGATCAGCTCGACATCGGGAAACCGCGCCTCAAGCTCGTCGGCTGCCGCGATGTTGAGGGTCGGGTCTTCGCGGATGACGGTGTGGGGGCAAGCGCCCGCCTCCACTGCAGAGACGCGCGCCGGATCGATCAGGCCGGAACGTCGGATGCGCTCGGCATCCTCTGCTGTGACAAGATCGTTGGTGACGATGGCCAGCGAAACGCCACGTTTGGCAAAGGCCGGAATCAGGCGCTCGATCAGAGCGGTCTTGCCCGAGCCGACCGGGCCGCCGATGCCGACGCGAGCGGCACCAACGCGCGACGAGCTTGAAATCGAAACATCCGGTTGCATGTTCATCACATCACCTCAGCATGTAGCGCTGCGCCAGCGGCAGTTCGGTTGCCGGTTCGCAGGTGGCGAGATTGCCATCCACAAACACGTCGAAGGTCTGCGGATCGACGCGGATATCCGGGCAGATGTTGTTGTGCAGCATGTCGTCTTTCGACAGGCCGCGCGAACCGCGTGACGGCAGCAGCGCCTTCTTTAAATCGAGCTCCTGGCCGATGCCGCGCGAGATCGCAGCCGGATTGACGAAGCAAGCGGAAAGCGCCTGTTTGGCGCGGCCGAAAGCGCCCCATTGCGGACGCAATTGCAGCGGCTCGCACGTCATCAGCGAGGCCGCGCTATCGCCCATGGCACCCCAGGCGATGAAGCCGCCCTTGATGACCAGTTCCGGCTTGATGCCGAAGAAGGCCGGACGCCAGATGACGATATCGGCCATCTTTCCGTCTTCGAGCGAGCCGATGTGATCGGCTATGCCGAAGGTGCGCGCGGCGTTGATCGTGTATTTGGCGACGTAGCGCTTGATGCGTTCATTGTCGCCGAATTTGGTCGACTCTTCAGGCAGGCGTCCGCGCTGCTTCTTCATCTTGTCGGCGAGCTGCCAGGTGCGGCAGACCACCTCGTTGATGCGCCCCATGCCCTGGCTGTCCGAGCCCAGCATCGAGATCGCGCCGATGTCGTGCAGGATGTCTTCGGCGGCGATGGTCTGGGCGCGAATACGGCTCTCGGCGAAGGCCACGTCTTCCGGGATCGCCGGATTGAGATGGTGGCACACCATCGTCATGTCGAGGTGTTCGTCGAAGGTGTTGACCGTATAGGGGTTGGTCGGATTGGTCGAAGACGGCAGGCACCACGGCACGCCGGCAACGCGGATGATGTCGGGTGCGTGGCCGCCGCCGGCGCCTTCGGTGTGGTACATGTGGATGGTGCGGCCCTTGATGGCGGCCAGCGTATCCTCGAGGAAGCCGGATTCGTTCAGCGTGTCGGTGTGGATCTGGACGGGGAAATCCATCCGATCGGCCACCGTGAGACACGTGTCGATCGAGGCCGGCATTGTGCCCCAGTCCTCGTGAAGCTTCAGGCCGAGGCAGCCCGTCTCCAGTTGCTCGACCAGCGAGGCGGGCTTGTGTGAATTGCCGCGTCCGAGGAAGCCGAAATTGATCGGCCACTGTTCGGCCGACTGCAGCATCTTGCCGACATTGAACGGACCGCCGCAGTCGATGCCGACGGTGATCGGCCCGAGCGAGCCGCCCAGCATGGTGGTGATGCCGGAGGAGATCGCATGTTCGCACAATTGCGCGCTGTCGAAATGGACGTGGACGTCCAGCGCACCGGCGGTGGCGATCAGGCCCTCGCAGTCACGCACCGTCGTTGCTGCCGACACGATCAGGCGCGGATCGACGCCATCCATGACATCGGGATTGCCTGCCTTGCCGATACCGACGATCTTGCCGTCCTTGATGCCCAGATCACCCTTGACGATACCGACCACGGCATCGATGACGGTGACGTTGCACAAAAGGAAGTCGAGCGCCCCTTCGGCGCTGGTGATGCCGGCAGCAAGGCCCGCGCCATCGCGCAGCGTCTTGCCGCCGCCATGCAGGCACTCATCGCCGTAAACGGCGTAGTCCTTCTCGATGACAGCAACCAGTTCCGTATCGCCCAGCCGCACTCCGTCTCCGGTCGTGGGGCCGTACATTGCGGCATAGTCGCGACGTGACAATATCGCCATGATCGATCTCCCCTCTCTCGGTTACGCGCCGCGGAAGCCGGCGGCCTTGGCGCGCTCGAGCGCAGCCTTCTTCACTTTCGCATCCTTGGCCGAACCGCCGGTCAGCCCGTTCAGGCCGCCCATCACCTGACGACCGCCGAATGTAGTCAGCGTGACTTCCTTCTCCTGACCGGGCTCCAGGCGCACAGCCGTGCCGGCCGGAATATCGAGCCGCATGCCAAAGGCTGCCTCGCGGTCGAATTCCAGCGCCTTGTTGGCCTCGAAGAAATGGTAATGCGACCCGATCTGCACCGGACGGTCGCCTGTATTGACGACCCTCAGCGTCACTTTCGGCCGTCCTGCATTGAGTTCAATCTCGCCTTCGGCGGCAATGATGCGGCCGGGTTCGAGTGCATCGACCTCGGCTCCCGGAGCGGGTCTCAACGGCTCATGGACGGTGACCAGCTTGGTGCCGTCCGGGAAAGTCGCCTCGATCTGCAGGACCGGCAGCATCGCCGCCACGCCCGGCATGACATCGCTTTGCGTGAGGATCTGCGAGCCGAACGACATCATCTCGGCAACCGAACGTCCGTCACGCGCGCCTTCGAGGATGGCATCCGAGATGATGGCGACCGCTTCGGGATAGTTGAGCTTCAGCCCCCTCCCTTGGCGTTTGCGGGCCAGCTCGGCGGCCGTGAAGATCGTCAGTCTCTCAAGCTCGGTCGGTGTCAGAAGCATGGGTCCACGTCCTCGTCTACATGCTCAGTTCGAAAATAGGCGCTGACCGCTCGCGCCGTGCAGGGCAACCGCGATTTCGGCCAGTGGGGTGAATGAACGAATGGGTTCGTCATCGGCGACAGGCGCCGACGAGACTTCGGCGATGAAAGTCAGTGCCTTTCCCAGAAAAGCCTGTGACTGGATTGCGCCGACCAGCCCGAGGCGAACAGCAGCCGTCGCCAGCGATGCCGCGGCCTGATAGCCGCTCATGGCGATGGCGGTGGCTTCATCCAGCCCCAATTGCCGCCACAACAGTCCTTGCACCACGGCAAGGTGGCCAAGCGCTTTCCCTTCGGCGATCAAGGCACGGTAGGCGCCCGCACCCGCCGTGCCGGTGCGGCTGTGCGTCGTCAAAAGGGCGACGCCATTGCGACGCGACCCAGCGCGCAGGCCTTCCACGAAGGTAGATGCCTCGACCTCGAAATCGAGTTCCGCCAGTTTCGCCAGGTCGCCGGCAAGCCGGTGCGCGCGCGCCAGCGCTACCCGGTCGGCGGTCGCCCAGCGGTGGCGAAGCTGCGTTTCCAGGAAATCCTCAAAGTTGCACGGCCCCAGCCGGGCAGACAGTTGCGACGAGGCTTCCAGCCCCTGCGAGAAGGCAAAGCCGCCCGAGGGAAACTGGCTGTCGGCATTCTGCAAGGCGACAAGTAGCGTGCTGTCGAGGCCGATGCTCATTCATCCTCCTCCGACAACGTCACCCTCTTCGCGCTTATCATCGGCTCAATGCGGGCCGCGTAGGTGGCCGCAGGCCCGTCCAGCGCAATCAAGAGGTCGGTGCCATCGAAGCGCACACGCCAGTGCAGGTTGCCGGCGTGGTAGCCCAATTCGAGTGCATCGCTCGATGTAGCCGGTTTCACGCGCAGCCAGCGCTGAACCCCTGCCCGCACGATCACCGCGCGATGATCGTCGAGGAGAAGCACCGCTCCGTCGTAGAGCTTCTGATCGCGCGGCAGCGCAATCGCCACTTCCTCGCCGCCATCCGTGCGCGCCAGCAACCTGCGGCGGTCAAGATCGACCGGCGCGATGCCGACGAACTCGACCGAGCCATGATGCTCAAGATGGTGAATGGCATGATGCAAGGCCGCGTCGGCGCGGCTGCCCAACACACTTTCAACTCGAAGCATGGCGCTGTCCTTTCGATAAAAGCGTCGAAGCACCCATCGTCAAAGGCTCATGTGCTTGCGGATCAGGTCGTTGCTGAGTTCAGCCGTGTCGCCGGCAGCGGCGATGCGGCCTTTTTCAAGAATGGCAAAGCGATGCGCCGCCGTTCGTGCGAAACGGATTTTCTGCTCGACCAGTATGATCGTCAGACCGTGGTCGCGGTTGAGCGAGATGATCGCCTTTTCGATATCCTCGACGATATTGGGCTGGATGCCTTCGGTCGGCTCATCGAGAACGAGGATGCTCGGGTCCGTCGCCAGCGCGCGTGCAATTGCCAATTGCTGCTGCTGGCCGCCGGAAAGGTTCGTGCCGCGCCGGTTGAGATGCTCCTTGAGGAAGGGAAACAGCGTCCAAACCAGGTCAGGCACGGTGGCCTGACCGTCCTTCCTCGCGTTGCAACCAAGCAGGATGTTGTCGAGCACGCTCAGGCCGGGAACGATCTCACGCCCTTGCGGCACGTAGCCGATGCCCTTTCTGGCCCGCTCATAGGTGAGATCGCGGCTGATCTCGTCACCCTCGAACTTGATGCTGCCCGTGGTGCGCACATCGATGCCCAGCAGGCTGCGCAGCAGCGTGGTCTTGCCCACCCCGTTCCGCCCGAGAAGGCAGAAGGTCTCACCCTTGTGAACCTCCATGTCGAGGCCGTGGATGATGTGGCTCGTTCCGTAGAACACGTTGAGGTTCGAGAATTTAAGCATGGCTGAGCGTCGCCGATCCGAGATATGCTTCGATGACTGCGGAATTATGCTCGATTTCCTCCGCCGTTCCTTCGGCCAGCACCGAGCCCTGATGCATAACGGTAATGGTGCGGCAGATCTGGCGCACGAACGCCATGTCGTGCTCGATCACCAGCACCGTATGGTCGCCGGCCAGATCGAGCAGCAAACCCGCCGTCTTGTCGGTTTCGGCAGCCGTCATACCGGCGGCCGGTTCGTCCAACAGGATGATCTTGGGTTCCTGGCTGAGAACCATGGCAAGTTCGAGCCATTGCAACTGCCCGTGCGAAAGCTCCGAGGCCCGCCGGTTCAGCGAATCCTGCAGTCCGGTCCGCTCCGCAACCGCCGCCTCGCGCTCATTTGCCTTGCCGGCAATGCGCTCGAAAAGGTTTTCGAACACGCGAACGCGCCGATTGCTTGCCACCTGCAGGTTTTCAAGGACGGTCATTTCCTTGAAAACGGTCGGCGTCTGGAACTTGCGGCCGATGCCGCTGCGGGCGATCGCCGCTTCGCCGATGCCGGCAATGTTCTTGTCGCGCAGCCAGATTTCACCTTCCGACGGCAGGGTCTTGCCGCAAAGAAGATCGAGCAGCGTCGACTTGCCCGCACCGTTGGCGCCAATCACGACGCGCAGTTCACCATCGGCAATGTCGAGATTGACGTCGCGAACGGCCGGGAACTCATCGAAGCGCACTGTCAGGTTGCGTGTCCGAAGGATTGGCGATGCCACCGGCTCGAACGCCTGTTTGCCATCAATTGCAGTCATCAGCATTAGCTTCCCTCAGCAGTTGCAGGGACGGCGCGGCCATCGCTTGCGGAGGCCGAACGACGATCGAAGAAGTCCTTGAAAAGGCCGGCGATGCCGTTCGGCATGACCAGCACGACGAAGACGAAAAGTCCGCCGAGGATGATCGGCCAGACCGGCTGGAAGGTCGCGCTTTCGCTGGCCAGCGAGCCGATGAAGTTGACGATGAGCGCGCCGATGCAAGCGCCGAGAAGCGATGCCCGCCCGCCGGTCGCCGCCCAGATCACCATCGAGATACTGAAGGACGTGGCCATCAGCGAGGGCGCGGCAAACTCGGACGTCACCGTGAAAAGCATACCGGCCAGACCCGCCACGCCCGCCGAGACGCAGAAGATGAAGAGCTTGTAGTTCTCCACGTCATAGCCAAGGTAGCGAGCCCGCGCCTCGTCTTCGCGAATGGCCTTGAGCACCTGGCCAACCCGCCCGGAGAGCAGGTAGCGCGCCAAGAGCATGACGACGAGCAAGGTGAACGTCACCAGATAGTAAACGCTCGGCCCGTAGGGATCGAACTCGAAGCCGGCGATTTCAAGCGCGGCCAGGCTTGCGAGGCCGTTGAAGCCGCCGGTCAAAGGCTGGTTGTTGATGATGAGCAACTGGCCGATGAGCGCGAAGGCCAGCGTGATGATCGAGACATAGACGCCGGTGGTGCGCCGCTTGAACATAACGTAACCGATGACCGCCGCCAGAATGCAGGGAACGACAATGCCGGCCAGAATGCCGACCGTGACCCATCGAAACGGTATCCAGAGGAACGAGCCGGTGGTCACGCAGCAAAGATCGCGAACCGCGTCAGGCTCCATGTTCAAGAGCATGAGTTCGGGCACCGGATTGTTGCCCGGATCGGCCAGCGTCAATGACATGGCCAGCATGTAGGCGCCCATGCCGAAAAAGAGCCCCTGCCCCAGGCTGAGGATGCCGGCATAGCCCCATGACATGGCAATGCCCAGCGCGCAGATGGAGTAGACCAGATAGGTGGCCATCCGGTTGGTCCAGAAACTGTTCAGGAAAAAAGGCAGCACCATAAGCAGCGCAAAGAAGGCCACATACGCTACCAGAGAGGCTGATCTGTAAGTCATGCGTTCTTCCATCATTCTCGTGGTTGACCGGCCGCTGACTTTCGTCAGCGGCTTTTGGTCACGAAGAGGCCTTGCGGCTTGAACAGAAGGATCAGGATGACGACGGTGAAGAGCACTGTGCGTCCGTAAACGTCGTTGAGCCAGGTTGCGACGAAGCTCTGCACTTCGCCCAGGATACCTGCCGACAGGAGCGTCCCCATGAGATGGCCAACGCCGCCAGCCACAACCACCAGGAAAGCGTCGACGACATAAGGCGTGCCCATGTCCGGCGAAACGGTCTTGAAGCCCGACACCAGGACACCCGCAATGCCGGCCAATCCCGAACCGTACGCAAACGCCAGCGTGTTGACCCGCTTGTCGTTGATGCCACAGGCGGCAGCCGTGTTTCTGGCAACCGATACCGCCCGCAACTGGTTTCCGAACCGTGTCTTGAAGATCAGCCACCAGCTTATGGCGCCCAGCAAAAGGGCCATCACGAAGATGAAGGCTCGATAGACCGGGATGTTGGCGCCGAGGAACTGGAAAGCCTGCTGCAATTCCGAAGGAACGGGAACGTTCTGCAGGTCGGAACCCAGTCCGTCTATGTGAATGCCGAACAGGCCAAGGCCGAAGTGGATGCGAATGAGTTGCTGCAGGATGAGCGCAATGCCCCAGGTCGCAAGCAAAGTATCGAGAAGCCGCCCGTAGAGGCGACGCACGACCGTGCGTTCAATCACATAGCCGAATGCAGCGGTCACAAGGAAAGCGAGCGGAATGCAAAGGTAGAGATTGAAGCCGAGATGCTTGGTTGCGAGAACCGTGGTGTATGCACCGATCATCACCATCTCGCCGTGTGCGAGATTGATGACCTTCATTGTCCCGTAGATGATGGCCAGACCGAGCGCCACCATGAACAGGATGGAGCCTATGCTGAGCCCGATTACAAACGTTTCCATGCTTCTGCCCGACTATTGCGAAATTGCGGCCGGCACCCAAGAGGCGCCGGCCGACGCTTGTCGATGAAAGCGCTAGAGAGTCGCGCCCGAAGTGGTGCAAATGCGTTTGTCCGCAGTCTCGCCGACGCTTGAATACGGAAGCGGCAGGAGCGGTTCGGCGTATTGGTCGACGATGTCGAGCAGGCCGTCAGCCCTGGTCTTGCCGATGCGCGGCGTAAGCGAGCTGTGCAGGTTTTGCGGGTCGATGGTGACCTTGCCCTGCGGCGCGTCGAACGACAGGCCGCCAGCATTGGCAACGACGGCTTCCGGGGCGACATCCCCTGCCTTCTCGGCTGCCATCGCCCACATGTTCACACCGATGTAGACGGCTTCCATGGCGGCGTGGGTCACCGAATCTGCGCCGGCATAGGCCTTGAACGCCTCGACGAAGGTCTTGTTCTGCGGCGTGTCGACAGTCTGGAAATACGGCAGGGAAACATAGCTTCCGAGCGCGTATTCAGCGCCCATTGCCTTGATTTCGACCTCGGTCGTGGTCGATGCGCAAAGCGGCAGCTTCTCGAAGTCGTAACCTTGGTTACGAAGCTCGCGATAGAACGCCACGATGGAATCGCCGACGACGTTGGAGAAGATCACATCGGCGCCGCTGGAACCGATCTTCGACACCATCGAGGCCCATTCGGTGTGGCCGAGCGGCAGGTATTCGTCGCCGACGACTTCCATGCCGATGCTCTGGCAAATGGTCTTCGAGGTCTTGGCCATGCCACGCGGGAACGCATAGTCCGAGCCGACGATGAACAGCTTGTTCTTGCCGAGCTTCTTCTGCAGCCACGGAATGGAGTTCTCGAGCTGCTGGTTCGGCACTGCGGAACCTGCGTAAAGCACGTTCTTCGAGCACTCTTCGCCTTCGTACCACGTAGGCCAGACGAGCAGGCCTTTGCGCTTTTCGACAACCGGCAGCACCGCCTTGCGGCTCGCTGTGGTGTAGCAGCCGAAAATCACCGGCACCTGGTCCTCGATGGTGAGCTTGCGGGCCTTTTCACCATAGATGCGCGGCTCGGATGCCGGGTCCTCGATGATCGGGCGCAGCTTCTTGCCGAGAACGCCACCCTTGGCATTGATCTCATCAATGGCCATCTGGGCGCATTGGTTCATCGACTTCTCGACGATGGCGGTGGTGCCAGTGAGAGAATACATGATGCCGACTGGAATTTCATCGGCGGCCCAAGCCCTGTCTCCAAGCCGCAAAATGGATGGCGTGGCCAGTCCCGCGGCAGCAAGGGTGGATACTTTCAAGAAAGTACGACGAGTTTGCTTAGTCAATTTTTCCTCCACTTGGCGCTTATACCGAAAATTAAGTGCATAGTTCCCTGTTTGATTTTTTTGCACTCGGAATGAGCTATTCTTCTATTTCGATAGTTCTCCCTTCAAATAAGACGCAGAACATCCGTTGCTTGCCTGAACAACAAGCAAGCATCAGCCGGCCGTGCCGACATGAACTTTAGTAATGAAGCTTGGCCCTACACGCGCCTCAACAGATCTTCAGCGCCAAATGGGCCCAGCTCAATATTGCGGCAGTAACGCCTCTGTCGCCGCCGCCAAAAAGCAAAAAACCCGCCAATCCCTTCACAGGGACTTGCGGGCTACCCAGCCTGTTGGTGCTGACATCATTGTCGGGCACCAGCGAGATGTACAATTTCACTGTACATCAATTCTGTTTCATCTATTCACGCAAATCCTTAAACGTCAAGAGCTCATGCGCATTAATTATCGCGGCCGCCAGCTCGTCCATCGATATGCGCTTGGCCATAGCCTGCTTGCGGATGCTCTCATAGGCTTCCTGCTCGCTAAGGCCTTGTGTTTCCATCAGAATGTTCTTCGCCTTGAGGGTGCGGTTGTTGCCGGCAAGTTTGCGTTCGAGCTTGCGGATCCGCTTGCCGGCATCGCGACGCTCCAGCCACAGCGAGCGTGCGATGGTCAGGTTGGTCAACAATCCGAACGGCCGGATGGGCCGCTCGATCACCGCCAGCGCCCCGCATTCGAGCACCAGTTGCAAGGTGCTTGGGTCTTCGAAGGTCACCACCGCCACAAGGGCCGGATCGGTGGGCTGGCTGCTGCGAAACAGCCGCAGTATCTTTTCGCGATTCTCGCGTTCGATCGAGATCAGCACAACCGCAGCCGCAGGGCTTATGGTCGAGGGAAGCGGCCATGTCGTCTCACAGTTGCAGCCGATACGGCGAAGATGCTCGACGAGCGCCACCCCCTCCTTGTCGGGCGGGTGAATGACCTGAACATGCAGGCCCTTCAGATCTTCAAGTATCTTCGTTGGCAACGTCGGAGCCCGCTAAGCTTGTAGTCTTGGCCGGTGATGCGATACTTTCCAATCATTCAGCGATGTCGTTACAAAATACGGGTCCGGTTTGATCCGCGTCTCCGAGCGCCATACAATGTCGAACTTGCCAGCATCGTTGATGCGCCCGATGCTCGACCACAGTTCGGTGTGGTGGTTATCAGGATCGATCCGGACCGGACCCTGCGGTGCATCGAATTCCAGTCCCGGCAGGCGCGCGGCAATCATGTCGGGATCGTCCGTGCCCGCCAAAGCCAATGCCCTGGCGTACAGATGCACCTGGAAATAGGCCGCCTCGGCGCTGGCGGTTACCGGCGCATCCGCGCCGAACCGCTTCTTGAAGGCCGCGACAAACTTTTTCGCCTGCGGCGTGTCGAGCGTTTCGAAAAACGAAGCGGAGGTCAGATGGCCCTCGACCACTTCCGGCAGCATCTGCGCCACTTCGGCTTCGGTCGTGGTCAGGCTTGCGATCGGCACGACGCTGGAATCGAAACCCGCTTCCTTGTAGGCCTCATAGAGCATGATCGCGCCGGTTCCGACGACGGTGGAGACGACAACGTCCGGCTTCAGGTTTCGTATCTGCTTGATAACGCGGTCGAAATCCTTGCGCACCGGATCGACCGGCGCATAAAGCTCGGCGACGATGCTGCTGTTGGCCCGCACCACCAGATCGGTCACGACGCGATTGTACTCATAGGGAAAGACGTAGTTTGAACCGACCAGAAGGATTCTGGTTCCGAAGTTCTCGATCAGATAACGGGCGAGTTGCACGGCATTCTGGTTCGACGAAGATCCGGTGTAGAAGCAGCGCTTGGAATACTCGAAACCTTCATAGAAGGTCGGATAGAACAGAAGGCCTCGATAGGCCTCGATCTCGGGCAGCACCGACTTGCGGGCCGTGGACATGTAGCAGCCGAAGATCGTCTTGATGTTTTCCTTGGTGAGCAGTCGCACGGCAAGATCGCGATACTGCTCGGCAGAACAGCCTGGATCATGGAAAACCGGCTCCAGCGGCTTGCCCAGCACACCACCGGCCGCGTTGATTTCCTCGACCGCAAGGAGCGTTCCGTTTGCCTCGGCGATTTCCGCCGCAGCCGTTACGCCGCTGCGGGAAAACAGAACACCGATGCGCCAGGAATTACCGACCATGAGAAAACACGCTATCCATCATGCGGTTCCAAGTCGGCATAGCCTTTCACAAGCCGCGCGCACCTTATGCGCAGCTCAACTTGGAAACGCCACTGTTTCGAATGATTTAGGCATATCCTGACGGCGAGGAAATTGCAAACGCGCCGACGCTGATGAAGCTAAAGTTCAATTAACTCGCCGGCAGTTGCACTCGCAGGTGACGGTGACCGCTTCGCCGCAAGCAAATGCCTGCCCAAAAAATCATGGGGCCGGAACGATGCCGGCCCCATGAATTGCCTTTGCTTCGGGCAGATGGGCCTTAGCCCAGAGCGACGACGAAGTGCTTGGTCACCGGCTCAATGATCTTCCAGGTGCCCTTGAAATCGGCTTCCACAACGAAAGCATCGCCCGGACCGACTTCAACCGGCTCACCACCATCAGGCGTAATGATGATGCGGCCCGAGATCATGTGCACGAACTCATAGTCGGTGTAGGTGGCGTGATAGGTGCCGGGCGTCGCCTGCCATGTTCCCGAAAGCACCTTGCCATCCTCGGTCGTATGCTGGACTGCGGTCTTCATCGTCGGCTTGCCCTCGATAACCTTCCAGCCTGGAAGATCGTTGGCGTCGGCATTCTCCACCTTGCCGAACTTGAGGATGGTCTTGCGTGTCATGATAAGGCTCTCCGATTGTCATGCTGAGGCACGAACGCCTGAAACAAGAGTAGCCAAACGGTAATGAAAAGCAACTTAATTTACCTTGGGTAAAATAGGGCGACTATATCTTTGCTTCCTTCAGCACGTCGTTCATGCGTGCCTGCCAACCTGGGCCGATCGCCATGAACTTGGCGATCACCTCCGGTTCCAGCGCAACTTCGAGACGCACCTTCTCGGTTGGTGGACGGCGAACCGGCGGCGTAGGGGGTGGAGGCGGCCGGCGAAACGGTTCCGGCACATAGCCCCCGGTGCGCGGCCACCGGCGATGCTCGTGGACGCCGTTCAGCACATCGCAGGCCGACAACGCCTCGGCCTCGTTCATGCCCGCCAGAACCTGGTCGCCGAACACCGCCGGCGTCTCCTCAAGGGAATCCCAGACGGCCCAGAGGTCCGTAGGCTCCAACATGAGACTGAATCGCTTTTCGCGCACCACTCGCCGCTTTCCAACACTGGCTGGAAGCGAAGCTTGGTGATTCTGATCGCCGGAAAATTAATATGAACAGGAGGATAAATCTTAAATAAGCTACTGTTTTTATTAAATATTTATCGATGTAAACGCAAATTTGCAGGCCGCTTTCGCGACCCCGATTCCTGCCTAATTCAGGCGCGTTGCGATGTCTTGCCTGCCTGTTTCCGGCAGCATCATATCCTTGGCCAGCAGGCCGCTGACCCGGCAAAAAGCTGTGAATGCCTTGCAGGCTTCTTCGGTCGAAGCGATATCGACACTCGCTCCAAAGCAAGCGTCGAACGCCAATTGGTAAATCGGTCCCTGCCGTCCTACCGGCCAGCCCTGCAGGAAATCCAGCGCCTGCTCGACGCTGTAGATTTCCTCGACAGGCTCGCCGACAGATGGCGAAATGCGAACCGGCACCGCGAATTGCAGCTTATGCATTCCATGCCTCTTCGAATTTTCTGCGCGGGGCCGGTGCGAGAACCGGCCAATGAACGATGTTGCGCTGATACCTGCTGTGCCGCGCAATTGTGTCACCAATGCGGTTTTGGCCGGAAGCACATGCCGGCGAAAGCTGCGCTTTTGGCGAGTTCCACCTACACGAAAGGTTGAAGAACGGCGCAATCGGTGTCACATGATGGGGCGATTGCAGTCGCCCTGTCCTTTCGCCCGAAGCCCATGATCACCTATCTCGACGCCGAAACCGCACCGCTCAGAAACACCGGCCAGATCCGCCTCTATGGCGCTGAAGGCTTCGCCGGCATGCGCAAGGCCTGCGACCTTACCGCGCGCTGTCTGGACGAACTTGTGGACAGGGTTCATCCGGGCGTCACCACCAACGCCATCGACCGCTTCGTGTTCGAATTCGGCATGGACCACGGCGCCATTCCGGCCACGCTGAACTATCGCGGCTACACCAAGTCGTCGTGCACATCGATCAACCATGTCGTCTGCCACGGCATTCCCGACGACAAGCCGCTGCGCGATGGCGACGTCGTCAATATCGACGTCACCTACATTCTCGACGGCTGGCACGGCGATTCCAGCCGTATGTACCCGGTCGGCCAGATCAAGCGCGCCGCCGAGCGGTTGCTCGAAGTCACGCATGAATGCCTGATGCGCGGCATCGCCGTCATCAAGCCCGGCGTGCGCACCGGCGCCATCGGTGCCGCCATCCAGAGCTTTGCCGAAGGCGAGCGCTGCTCCGTCGTGCGCGATTTTTGCGGCCACGGCGTCGGCCAGCTTTTCCACGACGCGCCCAACATCCTTCACTACGGCAATTCCAGCGAAGGCGTGGAAATGCGCCCCGGCATGATCTTCACGGTCGAGCCGATGATCAATCTCGGCAGGGCGCATGTGAAAGTGCTGTCGGACGGCTGGACGGCGGTTACGCGCGACCGTTCCCTGTCGGCGCAATATGAGCACACCATCGGCGTCACCGAGACCGGTTGCGAAATCTTCACCCTCTCCCCCAAAGGTCTCGATCGCCCCGGCCTGCCGGCATAGTATCATCCTACAGGCGGCGATTCCGTCAGGCGATGTTCTGTGCGGGGGCATATGGACGACAATCACGACGACGCGCGCGGCTTCCTCGCGGAGCAGCCGGCTATGGCGCTTGGCAAGGCAAAGCCAGTCGAGGAGAAGCCGCACTACCTCGGCCATCGCGACCGGCTGCGCGAGCGTTTTGCCAGTGCCGGACACAGTGCCTTGCCCGACTACGAACTGCTTGAACTGTTGCTGTTCCGGCTGATTCCGCGCGCGGATACCAAGCCGATTGCCAAGGCGCTACTTGCCCGCTTCGGCACGCTAGCCGAAGTGCTTGGCGCACCGGTCAACCTGTTGCAGGAGGTCAAGGGCATCGGCCCTGCGGTGGCGCTCGATCTCAAAATCATCGCCGCCGCAGCGCAGCGCATGGCGCTCAGCGACCTTAAAGGCCGCGAGGTGCTGTCTTCGTGGACGCAGGTACTCGCCTACTGCAAGACCGCGATGGCCTTTGAGCAGCGGGAACAGTTCCGCATCCTTTTCCTCGACAAGAAGAACGCCATCATCGCCGACGAAGTCCAGCAGACCGGAACGGTCGATCATACGCCGGTCTATCCGCGCGAAGTGATCCGGCGGGCGCTGGAACTGTCTGCAACGGCGATCATACTGGTTCACAACCACCCCACTACCTCCATTTCCTGCACGTTCAAGCACGCTCAAGCACGTTGAAATACTAGGAAAATCGGCGCTTTTCTCCATTGCGCGCAGGGGGCGGTTATGTAAAATTGGGGGCGGTAAAAGGGGTAGAAAACGGCCTCCCGATCCCAACAAGCGATCCCCGTTTCTCCTCGACCGATCCCAGTTGCGGAACAGGAGGAAACGCCATGCCCGCCCTAACCGACACTGCAATCCGTCACGCGCTGAAGCGCGTCGAGATGAGCCAGAAACAAGAAAACCTCGCCGATGGCGAAGGACGCGGCACCGGCCGTCTCGTCCTCGTTCTCAAGCCCATGCCGAAGCGCGTCACCGCGGATTGGATGGCGCAGCAGTGGCGCGACGGCAAACGGACAAAGAAGAAGCTCGGCTCCTATCCCTCGATGTCGCTCGCCCAGGCCCGCGAGATCTACAAGCGCGACTTTGCCGATGTGATCCAGAAGGGACGGAGCATCAAGATCGCGACCGACACCCGCCCCGGCACGGTCGCCGATCTGTTCGAGGGATATGTGGCCGCGCTCAAGGACGCTGGAAAGCCGTCCTGGAAGGAAACGGAAAAGGGTCTCAACAAGATCGCCGATACGCTGGGGCGTCACCGTCTCGCCCGCGAGATCGAGGCCGAGGAGATCATCGAACTGATCCGCCCGATCTATGAGCGCGGGGCCAAGTCGATGGCCGACCATGTGCGCTCCTACATTCATGCCGCCTTTAGCTGGGGCATGAAGTCCGACAACGACTATCGGCAACAATCCACTCGGCGGTTCCGCATCCCCTTCAATCCAGCAGCGGGCATCCCGACGGAACCCAAGGTCCAGGGCACGCGCTGGCTGGACGAAGACGAGTTCGTCCAGCTCTATCGTTGGCTCGAATGCCCCGATACGCCGGTCCATCCGCCCTATACCCGCGCCGTCAGGATCATCATGCTGACCGGCCAGCGCGTCGAGGAGATCGCGAGCCTGCACATCGATCAGTGGGACGCGAAGGAGAAAATCATCGACTGGTCGAAGACCAAAAACGACCAGCCCCACGCCGTCCCGGTGCCGGCCTTGGCGGCGGAACTGCTCTCCTCCATCAACGTCAACGAATACGGCTGGTTCTTCCCCTCGGCCAAAGACCCCTCGAAACCCGTCAGCCACGGCACGCTCTATTCGTTTATGTGGCGCCAACGGGATCGCGGGGTGATTCCCTATGTCACGAACCGCGACCTGCGCCGCACGTTCAAGACGCTGGCCGGCAAGGCGGGTGTTCCGAAGGAAATCCGCGACCGGCTGCAAAACCACGCCTTGCAGGATGTCAGTTCTAAGCACTACGACCGCTGGAACTATATGGTCGAGAAGCGGGCCGGAATGGCGAAATGGGATAAATTCGTCCGCGCCATGCTGGCGAAGAAGCTCCTGAAGGCGGCCGCATGATATCCCGGCCGCCCAACCCCGCCCCTCGCCGCGCGAAGGCTGCCACCCCTGCGGCCGAGATCAACCCGCAAAGCTATGCGGTTTTCGTTAGCGACCTGAAGCGGAAGATCACCGAGGCGCGCCACCGCGCGAGCCTTTCGGTCAACCGCGAACTGATCCTGCTTTACTGGAGCATCGGAAGGGACATCCTCGCCCGGCAAGAGCGGGAGGGCTGGGGCGCGAAGATCATCGACCGGCTGGCCGCCGATCTCGGTCGGGCTTTCCCTGAGATGACCGGGCTGTCGTCCCGAAACCTGAAATACATGCGGGCTTTCGCCGAAGCCTGGCCCGACCCCGAAATTATGCAACAGGTCGTTGCACAATTACCCTGGGGCCATAACGTTCGCCTTCTCGACGCCGTGAAGGTCGAGGGGGAACGTCTCTGGTATGCCCGTCAGGCGATCGAACATGGCTGGAGCCGCAACGTCCTTCTTCATCAGATCGACAGCAATCTCTTCGCCCGTCAAGGCAGCGCGCTCACAAACTTCTCGCACACCCTCCCGGCCGAGCAGTCCGAGCTTGCCCAACAGATCCTCAAAGATCCCTACACATTCGACTTCCTCTCGCTCGGCCCCGAGATGCTGGAGCGTGATCTTGAACGCGGGCTGATCGAACATCTGCGATCGCTGATCCTCGAACTCGGCAAGGGCTTCGCCTTCGTCGGCAGCCAGTATCATCTCGAAGTGGGTGGTCAGGACTACTACCTCGACCTCCTCTTTTATCACCTGCGTCTGCGGTGCTTCGTGGTGATTGAGCTGAAGATCGAGGACTTCAAGCCCGAGTTTGCGGGCAAGATGAACTTTTATCTCTCGGCCGTGGACGACCAGTTGCGGCACGCCGAGGACCAGCCGAGTATCGGCATCATTCTCTGCAAGGGCCGCAACGCGGTGATCGTCGAATACGCCCTCCGTGACAGCAGCAAGCCGATGGGCGTGGCGCAATACCGGCTTTCGCCGGCGCTACCGCCCCAACTCCAGCAAGATTTGCCCACCGTCGAGGAGTTCTCGCGCGAGTTTTCGCTGATGTCCGTCATCAAGCTGCAGATCGAGATCGAGCGCGCTCTGCGCCTTCTCATGGCCGAAAGAGGGCTTCCCTCCCCTGCTCCCGACGGAATCGGACCGATGCTGCAAGAACTGCATAGGCAGGGCCACGCTCCCGCGAACACCCAAGCCTTCCTCGACGCGCTTGTCGTGATGAATGCGGCGTCGCGCGGGACGGAGGTCGATTCGGAAGCGGCCGAACGAGCCATGGAAGTCGGCTCTGCGTTCCTCGCCGAAATCAGGGAACAGGAGCGGCAATGCTAGACCTCTTCCGCGGATGGTTGGATCATCGCAAACAGATCCGCCGACGATGGAAGTCGGACGCCGCCAGGCTAATCCGGCTGGACGAGCGTGGCGCTTACTACGCTGCCCAGCGTTTAGCTGCGCGTTCGCGCGCAGCAGCGGATCGTGCTGAATTCTGCCATTGGGCAAAGGTCGCGGCCGAGGTGGCTCGCCTCTCTCCGATCACGGAGATGGACTTAGCGGTGGTTGAACGAATCGCCGCCGAGGAACTCGACAAGAACGGACAGGGATAACCTCGCCCCTTATCTTGAGGGCGAAGGCAACGGGCTCAAGTGAGATCCATCGAGCGGCGTTTGGTTAGCGGTGAATCCGTCGGCCGGGCAGCATTCGGCCGACTAGGCCATCCCGCCTGACGCCATGCCACAATGCGGCGGCGACATGGACACCTACAAGGACAAGTGTCACGTACCAGAACGCTTTGTGGCTCCACGCGGCAGGCGCCCAGAAATAGGCCACGATCACGCCGGTTGCCGCCTGGGCTGCGAGGCTCGCGTAAAGGCCCCAGTGAATGGTTGCTGCGGCAAGGTCGCTAATATGGTTGATCCGGCTCCGTTGCCGGAGTCGAAGGGTTATGCGCAAGAACACCAGTGTGCCGATGCCCATACCGCAGTAGTTATGGACCATATGCAGGAAAAGGTCCCATCCCGCGGGCGGGAGAAGTGGGTTGTGGGTCCTCGGGATCGAGCCGGCAGTCGACCATTGGACAATGATCATGGCGACAACGACCCAATGGATTGTGACCTGAAGACTGGAATACTTGGACATTATCGACGCCGTAGGGGAAACATATTTACTTAGCTGGTGTCCGCCCTGAGATGAACAAAGGCAATTAGTGATCTACTTTGAATTCCGCCCCTCGATAAAAGAGGAGCACGTCCGTCAATATTCTCATGCTCCAATTCCAAGATCGAAAGCCGTACCTGCAGCACGGGTCAAGAGTTTTTTGCCGCTTATTCGGCCCTATGACATCGGCCTGTCAATGGCACGTCTTGAGCCATTCGGCGCTTTGGTTCAAAGAGTAGTATCTACGCCCATTTATGGATCGATCCGTTGCCCGCGCCCGCTTGCTTCGTTCTCGACGCGCTAACGGCGAGGCCGCAGATCTTAAGCTCCTTGATCGAGACGAGCCTTGATGGTCTCCATTTGTTCGATCTCGCTCCTTTGAGCCTCAATGATTTCTTCGCAAAGAGCCAGTAATTCAGCGTCGCTTAAAGAAGCTTCCCGGCACATGAGGATCGCGCCCGAGTGGTGCGGGATCATCGAATCAATGAATTGTTCGTCATCGATCAGGGTTTGGGCGCGTGTGGCGGCGAACGAACCGACTGTCAAGACGACGAAGACGGCGTAGAGGGCGACATTGAGTCCTTTTCGCGGAAACATGCCGGGCATCGTTGCCAGCATGAAGATGCCCATCGGCGCCCACATCGTCACGGCCATGTAGAACATATTGAGATTGTTGTGGAAGTCGTGAAGCCCGTCGATCATCGAGAACATCACAACGTACATAACGACCAGGCCGAGCCCCATGTTGATCCAGAACATCAAATAGGGGCGGCCCGCGCCGTCGTTGGTGTGCTCGTGCTTGCTTGTGTGGGACGGATGAGTCATCTCGTGGTTCCTTTGTTTTCGCTTAATGTCCGAGGCCGATGCCCATGGGCTTGAGTAGCATCCAGATCGCCATGCCGACCATCATCAGGTTTTCGGTCAGCGAGACGAAGCCGAGCGGTACATTGCTGTCACCGCCCACGCAGGCGCATTTGAGTTCGCGCTTGTCGATATAGACCGCCTTGAAGACCGATACGGCTCCAACGGTGCCGATGAAAAGGGCGACGGGGATCGACAGCCACATGAGCGCGCCGGCCATCATCAAGATGCCCGCCAGTGCTTCGGCGAATGGATAGACATAGGAATAGCGCACCCAACGTTGCGCCAGGAGGTCGTAGTTCAGGAACATGGTGGCGAAACCTTCCACGTCCTTGAGCTTTTGCAGGGCAAGCAGACACATCGCGATGGCGATGAACCACTCGAGCGTCTCGACGGTGAGAAGGTTCCCGAACGCGGCCCAACTTGCCGCTAGCGCCATCAGCGCAGCCATCGCGAACAGCGCGATTACCGGCGTATAGGTGGTGGCGTCCTTGTCCTTTACCTCCTTGCCGAAGAAGACGAGAAGATCGTCGTAGCCGCCGATGCGCTTGCCGCCGATGAAGGTCTGCGGGGTGGTTTCGACGCCGTGCATTTCCTTGAAAGCATCGATCTCGGCGCGCGACGTCAGCGCATGATCGTTGATCTCGTAGCCCTCACGTTTCAGGAGGTCGAGCGATTTGAGACCGTAAGGACAGGTATGTTCGTGGGTGACCATCCTGTGCAGATCGGCGCGTTTTACAGTGGAAACAGCCATGTCGTCAGTCCTTCGGTTTCAGAGTTTTGCTTTTGCGAACACCTCGACCAGTTCGCTGAATTTCTGGCGCTGCGCGTCCGCATCGCCTGCTGTGATCGCGTCCTCGACGCAACAGGCAGCATGGGTCTTGAGGATTTCGGTCTCGACCTTGGCTAGCGCCGCCTTGATGGCGTGGATCTGGTGGAGGATATCGATGCAGTAGCGGTCATCGGCCACCATCTGGCTGACCCCTCGCACCTGTCCTTCAATTCGCCCGAGCCTCGCGCGGAGGGCTTTGTTGTTCTTCTGGCACATGGCCGTAAAATACCCCGTATGGGTATATTCAAGACTCGAGAGCCATCTTGGGTTCCCTGCAATCAAAAAAATCTCGTCGGCGCTTTCCGACTGCTTTGCGCCACTGTCGCAATCATCAGTGGGGGTTGACCTTCCAACGGTGGGAAGGATCATCCTCCCAGACAAGCAAAGGAGATCAATCCATGAAGATCAGAGCCGAGAATCTGATCGCCGCTGTTGGCGAGTTTCGGGTCGGGTTGCTTGCGGTCAGGGATCTGGCCGATACGCTGTTATCCTTGGTCGAGGCAGCGGACGCATCACCATTATCGAAACGGGGTTCCGGACGTCGTTCAGCGTCCACGCGAGCCGTTTGCCTTGATCGAAGACGCACCGATGGGGCACTTGTCGCCTTCGCGGTGGCAACCGTCATTGTGCTGATGACCGGCAAAGGAAAAGGGCGGAATTGATCCGCCCTTCACCGTGTCATTGGCCATGCTTGGCCAGCCATTCCTGCATCTGCGTGATTTCCGCCTCCTGGGCTGAGATGACCTCTTCGGCGAGCGCTCGCACCTCGGGGTCTGACCCGTGTTCGAGAACGACACGAGCCATATCGATGGCGCCCTGGTGATGCGGGATCATGCCGCGCATGAAATCCACGTCGGCGTCGCCGGTAAACTCGATCGCCATATCGGCGTGCATCTTGTCGTTGACTTGCCTGTAAGCCCGAATGACAGGATCGTCCGAAGGCGTGCTGGCGCCGTGTCCGGTATGTTCACCGTGATTCATGGTCGCTCCTTGTCCTTGCTCGTCCATCTGGGACTGCGCGTAGGCCAGTCCGCCTGCAATGACGAACGCGCCGGCAATGAAGATCGGGGTGAGTCTGTTCATGACGCAGCTCCTCATCAGTTTACAGTTGCGGGATAGCCGGCTTCTTCGAGAACCTGCTGAATAGCCCCGGCGGTAGCAGTCGTCTCGACCTTAACCGCGCGCGCTTCCGGATTCGTCTCCACCCTGGCGATGGGGTCGACTGACTGGATCGCTTTGGTGACGGATTTCGCGCAGCCGCCGCAGGTCATGTTCTTGATTCTGAGTTCCATGAGAATTCTCCTTGTTTCGGTCTCACCTTGCCAAATGTGGGGCTTCCAACCATGGGAAGGTCAATAGCGATTTTTCTCTTTTTGTCCCCTTGACCTTCCCATGGTTGGAAGCCCCATCTTCTGTCCGAACTGGAATTTCGGTACAAAAAGGAGGCGGCTATGAATGCCCCCGTTCGAGCAACAGACCTGTCTGGAACGATATCACTCCCCATTGAGGGGATGACCTGTGCATCCTGCGTAGGTCGTGTCGAAAGAGCCCTCAAGGCCGTGCCTGGCGTCGCCGATGCCGTCGTCAATCTGGCAACCGAAAAGGCGAGCATTACCACGAACGCTGCGGTCGATCCTGCCACGCTCGTCAAGGCCGTGGAGGATGTGGGCTATGAGGTTGCGGCAAGCTTCTCCGCGCCGACGGCAGCCTCGCTTGAAGTGGCGATCGAGGGCATGACCTGCGCATCCTGCGTGGGACGCGTCGAAAAGGCGCTCAAGGCCGTACCCGGCGTCACCAATGCCGTCGTCAACCTCGCGACCGAGAAGGCCACGATCCAGGGCAGCGCCGATGCGGCGGCTTTGGTGGCTGCCATTGAGGGCGCGGGATACGACGCCAGGGTGATCGCCACGGCGGCAGGAACCAGCCAGGGCGAGACGGATGATCGTACCGAAAAGAAGGAAGCGGAACATCGTGAACTGACGCGCGATTTCACCATCGCGGCGGTGCTGACGGTGCCGGTCTTCATCCTGGAGATGGGCTCGCACGTCATCCCGGGAATGCATGACCTGATCGCTTCAACCATCGGCATGCAGACGAACTGGTACATCCAGTTCGTCTTGACGACCATCGTCCTGTTCGTTCCGGGCATCCGCTTCTATGACAAGGGGCTTCCGGCACTGTGGCGGCTCGCCCCCGACATGAACTCCCTGGTCGCGGTCGGTACGCTGGCTGCCTATGGCTATTCGCTGGTCGCAACCTTCGCGCCCGGTTTCCTGCCTGCCGGAACGGTGAATGTCTATTTCGAGGCAGCCGCCGTCATCGTGACGTTAATCCTGCTCGGTCGTTTGCTGGAGGCCCGCGCCAAGGGCCGCACCTCCGAGGCGATCAAGCGTCTGGTTGGTCTTCAGGCCAAAATGGCGCGTGTGCGCAGGGACGGCAAGACGGTCGAGCTGCCGATCGACTCCGTGCTGTCGGGAGACATCGTCGAGGTTCGTCCCGGCGATCGCATCCCGGTGGACGGCGAGGTCATCGAAGGCCAGAGCTATGTCGATGAATCGATGATCACGGGCGAGCCGATCCCGGTCTCCAAGAAGCACGGCAGCGAGGTCGTGGCCGGAACCGTGAACCAGAAAGGCGCCTTCGCCATCCGTGCAACTGCGGTTGGCAGTAATACCGTGCTGTCGCAGATCATCCGCATGGTCGAGGAAGCACAGGGCTCCAAGCTGCCGATCCAGGCGCTGGTCGACAAGGTGACGATGTGGTTCGTTCCGGCGGTCTTCGCCGTAGCGGCCCTGACCTTCGCTGCCTGGCTCTGGTTCGGGCCGTCACCGGCACTCACCTTTGCGCTGGTCAATGCCGTCGCCGTGCTGATCATCGCCTGCCCCTGCGCCATGGGTCTGGCGACGCCGACCTCGATCATGGTTGGCACCGGCCGCGGCGCCGAGTTGGGCGTGCTCTTCCGCAAGGGCGAAGCGCTGCAACTGCTCAAGGACGCCAGGGTCGTCGCTGTCGACAAGACGGGCACGCTGACGGAAGGCAAGCCCGCGCTCACCGATCTGGAACTGGCCCTCGGTTTCAACCGGGCAGATGTCCTCGGTCTGGTGGCGGCAGTTGAGGCGAAGTCGGAGCATCCGATCGCCCGTGCGATCGTGGATGCAGCCGCCGGGGAGGACATCCCGCTGCCGGCCGTGTCGGATTTCGAATCGGTGACTGGTTTCGGCGTTAAGGCCGTGGCAGGCGGCAAGCGTGTCGAGATCGGCGCCGACCGCTACATGGCAGAACTCGGCCATGACGTGGCCGGGTTCGCTCAGGCCGCCGAACGTCTCGGCAACGAGGGCAAGTCACCGCTCTATGCGGCGATCGACGGCAAGCTGGCGGCGATCATCGCGGTGGCCGATCCGATCAAGGAGACGACGCCTGCGGCGATCAAGGCGCTGCACGATCTCGGCCTCAAGGTCGCGATGATCACCGGCGACAACAAGCGCACGGCAAAAGCCATTGCGGCTCGGCTGGGGATCGACGAGGTGGTGGCGGAAGTGCTGCCGGACGGCAAGGTCGACGCGGTGCGCCGTCTGAAGGCCGAGCATGGCAAGGTCGCCTTTGTCGGTGACGGCATCAATGACGCTCCGGCTCTGGCCGAAGCGGATGTGGGCCTTGCCATCGGCACGGGTACGGACATTGCCATCGAGGCAGCCGACGTCGTGCTGATGTCGGGCAGCCTGCAAGGTGTGCCGAACGCGATCACATTGTCGAAGGCGACGATCGGCAACATCCGGCAGAACCTGTTCTGGGCCTTTGCCTACAACACGGCTCTGATCCCCGTTGCCGCCGGTCTGCTCTATCCGGCCTACGGCATCCTGCTGTCGCCCGTCTTTGCCGCCGGCGCGATGGCCCTGTCGAGCGTCTTCGTGCTCGGCAATGCGCTGAGGCTCAAGACCTTCCGCGCGCCCGCGCAGGCGGAAAGCGGTGCAGTCCGGCACCCGCAGCCTGAACTCGCGCCCGCGAAATGAGAACAGGCGAGCCTGCTTCGACAGGCTCGCCACTTCTGTAGAAGGAACAGAACAATGACCAATTCGAAGAATCCGTCGGTGGTGCTCTATACCACGCCAACGTGCCCCGACTGCCATGCCGTCAAGCGTTGGCTTACTGACCAGGGTGTCCCATTCGAAGAGCGGGACCTGTCAGATCCGCAGATCGCCGAAGAGGCGAAAGCGCGGACCGGCGTACGCGTTGCCCCGATCACGATCGTCAATGAACAGGTCTTCTACGGCACCTTTGCCGACCAGAAACCTCGCCTGGCGGAAGCCCTGTCATCGGGCACCGCCTGAGGGAGATTGTCATGGGAAGACAAATCGAAATTCGGCAGGCGGGGCGCATCATCGACGTGCCGGATGGCCGAACCATTCTGGAGAGAGCGCTCGCGGAAGGGATCGCATATCCTCATGGATGCCGTTCGGGTCGCTGTGGCTCCTGCAAGTCCCGACTGCTCAGCGGCGAGGTCGATCTTCTGCCGCACACGCGCTTTTCCCTGACGGACGATGAGCGGGCTGAGGGATTGATCCTTGCATGCCGCGCGCAGCCGCGCACGGATTGCACCGTCGCGTGGCTCGATGAGGAGGAAGAACAGCTTGATCCTCCCGTCCGCACCTATCGGACGCGGGTTGTCGCGATCGATGACGCAACCCACGACATCCGGCAAATCAGGCTGGAGGTCGAAACAGGGGAGATCGTCGCGTTCAAGGCCGGCCAGTATGCGCAGGTGATCTTCGATGGCGTTCCGGCCCGCGACTATTCGATGGCGAACCAGCCGGGTCGATCCTGTCTCGAATTCCACATAAGACATGTGCCCGGCGGAGCGACGAGCGAACACGTCGCCAGGTCGCTCAAGGTCGGCGACGAGGTTTCGGTTCGCGGCCCTCTCGGCAGCTCGTTTCTGCGCGAACAGCATACGGGCCCAATTCTGGCGGTCGCCGGCGGGTCGGGACTGGCGCCGATCAAGTCGATTGTCGAAACGGCGCTGGCAAGCGGCCTGCGGCAGCCGATCCATCTCTATTTCGGGGCGCGCACGGAACGCGATCTCTATCTCGTCGAACATTTCAGTCTTCTGGCGAGCGCCCACGACAACCTCACCTTCACACCCGTGCTTTCGGAAGTGGGCCGATCCGATCACTTCCGAACCGGCCTGGTAACGGATGCGATCGTGAATGACGTGCAGGACCTCGATGGCTGGAAGGCATATATGGCCGGACCGCCTGCCATGATCGATGCTTCCGGCATCATGCTTCGCGAGTTGGGCTTGCGCGGCGAGGACATACATGCGGACGTGTTTTTTACGCCCGAGGAAGCGCCTACATAAGTCGAAGAAAGGAACCAGCGATGAACATCGGAAAGGCAGCGGCAGCATCGGGCGTCTCGGCGAAGATGATCCGCTACTACGAATCGATCGGATTAATCGCGGAAGCGTCGCGAACGGATAGCGGATACCGGGACTACTCCGACAAGGACGTGCATACGTTGCGCTTTATCAGGCGCGCGCGTGATCTCGGCTTCTCGGTCGAGAAAATGACGGAACTGCTTGCCCTGTGGCGAGACCGAGGCCGGGCGAGTGCGGACGTCAAGCGTGTGGCGCTGGAGCATGTCGAAGAGCTTGAACGGAAGGCGCGCGAACTTAGAGAGATGAGCATGACGCTCAAGCATCTGGCCAAGAACTGCCGGGGCAATGCTCGACCGGACTGCCCGATCATCGATGAGCTGTCGGCGACTGATGGCCCTGAAACCAGCCCCACGCGGACCCGCCATCGTTCCGGCGCGGCAGGGAACAGGTTCGAGCATACAAGGCCCGTTGTGTCGACGCAGGCAGAAAGAAGCGGTCACGGTGCCAGCGAGCAATAGCCATGACGCTTGCCGGCGAAATCCTGCATCTGTTCAAACGGGCCTGTTCGGACGGCGACATGGACGTTGCCGAGAAGCTTTTGCAGGCCCTTGAACTGATCGATGCACGAGGGCTCGGCGCCGCATCTTCTCACAAGCCGCTGTCTCAAGCTTATCTGGCTATCGGCGAGCTTCCCCTGCCTCCGAAAAAATGTCAGCGGCCTCAATAAGACGTCATCTGTTGCGTAAGACCCAAGGCCGGATGAGCCAGAAACAGGAGGGGCCAATGCCGAGTTCGCAGGTCAATAACTGCTCGCGCAGGCGGCGGATCAACGATGTGGAGGCGGCGCACTCCGAAACTCAGCGGCGGCGGGAAACCTCCTCCTGGTATCCGCGCTCTCGTTCAGGCCAGGTACTCTTGATAAAAGCGAGGACAGCCCGGATCTCGGCGTCGCTCAGGGAATCGGCAAAACCAGGCATGTCGCTCTCATAGCTCCCCCCGACGATGGCGGCTGTACCCTCCTTGACGATGCGGAACAGCATCTCATCGGCATGGTGCCAGGTGTGGCCGCTTTCGTCGTGCGGCGGTGCGGGGAGCCGACCGGAGGGAAGCGGCGAGCGCCAGTCCGGCTGCCCTTCCAGCTTCGCGCCGTGGCAAGACGCGCATTGATCCGCATAGACTTGTCCGCCCTGCTCGACGACCTCCGCTGATGCCGCAACGGTGGACCCCGAACGGGCGTAATGCCATCCAGCCAATGTTGCCACGATCGCACCTCCGAGGAGCGACCCTGACCAGAAAGTAATTTGGAGCTTCTTTCGCATGGCACGCATGTTCAGTAGCGAGGAATTGCAACTCACGAGATGGTCAAGAAGATTTGCCAGAGGTGCGACGCCATCTGCAATAGACATTCCGGTGAGCAGCGCCTATCTTTCCAGTATGTTTGTGCGTGTTGTCTCCATGCTTGCGATAGTCGCGGTCGCCGTCATGACGATGGTGTTCTCCGCGCACGCTGCACGCATGGGCATAACGCCGGACCAGGCTGTGCATGTGAGCGAGATGATGGACTCCGCAGCCGGCATCGAGCCTGCATGCGGCAGCGAACACTGCGGATCGACAGACATGGATGCGGGAACCTGTGAACTGGTTTGTGCAGGTTTTTCGCTCTTTCTCATATCACCGAGCAGTGGTTCTGGAAACCAATACACGCCAACCATCTATGTTCTGCCGCCTGATGCAAGCATCGCCGGTCGGGCGCATGGACTGAACGAGCGTCCTCCGAAGATCCGTCTCCTCTGATCGCGCCCGGGCTTCGGCCCGTGGTCTTCCGACAGCTTTGAGAAACGGGACTGCTGTCCCGAGGAGACGACCATGAATACCCTTTCACGACGCGGCTTTCTCGCCGCTGGCGCAGCAATGCTGGCCTACGCTCATGTGCCCCGTATGGCGGCAGCGCAGGACGCTACGCCGCTGTCGCTTCGCGCCGCCAGCCGGACGCTCGACATCGACGGACGCGCCGCGACTGTCTGGGGTCTTGCCGGGCCATCTGGACAGGGCCTGGCACTCGATCCCGGTATGCCGTTCCGCGTGGATCTCACAAACGAACTCGATACCGCCACGCTGATTCACTGGCACGGCCAGATCCCGCCCAATGCGCAGGATGGCGTGCCCGACATGCCCTTGCCGATGCTCGCCCCCGGCGAAACACGCGCCTATGACTTCGCACCGCTGACCGGCACCTATTGGATGCACGCGCATGTGCCGCTGCATGAGATGCGCCTTCTGGCCGCGCCACTGATCGTGCGCAGCGCCGAGGATGTCGCCGCTGACCGGCAGGAGGTGGTGCTGTTTCTGCATGATTTCTCATTCAAGGCGCCCGAGGAGGTGATGGCCGACATCAAGTCCGGCCATGGCGCCACGGGCAGTCACGGAAGCGGCGAAGGCGCAGGCACGAGCGGAATGTCCGGTATGGACCACGGCGCGATGGGAAACATGCCGATGAATGGCATGGATCACGGCGCCATGGGTGGCATGATGGGAATGGGGTCCATGGACAATATGGCGATGGACCTCAACGACTACGACTGGGACGCCTATCTTGCCAACGATCGCACGCTCTCGGACCCGGAAGTGGTGCAGGTCGAGCGCGGCGGACGTATCCGCCTGCGGGTTATCAACGCCGCTGCGGCGACTGTGTTCTGGCTCGACACCGGCGAAGCGCAGGCCCGGCTCGTCGCGGTTGATGGCCATGCCGTTCAGCCGCTCTCTGGCACGAGGTTCGGTCTGGCCATGGGTCAACGGCTCGACCTTGAGATCGATCTGCCTTTGGAGGGCGGTGCCTGGCCGATCCTCGCGCTACGAGAAGGCGCGCGGGAGCGCACCGGTCTGATCCTTGCCACTCCGGGCGCCGAGATACGGCACATTGATGCCTTGGCAGAGACCGAAGCACTGGCCTTTGATACCGACCTTGCACAGGAGTCGCGCCTGATCGCCTCCGAATCCTTGCCGGATCGGCCGGTGGACCGCAGCCACATGGTGATGCTGGGCGGCTCGATGCAGCCCTATGTGTGGACGATCAATGGCGCCGTCTGGGGCCAGCATCGCCCGGTTACCGCGAGGCGCGGCGAGCGGATCGTGCTGTCCTTCCACAATATGTCGATGATGGGTCACCCGATGCATCTCCACGGGCATGTGTTTCAGGTCGTCGCGCTGAATGGACGTGCGGTCACGGGCGCGCGGCGGGACACGGTGTATGTGCCGCCGATGTCGATGGTCGACGTGGCACTCGATGCCGGAGAAGCCGCACGCTGGATGCTGCATTGCCATCACATGCCGCATCTTGAAACAGGCATGATGACCGAATTCGCGGTCAGCGCATAGGCGGCCTACTGTCAGAGGACGCCGGCACCGGCGTCCTCCTGTGGCAACAAGGAGGTGAACCCATGTCAATGTCTCACGGCGGCCATGCCGGCCACATGCCCGCGAGTGGTGATCGCAAAGCGCTCGTCATTTCGGGCTGGCTCACCGGCCTCTATTTCATCGTGGAACTCGGCATCGGCATCTGGACGGGCTCGGTCGCCGTCATGTCGGATGCCTTCCACACTTTCTCGGCCGTGGGCGGCGTTCTCATTGCACTGGTCGCGATGCGGCTGGGAGAGCGAAAGGCCAGCCCCGCGCGCACCTTCGGCTACATTCGGGCGGAGATCCTGGGAGCCCTCTTCAACGGCCTCTTCCTCGTCGTCATGGCCCTTTACGTGCTGTGGATGGGCGCGATGCGTCTTATGGAGCCCGTCGAACTGGCCACGACGCCGATGTTGATCGCCGCAGCGGGCGGCATCGCCACCGAGCTTGCCGCGCTTTGGCTCATATACGAACGCCAGAAGGGCAACCTGAACATGCGGGGCGCGTACTGGCACATTCTGCAGACGTTCGTTGGCAGCCTCCTAATCATCGTCTCGGCGCTGGTTATCCGATTCACGGGCTTTGTGGCCATCGACCCGCTGCTTGGCATGGCCTTCGGGCTGGTGCTGCTCTGGGCATCCTGGGGTATCCTGCGCGAGGCATTGCACATCCTGCTGCAAGGCACGCCCGAAGATCTCGACCTGGAGGACGCCAGCGAGGCCATCCGACAATTGGAAGGGGTTACCGACGTGCATCACGTCCATGCCTGGAGTCTGACATCCGGGCGCAATGTATTCTCAAGCCACATCTGCGTTGCGGACTGGCAGGAGGGCGAACGGGTGCTACGACTGCGGCCGAGATTGACATCATGCAGTCTCAGACGGGGCCAGAACGGACCAGCGTCGGAAAAATGCATCGCAATCACTGACGGGCAGGAATTCCGGATTTCGATCACCTCTTGACCTTCCAATGGTTGGAAGGCGCAGAACAGGCGAAACGCAAGCTTAGGATAAGACGCCGAGGAGGCGTGAAAATGGCCAGCAAGACCGAACACGATCATCAGAACAAGAGACACGCTCATTCCGCCCAAGGTCATGCGCATGATCACGCGGCCGTCGCGCAGGACGACACGCACAAGGTCAAGGACCCGGTTTGCGGCATGATGGTCGATCCCCACACGACCAAGCACAAGGCCGAGCACGGCGGCCGGCCCTACTACTTCTGCTCCGCGGGATGTCGCTCGAAGTTTCTGGCCGAGCCCGAACGCTATCTTGATCCGGCAGCGGCGGCGGCGAAGGCAGAACCTGTTCCCGAGGGAACGGTCTATACCTGCCCGATGCATCCCGAGATCAGGCAGGTCGGCCCCGGATCATGCCCGATCTGTGGCATGGCGCTGGAGCCGGTGCTGGTCAGCCTCGAGGCCGGGCCCAATGCCGAACTGATCGACATGACACGCCGCTTCTGGATCGGCCTCGTTCTGACGATCCCGGTGTTCATTCTCGAGATGGGCGGGCATCTGTTCGGGCTGACTCACGCCATCGGCCAGCAGGTCTCGAACTGGCTGCAACTGATCCTCGCAACGCCGGTCGTTCTCTGGGCGGGCTGGCCGTTCTTCGAGCGTGGCTGGCAGTCGCTCGTCAATCGCAGCCTCAACATGTTCACACTGATCGCCATGGGAACGGGGACGGCGTGGATCTACAGCGTCGTCGCCACGCTGGCGCCGGGCATCTTCCCGGATGCATTCCGCCAGCACGACGGCTCGGTCGCGGTCTATTTCGAGGCGGCGGCGGTCATCACCGTGCTGGTGCTGCTGGGACAGGTACTTGAGCTGCGGGCGAGAGAGAGCACCAGCGGCGCGATCCGGGCGCTGCTCGACCTCGCCCCGAAGACCGCCCGGATCATTCGTGACGACGGCACCGAGGAGGAGGTTCAACTCGACACCGTTCATGTCGGCGATCGCCTGCGGGTGCGTCCCGGCGAGAAGGTGCCGGTCGATGGCGAAGTTCTGGAAGGACGTAGCGCCGTCGATGAATCGATGGTGACCGGCGAGTCGATGCCGGTGACCAAAGAAGTTGGCTCCAAAGCCATTGGCGGCACCATGAACCAGTCAGGCGCGCTGGTGATCGAGGCGGAGAAGGTCGGCCGTGACACCATGCTGTCGCAGATCGTCCAACTCGTTGCCGAGGCGCAGCGCAGCCGCGCTCCGATCCAGCGGCTGGCCGACCAGGTTTCGGGATGGTTCGTGCCGGCGGTGATCGTCATCGCGATCTTTGCCTTCATCGCCTGGTCGATCTGGGGACCGGAGCCGCGCTTCTCTTTCGGTCTGATCGCGGCGGTTTCAGTCCTGATCATCGCCTGTCCCTGCGCGCTCGGGCTGGCGACGCCGATGTCGATCATGGTCGGTGTCGGGCGTGGCGCACAGGCGGGCGTGCTGATCAAGAACGCCGAGGCGCTGGAGCATATGGAGAAGGTCGATACCATCATCGTGGACAAGACCGGTACGCTGACCGAGGGCCGGCCCGCTGTCACCGCAATCGTTCCGGCGCCGGGGTTCACCGAGGAGGAGGCCCTGCGGCTTGCCGCCAGCGTGGAGCGGGCCAGCGAGCATCCGCTGGCGCTAGCCATCGTGCGCGCGGCCGAGAAGCGGGGGATCGCGACCGCACCAGTCACGGATTTCGACTCCCCGACCGGCAAAGGCGCCTACGGCACGGTCGAAGGCAAGCGTATTCCCCTTGGAAATGCTAAGTTCCTGGCCGAACAGGGCGTCGATGTCGCGCCGCTGGCCGATGAGGCCGATCGGCTGCGCGAGGACGGGGCAACCGCGATCTTCATGGGAGTGGAGGGCCGTGTCGCTGCCATCTTCGCCATCGCCGATCCGGTCAAGCCCTCGACACCCGAGGCGCTTGCTGCGCTGAAGGCGCAGGGAATCCGGGTGGTCATGCTGACCGGCGACAACTGGACGACGGCCAATGCGGTCGCCCGCCAGCTCGGCATCGACGAGGTCGAGGCCGAGGTACTGCCCGATCAGAAAAGCGCGGTGGTGCAGCGGCACAAGGCGGCGGGCGAGGTTGTCGCGATGGCGGGCGATGGCGTCAATGACGCGCCGGCGCTCGCCGCCGCCGATGTCGGCATCGCCATGGGCACCGGTACGGATGTGGCGATGGAGAGCGCGGGCGTCACGCTGCTGAAGGGCGATCTGACGGGCATCGTCCGCGCGCGGCGGCTGTCGGCGGCGGTCATGGGCAACATCCGCCAGAACCTGTTCTTCGCCTTCATCTACAACGCCTTGGGCGTGCCGGTGGCGGCGGGCGTCTTGTACCCGTTCTTCGGCATCCTGCTGTCGCCGATCATCGCAGCGGCCGCAATGGCGCTGTCGTCGGTCAGTGTCATCGCCAATGCTGCGCGTTTGCGGAGGGTGAAGCTGTAACGATGGGAGTGCCGCGGGCTTCGATTTGCTGCTCACCCCTTTGTGCGCCGCATGCGGGCCGTGACGGCGAGACAATGAATCCATGAAACGAGGTTTGACGATGAGAAACGATCACCGCATCAGCCGACGTGCCGTTCTGACGGCTGCCGGCACGCTGCCCCTGCTGATGACCATGGCAGGATCGGGACATGCCGAAACGCTGCCCCTGGTGAACGTCACCAAAGATCCATCCTGCGGTTGCTGCGATGGCTGGGTCGCGCATATCGAGGCCGCAGGCTTCCCGGTGCAAGTGGTGGAATCCACCGACATGGACCGCCTCAAGCAGCGGCTCGGCGTGCCAGCCGATATGGCATCGTGCCACACCGCCGAGGTGGGGGGCTATGTGGTCGAGGGCCATGTACCTGCCGCAGCGATCCGCCGCCTGCTGGCCGAGCGGCCTGACGCGACGGGACTTGCTGTCCCCGGCATGCCTGCCGGCTCGCCCGGCATGGATTTTCCGGGCGACGATCCCGAGCCCTATGAAGCGTTCCTGTTCGGCCCGACGACCCGAAGCTTCGGGCGCTTTCTCGGTCCGCGGGAAATCTAACACGGGGTTGCCGACATGGCCGCCTGGCTTGTGAACGATCCGAAACAGCACCCGGCCGAGGCGGCTTGCCGGCGTCAGCGGGGCTGTCTCGCGGCGTCGGGTGGCGCGCAACATGAACGTGACATCACACTGACCCGGCGTGCCGCCGGGAAGGACGGTGGCGCATGAGCAGGCGGGCACGAGCTGTCTTCCGGGCGAGATGCGGCCGATTGCGCCAGTTTGCGGTCTGCATCTTTCTGCTTGCCATTGGCGCCCTGGTTCTGCAGGTCCCGGTACATGCCAGTCCCGGCGGACACTCCGTCCACCAGCAACAGACCGCCGCCACGGCAAGCCACTGTACCCAGCATCATATGCCGGACGACCACGGCGCAGATCATTCGACAGGCTGCGTGAATGGGGACGGAAGTCCAAATCTGGCGGATTGCTGCCAGACCTGTCTGACGGCCGCGGTTCTCGTCGCGCCGCCGGCGGTCGGCCCACCTGTGAACGGTAAGGTTTTCACGGTTGTGCGCCCTGATCCGCACGACAGATCACCGGAAGGCATCCTGAGGCCTCCACGTCTCATCGCTGCGTAATGCGCAGGGATGCCGCGAGAACAAGATGTCTCCGGCCGCTCCGGCGCAAACCCGGAAGACCAGCGAATAGAACGGAGAGTCGCGACCGGTAACCCGGGCCAGCGCTCCGGAACTAAAGGATGAAATCAATGAACCGAACCGCAATCGCTCTTTCCGTCGGCATCCTGGCAGGCCTGCCGGGCGCTGCCCTCGCTCAGGCCGGGCATGACGCCCACCATCCGGGGACCCCGCCCGCGCAAGCGGAACAGGCTCCATCGCCCACCTCTCCTGCGCGCCAGATGCCTGGCATGCAAGGGATGATGCCCGAGCAGTGCCGGGTCATGATGCAGGCGATGACCCCGGAATGCATGGGTGCGATGCACCAGATGATGCAGGGGATGATGACGTCGCCAAACGAGCAGGCCCCCCATGCGGACGAAAGCCTACCCGATTTCACCCGGGCCTATGTCGAATCAATGAACGAGATGCACGGACCGATGATGGACGGCGTCATGGCCGACGATGCCGATGTCGCCTTCGTCCGGGGCATGATCCCGCATCATCAGGGTGCGATCGACATGGCCAGGATCGTCCAGCAATACGGGGACGATCCGCAGACCAGGGCATGGGCGGGCCAGATCATCGCGGCGCAGGAAGGCGAGATCGCCGAAATGAAAGTATGGCTGGAGGCGAACGCTGGCGAGGCTCCGGCAGCGCTGGGTCAGACCGGCGGGATCGTCTATTCCGCCAATGAAGGCGGCAATTCCATCAGCACCATCGATCTCGGCACGGGAGCGGTCGACACCGCTTCGATCCCGGTCGCCCCCCACAACGTCGATCTGACGCCGGATGGTAAGCTGTTGCTGGCGGTCGGAAATCCTGCCACCGAGGGGGATCACGGGTCGGACGGGCACGGGCACGGCGCGGACGAGGGTCTGCTGGTCATTCTCGATCCGCAGAATATCACAGCGCCCAAGGCGACTGTGGCAGTTGGCTCCCACCCGGCCCACGTTGTCGCTGATCGGCTTGGCCGCGCCTATGTCTCACTGGCCGGCGGAGACGAGATCGCCGTGATCGACCTCGCACGGGCCGAAGTCATCGGGCGTATCGCGACCGGGGATTACCCCCACGGCCTGCGGCTCAGCCCGGACGAGACCCAGTTATATGCCGCCAATGTCGAGGACGGGTCCGTGTCCGTCATCGACACGCAGGCTCTGTCCGAGGTGGCGCGTATTCCGGTCGGAACCGCGCCAGTCCAGGTCGGGTTCACGCCCTCCGGCGATCAGGTCTATGTCTCGCTGCGCGATGAGAACCGCGTGGCTGTCATTGATACCTCTTCCCGCCAAGTGACGAACAGGATCGATGTCGGACGGAATCCGATCCAGATGTTCGCGACTCCTGACGGGGCCTACGTTTATGTGGCCAACCAAGGCACTGACGCGGAGCCGAACGACACCGTGTCTGTAATCGATACGGCGACAGGACAGATTGTGAAGACGATCACCACCGGCGGCGGCGCCCACGGCGTGTCGGCATCGACGGACGGGACTTACGTGTTCGTGACCAATATCGCCGATGACAGCGTCTCGATCATCGATGTCGAGAAGCAGGAAGTGGTGAGGACGGTGCCGGTCGGTGATCGGCCGAATGGCATCGTCTACGGTGGCCCGACCCGATGAACCATTGGCGCTGGGGTCAGCTCCGGCGCCAATTAAGGTCAACGGTCTCCCACCTACACGTCTGTATCCAAAGGCCAAGATAATTCAATGTGGACAAGTGATCGAGGCTTTCTGCCCATCTGCCGAGCAATAGAGAACCCGTTTGTCAACAGACAGTTGCGAGGCAGCCTGATCTACGTTGCCAAACCATGCCAGCGCGGGATCCTGCTGCTGGCCTTGGCTGCGACGGCCTTCTGGATGATGCTGATAGTCAATCTCTTGGCATTCTTTGTCCAGACGCTCGCCGTCGTTGTATAGTGATGCAGCGGATGGCGAAACATTCCAAATCAATCGAGATTCGCCATCTCCGGTATTTCATTGCCGCAGCCGAACATGGCAGCTTCCGCAAGGCGGGGGCTGCCATCGGGGTTCAGGAATCCACCATCAGCCGACGCATCCGCGATCTTGAGGACCGTCTGGGTGCCTCTCTCTTCCATCGCCATAGCACCGGCGTCTGCCTCACCTTCGCTGGCAGGCGCTTCCTCCGGCCCGCCCGCCAGATCATCCGCAACCTTGGCGAAGGCGCCCACGACATCGCCGCGGTCGGCCGGGGCGAGAACGGCAGCGTCAGGATCGGCATCTACTCCTCCATCGCCTCCGGCTTCCTGGCGGAGTTGCTGCACAGCTACGGGCTTCAGCATGGCGATGTCAGGATAGAGCTGGTCGACGGCAATCCCGACGAGCATATCGCCGCCATCCGCCAGTTCCGCCTCGACGTCGCCTTCCTCACCGGAGAACGGGACTGGCCCGGTTGTGACCGTGCGCACATGTGGACCGAACGGGTCTTCGTGGTACTGCCGGATCATCATCCCCTCGCCATCCATGACGAACTGACGTGGCACGATCTAGCAGAGGAGCCCTTCATCGTTAGCGAGACCGCGCCGGGCCAGGAGATCCACGATTATCTGGTGCGGGAGCTGGCGGCGTTCGGCCGGCACCCGGAGATCCAGGTGCAGTCGGTCGGCCGCGACAACCTGCTGCCGCTGGTGGCGATCGGGCGGGGTCTGACACTGGTGAGCGAGGCCATGACCGTCGCCATGCTTCCCGGCATTACCTACCGGCCTATCGCAAACGAGATACTTCCGTTTTCCGCCGTCTGGTCCCCCATCAACGACAATCCCGCTTTCCGGCGACTTCTAAGCATGGCCAGGGCGGCAGCCGCGAAATCTAAGAAAGTCAGGCCATAGGCTTGATAGATTGCGTCGAACGTCGCGCCTTCGCGAATCCGCGATCCGTGGCGATGAAGCGCTCCAGCATGGGCACGATGAGCTTGACGGGATCGGCGGCGGATTGCCCGGTTTCGCGGGCCAGCACCTCGGCATAGGTGGCAAGATCGCGATGGAGCGGCCCCGGCAGCTCCACCGAGACCTTTACCGGCTTGTCCTCGACAATAGGGCCGAGTTTCAATTTCGTCATGGTCAACCTCCTGCGGGTCCGAATACAAGATCGCGGGTAACAATGATCCTGACCGGGAAGCCGGGGCGGATGGTGAGCGTCGGCGCGACCTGCAACTGGCGCTGGACGATCTGCTGCCCGGCCTGATTGACGGTATCCTGTGCGCCGTCGCGGATGGCGCGGATCAGCCGGTCCTCGTCGCTGGTCGCCAGCTCCGTGCCGACCGCGAGCAGCGTGGATAGGCCAGCCGCTTTCATCAGATCCCACCAGTGATAATCGACGCCATCCTCAAGCCCGGCGTAACCGGAAGCATCCGCGCCCGGCAGGCGCTCCAGCACGATGGAGCGGCCGCCCGGCAGGATCAGGCGGTTCCACACCAGCAACACGCGCCGCTGGCCGAAGGTCACGCCGTCATCATATTGGCCGATGATGCGCGTGCCCTGCGGGATCAGAAGCAGTGAGCCGGTCGGGCTGTCATAGACGTTTTCCGTCACCTGCGCTGTGATCTGGCCAGGCAGATCTGAACGGATGCCGGTGATGAGGGCGGCGGGGATCACGGCTCCGGCCTGAAGGATGTAGGGAGACGCCGGCGGCGTAACACGATCAGAGGAGACGGTCTGCCGGTCCACCGGACCATTGAGGAAGGCTGCATGCCGGTTCTGCCCCGTCGCATCCGGTTGCTGTCCGCCGAGTCCGGCCAGGCCGGGCATGGTCGTTCTCGGCGTGCCTCCAGGACGTGGGCCGGACTGGAAGAACACGTTGCTGAGCCGCGCGGCCTCTTCCTCGGCGCGGCGGCGTTCTTCCTCGGGATCGACGGCAGGCGTCGTAATAGCAGGTGTCGTTATGGGCTGCCCCCGATTCTGCGCCTCAAGAATCGGGCGGCCGAGATCGCCCGGCAGCGCCGGTCCCAGTATCGGTCCCGTATAGTCGCGCGGCAGGCCGGACAGGCCGTCGGCCGTAGGTCGGTTTTCGGTCGAATAGAGTTCTTCTCCTCCCAGTCCCGCATCGCGGGTCTGGAGTGCGTAGATCAGCGCGCCGCCGATGCCGAGAAGCGCGACCGCGCCCGCGCCTGCCAGCACCTTTCGGGACAGGCGGGTGACGCGGGGTGGTTCGGCGCGAAGCCGCATAGGCGCGGCGGTTTCGGTATCGCTCATGACGACGATCCTCCCGTCGTCGTGCGGGCCGGCTGGGCTGCGGCCTGGGTTTGCTCAATGCGGACGATCCTGACCACCTGCTGACGATCGCCGCTCCCGAGGCGAAGCTCCGCTACGCCGAACAACCTGTCCACGATCAGAACGTTCTGATGAATGCGGGAATTGACGATCTGCGGCTCGCCGTCCGATCCAAGGACGAACAGAGGCGGCATCTCACCCTGCACGATGCCGCGCGGGAACACGACATAGACACGCCGGCCATCGTCGAAGACGGAAACCGGCCGCCATGGCGGGGTGCTGCCCTGCACCTGCAAGCCGTAACGATAGTTCCGCGCAGCCTCGGCCGGAATGACAGGGGCCGAGGGCGTGGTGACGCGACTTCCCGGCGGTAGGGCGGGATAGGCCCAGGCGACGGCGGGCATGTAGAGCGCTTCCCGCGCGCGCAGTTCGATCATGTAGATGCGCCGGTCGGTGGTGATGACGAGATTGGTCGAGATGTCCGGCCGCGTCGGCTTGACCAGCACATGCACCCGCCGGGTCGCGCCCGATCCGCTTTCGGTGTCACCGATCACCCACCTGGCCGTATCGCCGGCGGCGATCGGTCCCGCGCCGGTCAGGCTCTCGCCGGGTTCCAGCGCGATGGTGGTGATCTGCCCGACGGCGGCATAGACTTGATAGAGCGCGCCCTCGCTCCACGGATAAATCTGGATGGCGTTGTAATAGCCTTCCCGGCTCGGCTCGACGCGGGCGGCGGCATTGGCGTTCTCGACGCGGGCGGTCGCTGTGCCGGCAGCCTCGCCGCCTCGGGCGACAGTCCAGGCCGGCGGTGTGTGCAATGGCCGGGGCCGGTCGTCCGTGATGGCCGTCTGTACGGTCGGCAACGGCGGCACGTCGGCGTCATAGCTGAACTGGGGTGTCCGGTTGGTGGCGCAGCCGGCCAGCATGGTCGCAGAAAGCAGCAAAGCCGCGAAGGTGGGTTTACGGAAAACCGGAAGCCCGGCTTTGCGGAAAGACGTGGCGGTCATTGGCTCATCTCCCGCGACCAGTTGATCGCGTTGACATAGATTCCAAGAGGATTGGCGCGCAGCCGCTCGGCATCACGCGGGGGCTGGATCACGATGGTCAGGATCGCCGTCCATCGCTCGGTGGTGGAGAGCTGGCCGTTCTCGTAGTGGCGTTCCGTCCAGGCCACGCGGAAACTGTCCGGGGACGCCCGGATGATGCTCGACACCTCGACTGCGACCTGCTGGCGGCCGACGCGCGTGAAGGGATCATTGGAGCGGGCATAGTCGTTCAATGCAGCCGCGCCCCGGTCGGTGGTGAACTCGTAGGCCCTGAGCCAATTCTGGCGGACGACGATGGCGTCCGCCGGGAGCGAGCGCACCTGTTCGATGAAGCGACCGAGATGGAACGCGATCTGCGGATCGGTCGGCCGAAAATCGGCCGCTGCCGGCGCGACGGTCTGCGCCTGGCCGAGATTGTCGACCTGAACGACCCAGGGCACGACGGTTCCCCGTGCCGATTGCCAGACAAGAGCCCCGGCGAAGCCGACCGAGAGGATCAGCGAACCGAACGCCATATAGCGCCAGTTCCTCGCCTGCACGCGGGCCGAGCCGATGCGGTCGTCCCAGACTTGCGCGGCGCGCTGATAGGGCGTTTCGGGTTCCGGCACCTTGCCGTAATGGGTCGTCGGTCGTTTGAAAATGTTCATGTGCGGTCACTTTCGGAAAGGCTGACTGAGGAGCCGCCACTGTGGCTGTCGCCGGACCGGACGGCATGGGCGGCAGCGGTGACGCCGTGGCTCATCGCCCGGCTGCGGCGCATCTGCTGCGCCCAGGCCGGTGGACCATCAGCGGCTGAAGGAGGTGATTGCTCGGGCGACGGGGCTCCCCCGACCGTGCCCATGGACGAACTGCCGCCGGAGGCTGCGAATCCGGCCTTTGCGCCATCGGAGTAGCTAGATTTCACGCTGTCGGCGGCACGGGAGGCTGCGCGCTTCAGGGGCGAGATGGCAGCCGAGCCTGCGGCGCGCGCCACACCGCCAAGGCCGGAAGCGACCCCGGCCGCGCCTGACCCACCCATGGAGCCGAGGGAATAGGCAGACGAAGCTGCACCGGCGGCTGAGGCTCCGCCTCGCGCAAGCGCAGCACCACCCGAGAGGGCAGCACCGCCACCGCGCGCGGCGAGCATGGTCGCGCCACCGGCTGCAATCGCGGCACCCCCGACAGCCAGGCCGGTGCCCACGGCAGCGCCGGCACTGAGTTGCGGTCCGCCGGAGACGAGGCCGGTGGCGATGCCGGGGCCGAAGATGCCGAGGCCGAGAAGAGAGAGCGCGGCCAGCACGATCGCCATGGCGTCGTCGATGGTCGGGGTCGCGCCGCCGAAGCCGACGGTGAACTGGCCGAAGAGCGTCGAGCCGATGCCGATGATCACGGCGAGAACCAACACCTTGATGCCGCTGGAGACGACATTGCCCAGCACGCGTTCGGCCATGAAGGCGGTCTTGCCGAACAGCCCGAAGGGGATGAGCACGAAGCCGGCGAGCGTCGTCAGCTTGAACTCGATCAGGGTGACGAAAAGCTGGATCGCGAGGATGAAGAAGGCGAGCAGCACCAGCGCCCAGGCGAGGAAGATACAGGCGATCTGGATGAAGTTCTCGAAGAAGGACCAATAGCCCATGAGACTGGAGATGGATTCGAGGAGGGGGCGCCCGGCGTCCAGCCCGATCTGCGCGATCCGGCCGGGGCGGAGGAGATCGGCGCTGGAAAACCCGGTGCCCGAGGCCTTGAGGCCGAGACCGGCGAAGCTCTCAAAGACGATCCTCGCGAGATTGTTCCAGTTGGAGATGAGATACGCGAAGACGCCGACGAACAGCGTCTTCCGCGCGAGCCCTGCGACAATCCCGTCATCCGCGCCCCAGGCCCAGAAGAGCGCGGCGAGCGTGACGTCAATGACGATCAGCGTCGTCGCAATGAAGGCAACCTCACCGCCGAGCAGACCGAAACCGGAGTCGATGTAGCTGGTGAAGATGCCGAGAAAGTTGTCGATGACCCCCGTTCCGCCCATGGCTCATCGCTCCCCGTTCGGGCCGGGAGCCGTCTGCGCGGGGGACCGACCAAGGAAACGGTCACGGGTCTCGGCCCAGATGGCGAGACATTCCGCATCATTGGCAGCGGCCTCACCCATTTCCTGGCAGCGGCGCTGACCTTCGCGCAGAGGATCGGCCGATGGCTGGAGGGCCGGGGCGGAAGGCGCCGGGCCGGAGACGTCCTCACGGCTCATCTCGATGATCGTCGCCGTGATGGCAACGGCGACGAACACGATGGCCGCGATCCGGGCCAGCAGCTTCCCTTCCATGATCTCCCCTCCCCGGCTTCAGTTGAACATCTGCGCATTGCCGGGCTGGTAGCCCGAGCCCGGCGACAGGAAGCGCTCGCGCTGGATACGGCCCTGTTCTACTGCCGTGGCGCGCTCTGCCTCCGAAAGGGCGTCCGCCCGGCCATTGGCCGAGATCACCGCGACCAGATCGGAAAGCTGCTGCGACTGGAGGGCGAGAAGCTGATTGCCAGCCTGTGTGGCCTGAAGCGCGCCGACAGCATTCTGGCTTTGGCCGACGAGCGCCGACATCTCGGCGCGGTTGCTGTCGATATTGCCGACGACGCCGGCCTGCACCCGCATGGCGTCCTGCAAGCCGCCGACCGTGTTTTCCCAGCGGGACCGGGCATTCGCGATGAGCTGCTGATCGGTAGCCGTAACGGACAGGTTGCCGTAGTCCTGCTGGAACATCTGGTCGATGTTCTGCACGTCGAAGGCGATGTTCTGGGCCTGGCCGAGAAGCTGCTGGGTCCGCTGGACGTTTTGCTGAAGGGCCTGAAGCGAGCTATGGGGCAGGCTCGCGAGATTGCGGGCCTGGTTGATCAGCATCTGCGCCTCGTTCTGGAGCGAGGTGATCTGGTTGTTGATCTGCTCCAGCGTGCGGGCGGCGGTCAGCAGGTTCTCGGCATGGTTGGTCGGGTCATAGACGATCCGGCCGAACCCGCCGAAGAAAGCATGGGCCGGTGTCGTGAACACCGGTGCCAGTGCCAGCGGTGCGGCGAGCGCAAGGGCCAGTGCCGAGGCGCTGACCATGCGCTTGATCCGAGGCATGTTGCACGTCATGGGATGATCTCCTCTTCTTCCAGGGTGAGTTCGATGTCGCCGGCGTCGGGTACCGCGAGCGACAGGTCCTCGCGCTCCAGCGCGAGATTGGTGAGGTCCGGGATCAGGTCGGCGGCCCATTCGACGTCACGCGCCCTCAGCCATGCGGCGAGGAAGCCGTCGCGGCCATGCTCGGCGAGGATTTCTGCGATCAGGGCTTGATCGGACTTGGCCGATGCGGCGCAGAGGGCGAGGCCGACTTCGGACAGGCCCAGCTCGAACAGGCGATTGCCTCTGCGGCTTTGGCAATAATAGTCTCGCTTGGGCGCAGCCCTGGCCAAGATTTCTATTTGCCTGTCGTTCAAGCCGAACCGGCGATAGATCTCCGTGATCTGCGGCTCGATGGCGCGCTCGTTCGGCAGGAGCAGCCGCGTCGGGCAGCTCTCGATGATGGCCGGTGCGATGGCGGAATTGTCGATATCGGACAGCGACTGCGTGGCGAAGATGACGCTGGCGTTCTTTTTGCGGAGCGTTTTCAACCATTCCCTGAGCTGGCTGGCGAACCCTTCGTCGTCCAGCACAAGCCATCCCTCGTCGATGATGAGCAGCGTCGGACGGCCATCGAGCCGGTCGCCGATGCGATGAAACAGGTAGGACAGGACGGCGGGCGCGGCACCGGTCCCAACCAGGCCCTCGATCTCGAACGCCTGCACATCGGCCGAGCCGAGATGCTCAGCCTCTGCATCGAGAAGGCGTCCATAGGGTCCACCGACACAATAGGAGCGCAGCGCCTGTTTCAGGTCATTGGATTGCAGCAGCACGGCAAGGCCGGTGATTGTGCGTTCGCCGACCGGGGCGGAAGCGAGCGAGGTCAGCGCCGTCCAGAGATGTTCCTTCACCTCGGGCGTGATCTGGATGTTCTCGCGCATCAGGATCGCCACGATCCAGTCGGCGGCCCAGGCGCGTTCGGCTGTCTCGTGGATGCGGGCCAGCGGTTGCAGCGAGACGGAAGCCTCCGCCGCGTCGGTCAGTTCACCGCCGAGATCGTGCCAGTCACCCTGCATGGCGAGAGCGGAGGCGCGGATGCTGCCACCGAAATCGAAGGCAAAAACCTGCGAACGCGCATAGCGGCGGAACTGCAAGGCCATTAGAGCCAGCAACACCGACTTGCCCGCGCCGGTCGGGCCGACGACGAGGGTATGGCCCACGTCGCCGACATGAATTGAGAGCCGGAACGGTGTCGATCCTTCGGTCCTGCTGTAAAGCAGCGGGGGTGCGCCGAAGTGATCGTCCCGCTCCGGCCCCGCCCACACGGCGCTTGAAGGGACCATGTGGGCAAGGTTGAGCGTCGAGACCGGCGGCTGGCGGACATTGGCATAGGCATGTCCGGGCAAGCTGCCGAGCCAGGCGTCGACGGCATTGACCGTCTCGACCATGACGCTGAAATCGCGGGACTGGATGATCTTCTCGACCAGCCGCAGCTTTTCGTCGGCGCGGCGGGCGTCCTCGTCCCATACGGTGACGGTCGCCGTGACATAGGCCATGCCGGCCATGTCGGCGCCGAGTTCCTGCAACGCCATGTCCGCGTCGGCGGCCTTGTTTGCTGCATCGGTGTCCACGAGCGCGGATTGCTCGTTGGTCATCACCTCCTTGATGATCGCCGCGATGCTCTTGCGCTTGGCGAACCATTGCCGCCTGATCTTCGTCAGCAGCCGGGTCGCGTCGGTCTTGTCCATGAGGATGGCGCGCGTCGACCAGCGATAGGGAAAGGCCAGCCTGTTCATTTCGTCGAGCAGGCCGGGGGTGGTGGTGCCCGGAAAGCCGGTGATGGTCAGTACCCGGAGATGTTGATTGCCGAGGCGCGGCTCCAGGCCGCCGGTCAGCGGCTGATCGGCCAGCAGCGCATCGAGATAGACCGGGGTTTCCGGCACGCAGACACGATGCCGGTTGGTCGAAATCGTCGAATGCAGGTAGGTCAGCGTCCCGGCGTCATCGAGCCAGCGGCATTCCGGCATGAAGCCATCGAGCAGCGCCAGCACGCGATCGGTGCGGTCGATGAAGCCGCGCACGAGTTCCCACGGGTTCACGCCGGATGTCTCGCGGCCCTCATAAAGCCAGGACTCGGAGCGTGCGGCATCCTCCGCCGGAGGAAGCCACAGGAAGGTCAGGAAGTAGCCGGAGACGAAATGGCTGCCCTCCTCCTCGAAATCGGCCTTCCGCTCGGCATCGACCAGCGCGGAGGCTGGATCGGGGAAGCGGCTCGCAGGATAGGTCGCGGCTTCCGAGCGCTGCGCCTCGACAAAGATCGCCCAACCGGAGCCGAGGCGGCGGAAGGCGTTGTTCAGCCGTCCGGCCACCGCGACCAGCTCGGCCGCGACGGCGGAATCCAGATCCGGCCCACGAAATTTGGCAGTGCGCTGAAACGAGCCGTCCTTGTTGAGGACGACACCCTCCCCGACCAGTGCCACCCACGGCAAGTAGTCGGCGAGGCGGGAGGCGGTGCGGCGGTATTCTGCAAGATTCATCATGGGTCAAACCTCACACCGAGAGATGGCCGGGGATGCGGAGATGGCGGCGCGCCACCTCCACGAAGAGCGGATCGCGTTTGGCGGCCCAGACAGCGGCGATATGGCCGACCGCCCAGATGAGGATGCCGGCGAGCCAGAGCTGAAGGCCGAGGCCGACAGCCCCGGCCAGTGTGCCGTTCAGGATGGCGACGGAGCGCGGCGCCCCGCCGAGCAGGATCGGCTCGGTCAGGGCGCGATGGACTGGAACGGAAAAGCCCGGCACCGTGTCGAGGGCCTCGAAACTCACCGCCATCAGACCAGCGCCCCGCCGCCGAAGCTGAAGAAGCTCAGGAAGAAGGAACTGGCCGCGAAGGCGATAGAGATGCCGAAGACGATCTGGATCAGGCGCCGGAAGCCGCCGCCGGTATCGCCGAAGGCGAGCGTCAGGCCGGTGGCGATGATGATAATCACCGCCACGATTTTCGCCACCGGCCCTTCGACGGATTCGAGGATGGATTGCAGCGGCGCCTCCCAGGGCATGGAAGAGCCCGAGGCAAAGGCCGGGGACGTCATCAGGCTTACCCAGGCGAAGGCAGAGGCGGTTGCGATATGATGGCGGATACGGAAGGCGCGACGGATCATGCGGAATCTCCTGAATCGTGAGTGCTGGTGGGTTCGGGGAAAGCGGGGGAAATCCGGTAGTCGCCGTCGGGACCGAGACCTTCTACGCGGGCGAGTTCGACAAGCCGCCGTGCGGAACCACGACCGGCGAGGACGGCCACGAGGTCGATGGTCTCGGCGATCATGGCGCGCGGGACGGTGACGACGGCTTCCTGGATCAATTGTTCGAGGCGGCGCAGGGCGCCGATGCCGGACCCGGCATGGATGGTGCCGATGCCGCCCGGATGGCCGGTGCCCCAGGCTTTGAGGAGATCGAGCGCCTCGGCGCCGCGCACCTCACCGATCGGAATGCGGTCCGGACGCAGGCGTAGCGAAGACCGCACCAGATCGGACAAGCTGGCGACGCCATCCTTGGTGCGCATCGCCACGAGATTGGGCGCTGCGCATTGCAACTCGCGGGTGTCCTCGATGATGACGACACGATCGGCGCCCTTTGCGACTTCGGCCAGAAGCGCATTGGTCAGCGTGGTCTTGCCAGTGGACGTGCCGCCCGCGACGAGGATGTTCGCTCGCGACTGGACGGCGGCGCGGAGCGTTTCCGCCTGATCTGCGGACATGATTTCGGCCGCCACATAGTCGTCCAACGTGAAGACCGCGACGGCGGGTTTGCGGATGGCGAAGGCCGGTGCGGCGACGACCGGCGGCAGCAATCCCTCGAACCGCTCACCTGTTTCCGGAAGTTCCGCCGAGACGCGGGGGCTGCGGGTGTGAACTTCGACGCCGACATGGTGGGCAACCAGCCGCACGATTCGCTCGCCATCGGCGGCGGGCAGCATCTCGCCGGTGTCGGCCAGTCCTTCGGACAGCCGGTCGACCCAGATGCGTCCGTCGGGGTTCAGCATGACCTCGACAACAGACGGGTCTTGCAGCAGGGCTGAGATGGCAGGCCCGAGCGCCGTCCGGAGCATGCGCGCGCCGCGGTCCACGGTTGCCTGTTTGTGGTTGATGCCTGCCATCTCGTCCCCGTTCCGCCGAGGAGGCGAGATGCGATCCCCGGATGGGGATCACTAAAAGAGACTCAAAACCGGTCGTTTCAACAAGTTTCGGTCGTAGTAGTAGCGTAGCGTGCAAATACAGGAGAACGGCGGTTGTTCACCACTCGCACACGACAATGTCTGCGGCGAATCGGCGATCCGTCCGAAAGCAGAAATGGGGTGGAAGGACTAAGCCGCTCGCGCGGCAATGGCGCTCGTGACAAGCGGTGCGCCTGCTGATCGACCAGGGTTCTTTGTGACTCGGGTTCCTGGCCTGACGATTGGGGTCTTCTCAATCATCAGACAGGAGGTTCCCACGAAGGAGGTGGGGGACCACCCCACTGCGCGCGCGCATGATCGAAGACATGCGTATCCGTGGAATGGGCGACAAGGCTCAGGAGGCCCATATTCGGGCCATCAAGGGTTTCGCCGGGTTTTTGAGGCATCGGTTTGCGCCACGTAACGCTGAACACCGCAAGACCATCGAACACGACAGGAAGGAGACGGTCAGACCTGCTTCCGATCATGTCATCGCACGCCCCTCAGATCAGCCCGTTTGCTTCTGCCGCCAACTCCGGCGGCCAACGTCGCGCTGCGGCCCGCATCGAAAAACCTTCAGGGAATGCTGAAAGGCAGCTTTCAGCAGTCAACACCTCCAAGCGGACGTTGTTGAACGACCTGCCAAAGCATGCCGGCGATCAAGACGTTGATCGTCGCCAAAGCTGCTATGACATTAAGCAGAGTGTCATACCCCAGCCGAGAAATCAGAACTGCGCCGATCGTGGGCGCAGCCGCTTGAGCAATGAGGCCGGGGCGGGCGAGCCGTCCCATGATGGACGCATATTGCCCGGGACCGAAGAGGTCCAGCGGAAGCGCACCCCGCGCGATCGAAAAGATGCCGTTCCCTGCGCCGTAGAGGATCAACGCCAATCCGATTATTGGCAAACCTGCCGCCAGCACGATCAATCCGGCAGCGCATAGAACAACCGCTGCACTCAGCGTCCACATTGGATGATGGCGACCGCGACCGAGCATTTCCAGAACCCGCGCCCCGACCTGGGCCGGACCGATCAGTGCGCCGAGAGTCACTGCGTCGGCCAGGGAGATGCCTCTGGCCTGCAGGAGCGTGAGAAGATGTACCGAGACGATCGTGACGAACAGGCCCGCGATGATCTGGATCGAGGCAAACAGCCAGAACATGGCTCTTTCGCGAGGTGAGAGCGCGAGCGTAGAATTGGCGTCGACACTCGACTGTTTGGGCCGCCCTGGAGCTTGCGGCACAATGGCGAGGATCAAGGGTAGACAAACACCAGCGAGAATAGCCGCATAAGAGAAACACGCTCCCCGCCAGCCGATCGCTTCGACCAAGGCGGCTGAAAGCGGCCAGCAAACCGTGCTCGCAAAGCCTCCCCAAAGTGTCAGCGTCGTAATCGAAGCGCGGGCTTTCTCGCCGTAGATGCCGCCGAGGGTCGAGAATGCGGCGTCATAGAGCCCGGCGGCCATGCCGACGCCGAGAACGGCCCATCCGGCGATGAAGATCGCCAGGTTCGGTGCTGCCGCGATCATAGCCAGGCCGAGTGCGATGATGAGACAGCCTAGCGCGAGAACTGGCCGCCCGCTGTATCGAGAGATCGCATCGCCGATCGTCGGCGCCGAAAGACCAGCTATGAGCAGCCCGATCGAAAGCGAGCCGACCACCCATTCGAGAGGCCAACCCGTATCGGCAACGATAGGGTCAGCAAGAACAGCGATCAGGTAGTAGGTGCTGCCCCAGGTGAAAATCATCACCACACCGAGGGCATGGACTGTCAGTCGATTCGCTCGGGTCATTGCCTATGCAGGCCGCTTTTGCGGCAGGCTGATCGCGCCTTTGTCGGTCGTTGGATCGTGTTTCAGCGCTGCCGCCTTTCGCTCTGAATATCGAGCGACGAGCTGATTGGCGTGAGGGCGCGTGAGGATCGTGAACCGTACCAGTTCCTCCATGACGTCCACGATCCGGTCATAGTAGCTCGACGGTTTCATGCGGTCGTTTTCATCGAACTCCTGATAGGCTTTGGCGATGCTCGACTGGTTTGGGATCGTGATCATGCGCATCCAGCGGCCGAGAAGCCGGAGCGTGTTGACGGCATTGAAGCTCTGCGAGCCACCCGATACCTGCATGACTGCAAGAGTCCGCCCTTGCGTCGGCCGGACACTGCCGATGCTGAGCGGCAGATGGTCGATGTGTGCCTTCATCAGGCCTGTGATCTGGCCATGGCGCTCCGGCGAGCACCAGACCATGCCTTCCGACCAAAGTGCATGTTCTCGCAGCTCATGGACGGTCGGATGATTGTCTTTCGTCACCTGATCGGGGAACGGCAGATCGCTCGGGTCGAAGATCCGCGTTTCCGCCCCGAAGCATTGCAACAGCCGCGCGGCTTCTTCCGTCGCCAGTCGAGAGAAAGAGCGAGGCCGGAGCGATCCGTAGAGCAGAAGGATGCGCGGCGGGTGATCGATTGGACCCAAGCCTGCGCCAGGCCGGTCGATTGCGAAGCGCGGATCGAGAGCGGGCAGGTAATCGGGATCGTGTAGGGTTCGCAATGGCATGATGAACTTTTCTATCGGGCTGTCGCCGGTGCGGTCGCGGGAAACCAGCGACGGCCGAGACGCAGGGCGACGTGAACGAGCAGCACCAGCACAGGCACTTCGACCAGAGGACCGATGACGGCTGCAAAGGCGACCGGTGAAGCAAGGCCGAACGCGGCAATGGCAACAGCAATCGCCAGCTCGAAATTGTTACCGGCAGCGGTGAAGGCGATCGCGGTTGTTCGGGGATAATCCGCCTCGATCAGCTTGCCCATGGCGAAGCTGATGACGAACTGGACCACGAAATAGATGGTCAGCGGGATCGCGATCATCACGGCGTCGAACGGCAGGCGCACCACGTCGCCGCCCTTTAGGCTGAACATTGCTACGATGGTAAAGAGCAGTGCAGCCAGCGTGATTGGGCTGATGCGTGGGAGAAATTCCCGCTCGTACCAATCTTCCCCCTTACGCGCGATCAGGATGCGCCGCGTCAGGAACCCGGTCAGAAACGGGATACCGAGATAGATCAGCACCGCTTCGGTGATGGTCCAGAAACCAACATCGACAATGCTGCCCTCTAAGCCGAAGAGCGGCGGCAGGACCGTTAGGAACAGCCATGCGTAGGTCGAGAAGAACAGGATCTGGAAAATCGAGTTGAAGGCGACGAGGCCGGCCACGTACTGGTTGTCACCGCGCGCGAGCTGGTTCCAGACGAGCACCATGGCGATGCAGCGAGCCAGTCCGATCAGGATCAGCCCCGTCATGTATTCCGGATAGTCGCGCAGGAAGATCACGGCCAGGACGAACATCAGGGTTGGGCCGATCAACCAATTCTGGATGAGCGAGAGGACCAGGACCCGCTTGTCGGCGAAGACCTGCTGCAGCTCTTCGTACTTCACCTTGGCAAGCGGCGGATACATCATGAGGATGAGGCCGATCGCGATGGGAATGTTGGTCGATCCCACCGACATGGCGTTGAGCGCCTGGGGCAGACCGGTGAACACCGTGCCGAGGACGACGCCGAGGGCCATTGCCGCGAAAATCCAGACCGTCAAATAGCGGTCGAGAAACGACAGGCGGGAGGCTGGCTCAGGGGAAGCCATGAGAAAATTCTCCAATACAAACAGGGTAGAGGCTCAGGCAGACGCGACCCGGCCGCCGTGCTGATCCACGACGCGCTCACCATCCTCTTTGACGAACTCCCCGCGCTGGGGCGGCAAGAGGTCGAGAACGGCTTCGGACGGGCGGCACAGTCGAACCCCGGCAGGCGTTACGACGATGGGCCGGTTGATCAGGATCGGGTGGTCCATCATCGCGTCGATCAACGCTTCATCGCTTAGCGAGAGATCGCCTAAGCCCAATTCGGCATAAGGGGTTCCCTTTTCCCGTAGAAGATCACGGGGGGTGATCTTCATGCGGTCGATGAGATCCATGAGCCGCGCCCGTGTGGGCGGGCATTTGAGATATTCGATGATATAAGGCTCGACACCCGTATTGCGGATCAGGCCGAGCGTGTTGCGTGAGGTTCCGCATTCCGGGTTGTGGTAGATGATAATGTCCATGCCACCCTCACGCAGCGCTGTTTCGGGGCTTGCTCGCCCCTTCGGCTTGCCCGATTTCGCTCAGCCGCACCTTGAGGGACGACTTATCGAGGGAAGCCACAGGCAGGGCAGTAAACGAAGAAATCCGGTTCATCAGGTAGCGAAGGGCCGTCACGAATGCCGTCCGCTGTTGGATTGGATCGGAAATCGCTGCGGGGTCTTCAATGCCCCAATGGGCTGTCATCGGATGGCCCGGCCATATCGGGCAGGCTTCGCCGGCAGCATTGTCGCAAACCGTAAAGACGAAATCCAGGACCGGCGCCGATGGGCCGGAAAACTCGGACCAACTCTTTGAGCTAAGGCCATCGACCGGAAAGTCGAAGTGTTGAAGCGTCTCGATGGCCAGCCGGTGAACCTGTCCCTTGGGTTGGCTACCGGCTGAATAAGCTCGGAAACGGCCATTTCCCATTTGGTTCAAGATCGCTTCGGCTAAGATCGAGCGAGCGGAGTTGCCCGTGCAGAGAAACAGGACGCTATAAACGGGTTCAGACATGAGCGTCACTCTTAATGGGGGTGCAGCACGACAGGGCCGCGAGGGCTGGCTGGCACACCTCCGGATGACCTTGGCAGCAATCTCGCATGAGAAATGCGATGAGGCCGGAGAGCGCCGGATAGGTGGCGTTGTAGATGATCGAGCGTCCTTCGCGGCGAGACTCTACGAGGCCGGCGTTTTCGAGGTGGCTTAGGTGGAACGACATGCGGGAGGATGATGCCCCCATCGCTTCACCGATCGCACCGGCAGGGAGCCCTTCCGGTCCAGCCGTCACTAGCAGACGAACGATCCTCAGCCGCGTTTCCTGGGAAAGTGCTGTAAATGCCGCAATAGCCTGTTTCTCATTCATACAACATCTCAATTATTCAAGAACCGTTGAGATAATATGCGGCAGGATGATGTTTTTGCCAACCCCTTGCAGCGCTTTTCCTAAAGTCTGGTCAATCGCGGCTTTCCGCAAAAGATTCAGTGTGGAGCGGTCGCCGCAGTTGGGCTTTTCGCCGCCAACATCTTCGCGGCGATCGGTGACGTAATCATCTGGATCACGGCATAGAAGGCGGCAGGCACGGCGATTTCCGAGGGCAACCCGGAGGCCACCACGAACGCCGCTGCAATGGAGAACTCTTTTTTGCTTACCGTGAACAAATAGGCGATCAGCTCTTGTCGGTCGGCCACAAAGACGTTCGCGATTGATCCTACCGCATAGCCGATCAGGTTCAGCGTGAGCGCAGCCAGCGCGATCACCAGAGCAAACCAGCCATAGCCAAGGATGGTTTCGGCGTTCGGACCCACGACCGCCAGAAGCAGGAGCAGGTAGAGCACCGAACCGAGAGACGGATAGAGGCCATCGTGTCGGCCGATAGCTTCCGGGTATCGTGTACGCAGATAGACCCCGATCACAGTCGGTAGCACCACGATCAGCACCAATTCCATGATGACCGCCCCGATCGGCACTTGCAGCTCGATGCCGGTGAGAAGTAGGAACAAGATCGGCACGATGAATGGCGAAAGGACCGTGTTGACGGCATTGAGGACGGCCGCGAGGGCTACATTGCCGCGCGCGAGTAGGACCAACAGCGGCGCGGAAACGTCAGTCGGCAGGGTTCCCACAAGGGTTTGACCTGCGGCCAGCGGCCCCGAACCGAAAAACAGGCGTCCTGTAAGCTAGCCGGCGAGCGACATAGGGCCATAGACGAGTCCGAGCGCCCATAGCTGCCGACTCGGCTTTTTGAAAACCAACTTCACGGCATGAACGTCAAAGGTCAGGCTGATAACCAGCATCAGCATGGCCAGAAGCGGGCTTATGCCGCTTTCAAGGATGACCCCGACAGAAGGCACCAGCAGGCCGAGCGCGGCCGTCGCGACGGCCAGCAGCAGGAGGTTGTTTTCAACTAAGGGGAGGATTTTTTGCACGGCCAGTCCTAGGCGCTGCGGATCGACCCTGTTGGGCGGCCTTCGCATTTTGCGAATAAGGCAATCGCTTGATCGCAATATTTACAGTGGCCCTCGCAGCAGTCGTGCATGAGAAAGGCGACTAGATCGGAAAGAGCCGGCCAACAGGCACTATAGATAATCGACTTCCCATCTCGTCGCCCCCGCACGAGTCCGGCGTGTTCCAGTTCCTTGAGATGGAAGGAAATGCGCGATGGCGGCGAATCATCGAGCGCGAGGGCGATGGCACCAGCGGCCATCCCGTCAGCGCCAGCGACCACCAACATGCGGATTATCCGTAAGCGATCCTCGTGAGCCAGCGCGGCGAAGCCCACAAGCGCGTCATTCTCTTCCATAACATTTCAACATTTCACGTTTTATCGAAATGACGTTTATATTTGGTGGGCGCACGTCAATATTCTGCACTTCCACCCCGCCAATCATTTCGGCGACAGGGTTTCAATAATCCTGCAATCGGCGACCACGCCGCACCCACACTGGTCGATCATCCTGTCGAGCTCGGCCTTTAGCGCCATCAGATCAGTGATCTTCTTTTCGACCTCTGCACGATGTTCACTGGCGATGGCATCAACAGCCGCGCAGGATTGCCCGCGATTGTCGGAGAGCGCGAGAAGTGCCCTGATCTGGTCGAGCGAAAAACCGAGATCACGCGCGCGCCGGATGAAGCTTAGGCGATTCAGATGATCCGGCTCATAGGCCCGGTAGTTACCGTCGGTGCGTGACGGCTCGGGCAGTAGACCCTTCTTCTCGTAAAACCGGATTGTTTCGACCTTGGTACCGGTTTGCCTTGCAAGATGACCGATCGTCAGAATGGAAGAGTTCATTGAACTACCCTGTAGCGAATACAGGGTTAATGTAGGCCGGATCTGGACGTTTGTCGATCTCGATGGGTAGCCTATTGCGCCGCTCTGGCGCTCTCCACTTCTTCACGCACCAGATCGTAGAGTTGCTGCGGTCCGAAGGATCCCAGCGGCCTACTATTCACAAAAAAGGTTGGTGTCTGACGGATATTATTGCTCTGAACATCGGCCAGATCCAGCTCAAGAACCGCATCGATCTCGGCCGAGGACATTTCGCGCCGTGCCTGTACGGCATCAAGCCCGGCCGCCGCTGCGATCTCCCAGGCTTTCGCAAGGTCGGGTGCACCATGCACGGCCCATTCCGGCTGTCGCGCCAGCAGGGCCTCCAGCACCGGTTCGTAGCGGTCCTGAAGACGAGCCGCTTCCAAAATCCTGACGGCTTCGTCCGATCCCTCATGGAAGGGCGCGTATCGGATGACAAGGCGCGTCTCGCCAGGGAAATTCGCCATGATCTGCTTAACGGCTGGATAAAAGGCTCGGCACGCCTCGCAAGAAGGATCGAAGAATTCCACGATCGTCACCGGCGCATCCGCAGGGCCAATGATTGGTGAATGCGCCCTGGTCATCGCATCACCTTGCGGTGCTGGAACGGGCTGTGCCGAGGTGCTGCCGTAGCGGTCGTAGAGAAAGGCTCCGCCGGCAAAGACGATCAGTGCGACGAGGCCAGTGAAAAGTACGACGGACCGTCTGGTCATGCTGGACGCCTCCGGCGCGCGAGAATGAGAAGAAGGGCAATGCTCAAGAAGGCAACGAGCGACAGGTAGGGGAGCGGCAAAACGCCAAGGATCGTCATATCGGCGCTCGAACAGGATGGGCCGTCTTGACCACAGGGCTCGATGGCGGCGGGAATGATGCCCGCATAAAGCAGGGAGTGGAACGCCGCGATGGCGGCGCCGAGGGTGGCCAATGGAAACCCGTACCAGGAAACGCTGGTCTCGCCCCGAAAGCTAGCGACAGCCAGAATGACCGCCAGCGGAAACATGAAAGCGCGCTGATACCAGCACAGATTGCACGGCGTCTGTCCCATGATCTCACCAATGAAGAGAGCGCCGAGCGAGGCAGCAAGCGCGATGAACCACGCCAGGAACACGACCGCCCAAGCATTTGCAGTTGTGCCTGCTCCGGCGGTCATAGCACTCCCTTTCGCAGCGTTTCTTTCGTTCCATCAAGCTTTGTATTTCACGCATCGTTGCACCCTGTACCAGCTACAAGGTCAAGTCTCTTTTGTTGAAGCTGTGCGACGAATTCGCACACGGATCGCCGCACAAAGGTAATCATAGAAAACCGGCCCTTGACCCTGTAGTTGCTACAGGGTCTATCTGGGGTGTCACATCTAATTGGCGAGGTGATACCATGGCGGCTGCGAGCAATTACAGACTACGTGTCGAAGGCATGGACTGCGCCTCTTGCGCGTTGAAAATCGAGACGGCGGTGCAACGCCTGCCGGGCGTTAGCGACATCAATGTCAGCTACGCCAACGAGACGCTTGCATTGCAACTCGATGAAGACCGGACGGCCCTCGGCACCATTGAGCAAAAGATCCGAGCGCTCGGCTACACACCAGTGCTCGAGCAGACCGAGGCAAAGGCGAGCCCACCTCGGAAGCGCATCGCAGAGGCATGGTGGAAAGGCAACAAGGGTCGGCTTGTGCTCCTTACCGGCGCGTTGTTCATCCTTGCCTTCGCCCTCGCGCGTGTCCTGCCCGAATGGGAGCAATGGCTCTATTCGGGCGCTGCATTGATCAGCGTCATCCCGTTCGCGAGGCGGGCGGTCGCCGGTGCGATGTCCGGCTCACCCTTCACTATCGAGACGTTGATGACGGTCGCGGCACTCGGCGCGGTCGCCATCGGCGAGGCCGAAGAAGCTGCTGTCGTGATCTTCCTGTTCGCAGTGGGCGAACTGCTTGAAACCGTGGCGGCAGGCCGTGCGCGGGCAGGCATTGAAGCGCTGATCGATCTCGTGCCCCGGGTCGCGTTCCGCGAGCGTGATGGTGTCATTGAGCAGGTCGCTGCCGAAGAGTTGGCCATTGGTGATGTCGTCGTTGTTCGGCCTGGGGACCGTGTGCCGTCTGACGGCACGGTGATTGATGGTGCATCTGAGGTCGATGAGGCGCCCGTGACAGGCGAATCCATGCCCGTGCTGAAAGAAGCCGGCGCAAACGTCTATGCTGGCAGCATCAATGCAAATGGCGAGTTGCGGGTGTCGATCAGCCATGTCGCGGCCGACAATACCATTGCCCGCATCATCCACATGGTCGAGGAAGCTCAGGAATCAAAGGCCCCGACGGCGCGTATGATCGACCGTTTCAGCCGTTGGTATACGCCGGGCGCGATGGTCGTCGCAGCTCTGATCGTTGTCGTGCCCCCGCTCGCCTTCGGCGGAGACTGGATGACATGGGTGTATCGGGGCCTTGCCACGCTGCTCATTGCTTGCCCCTGCGCACTCGTTATTTCCACGCCGGCGGCCATCGCCTCAGGTCTTGCCGCCGGCGCGCGTCAGGGATTGCTGATCAAGGGCGGTGCGGCGCTGGAAATACTCGGTAAGGTCGTAACTGTTGCCTTCGACAAGACAGGAACGCTGACGCGTGGCCATCCCCAGGTGACGGACATTGTGCCGATCATTGGGGACGAGAATTCCGTCCTTGCCATTGCAGCGGCCGTCGAGCGCAGCACCAGCCATCCTCTCGGGGTTGCAATCGTGGAGGCGGCAAAGGTGCGGGGGCTCGAACTGCCCGTCACCTTCGGGGGCGGCGTTGCCACACCCGGCAAAGCGGTCACAGCGCGGTTGAAGGACGGCTTCGCTTCGGTCGGGTCTCCCCGTCATGCCGCCGAACAGACTGCACTCGAAGAGAACATCGCCGAGACGATCACCACACTGGAGAGCCAGGGCAAGACGGTCGTCGTGCTTATAAAGGGCAAGAGCATCGAGGGATTGATCGCGTTGCGCGACGAACCGCGCGACGACGCTATCGAAGGTGTGAAGCGACTGACAGATCGAGGTGTGCGCCCTCTGATGCTGACCGGCGACAACAAGCGCACGGCCGACGCCATTGCGGCCCATCTTGGCCTTGAGGCAAGCGCCGAATTGTTGCCCGACGCCAAGCTCGCCGAGATCGGTCGCCTCAAAGCTAATGGCCCGATCGCCATGGTGGGAGACGGTATCAATGACGCGCCGGCGCTCGCAGCCGCTTCCGTTGGCGTTGCCATGGGTGCAGGCACCGACGTTGCTCTGGAGACCGCAGATGCCGCGCTGCTCAGAAACCGGGTGACGGGTGTTGCCGATCTCATCGGGTTGTCACAGGCGACACTCGGCAATATTTGGCAAAATATCGCCATAGCGCTTGGTCTGAAGGCCGTCTTCCTCGTGACGACTCTATTCGGCATTACCACGCTCTGGATGGCGATCCTCGCCGATACGGGCGCTACGGTCCTCGTTACGGCCAATGCGCTGCGCCTGCTGACCTGGCGCGGCACCCGCGACAAATGAGCTTAAGCAGTGCGCGAAGGCAGGTCGCGGCTTCCACTTCTCGCCAAGAAAGCCGAGGTGTAGTTTATGAATAATCAGTCCAAGGGCAGTGCCACTTCATCCGAGAAGAGCGAACAATGGGCGCTCGCATGGGTGCTTGCGATCAATACGGCCCAGGCAGCCATTGTGGGAGGATTAGGGTGGTGGGCTCAGTCAACAGGATTGATGGGCTCTGCACTCGATAATCTTGGCGATGCCGGTGTCTACGCCATCAGTCTTTTCGTCGTAGGGCGCGGATTGGCGGCGAAGGTTCGCGTTGCCCGGTTGTCAGGTATCCTACTGATTATATTCGCCGGTCTGCTTCTGTTTGAGGTCGGTCGACGCTTCATTACTGGCTCTGATCCAATAGGGCCGGTCATGATCGCCGTGGCGATAGCGAGCGCCCTTACGAATACGGTCTGTATGTGGATTTTAAAATCACATCGGGAAAACGGCGTGCATCTGCAAGCCTCATGGATTTTCACGACAAACGACATGCTCGTGAACTCGGCGATCGCTGTTTCTGGTCTCGCCGTAATTCTTTTCAGCTCGCCCTATCCGGATCTGATCATTGGCCTGGGTGTGGTTGTTGTCGTTGTCAGAAGCGGCTTGGAAATCCTTGAAAAGGCCGGCGAAGCTGGAAACAAAGGAAAATAACATGGCCAACATGCGAGCTCTATCCGCCGCCTTCCTTGCCCTTGCAGTATCGATCTCTCCTGCTGTGGGGCACGACTTCCAGGGTGGTTCGATCACCATCGATCATCCGTGGTCACGCGCGACTCCGCCGATCGCCCCGGTAGCCGGCGGCTATCTGACGCTGACGAACGATGGCGACATTGCCGACCGTCTGGTCTCAATCTCATCACCTCTGTCAGAACGGGTGGAGATCCACGAGTCGACCGTGAGCGACGGGGTTGCCAGCATGAGGCCTGTGCAAAATGGCATCGAAATTGGGGCTGGCGAGACGATCGAACTTCAACCTGGCGGTATGCACATCATGTTTTTGAAGCCATCGCGTCCTTTGAAGGAAGGGGAGCGGTTTGCGGCAACGCTGGTGTTCGAGCTAGCCGGTACCATTGACGTTGAGTTCGCTGTGCAGAACATGGGTGCTCGTCCGGAATCTGCGAACGAACATGACGGGCACGGAGAGGCTGTCCAATGAGCGGCGTCAAACTTTTCCGCCTCGTTGCATGGGTTGCCGTCGCCGTTGTCGGCGGGCTTTTCATCGGCTTGTCAGTATCCAAGCCTTGGCAGCAGCAAACTGCGGCGGTCGCGTCTTCGACAGGCATCGCAGCTATCGGCGGCCCGTTCCAGCTCACATCTCATCAAGGCGAGACAATCGGCAATGCCGCGCTGGCTGGAAAGCCTTATCTCGCCTTCTTCGGCTTCACCCATTGTCCCGATGTGTGTCCGACCACGCTCTACGAACTCAGCGATCTCATGAACGAGCTCGGGCCGGCAGCCGACCAGTTCAACGTACTGTTCTTCACCGTCGATCCCGAACGGGACACCCAAGAACTACTGTCTCAATACATGACAGCCTTTGATGATCGCATCCTCGCATTGCGGGGAAATCGACAGGAAACGGACGCCGTGGTGAAGGCCTTTGCGGCCTACGCGCGAAAAGTGCCTCTGGAGGGGGGCGAATACACGATGGATCACACCGCAGGCGTCTACATGATGGATGCCGAGAGCCAATTCGTCGGCACGCTCGACATGCACGAGCCGCGAGAGATTCGATTGCAGAAGCTCCGCCGCCTGGCGGGCGAGATTGGCTGATGGAGTTCTCCAGCATCGGAATAGCGACGGCTTTCGCCGCTGGCGTCGTATCCTTCCTGTCGCCCTGCGTTCTGCCGCTGGTGCCGGGCTATATTTCCTACGTCGCAGGCCGCACGATTAGCCCAGACGGAATTGCGGCCGATACAGAATTCAGGGCAGCGGGCCGAACTCTCGGCCTCAGCCTCTGCTTCGTGCTCGGCTTCACGACCGTGTTCGTCATCCTTGGGGCCAGCGCCACCGTGTTGAGCCGGCTCCTGCGCATGTATCTTTTCGAAGCTAATCTGATTGGCGGGGGGATCGTCATCGTCTTCGGCCTGTTCACGACCGGCCTTGTACCCATGCCCTGGCTCAATCGTGAAGCCCGGTTCCATGCCAATCCGGGCAGCGGAAGCGCCGGGGCCGCTTATCTCCTTGGTCTCGCTTTCGCGTTCGGCTGGACTCCCTGCATCGGACCAGTGCTGGGAGCGATTTTGACCCTGTCCGCCGCGAACGCCACGGTGGCAGGCGGAACGACGCTGCTCGCCGTCTACTCCCTTGGTCTTGGCCTCCCTTTCATCTTGGCCGCTTTGTTCATGCGCGGGTTCATGGCTCGGATGATGTCGATGCGCCGCACTGGCCGCGTGCTCAAAATCGTCACTGGTGGGGTGATGGTGGTGATGGGCATCGCCATGATCACCGGCCATCTCTCCAGCTTTGCGATATGGCTGCTCCAGACCTTCCCGGCCCTCGGCCGCATCGGCTAAACCGAAGTTAAAGGAAATCTCGACATGCTCAGGCTCGGCCTTCCCATTGCCTTTGGCGGATTTTTCTTCGATCAGGCGACGAAGTGGTGGGTGCTGAACCATGCTATGAATCCGCCTCAGGTCATCCCCGTTACCGGCTTCTTCAATCTCGTGCTCGGCTTCAATACCGGCGTGAGCTTCGGATTGTTCGGCCAGGCTCCGGCTTGGACCCTGGTAGCGTTCACGCTTACCATAGTTGCGGGGCTCCTGGTCTGGATCAAGCGAACCGACAGCAGACTAACGGTCTGCGCCCTTGGGCTCATCGTCGGAGGTGCGCTCGGCAATCTGCTCGATCGGCTGCGCCAGGGTGCCGTGACGGATTTTCTGGATTTTTACGTTGGCAGCTATCATTGGCCCACCTTTAACGTTGCCGACGTAACGATTGTTTGCGGGGTAGGGCTTTTGCTCGTGGAGAGCGTTCTGGCACGAGGTGAAGCAAAAACTACATGAACAGAAGTCCTCGCCAGCTATTCGAGAGCCATGGTTCGGGGGAAATAGACGTTCTGGTGATCGGCGCGGGTCAAGCGGGTCTCGCAGCCGGTTATTACCTTGTCAGAACAGAGCTTTCATTCCTGATCGTTGATCGCCACGCCCGCATCGGCGACAGTTGGCGCCGTCGCTACGATTCCATGACGTTGTTTACCCCGCGCGCATTCAGTTCGCTGCCTGGTCTTGCGCTCGACGGGGACCCGGACGGCTACCCAACGCGAGACGAGTTTGCGAACTATCTCGAAACCTACGCCAGCCAGTTCGACCTACGGGTGCATTCTGAAAATGGTGTGGCTCGGCTCGAACGCGGGGCTGATGAGCGGTTCACTGCGCAACTCGATGATGGCAGACACGTGGTCGCCAAGGCGGTAATCGTCGCGACGGGTGCGTTTCAGAAACCAATAATCCCAACGATTGCTGCCGGCTTCAACAATGCGGTCGCTCAACTGACACCGGAAAGTTATCACAATCCCGGTGATCTCCCGCCTGGCACGGTCCTTGTTGTCGGGGATGGAGCAAGCGGGCGCGACATCGCAGCTGAGCTGGCTTTGACCCATGAAGTGGTGCTTGCCGCTGGACGCAGCCGCGGTCTGTTTCCCGAGCGCATTCTGGGCAAGAGTACATGGTGGTGGCTGCACACATTGGGCTTGATGAGAGCAAGGCCCGAATCCGCGATAGGACGCCTGATGCGGCGCGCGGACCCCTTTCCTGACAGGGATCGCAGCCTTGACGACTTGGAACGAAGGGGCGTAGGCGTCGCAAAACGCTTGGTCTCTTCACAAGACCGCTTCGCATTCTTTGCCGATGGATCGAACCGGGTGGTCGATTCCGTCATCTGGTGCATTGGATATCGAGATGATAGCGCATGGCTCCAGATTCCAGGCAGTACCCGTTCCAACGGAAGCTTTCTGCAGGCAGGCGGGCTGTCTCCCGTACCAGGTCTTTTTCACTTAGGTCGCCCATGGCAGCGAAATCGTGCTTCAGCCCTCGTCATGGGTGTCGGCGAAGATGCTTTCCTAGTTGTCGCGGAATGCTTGAAATCCTGCTCCGTCCGCTAATGGGGGGTGACGTTGCCGCATACGGGGATGACGAACCCTGCACGGCCATTGTCGCGGTGATCCCAGACAAATGACCGTTCTGCAGTAGGTGTTATAGGTATGACGACAGCCCCGACCTACGTCTGGTTTTAGGAGTGATGACCGACAACAGGAACGACCGGGATGGTGAAGGGTTTCGGGTGCCGGCAGGCGTACGAAAGCCTCTCATGCAGGAACCCGCGGGCTACAGTCGGTCGCTATGGAGATTTCGCACCGCGGCCGATGTCGGCGATGGCTCGACGGACGGCGGGAAGCGGGGTGGTGGATGCGGACATGCCGCTTTGTTGCACCTCGGCGGTGTATTGCCGACCGGGCACGCGGCTCGTCGCGACACTGCGGACGGCAATAGTGACCACGGGCGCGCGCGGGTCCCTTGCCGGCGGCTGGGCGCCTGCGTCTCGAAGCTCGAATACGCCATTCCGGGTCATGGAGTTGTCTCCCGGTTCGTCGCCGTTGCGTGCGGCGGTCCGCGCGGCTGCCTCCAGCGTTCGAAGGTCTCGATGATGATCATGCGCCCGCCGCAGCAGGGGCATGGCGGCCGGAAGTCCTCCGGTTCGTCGGAATCGCCGGGGTCGGGCGGCGCGGCGACATCCAGGAGTTCGCGGGCAAGCGCGAGGCTGGCCTTGCGGGCGGAGCCGGAGAGCAGGCCGTAGTGCCGGATGCGATGGAAGCCGCGTGGCAGGACGTGGAGCAGGAAGCGGCGGATGAACTCGTCGGCCGCGAGCGTCATCACCTGCTGCCGATCAACGCCGTTGCGGCGATAGTCATTGTAGCGGAAGGTGACGCCGCTCTCGTCGAAGGCGATCAGGCGGCGGTTCGAGATCGCCACCCGGTGGGTGTAACGGGACAGGTAGGCAAGCACCGCCTCCGGTCCGGCGAAGGGCGCCTTGGCGTAGACGACCCAGTGCTTCGTCCGGACAGGAGCAAGGTGGCGCAAGAATGCTCGGTCGTCGGCCAGGTGCACCAGCGATCCGAAGAAGCCGAGCCGCCCGGCCTCGTGCAGCGCGAGCAGCCGCGTGAGGAAGAGCCGCCGGAACAGTTTGCCGAGCACGCGCACTGGAAGCAGGAAGGCCGGCCGTGAGGATATCCAGCGGCTTCCGTCCAGTGAGATGCCGCCGCCCGGCACGATCATGTGGACGTGCGGATGATGGGTCATCACCGATCCCCAGGTGTGGAGCACGGCGGTGATGCCGATGCGCGCGCCGAGGTGCTTCGGATCGGCGGCGATGGTGAGCATCGTCTCCGACGCCGCCCTGAACAACAGGTCGTAGACGAGCGCCTTGTTCTGGAACGCGATGTCGGCGACCTCGGCCGGCAATGTGAACACGACGTGGAAGTAGCCGACCGGCAGCAGGTCGGCCTCGCGCTCGGCAAGCCACGTCCGCGCCGCCGCGCCCTGGCACTTCGGGCAGTGCCGGTTGCGGCAGGAGTTGTAGGCGATCCGCCGCTGGCCGCAGTCCTCGCAGGCCTCGACGTGAGCGCCGAGCGCCGCGGTGCGGCAATGCTCGATCGCCGACATGACCTTGAGCTGGGCGAGGCTAAGGTGCCCTGCATGGGCTGCCCGATACGCAGGCCCAGTTGCGCGGAAGATGTCGGCGACCTCGATCGAGGCGCGCACGCCTTACTCCGGCGGCGTCTTGCCCTCCATCAGCGCCATCAGGCGATCGAGCGGCCCGGTGACAGCATGGATCGTCCGGGTCGAGACCTTGGCGTAAAGCGCGGTCGTCTCAAGCTTGCTGTGCCCAAGCAGCACCTGGATGACGCGGATGTCGACATCCTGTTCGAGCAGGTGGGTGGCGAAGCTGTGACGCAGCGTGTGCGGGCTGACGCGCTTGCGGATGCCGGCGACTTCGGCGGCCTCCTGGACCGCGCGATGCAGTTGCCGTGACGAGATCGGATCGGTGCGGCTGCGGCCGGGGAACAGCCAGCCATGCGGAAGCATGATCCCGCGTCGCCTGCCTTCGCGCCACCACAGCCGCAACAGTTCCAGGAGTTGCGGCGAGAGCATGGCGTTGCGGTCCTTGCGTCCCTTGCCCTGCTCGACCCGGAGCAGCATGCGCGTAGAGTCGACATCATCGACCTTGAGATGCGCGACCTCGGACACACGCAGGCCAGCGCCATAGGCGACGCCGAGTGCAGCCTTGTACTTGAGGCCGGGTGCGGCTTCGAGCAGCCGCCCTGCTTCCTCCACGCTGAGCACATCCGGCAGTTTGCGGTGATAACGGGTGATCACCAGGGCGCGCGACAGATCCCGGCGCCGCAGTGTCACCAGAAACAGGAACCGCAGCGCCGAGACAGTGCCGTTGATGGTCGCAGGCCCAACGCCGTTCTCATGCTGGTCCAGCTGGAAGCGGCGGATATCGTCCGGCGTCGCGGTGTCGGGCGAACGCCCGAGGAACGCGGCGAAGCACCGTACGTGACGAACGTAGTCCTGCTGCGTGTGCGAGCCGAGGCCTCGCATGAGCATGTCGTGCTGCATGCGCTGGCGAAGCGGCGAAACGGGTGCATCGGTCGACGGGGTAGCCATGGCGAGTTCCTCTCGTTGAAGGGAACTCCATGGTCGGCTCGCTCGCCGCAACCTGCTCAAAGGCTATGAATACTATGCCATCTCAGGCCGTGGCGCCCCTCCCGCGAAGCGGGTTCGTGCATGGGGCCGGAAGCGGTCGAAAAATGCGAGACCTGCATAGAGAGTCCTCGCCCAGATATGTCTCGGACCTAATTTGCGCGATATCCGATTCCGATCAACTCGTAGGAGAACGCATGAAGAAATCACTCACGCGCGTCAAAACCAGCTACATCTTCTGAAACCTCCTGCCTGAGTTTCGGCCCTTGGGCCAAACGCCGGCCGAGTGCCGTGATGAATGCTTCATAGCGCTCATTGGCTTTGGCCCGTGCCGCCTGTGCTGCGGGCTCGGGCAATGCCGGTGTCGTATTGATCCAGAAGCGGATGAACACCGCCAGGCTTTCGACAGCGATACCGACGTCACGCTCCATCCGGGTGATGCGCCGGTCGATCTGGTCGAGCCGCCTGGCGACGACTGCCTCTCGACGTTCGGCGTCGTCGGGGGACAAAAAGGATGCGATGGCCGCCTCGCCGATCATCGACTGCGACTGATCCCGCCGCGCGGCAAACTCGGTCAGGGCTTTTTCGACATCGGGGTCCAGATAGACGGTGAGTTTTTTCTTCTTCCGGCGATTTGCCATGGCGCTACAGCTCCATGCCGTCGTTCGGGTCCATGGCAACCTGCCGGGCAATCCCTTGCACCTGGCGGATCATGCGCCGATTTTGCGTGGCTTCTTCCTCGACTTCATCAGATGGCGCGATCTCGAACTCATTCTCGATCGGCTTTTTCTTCTCCACCGGCTTCACGCGGTTGAGTTCCGGCTGCAACCGGCGTTCGGATTCGGTCGGATCTTCACCATCGGTCCTCTGGGCATCTTGATCCGTGGCGCCTTCCGGGCGCGGCGGGATCGGAAGCGTGGTCCAGTCGTCGGGCCGGGTTCCTTCGGGGTCTTTCAATTCAGGCGGTGACAGAACACGCTCCCGAAACCGGGCGTCCTCGTAATAGCGCGCCTTCGTCGCCCGGATCGGGGGGATGCCTGCCACCATGACGATCTCCTCATGTGGGGGAAGCTGCATGATCTCGCCTGGCGTCAGCAACTGGCGCGCGGTTTCCGAGCGCGAGACCATGAGGTGCCCGAGCCAGGGTGACAGGCGATGGCCGGCATAGTTTTTCATCGCCTTCATCTCGGTGGCGGTGCCGAGCGCGTCCGACACCCGTTTCGCGGTGCGCTCGTCATTCGTCGCGAAGCTGACCCGCACATGGCAGTTGTCGAGGATCGAATTGTTCGGCCCGTAGGCTTTCTCGATCTGGTTCAGCGACTGCGCGATCAGGAAGGATTTCAGGCCGTAGCCGGCCATGAAGGCCAGCGCGGTTTCGAAAAAATCGAGCCTGCCGAGCGCCGGAAACTCGTCGAGCATCAAGAGCAGCCGATGCCGACCGGAGTTCGCCTGCAGATCCTCGGTCAGGCGACGGCCAACCTGATTCAGCAGCAATCGCATCAGCGGCTTGGTGCGGTTGATATCGGAAGGCGGTACGACGAGGTAGAGCGTGGTCGGTTGATCGCTTCCCACTATATCGCTGATGCGCCAGTCGGAGCGGCGTGTGACCTCGGCCACGACCGGATCGCGATAGAGGCCGAGGAACGACATCGCCGTCGACAACACGCCGCTACGCTCGTTCTCGGATTTGTTGCGCAACTCACGTGCCGCACTAGCGACAACAGGGTGCGGCCCCGCTTCACCCAGATGAGGGGTCTTCATCATAGCGCGCAGGGTGGATTCCACCGGGCGCTTCGGATCGGAGAGGAATTTTGCGACACCCGCCAGCGTCTTGTCGGGTTCGGCGTAAAGCACATGCAGGATGGCGCCCACGAGGAGGCTGTGGGAGGTCTTTTCCCAATGGTTGCGCTTGTCGAGACTACCTTCCGGATCGACGAGGATGTCGGCGATGTTCTGGACGTCGCGCACCTCCCACTCGCCGCGGCGTACCTCGAGCAGCGGATTGTAGGCCGAGGATTTCGGGTTGGTCGGATCGAAGAGCAGCACGCGCCCATGGCGTGAACGGAAGCCGGAGGTGAGCTGCCAGTTCTCGCCCTTGATGTCGTGGACGATGGCCGAGCCCGGCCAGGTCAGCAGCGAGGGGACAACCAAGCCGACGCCCTTGCCGGATCGTGTCGGCGCGAAGCACAGTACATGTTCCGGCCCGTCATGGCGCAGATATTCCTGATCGTAGCGGCCGAGCACGACCCCATCGGGATCGAGCAGGCCCGCCGCCTTGATCTCTCTTTGCTCCGCCCATCGCGCCGAGCCATAGGTGGCGACGTTCTTGGCCTCACGCGCCCGCCAGACCGACATGCCGATGGCGACGGCGATGGCGATGAAGCCGCCCGATGCCGCGATGACTCCGCCCTTGGCGAAGATCGGCGGCGCATAGGCTTCATAGAAATACCACCACCAGAAGATCGCGGGCGGATAATAGATCGGCATCCCGAACAGCTCGAACCAGGGCGGCCCGAGCTGCGCCTGATAGCCGAGGCTCCAGGCGACATACTGCGTCGCGCCCCAGGTGGTGGCGAGGATGATGAGGAAGACGATGGTGATCTGTCCCCAGA
>CAZROU010000012.1:0-95769 GCA_964601795.1 uncultured Mesorhizobium sp. | reverse complement strand
ACCGACGCCCTTCCCCGATACCCGGTGCGCACCAGGTCTCCCGCAAGGGCGATGGCATGAGTATGCGGGAAGGGACAGAGGGTGGGGAAAAGTGGGGTGAAGGTTTCTTGCGAAAGTTAGCAGGGTCAGGGGGTTAATGAGGCGATGCGAGCGGATTTGTCCACTGTTGCGCCTACCCCTCATCCGACCTCGCTTCGCTCGGCCCAGCCCGGCCCTTCGCTATGGCTCCGGGCGTTCGTTGCTAGAAAAGCCAAATCGTTGGCTTTTCTTGGCCTTTGGCCAACGCGCCTCACCCCACAAGGGGCGAAGGCAAGCCGGCATCGACCCCTCAAGAGGGGAGATCAGCTAAAGCGGACAGGGTGACGACTCGCATTCACCCCACCCCGATCCGCAAGAGCGGATCGACCCTCCCCATCAAAGGGGAGGGTAAGGCACCGGCGGTGGCGCGCTCTTTACCTCCCACTTGATGGGGGAGGTCGTCGCGAAGCGACGGGTGGGGGTGACAGATCGTGCGGGATAGCCGCTTCGGCGCGGAGCAGTTTGTTAATACAGGGCGGCTAGTGTGCAGGCCCCATGATTTCGAGCGGCCCTGCCATGGCGCAACGTTTCAATATGTGCCGACTGCCCGATCCGATCGATGCTTGTTGAACCCTTGCCCAGTTCCGGTTCCGACCCAGCCGTACCGGGAGCCGTTATCCTCGGCGGTGCCCATGGCACGCTGGCGTTGGCGCGCAGCCTGGGAGCGCTAGGCGTTCCGGTTACACTTGTCAGCAACGATACGCCGCTGCCCGGTTGGTCGCGCCATGTGAGCCGGAAATTTAGCTGGCCCGGCCCGGATTCGGCGGAGGCCGCCTCCTGCCTGCTGGACCTCGCGGCCAATCATGGTCTCGCCGGTTCGCTGCTCGTCGCCGGTGGCGATGCCGAGGTGCAGATGGTCTCGCGTTCGCTGGATGCCCTGTCGGCTGTCTATCGCGTCTCCCTGCCAGCCTGGGAGCAACTGCAATGGGTTTGCGAGAAACCGCTTCTCTACCGCCGCGCTGCTGAACTCGGTCTGGCCGTACCACAGACCTATGCCCTTGCTTCTGTGGAGGAGGCAGAGCGGGCCGAGATGCATTTTCCTGTCGTGCTGAAGCCCAACATGGGTGGCGGCGACAGCTCGCTGGCGCGGGCCAAGGTGGTTCGCGCCGACGACAAGGCCACATTTCTCGCCGCCTTCGAAATCGCAGCCCATGAAATCGGTGCCGCCAATGTGGTCGTCCAGCAGATGATCCCCGGCGGCGGCAAGGCGCAGTTCTCCTATGCCGCGTTGTGGCACAATGGTGAACCTGTCGCCGAGTTCACGGCACGGCGCTTGCGGCAGTATCCGGTCGAGTTCGGCTACACCAGCACGTTTGTGGAGGTGGTCCAGCAACCGGAGGCGGTTGCGGTTTCGCGGCGCCTGCTCTCGTCCGTCAGCCATCATGGTTTGGTGGAAATCGAATTCAAGCACGATGCCCGCGACGGCGCCTTGAAGTTGCTCGACGTCAATCCACGACCGTGGTCGTGGTTTGGCCTTGCCGGTGCGGCCGGGCTCGATCTCGGAGCCATGCTGTGGGCGACCGCGAGCGGCGTCGATACTGCAACAGGCGCGGCGCAGATCGGCACGGCGTGGATGTATCTGGCGCGGGACCTTGTCGCTGCCGTCCAACTCATGGCGCGGGGAGAGCTTTCTTTTCGTGACTATGTGACCTCCTTCCGCGCGGTCAAGGCGTGGGCGACGTTTGCGTCGAACGATCCGGGACCGAGTCTTCTCGATCTACCCTTGACGGCATGGCGCGTCCTGACGCGCAGGGTGCTGAAGGAGCGGACCGGCCGATGACGTTGAAAACCGCCGCCAAGAGAATGCTGCGCAATGCCGCCATCAGGGGCGGGCTGGAGGCGGTGGCGCTCGGCAATGCCGGCGCGCTCTGGCCCTCGGCGGCAGGGCGCGGCGTGATCTTCACGCTGCATCATGTGCGGCCGGATGACCCGGCTCCGTATCAGCCCAATGCGCTGTTGTCCGTGACGCCGCAATTCCTCGATGCGGCTATCGAGGTTTCCCTGCAGGCGGGCCTCGTTCCCGTGGCACTGGAGGATTTGCCGGACCTGCTGGCCGACCCGAACGACAGCCGCCGTTTCGTGTGCTTCACGCTGGACGACGGCTATCGCAACAACGCCGAACATGCCGCGCCCGTCTTCCGCAGGCACGGCGTGCCGTACACGATCTTCATCTGCAAGGGTTTTGTCGAGCGCACCCGTTCGCTGTGGTGGGAGACAGCCGAGGCGTTGACCCGCGGCAAGGTCGTACTGGAGTTCGATTTCGGAAACGGGCCGGAAACACTCGCGATGGGCGACGTGGCCGAAAAGCAGGCCGCCTTCGAGCGCATTTCCAGCTTTGTCCAGACAGTCGACGAAGACGAGGCGGTGGCACGGCTGGATACGGCGGCGCGCGAGAACGGCATCGAGCCGCTGTCTATCGTCGAGCGGTTGGTGATGGATCAGCAGGAACTGCGCGATCTCGCCCTTGATCCGCTCGCCCGCTTTGGCGCGCACACGCTGACCCACGTGAACCTCAAGCGCATCGAAGCCGAGCGGCTGCGGCGGGAAATAGCCGGATCGATCGACGCGGTTGAAAGCTATGTAGGCCGCAAGCCCACCAGCCTTGCTTACCCATACGGCTATGCGACGGCGCTCGGCGAGCGGGAGTTTTCGGCGGCAGCCGACGCGGGATTGAAGATCGCGGTGACGACGCAGCCGGGGGTTTTAAGCGTGGCGAACCTGAAGCGCCCGACCGCGTTCAACCGCGTGTCGTTGAACGGGCTTTATCAGCGGAAGCGCTACGTGCGCGCGCTGATTTCAGGCATTCCGTTCAAGCTGATGTAGGCAGCGCGGGAAAATCCGCGCTGCTACAAAGTCCGTCACAGGATGAAGCGCGAAAGGTCCGTGTTCCGCGACAGGTCGCCGACATGCTTTTCCACATAGGCTGCGTCGATGGTGACGGCGGTGCCGTTGCGGTCCGGCGCGTCGTACGAGATCTCGTCCAGCACGCGCTCCATCACCGTCTGCAGCCGGCGCGCGCCGATGTTCTCGACCGACGCGTTGAGATCGACCGCGATGCCGGCAAGCGAATCGATGGCGTCGTCGGTGAAATCGAGCGTCACGCCTTCGGTCGCCATCAGCGCCACATACTGCTTGATCAGGCTGGCTTCCGTCTCGGTGAGGATGCGCACGAAGTCTTCCTTCTCCAGCGCCCTGAGCTCGACGCGGATCGGCAGGCGGCCCTGAAGTTCAGGCAAAAGATCGGACGGCTTCGAGACGTGGAAGGCGCCTGACGCGATGAACAGGATGTGGTCCGTCTTTACCGGCCCGTATTTGGTCGCGACCGTGGTGCCTTCGACCAGCGGCAGAAGATCGCGCTGCACGCCTTCGCGCGAAGGCCCGCCCGATACGTCGGAGCGCGCGGCGATCTTGTCGATCTCGTCGAGGAAGACGATGCCGTCATTGGCGGTCGCTTCCAGCGCACGGCGCACCACCTCGTCCTGGTCGAGCAGCTTGTCGGACTCGTCGTTGATCAGAACCTCGTAGGAATCCTTGACTGTGGTCTTGCGCGTCTTGGTGCGCTGGCCGCCCATCGCCTTGGACAGCATGTCGTTGATGTTGAGCACGCCGATATTGGCGCCCGGCATGCCGGGAATCTCGAAGCCGGGCATGCCGCCGGTTCCGGTGTCGGCCACCTCGACTTCGATCTCCTTGTCGTCGAGTTCGCCCTCGCGCAGCTTCTTGCGGAAGGAGTCGCGGGTGGCGGGAGACGCGGTCTTGCCGACGAGCGCCTCCAGCACGCGTTCCTCGGCGTTGAGATGGGCGCGCGCCTTGACGTCCTCGCGCATCTTTTCACGCGCGAGCCCGATGGCGACTTCCACGAGATCGCGCACGATCTGCTCGACGTCGCGGCCGACATAGCCGACCTCGGTGAACTTGGTGGCCTCGACCTTGACGAAGGGCGCACCGGCGAGCTTGGCCAACCGGCGCGAGATCTCGGTCTTGCCGACGCCGGTCGGGCCGATCATCAGGATGTTCTTGGGCATGACCTCTTCGCGCATCTGGCCTTCGAGCTGCTGGCGGCGCCAGCGGTTGCGCAGCGCGATCGCCACGGCGCGCTTGGCGTCCTTCTGCCCGATGATGAAGCGGTCGAGTTCGGAAACGATTTCGCGGGGGGAAAAATTACTCATGGTCCTACAATCCACCTTGCCACTGCTTGATGAACTCGAACGGATGCAGCAGCATGATCACGTTGAGTGTCAGATTGTCCCGGATGATGATGCCCGTGCCGATCTCGAAGATCAGGGCCAATGCCACGACGATCCATATAGGTAGCGTCCTTGCCATCGCAAAGCCCACGATCATGGCAACCGAATCCGAGACGGAATTGATGATGGAATCGCCGTAATAGTCGAGCGAGATGGTCTGCGCCCGATAGCGGTCGATGATAATCGGGCTGTTTTCCAGAAGCTCCCAGCCGCCCTCGATCAAGAGCGCAAAACCGAGCCGCAGCCAGATCGAGGCGCGCGGGAACAGGAAATGCGCCAGCGCGTAGAACAGAAAGCCGTGGATGATGTGCGAGGGCGTGTACCAGTCGGAGATATGCTGGGAATTTTCCGAGCTGACGACCACGCCGTGCCACAGCTTGACGTAGCCGCATTCGCAAATCGGGATGCGGCCCATGGCATAGAGCGCGATCGCCTGCGCCGCGAGCAGGCCGACCATAAGCACCGTTCCGGCCTGCCATGGGACCGATTGCCACCATGCCGGCTTTGCGGTCTCCACCTTGCTCATCCGTCCTCCCCGGCATCGAGTTCCACGACCAGCGGCTCGACCAAGACGCTGTCGATGTGGTCGGCGATGGCGGCCTGTTCAGGCGGCATCGATGACTTCGACGACGAAATTGTTGTTGGTGTAGACGCAGATGTCGGAGGCGATCTGCATCGCCTTGCGGGCGATCTCCTCGGCATCCTTGTCGGTGTCGATCAGCGCGCGTGCGGCAGCGAGCGCATAGTTGCCGCCGGAGCCGATGGCCATGACGCCGTCTTCCGGTTCAAGCACATCGCCGGTGCCGGTGAGCGCCAGCGACACCGACTTGTCGGCGACAAGCATCATCGCTTCGAGCCGGCGCAGGTAGCGGTCCGTGCGCCAGTCTTTGGCGAGCTCGACGCAGGCGCGCGTCAATTGGTCGGGATATTGTTCGAGCTTGGCTTCGAGCCGCTCCAGAAGGGTGAAGGCGTCGGCGGTGGCGCCCGCAAAGCCGGCGATGACGTTGCCACCCTTGCCGATGCGGCGGACCTTCTTGGCGTTGCCCTTCATGATGGTCTGGCCGAGGCTCACCTGGCCGTCGCCTGCGATCACCACCTTGCCGCCCTTGCGCACGGTGACGATGGTCGTGGCGTGCATGGAAAGTTCATTGGACATATGTTGCTCCGATGTCGCGCGATCCCTTTCTAGGCGATTGGCGCGTTACGAGGAATATTTTCGCATATGTATGCTGCAAACGCCCGATTGCAAACTGGCAAGGATCAAGCGCCGCAGCCTGCTTTGCAAACTGGCAATCGCCGGATCATGCTGCTAGAAGGCTCTCGCTTTCAAGCGCTGAAGTCATCGACTTTTGGCAGTGCAGCGACGAGGATCATGTGATGTCACTCCGTTCCGCCGAGGTGAGCCGCAAGACGAAGGAAACCGAGATCACGGTTTCCGTGCATGTCGACGGCAGCGGCAAGTCCGATATTTCGACAGGCGTCGGCTTCTTCGACCACATGCTCGACCAGTTGTCGCGCCATTCGCTGATCGACATGACGGTGAAGGCCAAGGGTGACCTGCACATCGACGACCATCACACGGTGGAAGATACCGGCATCGTGCTTGGTCAGGCGCTTTCCAGGGCGCTTGGCGAGCGGCGCGGCATCATGCGCTATGCCTCGATCGACCTTGCCATGGACGAGACGCTGACGCGTGCGGCAATCGACGTGTCGGGCCGCCCGTTCCTTGTCTGGAACGTCGCCTTTTCCTCGCCGAAGATCGGTAGCTTCGATACAGAACTGGTGCGCGAATTCTTCCAGGCGCTGTCCCAGCACGCCGGCATCACGCTGCATGTGACCAACCACTACGGCGCCAACAACCACCACATCGCCGAAACCTGCTTCAAGGCGGTGGCGCGGGCGCTGCGTGCTGCCACCGAAGCCGATCCGCGCCAACCCGACGCGGTGCCCTCAACCAAGGGATCGCTGAAGGGATAGGCATGGCTAGCTATGTGGTTATGCTGCCGCCGGGCGGCAATCCCGAGCAACGGCTGGAACAGGCTGTCTTCGTACGCGACGGCTTTTCGTGGCTGGGATTTTTGGTGCCGCCGCTCTGGCTTCTTTGGCATCGGCTCTGGCTTGAGGCGATCCTTGCCTTCCTGGCAATGGCGTTGTTTTCGGGGCTGGGAGAGGCATTGAGCCTGCCCGTGGCAGGCGGGCTGCTTGGCCTTTTGGTCTCGCTTTATGTCGGGCTGGAAGGGCAGGCGATGCGCGTTGCCGCGCTGCGCCGGCGCGGCTGGCAGGACTGGGGCGTGGTCGAAGCCGACCGGGCCGACACGGCCGACCTCCGATACAGTTTCGCCGCCACGGAAGAACCGGTAGCAACGGAGCCTGCCGTCACCATCGTGCCTGCCGCAGCCGCGCCGCGCTCCACGCAGGCAACGCGCGGCCTCGTTTCCTATCCCCAAAGGCCCTGACATGCGCGTTGCCATCATCGATTACGGCTCGGGCAATTTGCGCTCGGCGACCAAGGCTTTTCAGCGTGCCGCGCAAGAGGCTGGGATAGACGCCGACATCGACCTCACCGCCGACCCGCAACGCGTTCTCGGAGCCGACCGCATCGTGCTGCCGGGGGTTGGTGCCTATGCCGATTGTGCCGCCGGCCTGCACGCCGTCGAAGGCATGTGGGAGGCGGTTGAAGAGGTGGCGATCGCCAAGGGCAGGCCGTTCCTCGGAATTTGCGTCGGCATGCAGTTGATGTCCGAGCGCGGGCTTGAAAAGACCGTAACGACAGGCTTTGGCTGGATCGCGGGCGACGTGAAGGAAATCACCCCTGCCGACCCGGCATTGAAGGTTCCCCAGATCGGCTGGAACACCATCGAGTTGCGCCGTGAACATCCGTTGTTTGCCGGCATCAAGACCGGTTCAGACGGCCTGCACGCCTATTTTGTCCATTCCTATCATCTCGACGCCACGAGGCCGGATCAGGTGCTGGCGGTGACCGACTACGGCGGACCGGTTACGGCGGCGGTAGCGCGCGACAATCTCGCCGGCACCCAGTTCCATCCTGAAAAAAGCCAGGCGCTCGGCCTTGCCCTTATCGCAAATTTCCTGAGGTGGAAGCCGTGATCCTGTTTCCCGCCATCGACTTGAAGGACGGCAAGTGCGTGCGCCTGAAGCTCGGCGACATGGCAACCGCGACGGTCTACAACGAAGACCCGGCGGCCCAGGCCAAGGCTTTCGAGGACCAGGGTTTCGAATGGCTGCACGTTGTCGACCTCAACGGTGCCTTCAAGGGTAAAAGCGTCAACGCTGCCTCGGTCGGCGCGATCCTCAAGGCGACCAAGAACCCCGTGCAACTCGGCGGCGGCATCCGTACCCTGCCGCAGATCGAGGACTGGCTGGATCGCGGCCTTGCCCGCGTGATCCTCGGCACTGTAGCGGTGCGTGAACCCGATCTGGTGAAGCAGGCGTGCAAGGCATTTCCCGGCAAGATCGCCGTCGGCATCGACGCCAAGGGCGGCAAGGTGGCGGTCGAGGGCTGGGCGGAAGCGTCGAGCCTCGGCGTCATCGAACTGGCGAAGAAGTTCGAAGGCGCCGGCGTCGCGGCCATCATCTACACCGACATCGACCGCGACGGCGTTCTGGCCGGCATCAACTGGAATTCCACCATCGATCTGGCCGACGCCGTGTCGATCCCGGTCATTGCGTCCGGCGGACTCGCCTCCATCGCTGATATCGTGCGCATGACCATGCCGGATGCGGCCAAGCTCGAAGGCGCGATTTCCGGCCGGGCCTTGTACGATGGACGCATCGACCCGAACGAGGCGCTCACTATATTGCGGGAAGCACGCAACCGGAGCGGAACGCAATGAAACTCTCCGTCATTCTCGCGCCCTATGACAGCGGCCACTATCAATCCGGCTTCGGACAGGGGCCGGAGGCCCTTGTTTCGGGAGGGCTGGTCGACGCCCTGACCCTGGCAGGGCACGATGTGGCGGTCGAGGATATCGGGCAGGTGGGTGACGTCCAGGAACGCGAGATCGCCACCGGCTTCGCCGTATGCAGGGCGGTCGGCAACAAGGTCGGCCATGCCATCGATAACGACCGCTTTCCGATCGTGCTCGCCGGTAACTGCCTGACGGCTGCAGGCGCCGTGGCCGGCGAGGTTGCCGACTCCATCATCTGGTTCGACCAGCATGGCGACATCAATACGCCCGAGACCTCGTCTTTCGGCTTTCTCGACGGAATGGCGCTGTCGACCGTGCTCGGTCTCTGCTGGCGGCCGATGGCCAAGACGATCCGTGGGTTCCGGCCGATCGATCCGTCGCGTTGCGTGCTGGTCAATGCCCGCGACCTCGATCCGGACGAGCGCAAACTGCTGGACACCCTGCCGGTTGTGCGCGCCGAATGCGCCGATGTCGCTGAAAAGGCCGTAAAGTTGAACGCCAGCGGGGCCAAGCGGACTCATCTGCATCTCGATCTCGATGTGTTCAATCCCGACTTGCTGCAGGTCAATCGCTATGCGACACCCGGCGGACCGAGCCCGGATCAATTGCGCGAGGCTGTCTGCAGCATCGGCCGGTCGGTTCCGATAACGGGCGTTACGGTTTCAGCCTACAATCCGGCCTTCGATCCGCAAGGCGAGGTGCCGCCGGTGACCGGCCATCTGCTGGTCGATCTGGTGGCGGCACTGGAGCGGATCTGATGCTGAAAGCCAGAGTCATTCCATGCTTGGACGTAAAAGACGGCTCGCGTCGCCCGCAGCCGCGGAGCGGCGAGGACGCGCAGACAAGAATGGAGGCCGTCCTTTGACCCTCAAGGCGCGCGTTATCCCCTGCCTCGACGTCAAGGACGGCCGCGTCGTCAAGGGCGTCAACTTCGTCGATCTGGTCGATGCCGGCGACCCGGTCGAAGCGGCCAAGGCCTATGACGCAGCCGGTGCCGACGAGTTGTGCTTTCTCGACATTACGGCGTCGTCGGAAAACCGGGAGACGATATTCGATGTGATCGCGCGCACTGCCGAGCAGTGCTTCATGCCGCTGACCGTCGGCGGCGGCGTGCGGCAGGTCGGCGACATCCGCAAGCTGTTGCTGGCCGGCGCGGACAAGGTGTCGATCAATACGGCGGCGGTGAAGAACCCGAGCTTTGTTGCGGAAGCCGCCGACAAGTTCGGCAACCAGTGCATCGTCGTCGCCATCGATGCCAAGAAGGTGAGCGGTGCCGGAGAAGCCGACCGCTGGGAAATCTTCACCCATGGCGGACGCGAAAAAACCGGCATCGACGCAATCGAGTTTGCCGAAAAGGTCGTCGATCTTGGAGCCGGCGAAATCCTGCTCACCTCGATGGACCGCGACGGCACCAAGATCGGCTACGACATAGCGCTGACGCGCGCCGTGGCGGACGCCGTGCGCGCGCCGGTGATCGCTTCCGGCGGCGTCGGCAACCTCGACCACATGGTGGCCGGCATCCGCGACGGACACGCCACGGCAGTGCTCGCCGCCTCGATTTTCCATTTCGGCACTTACTCGGTTCGGGAAGCGAAGGAACATATGGCCGCTGCCGGCTTGCCGATGCGACTCGACTCCGAAGCCAAACAATCCTAGACGGCGCAAATGGCCAGTTTTTCGCTATCAGACCTGGAAGCGACAATCCGTGAGCGAGCTAGTTCCGGGGACCCGGAGTCCTGGACGGCTAAGCTGTTTGCCAAGGGCATGGACAAGGCTGCGCAAAAGCTTGGCGAAGAGGCGGTTGAGACGGTTATTGCCGCAGTGAAGGGCGATACCAAAGCCGTGATTTCGGAAAGTGCCGATCTGCTCTATCATTGGCTGGTGGTGTTGGCGATCGCAGGCATTTCGCTCGATGACGTGCTGGCGGAGCTGGAGAGGCGCACCGGCCGATCGGGCATTGCCGAGAAGGCTTCACGACCGCAGTCGGGTTGACTGCGACGAAGGGCAGGAGACGCGATGGACCAGCTTGCGCCGACCGCGAAATACTCGCCCTATCTGTTTTTCTCGGCCCAGGAGTGGGCGAAGTTTCGTGCCGATACGCCGCTGACGCTGACCGGCGAGGAAATCGACCGGCTGCGCTCCTTGAACGACCCCGTCGATCTAGACGAGGTGCGGCGCATCTATCTGTCTATGTCGCGCTTGCTTTCGGCGCATGTCGAGGCCAGCCAGTTGCTGTTTGCTCAGCGGCGCGCTTTCTTCAACGTGCAGACAGCAACCAAGACGCCGTTCATCATCGGCATTGCCGGTTCGGTCGCTGTAGGAAAGTCGACCACTGCGCGCGTGTTGAAGGAGTTGCTGGCGCGCTGGCCGTCGAGCCCGAAGGTCGACCTCATCACCACCGACGGCTTCCTGCTGCCCAACGAGATCCTGCGCCGCGAGAACCTTATGGAGCGCAAGGGTTTTCCGGAAAGCTACGACGTCGGCGCGCTTTTGAGGTTCCTGTCCGCGATCAAGTCCGGCCAGAAGGATGTGCAGGCGCCGGTCTATTCGCACCTGACCTACGACGTCATTCCCGACCAGTTCATCACCATCGATCGGCCCGACATCCTGATCTTCGAGGGCATCAATGTGCTTCAGCCCGGCAAGCTTCCGAGCGACGGCAAGATCGTGCCGTTCCTGTCGGACTTCTTCGATTTCTCGATCTACATCGATGCTGACGAGGAGCGTATCCACGACTGGTACATCGCCCGCTTCATGCGCCTGCGCGAGACGGCGTTCCGCAATCCGGACTCTTTCTTCCACCGCTATTCCAAGCTGTCGGAAAGTGCGGCGCGCGCCATCGGCGAAGGCCTGTGGACCAACATCAACCTGAAGAACCTGCGCGAAAACATCCTGCCCACGCGCGCCCGCGCCGACCTCATCCTGCGCAAGGGTGCCGACCATCTGGTCGAGGAAGTGGCACTGCGCAAGCTCTAGGGCATCGTCACGCGGCGTAGGGTCAGGTTGATGCGTCCGCTGTTCCTGAGCAGCGTCGAGGTGTCGGGATAGATGCGGTCGACGCCGTGATAGGCCAGCCGCCCCTCTCCGCCCAGAACAAGTACATCGCCGCTTTGCAGGCGCAGCGATACGGTCTTGGCGCTGCGTTGCGGCGGGCCGACGCGAAACAGGCAGTCGTCGCCCAGCGAGACCGACACCACCGGCGCGGCAAGCTCGGTCTCGTCACGGTCCTGATGCAGACCCATGCGGGCACTGGCCGAATAGAAATTGACGAGGCAGGCTTCCGGTGGGTGCGGATAGTCGGCGACCTCTTGCCAGGTGGCGATCAGCGCGGCCGGGATCGGCGGCCATGTTGCGCCGGTCACCGGATGGGTCGGCTGGTAGCGATAGCCGCGCTCCTTGTCCGTCACCCAGCCGAGCGAACCGCAATTGGTCATGCGCACGCTCATTTCCTTGCCGGTCCGGGGCATTGCCGGCACGTAGAGGGGGGCGGCCTCGACCACTTTCCTGATGTCATCGACCAAAGCGGCTTGCGCTTGCGGCGACAGGAAGCTGGGCAAGTGACGCACGCCATCGGGCAAGTTGGCCATCGCTTTTCCCCTTTTGCCCAGTTTGCCTCGATTAAAAGAAAACGGCGACCCGAAAGCCGCCGTTCGAACAAGAGATAGCCGGTTTTATCAGGCCTGCGCGATGTCGGGGATGCGCAGCACCTGGCCGGGATAAATCTTGTCTGGATGCTTGAGCATCGGCTTGTTGGCTTCGAAGATCACCGTGTATTTGGAGGCCTTTCCCTTGCCGTACTGGGCTTCGGCGATCTTCGACAGATTGTCACCCTTCTTCACTGTGTAGAACACCGGTTCCTTGGCCGGCGTCGAAGCCTTGACCAGTTCGGTCATGTCGACATTGCCGTCGAGCTTGAGGCCGGACTCGGGTGCGACGACCTTCAATTCGTCGGCCTGCACCTTCGACACGCCGAGCGTGTTGCCGACGGCGATCACCGCTTTCTCGAAAATGGATTGGTCCTTGACCACGCCCTTCAGCACTGCAGTATCGCCGCGCACTTCGATGTCGACCTTGTCGGTGCCGAGCTTGTGTGAATCGAGCTCCTTCTTGAGCGCGTCGGCGTTGGGGGTTTCATCGTCGCCAAAGCCGAGCTTTGCGCCGACATTTTTCACGAAGTCGAAAATGCCCATAGTGGCCTCCATTGCTGCACTGCTCTGTTTTGGCAGGCGCAACCGCAAATGGGAAGATGCCAATTTGGTGTCAGTCGTTCTCTACTTTGCCGCGCAATTTCTTGACCGTCGAGCGGCCGGCCTTGGACTTCAGCCGCCTTTCGACCGAACCTTTGGTCGGTTTTGTCTTCCTGCGCGGCGGCGGCGGCGGTTCGGCGGCCTTGGCGACCAGTTCGACCAGCCGCGCGCGGGCGTCGGCGCGGTTCTGTTCCTGGGTGCGGAAGCGCCCGGCCTCGATGACGATGACGCCGTCCTTGGTGGCGCGCTGGCCGGCCAGCTTGATGGTGCGCGCCCTGACGCGCTCGGACAGACCGGGCGCATTGGCGGCGTCGAAACGCAACTGTACTGCGGTTGCGACCTTGTTGACGTTTTGCCCACCCGGCCCGGAGGAACGGATGAAAGTCTCGCTCAGGTCGTCGGGATAGATGGTCGCTTCGGGGGCGATTTCGATGTTTTCGTCGGCGCTCATGGCGCAGTCATGATGCCTCGGCGATCAAAAGAAAAGGCCCGATCGAAACCGGGCCTTTCTCGCATTCGTTGCAAATGCGTTCCGGAATTTACTCCGCGGCCTGCTGCAGATGCGGTGCGGCGCTCAGCACGAGCGCATCGACATGGCTTTCGAACTTGCCGAAATTGTCGATGAACATGCCGACCAGCTTTGCCGCCTGAAGGTCATAAGCCGCCTTGTCGGCCCAGGTGGCGCGCGGATCGAGGATCGATCCGTCGATGCCGGGCAGGGAGACGGGCACTTCGAAGCCGAAATTGGCGTCGGTGCGGAATTCTGCCTGCTTGAGCGACCCGTCCAGTGCCGCCGAAAGCAGCGCCCGCGTCGCCTTGATCGGCATGCGCTTGCCGGTGCCATAAGCGCCGCCGGTCCAGCCGGTGTTGACCAGCCAGCAATCGACATCGTGGCGCGCGATGAGTTCGCGCAGCAGGTTGCCGTATTCGGAGGGATGGCGCGGCATGAACGGCGCGCCGAAGCAGGTGGAGAAGGTCGCTTCCGGCTCGGTCACGCCCTTTTCCGTGCCGGCCACCTTGGCGGTGTAGCCGGACAGGAAGTGGTACATCGCCTGCGCCGGGGTCAGCCGGGCAATCGGCGGCATCACGCCGAAGGCATCGGCGGTCAGCATGATGATGTTCTTGGGGTGGCTGGCCTGGCCCGTCGCGCTGGCGTTGGGAATGAAGTTCAGCGGATAGGCGCAGCGCGTGTTCTCGGTCAGCCGCCCGTCGTCGAAGTCGGGCACGCGCTGTTCGTCCAGGATGACGTTTTCCAAGACGGTGCCGAAACGCTGCGTGGTGGCGAATATCTCGGGCTCGGCCTCCGCCGAGAGACGGATCGTCTTGGCATAGCAGCCGCCCTCGAAGTTGAAGACACCGTGTGGTCCCCAGCCATGCTCGTCGTCGCCGATCAGGGTGCGCGACGGATCGGCCGACAGCGTCGTCTTTCCGGTGCCGGAAAGGCCGAAGAACACAGCGGCATCACCATTGGGGCCTTCGTTGGCCGAGCAGTGCATGGGCATGACGCCCTGCTGCGGCAACAGGTAGTTGAGCGCGGAAAACACCGACTTCTTCATCTCGCCGGCATAGGAGGTGCCGCCGATGAGCACGATCATGCGGGTGAGGTCGAGCGCGATCACCGTTTCGGTGCGCGTGCCATGGCGCGCGGGATCGGCGCGGAACGACGGCAGGTCGATGATCGTCATCTTCGCGGTGAAATCGGCAAGGCTGTCCGCCTCTGGTCGGATCAGGAGGTTGCGGATGAACAGCGAGTGCCAGGCAAGCTCGGTAACGACGCGGGTCGGTAGGTTGAGGTCCTTGTCGGCGCCGCCGACGAGATCCTGCACATAGAGATCCTTGTCGGCCGCATGGGCGAGGAAATCGGCCAGAAGCGTATCGAACTGCGCCGGCGACATCGCCTTGTTGTTGTCCCACCAGACATGCGGTTCGGTGTTTTCGTCACGCACGACGAACTTGTCCTTTGCCGAACGGCCGGTGTGCTGTCCGGTCTCGGCGACGAGTGCGCCGTGGGCGCTGAGGCGTGCCTCGCCGCGACGCATCGCCTCCTCGTAAAGTGCCGATGCACCGAAATTGTAGCGGACCGTACCGACGGTCTTGAGTCCCACCGCATCGATGCCGAATGCAGGGTTTCGTTTGCCGAGTTCCGACATGAAGGTCCTTTCAATATGCGACGGATGTCATATGCGTGGAGCCGCCTGTGCCGAGGCTTGCTCTGGTCAGAACCAGAAAAACCAAACGATATCAAATCATTAATCGATTTAAAAAATTTGAAAGTTGTTTAAATCGTTTAGATATGGCAAAAGTCGGAGAGTTGTCCAAAGGATCGGGTTGGCCTCGGCGTCTTACCCATGATTTGAGTATGGCCTAGCGTCGGAGTTGCAGTTGCAGCGACGCGCCACATTTTGTACCTAATTTGTCCTGCAAAAGCGCCCTTCTTCACGACGAAGGGACATTCGCCCATGAGGGAGCCGCTCGAAATGGCAACAATCGCGCTTGTCGACGACGACCGCAATATCCTGACCTCGGTCTCGATCGCCCTTGAATCGGAGGGGTATCGGGTCGAGACCTACACGGACGGTGCGTCGGCGCTGGAGGGCCTTGCCGCAAGGCCACCGAGCCTTGCCATCCTCGACATCAAGATGCCGCGCATGGATGGCATGGAGCTTTTGCGCCGCATGCGCCAGAAGTCCGATCTTCCTGTGATCTTCCTGACTTCCAAGGACGATGAGATCGACGAACTGTTCGGCCTCAAGATGGGCGCCGACGATTTCATCAGGAAGCCGTTTTCGCAGCGCCTGCTGGTCGAGCGCGTGAAGGCCGTGCTGAGGCGTGCCGGCGCGCGCGAAACGGCGGCGAAGACCCCGACACAGCAAAGCCGGTCGCTGGAGCGCGGCCAACTGGTCATGGACCAGGAGCGCCACACCTGCACCTGGAAAGGCGAGCCGGTAACGCTCACCGTCACCGAGTTCCTCATCCTCCATTCGCTGGCCCAGCGCCCCGGCGTGGTGAAAAGCCGTGATGCCTTGATGGATTCGGCCTATGATGAACAGGTATATGTCGATGATCGCACCATCGACAGCCACATCAAGCGGCTGCGCAAGAAATTCAAGGTCGTCGATGACGACTTCGAGATGATCGAAACTTTGTATGGCGTCGGCTACCGGTTCAAAGAGGCCTAGGGGCCGGCCCTGAGCGCAGCGGGGGCTGCTGACTGATGGCCATGGAAGCAGAGTTGAACAAGCCGGCGAGCGCCGCAAGACGCCCCACGCGTCGTGCGCCTTCCGGCTTGTCGAAGCTGACCGTGCCGTTGCGCCGTTTCCTCGGCCATCATATTTTCTCCAGTCTTACGCGCCGTATCCTGTTCCTGAACCTGGCCGGCCTTGCCGTTCTGGTCGTCGGCATCCTCTATCTGAACACCTTTCGCGACGGCCTCATCGACGCGCGCGTCGAAAGCCTGATGACGCAAGGCGAGATCATTGCAGGCGCCATTGCCGCTTCGGCCACGGTGGAAACGGATTCGATCAGTATCGATCCCGAAAAGCTGCTTGAATTGCAGGCCGGGGAAAGCATCGCGCCCGGCTCCGATCCTCTCGACAATCTCGATTTCCCCATCAACCCGGAGCGCGTGGCGCCGGTTCTGCGGCGGTTGATATCGCCGACCCGCACGCGCGCACGTATCTATGACCGAGACGCCAATCTGCTGCTCGATTCGCGGCATCTCTATTCCCGCGGCCAGATCCTGCGCTACGACCTACCCTCGGTCGAGGAGGAGGAGCCCGACCTGCTCGAGCGCGTGCAGAAGTTTGTCTTCGATATTTTCCGCAACAAGGCCCTGCCGGTCTATCACGAGCAACCCGGAGGCAATGGGGCTGCGTTCCCTGAAGTCGTGAAGGCGCTGACGGGCAGTCCGTCCACCCTTGTGCGCATATCCGAAAAAGGCGAGCAGATCGTTTCGGTTGCGGTTCCGATCCAGCGTTTCCGCGCAGTCCTTGGCGTCCTGATGCTATCCACGGAAGGCGGCGACATCGACAAGATCGTTGCCGCCGAACGTAAGGCGATCCTGCGCGTGTTCGGCATCGCGGCACTCGTCACCGCTCTTTTGTCGCTGCTTCTGGCCTCGACCATCGCCAATCCCCTGCGCAGGCTGTCGGCGGCGGCAGTGAGGGTGCGGCGTGGCGTCAAGAACCGCGAGGAAATCCCGGATTTTTCCGACAGGCAGGACGAAATCGGCAACCTTTCAATTGCAGTGCGCGACATGACCAATGCGCTTTATGCCCGCATCGAGGCGATTGAGAGTTTTGCCGCCGATGTCAGCCATGAGTTGAAGAACCCGCTGACTTCGCTTCGCAGCGCGGTGGAGACGTTGCCTCTTGCCAGGAATGAAACGTCGCGCGCCCGGCTGATGGAAGTGATCCAGCATGATGTGCGCCGTCTCGACCGCCTGATAACCGATATTTCCGATGCCTCGCGCCTCGATGCGGAACTGGCTCGCGAGGATGCCTCGCGGGTCGATCTGAAGAAGTTCGTCACCGATCTCGTCGCCATCTCGCGCGAAGCTTCCCGCCACAAGAAACCGGTCGAGATCGACCTGAAAATCGCCAAGCTCCCGCAAGGCGTAAAGGGCTTTTATGTCGTCGGCCACGATCTCAGGCTCGGTCAGGTCATTACCAACCTGATCGAAAATGCCCGCTCCTTCGTACCCGACGAACACGGAAACATCACCATTTCGCTCGAGCGCGCGGGCAAGTTCAACATCATCACCGTGGATGACAATGGCCCCGGTATCAGGGTCGAGACCATCGAGCGCATCTTCGAGCGCTTCTACACCGACCGTCCCGCGGGCGAAGCGTTCGGGCAAAATTCCGGCCTCGGCCTTTCGATCAGCCGCCAGATCGTGGAAGCGCATGGCGGCACGCTCACCGCCGAGAACATTCCCGGCACCAAGCCCGGCGACATCAAGGGCGCACGCTTCGTCATCACCTTGCCGGCCGACGAGTGAAACCAACGCCGTCAGCCCCTTTCGACCTTGCGCAGAGCGGGCAGCCGCGAAACCTGCACGCGACGGTGGTGCTGGTCGGCGATCGCGGTATCTTGGTTATAGGGCCGTCAGGGGCAGGCAAGACGACGCTCGCGCTTGCCTTGCTCGATCATTTCGCAGGCTCGGGCGGATTCGCGCGGCTCGTATCGGACGACCAGGTATTTGTATCCGCAACCGGCGGAAGGCTGGTTTGCAAGGCCCCGGCGTCGATTGAAGGCCTTGCCGAGGTTCCCGGCATCGGCCCGCAGCCTGTGGCTTTCGAGCGATCGGCGGTCATTGATCTCTGCCTGGAGTTGGCCGAAGGCGAAACGGAACGCTTCCAGGGCGAGGCCAGCATGGCCGTCGAAGGGTGCTCGATTCCGAAGATCGTGGTTCCGGCTCGAAATATTCCGGCTGCATTGCAAATCGTACTAAGTACGTTTGGCCGCAACCGCGCATGAAGCGCAGCCGGTGACGTGAATTTGAGCAAGACTATTGGGGGAATTGCCCGATTTCATGCTGCAATGCGTCAAAATGGCCCCCTGTGACGCACTTTTGGGCTTGTCAACGTGCCCGCGCTCGACAAGATAGCGCTCCCGCCGCCCGCTAGGCTGGCGAACATAAAGAGCGCTTGTGAAGAGGCTATGACGGGAGCCACCAGATTATGATCGGACTCGTGCTTGTTACGCACGGTCAATTGGCGACCGAGTTCCGCCTTGCTGTGGAGCATGTTGTTGGGCCGCAGGAAAACTTCGAGACCGTGGCAATCGGCGCCGAGGACGACATGGAGCAGCGCCGTCGCGATATCGTCGATGCCGTGACGCGTGTCGATACCGGTTCCGGTGTCATCCTGTTGACCGACATGTTCGGCGGGACGCCCTCCAACCTCGCGATTTCGGTCATGGAAGCGGGCCGCACCGAGGTGATCGCCGGCATGAACCTGCCGATGCTGATCAAGCTTTCGAGCGTGCGCAAATCCGACAATATGGCGTTGGCGCTCGAAGAGGCGCAGACCGCGGGACGCAAATATATCAACGTTGCCAGTCAGCTTTTGGCCAGCAAATGACAATGGACGCCGACGCCAGCCTCGTACAGGTTTTCCGTGAAATGCGGATCATCAACCAGCGCGGCCTGCACGCGCGGGCCTCGGCCAAGTTTGTCCAGCTCGCCAGCGGCTTCGACGCCACGATCGATGTCGAGAAGGACGGCGTCAAGGTTGGTGGAACCTCGATCATGGGACTGATGATGCTGGCCGCCAGTCCGGGTTGCTCGATCCGGGTGATGGCCCAAGGTCCGGAGGCTGCGGCGGCCATGGATGCGCTTGAGCAGCTTGTCGCCAGCCGCTTCGGCGAAGAGATCTAGGCTCTCTGTTTCTTTGAGCATGATCTTTTCCGAAAACTGGAACCCACATTTCGGGATCGTGCTTTGGAACATGCACGAATAAAGATTTCTTTATATCCCGTTGTCGTTTGGGCCGCGATCTGGTAGTCAGACGGCCAATTCGCGCTTGCCGGCAATGCTGCGGCACAGGCGCCTGCCAACAACAATTCTCTGGAGCACTGCCATGACAGGTAGCAAGGATTACGTGGTCGCCGACATTTCGTTGGCCGACTGGGGCCGCAAGGAAATCGAGATAGCCGAGACCGAAATGCCAGGCCTGATGGCCTGCCGCGAGGAGTTCGGCGACAAGAAGCCGTTGAAGGGTGCACGCATCACCGGCTCGCTTCACATGACGATCCAGACGGCAGTGCTGATCGAGACGCTGAAAGCGCTCGGGGCCGAGATCCGCTGGGCTTCGTGCAACATCTTCTCGACGCAGGACCATGCCGCGGCCGCCATCGCCGACGCCGGCGTCCCGGTGTTCGCCATCAAGGGCGAGACGCTGGAAGACTACTGGAACTACACCGACCGGATTTTCCAGTGGGCCGACGGCGGTCTGTCCAACATGATCCTCGACGACGGCGGCGACGCCACCATGTACATCCTGATCGGCGCCCGCGCCGAGGCCGGCGAGGACGTGCTGTCCAATCCCGGCAGCGAGGAAGAGGAAATCCTGTTTGCCCAGATCAGGAAGCGCATGGCGGCGACGCCGGGCTTCTTCACCAGGCAGCGCGAAGCCATCCGCGGCGTGACCGAAGAGACCACCACGGGCGTCAACCGCCTCTACCAGTTGCAGAAGAAGGGCCTGCTGCCGTTCCCGGCCATCAACGTAAACGATTCCGTCACCAAGTCGAAGTTCGACAACAAGTACGGCTGCAAGGAATCGCTCGTCGACGGCATTCGCCGCGGTACCGACGTGATGATGGCGGGCAAGGTTGCCGTGGTTTGCGGCTACGGCGACGTCGGCAAAGGCTCGGCCGCTTCGTTGAAGGGAGCCGGTGCGCGCGTCAAGGTGACCGAAGTCGATCCGATCTGCGCCCTTCAGGCGGCGATGGACGGCTTCGAGGTGGTTACGCTCGAGGACGCAGCGCCAGGCGCCGACATCGTCATCACCACCACAGGCAACAAGGACGTCATCACGCTCGACCACATGCGCGCGATGAAGGACATGGTCATTGTCGGCAACATCGGCCACTTCGACAACGAGATCCAGGTCTCGGCCCTGCGCAACCTGAAATGGACCAACGTCAAGCCGCAGGTGGACATGATCTCGTTCCCCGATGGCAAGCGCATGATCCTGCTTTCGGAAGGCCGCCTGCTGAACCTCGGCAACGCTACCGGCCACCCGAGCTTCGTCATGTCCGCCTCGTTCACCAACCAGGTGCTTGCCCAGATCGAGCTGTTCACCAAGCCCGGTTCATACGAGAACCAAGTCTACGTCCTGCCAAAGCATCTCGACGAGAAGGTCGCGAAACTGCATCTCGACAAGCTCGGCGCCAAGCTGACCGAGCTTTCCGATGAGCAGGCTGCCTATATCGGCGTTATGCCGAAGGGCCCGTTTAAGGCGGACCACTACCGCTATTAACCATATCAAAAATTACCACAACATGTAGCGCCGGGCGATTGACATTTCGTCCGGCGTTATTTTTGCGCGCCGCGCGGCTTCACGGCGATTCGGCGAGACGGTATTGTGAGGTGATTCGCGATGCTTTGAAGCCGGGCACGGGGCGGGGCTCGCTGCAAGGCGGTCTTGCATTCAGGCGGCGGAGAGGACCAGGACATGCCGGGGGAAGACCCGCATAGCGCGGGAGCGGCCGTTTCCGGCGGCCCAGACGATTCGATCAACGGGCGCTTTCCATTGCGCGGCAAGCGGGCATGGCGTCGGTGGGCGGCCTGGTTGACAGGTTCGGCTGCGATTTTGCCTCTCACAACGCTTGTCGCCTTGGCGCAGGAAGCACCAAAGAAAGCAATCGCCTCGATCGGCACCGTCGAAGTCATTCAACTCGCCGTATTTGTCGGAGTGATGGGCGGAGCCCTGATCTCCGCCATCGTGCTCATTCGGGAGCGGCAGCGCACGGCGGCAGAGAACGCGCAACTGCGCACCCGCGTAGCCGACGTCAATGCCTCCCTGCAGCGCTCGGAAGCCCTTCTCAACCTGCGTGACCAGCGCGTCGTCGTCTGGGCCTCGGAGAACAAGAAGCCCGAGATCATCGGCTCGCTGCCGCTCGACACCGGCGCGCCCGACGACCGGGCGGCGTTCCTGGCGTTCGGGCGCTGGCTGATGCCGCGCTCCGCTGCCGCGCTTGAGCACGGCCTGGCGGCCCTGCGTGAAAAGGGCACCGGCTTCGAACTGGTGGCAGAGACCCAGACGGGCGCGCCAATCGAAATCCATGGCCGCAAAAGCGCCGCACATGCGCTGGTCCGGTTCGTTTCGCTGTCCGAAACGCAGCGCAGCCAGGCACGGCTGAAGCTGGAGAACCAGAGGTTGGCGGCGGAACACGAAACGTTGCTTGGCTTATGCAATGCGCTCAACATGCCGTTGTGGTTGCGCTCTGCCGATGGCCGGCTGAAATGGGTCAACCGGGCCTATGCCAGTGCGGTCGAGGTGGCGGACCCCGACGAGGCCGTTCGCAAGGAAAAGGAATTCCTCGGCAGGCAGTCGCTCGACGCCATTGCCGACCAGCACAAGGCACACGCTGTCTTTGAGCAGACGCTTTCCACGGTGATCGAAGGCGACCGGCGCAAATTTACCGTGACGGACTTCTCCGGCCCCGAAGGTTCCGCCGGCCTTGCCTGCGATGTCAGCGCCATTGAAGCGGTGCGCGAGGAATATGAACGCACCGTGCGCAGCCACGCCGACACGCTCGACCAGTTGAACACGGCGGTCGCCATATTCGACACCGACCAGAAACTGCGCTTCTTCAACCAGGCATTCCAGAAGCTCTGGAGCCTCGACACCGCGTTCCTGCATAGCGGGCCTGATCACGCGATGCTGCTCGACCGGCTACGCAGTGAAGGCAAGCTCGCCGAGCAGCCGGAATGGCGGCGGTGGAAGGATACGCTGCTTTCGGCATATCGTTCCGTCGAACCGCAGGAACACTGGTGGCACCTGCCCGACGGCAAGACCATTCGCGTGGTTGCCAATCCGCAGCCGAAGGGCGGTGTCACCTGGGTATTCGAGAACCTCACCGAAAAGATCGATCTTGAAAGCCGCTACCAGACGGCGGTCCGGGTACAGGGCGAAACGCTCGACAATCTGGCCGAGGGCGTGGCGGTGTTCGGGCCGGATGGCAGGCTGCGGCTGTCCAATCCCGCTTTCGCATCGCTGTGGGGGCTTGATGTCGATACGGTCGTTCCGAACACCCACGTTTCGGTGATACGCGACCTGTGCGACCGGCGCGCCAAGGACAGTCCGTGGAGCGGCTTTGTTGCCGCCATAACCGGTTTTGACGACGAACGCCGCGACCGGCATGGCCAGACGGAACTCAACTCGGGCAGCGTGCTGCGCTATGCGGTGATCCACCTGCCTAACGGGCAGGTGATGACGACGTTCGTCGATGTGACGGACAGCGTGAACGTCGAACGCGCACTGAAGGACAAGAATGAAGCTCTCTTGAGGTCCGACCAGCTCAAGAATGAGTTCGTCCAGCACGTCTCCTACGAACTGCGCTCGCCGCTCACCAACATAATCGGCTTCACTGAATTGCTTTCGCTGCCTGCCACGGGTCCGCTTTCGATCAGGCAGCGCGAATATGTCGAGCACATCGGCTCGTCGTCTTCCGTGCTGCTGACCATCGTCAACGACATCCTCGATCTGGCGACCGTCGATGCCGGCATCATGCAACTCGAGATTTCCGAAGTGCAGGTCGATCGGGCTATTTCATCCGCTGCGGAACTGGTGGCGGAGCGTCTTCAGGAACATGCGATCACGCTTGAGATCAATGCCGACGCTGCGCCTGCGAGCTTCCATGGCGATGAGGTGCGTGTTCGCCAGATCCTCTACAACCTGCTCATCAACGCGGCAAACTACGCCCCGGAGGCCAGCACCGTCACCTTGACCTGCCGCAGGGCGGCAGGCGGTATCGAGTTCTCCGTCCACGACGACGGGCCAGGTATGCCGCCAGACGTGCTCGATCTCGTGTTTCACCGCTTCGAATCGCGCGTCAACGGGGGTCGCCGCCGTGGCGCAGGCCTTGGCCTTTCGATTGTGAAAAGCTTCGTCGAGTTGCATGGCGGCAGCGTTCGTATCGAAACGGGGATGGGGAAGGGCACCACCGTGGTTTGCGTCTTTCCGGACCAGCCGTCAGGTGTCCGTGAAGCGGCCGAGTAGTCCGCCGCATGCCGGGTTCGTTCATTGAGATATTCCTCACGGATGCCGCCGCAACGGAGCGGTTGGGCGAAGACCTCGCCATGGCGTTGCGCCCCGGCGATGTGCTGGCGCTCCAAGGGGATCTCGGCGTCGGCAAGTCGACGCTTGCCCGGGCCCTGATCCGGGCCTTGGCCGATGATGCGCAACTGGACGTGCCAAGTCCCACCTTCACGCTGGTGCAAAGTTACGAGGCGCGTTTTCCCGTCCATCATTTCGACCTCTACCGGCTGACTTCCGAGGTGGAACTCGATGAGCTGGGTTTCGACGACGCGCTTTCAGAAGGTGCGGCGCTGGTCGAATGGCCCGAACGCGCGGGCAACCGCCTGCCGCCGGATACCGTAAGGATCGAGCTTGAACACCGGAATGACGGTCGGAATGCCCGTCTGTCAGGTCGCGGCACCGCATTCGAAAGAATAACCCGATCTTTGGCCATGCGTGATTTTTTGGAGCGCTCCGGCTGGGCCGATGCTGAGAGGCGTCACTTCGTCGGCGATGCATCCGCCCGCTCCTACGAAATCGTCACGCAGCACGGATCGCCCCCGCGCGTTCTGATGAATTCGCCTCGTCTCGTGATGGGCCCGCCGGTACGGGATGGAAAACCCTATGCCGAGATCGCCCATACGGCGCAATCGGTGACCGCCTTCGTTGCCGTCGATCACGCCCTGCGCATGGCAGGGGTTGCCGTCCCCGAAATCTATGCGCAAGACCTCGAGCAAGGCTTCCTTTTGCTGGAGCATCTCGGATCAGGGAGCTTTCTCGATGGGCAGGGCAGGCCGATCACTGAGCGCTATGCGGCAGCGGGTGAACTTCTGGCGATGATGCATGGCCGGTTGTGGCCGCAAAGGCTGGAGGCAGCGCCGGGTATTGTCCACGACATACCTCCATTCGACCGTGATGCCATGCTGATCGAGGCGGACTTGCTGGTGGATTGGTATGTCCCTGCCGTTACTGGCGCGCGGGCGAGCGATGCGCTGCAAGCGGGTTACCATGAACGGTGGAATGCCGCGCTCGACCGGCTGGCCGGGTGCGAATACAGCCTGATGCTGCGCGACTTCCATTCCCCCAACATCATCTGGCGCGGGGACCGCACCGGCCACGACAGATTGGGCATCGTCGATTTCCAGGATGCGCTGATCGGCCCTTCGGCTTACGACGTGGCCTCGCTGGCGATGGATGCGCGCGTCACCGTGCCGCCTGAAATCGAACAGGCGACGCTCTCGGCCTACATTGCCGCGCGCCACGCCGCTGGCTCATTTGACGAAGAGGCGTTTCGAGAATCCTATGCCTTGATGGCGGCGCAGCGAAACTCCAAGATTCTCGGCATTTTCGTGCGGCTGGATCGCAGGGACGGCAAACCCGCCTATCTGAAACATCTGCCTCGTATCCGCGACTACCTGCGCAGGGCGCTGACCCATCCGGCATTGGCGGACATGCGGGCTTTTTATGAAACGCACGGACTGTTGGAGGAGCGTGACCTGTGACTTCGGCTCCCAAAACAGCGATGGTCCTTGCGGCAGGTCTTGGCAAGCGCATGCGGCCGATCACCGACACGATGCCGAAGCCGCTGGTGAGAGTCGCCGGGAAGACGCTGCTCGACTGGGGCCTCGACAGCCTCGCGGCTGCCGGCGTCGACAAGGCGGTGGTCAATGTCCACTATCTGCCGCGGCAGATCGTGGATCACGTGGCCCCTCGCAAGACGCCCGCAATTGTCATTTCGGACGAAAGCGCCATGCTGCTCGACTCCGCGGGCGGCATTGTGAAGGCATTGCCGGAGCTTGGACCCGATCCGTTCTACATCGTCAATGCAGATACGTTCTGGATCGACAGCGGCGTCTCCAATCTGGCGCGCCTTGCCCTTGCCTGGGACGAGGCGAAGATGGATATTCTGCTCATGCTTGCAGACCTTGCCTCATCGACCGGCCACAGTGGCGGCACCGATTTTCTGATTGGGCCCGATGGCAGTCTCCAGCGTTCGAAAGGCGACCCTTCGGGCGTGATCTATGCGGGAGCCGCAATCGTCCATCCTCGTATTTTCACAGGGGCGACGGACGCCCCCCACTCGCTCAATCTCTATTTCGACCGCGCGATCGCGTCGGGCCGCCTGCACGGCATGACGATGCAGGGCCACTGGATCACGGTGGGAACGCCCGATGCCATCCCGCTCGCCGAGGCGGCAGTCGAACGCGCGCTGGCTGGGGTGCCATGAGCGGCGCCTGCCGCGTTTTCTCCATTCCTCCCGGCGCGCCCTTTCTGCCCACACTGGCCGAGGCGCTGCTTTCGGGGTCGCTTGTGCCGGGTTTCCGTTTTGACGGCGATCCTTTGGCGCTGGCCGATGCCACCATCTACGTGCCGACGAGGCGTGCGGCGCGCGCCCTGCGCGGGGTGCTTGCGGACATGATCGGTGGAGGGTCGGCGATCTTGCCGACCATCTTGCCGCTTGGCGAAGTTGACGAGGAAGACGGGGTTTTCGAACTCGATTCCCCCGAAGGACCGGGCGCCATCGATCTCGTGCCGCCGATCGCCTCGACCGAGCGGCTGCTTTTGCTGGGCACGCTGGTGCGGGCATGGAAACGACGCCTGCCGGCAGAAGTGGCGCAGCGGTTCAATGAAGAAATCTTCGTGCCCGCTTCCGCCGCCGATGCAATTTGGCTCGCGCGCGACCTGGCCCGGCTGATAGACGAGGTCGAGACCGAAGGTTCGGACTGGGCAAAGCTTGCCGGACTGGTGACCGGCAACCTGGCCGGCTGGTGGCAGGTTACGCTGGATTTCCTCGGTATCGCGACAGAGCATTGGCCGCTCGTTCTGGCCGAAAGGGACAGGTCCAATCCCGCTGCGCATCGAAGCATGCTGATCCGCATGGAGGCCGCGAGGCTGAAGCGCAATCCACCGAAGGGGCCTGTTGTCGCCGCCGGATCGACCGGCTCCATTCCGGCCACTGCCGAACTGCTCAAGGTGATTGCCGGATTGCCGAATGGTGCGCTGGTCCTGCCCGGCCTCGACCAGGCTCTGGACGAGCCGTCTTTCTCGGCGATCTCGGAACAGGGCGCACGCCCGGCTCTGCTCGGCCATCCGCAGTACGGCCTGATGAAGCTGCTCGGCAAGATCGGCGTCCTGCGCGCCGATGTGACTGACATCGGAGTACTCGACAGCGCGCTTTCCATGCGGGCGAGACTGGTCGGCGAGGCTTTGCGGCCGGCGGAAACTACGGAATTATGGACCGAAACCCGCAGCCGGTTCATCGAGGGGGACATCGCCGCCGCGCTTGATGGGGTGACGATTGTCGAGGCTGCCAACGAGCGGGACGAGGCGGTGGCAATTGCCATCGCCTTGCGCCGGGCAATCGAAACCCCCGGCCAACACGCCGCGCTGGTTACCGGCGACCGCGCGCTGGCACGCCGTGTTTCTGCCGAGTTGCTGCGCTTCGGCATCGTGGCAGATGATTCAGGCGGTTCGCTGCTGGCTAATATGCCTGCTGCCGTGCTTTTGCGGCTGATGGTGCGTTGCGTTTTCCAGCCCGGAGACCCGGTGGCGCTGTTGGCGCTCATCAAGCATCCGCTGCTGGCGCTTGGCCTTGAGCGCAGCCCCGTACGCCGTGCCGCCGAGCTGATCGAACTGGTCGCCTTGCGCGGCGGAACCGGGCGGCCGGATATCGCCACCTTGACGCACCACTTCGAACAACGGCTCGCCGCGCCAGGTGACGGCAGGCGCGAGCCGTTCTGGTTCAGGCGCTTCTCGGCGGCCCGCATCGAACAGGCACAGGCCGTCGTCGCCAAGCTGGCACAGAGCCTGTCGCCCCTGCTGGCATTGCGCACGCAGACCGACCTCGATGTTGCGGCGCTGACTGAAGCCAGCGTCGCGGCATTGGAGGCGATCGGGCGTGATGCCGATGGCAGTCTTTCCCGCCTCTATGATGGCGATGCGGGCGAAAAGCTGGCCGAGATGCTACGCGATTTCATTGCCGTTTCGGCACCCTTCAGCTTTGCCGCAGATGAATGGCCGGATGTCCTCGAGGCGCTTTTGGCGCCGGAGACGGTGAAGCCGGGACGCGGTGCCGACAAGGCCATTTCCATCTGGGGCGCTCTGGAAGCACGATTGCAGCATGTCGATACGCTTGTCGTCGGCGGGCTCAACGAAGGTATCTGGCCGCGCAAGCCGGAGAGCGACCGCTTCATGTCGCGGCTGATGAAGACCGGCATCGACCTTGAGCCGCCGGAGCGGCGCGTTGGCCTTGCCGCGCACGACTTCCAGATGGCGATGGGTGCCGGCAAGGTCGTGCTCACACGTGCCGCCCGCTCCGGCGATGCCCCTGCCGTGCCGTCGCGCTGGCTTCAGCGCATCCTGACTTTCGTCGGCGAGGAGCATGCCGGCACCATGCGCAGACGCGGCGAGGAAATGCTTTCCTGGGCGCGTGCGCTCGATACGGGCGAGCGCCTCGACTTCGCACCGCGGCCGAAGCCGGCGCCTCCCGTCGAATTCCGACCGACGCATTTCTCGGTCACCGAGATCGAGACACTGCGTCGCGACCCCTACGCCGTCTACGCAAGGCGCATACTTGGGCTTTACCCTCTCGACCCGGTGATCCGCGATCCGGGCGCTGCCGAGCGTGGCACCCTCTTCCATGCTATCCTGCACCGCTTCTCCACGACGACGACCGATCCGCGCGCACCGGATGCGCTGAGCCTGCTTCTCGACGCCGGTCGCGCCTGTTTTGCCGAAGCCGCGCTGCCGGAGGACGTTGAGGCCGTATGGTGGCCGCGCTTCGAAAAACTCGCCGCCAACATCATCATATGGGAGCGCGAGCGGGCCGCCGCTGTCAGCCGGCGTTTTGCCGAGGAACATGCCGAGCGGACACAGGTCGGCAGTTCCGGCGTCACGCTGTCCGGCTACGCCGACCGGATCGATCTTCTGGCTGGCGGCATGGCTGACATTCTCGACTACAAGACAGGCTCCTCTCCTTCGAAGGCGCAGGCGCACACGCTTCTGTCGCCGCAGTTGGCGCTGGAAGCGGCGCTGTTGAGGCGGGGTGCCTTCCGCGAACTTGGCACGCGCGAGCCGTCGCAACTGGCTTTCGTGCGGTTGAAAGCCAATGGAGATGTGGCTGAAGAATCGATCCTCGAGCACAACCGCAAACCGCGTTCCGCGACCGACCTCGCCGAAGATGCCTGGGCGCGGCTCGAAAAGCTTCTCGAGCACTATGCCGATCCTGCCGTCGGCTATCTGTCGCGGGCTTTGCCGTTCCGTGAGGGCGAGGCAGACGGCGACTACGACCATCTGGCGCGCGTCCTCGAATGGTCCGCAGGCGGCGATGGGGCGCAGGAAAGTGGGGAGGAATGAAGAAAACCTACCCCATCCCCACGGACACTGCCGTCAGTCAGGCGCGCGCTTCCGATCCATTGAATTCGGCGTGGGTTTCGGCCAACGCCGGTTCGGGCAAGACCCATGTGCTGGCGCAGCGCGTCATACGGCTGCTCTTGCGCGGCACCGATCCGTCCAAGATCCTGTGCCTGACCTATACGCGCGCGGCTGCCGCCAACATGTCGAACCGCGTGTTCGCGACACTGTCGCAGTGGACGACACTATCCGATGGCGAACTCGCCGAACGGATAACCGCACTGGACGGTCGGACGGCGGATCTCGACACATTGCGGCGGGCGCGGCGACTGTTTGCCGAGGCGCTGGAGACGCCGGGTGGTTTGAAGATCCAGACCATCCATGCGTTCTGTGAATCCGTGTTGCACCAGTTTCCGCTGGAAGCCAACATTGCCGCGCATTTCGAAATGCTCGATCCCCAAATGGAGCAGGCATTGTTTGCCACCGCCAAACGCGAGATGATTACGGGTGTCGGCGGCGGTGAACGTATCGAACTGACGGAAGCGTTTGCCACAGTTCTGGAGCACGGCGGCGAAACCGGGCTCGATGCCCTGCTTGCCGAAATCGTCGGCAAGCGCGATGGCTTGCGCAAGTTTATCGCCGACATCGGTGGAACCAGCACCGGCTTTCAGCCGCTGTTCGACGAGTTCGGCTTTGCACCCGATGAAACCGAAGCGGCGATCGCCGCATCCGTCTGGCCTCTCCAGGCCTTCGAGCCTGCCTTCCTTGCCGCTCTCGACGGGATAGCCGTTCAAGTAGGTGCCAACCGGGCGCGCGAATCGCTGATAGGTGAAGCGCTGGCCGGCTTTGCGGAAAACGATCCGGTACGCCGGCTAACTATAGTGCAAAGCGCGTTCCTGAGCGGCAAGGGCGAGGCTTACAAGCCCGACTGGCTTTTCGGAAAGGCTCTCCTGTCCAGGGTGCCGGATTTGCCGGCGCGCTATCTCGCGGCGGTCGAGGCGATCAGCGAGGCGTGCGACCGGCTGGCGTTGTTCCGTATGCTGAAGGCCACGCGTGCGGCCCTGACCATCGCCGACTGGCTGATCGCCCGTTACGAACAATTGAAACGCGGTCGTGGCCTGCTCGACTTCAACGATCTCATCACCCGCACCATCAACCTGCTTAAGCGTCCCGACGCGGGCGCATGGGTGCAGTTCAAGCTCGATCAGGGCATCGACCATATCCTGCTCGACGAGGCACAGGACACCAGCCCCGAGCAATGGGACGTGGTCAAGAAACTGACCGAGGAATTCTTTGCCGGCGAAAGCGCCCGGGGCAACACGCTGCGGACGATCTTCGCCGTCGGCGACGAGAAGCAGTCGATCTATTCCTTCCAGGGGGCAGCGCCGGATTCCTTTGCCGACAGCAAGCACGAATTTGCCGGCAAGGTCCATTCCTCGGGCCTTGAGTTCGCCGACCTCAAGCTGACATGGTCGTTTCGGTCGTCGGAAGATGTGCTGAAAGCGGTTGATCGTGTGTTCGACGATCCGGGTGTGCGGCGCGGCATCAGCCACGATCCTGCCCCGCTCGATCACAAAGCCATCCGCAACGATGCGCCGGGCTATGTGGAGATATGGCCGACTGTTGGTGCCGACACTGTCGATGAGCCTGACGATTGGACGCTGCCGGTCAATCACGCCAGCGCACCGGCGGTAAAGGTTGCCGAGCGTGTCGCACAGACGATCAAGGACTGGATCGATGGCGGCGAGGTCATCGAGGGCAAGGGTACGCTGCTGAAGGCGGGCGACGTTCTGGTGCTGGTGCGCAAGCGCGACCGCTTCGTTCACGCCTTGTCGAAAAGCCTTAAGGAAAAGAATGTGCCGGTGGCCGGTGCCGACCGGCTGAGCCTGCCCGGCCACATAGCCGTGAAGGACCTGGCGGCGCTTGGTCGCTTCCTCGTGCAACCGGAGGACGACCTGTCGCTCGCGGCGGTGCTGCGCTCGCCGATGTTCGACCTTTCCGAAGAACGGCTGTTCGACCTTGCCGCCAAGAGGGACAAGGGCGTTTCGCTGGTCAGGTCGCTGCACAAGCAGGCAGAGGCGGATGCCACCTTGCAGGCAGTTGCCGAACGCCTCGATGCATGGGCTACGGAAGCCGCTTACAAGCCGGTGTTCGAATTCTATGCCGGGCTTTTGGCCCGCGATGGGGTTCGCAAGAAGATGGTAGCGCGGCTGGGGCCGGAAGCCGGCGACATCCTCGACGAATTTCTCAATTTCTGTCTGGCCGATGAACGCGCCGGCCTGCCGGGGCTCGACTCGTTTATCGCCACTTTGGAAAGTGCTGGCCCCGAGATCAAACGGGAGATGGACCAGACCCGCAACGAGGTCCGCATCATGACCGTCCACGCCGCCAAGGGACTGGAAGCCCCGGTGGTGTTCCTTGTCGACAGTGGCGCGCGCTCGTTCAGCGACCAGCATCTACCGCGCCTGATGTCGTTCGAGGGGTCTGGCGAACACTGGGACGGCAAGGGTTATCTGTGGCGAGCAGGCAGCGACATTGCCAACGATATATCAAGGTCAGCGGCTGATCGTGCCCGCGAGTTGGCCGACGACGAATACCGCCGTTTGCTCTACGTCGGCATGACGCGTGCCGAAGATCGGCTTATCGTCTGCGGCTACCATGGCAAACGCCCGCCCGGCGATGGCACCTGGCACTCCATCGTTAGCCGGGCGCTCGCAGGCGCACCGGAAAGCAAGCAACATATACGCTCTCCCGATGGCGATGCGGTTCATCGTTTCCGAGTGACCAACCTGTCTCCGGTGCCGATGATCCCAGCAGACGAAGATCGCAAGCACATGGATTTTGCGCCCTTGCCGCCCAGTCTGTGGGACGAGTTGCCAGCCTCCGAGGAATTGCCAAGGCCATTGTCACCGTCCGGCGCGTCCGCGCTGATCGATGAAGCGGCTGAAGCGACGGTCGATGCTTCTTCGCCTGTGCTGGAAGCCGAAGCGGTGCCGAGCTTTTCCATATTGCGTGGATTGGCCTTGCATAAGCTGCTGCAAATGTTGCCGGGTCTTCCGCAAGACCAGCGCCTTCCTGCCGCAGAGCGCTACCTTGGCCGAGCTGGCGCGGACTGGCCACCGGGTGAGCGCGACAAGGCGCTGTCTTCAGCCTTGATGATCCTTGCCGATCCACATTTCGAGCCCCTGTTTGGCGACGGTTCGCGAGCGGAAGTGGCCATTACCGGGAGCATTGAGATCGCGGGCAGGAAGCGGATCGTGTCGGGGAAAATCGACCGGCTTGCGGTAACGCCTGAAAAAGTCCTCATCGTCGACTACAAGACCAACCGACCGGCACCGGCTTCGCTTCAGAAGGTACCGCCGGCCTATGTCCTGCAGCTTTCGCTCTACAGAGCACTGCTGAAGCCGCTCTACCCGCGGCATCAGATTTCGGCTGCATTGCTTTTCACTGAAGCACCGCGCCTGATCGAACTGCCGCTTGCTGCGATGGAAGATGCCCTTGCTCGACTCACGGCATCGTGACACAAGACCTGCTTGAATAAGATGGCAACTACCACCACATTTGGTGCAACGAATTAACCGAGAGGAATTTTGAATGGCCACCGTCAAGGTCGACAAGAACAATTTCCAGACCGATGTGCTCAATGCCAAGGAGCCGGTGGTTGTGGATTTCTGGGCCGAATGGTGCGGCCCCTGCAAGATGATCGGCCCGTCGCTCGAAGAGATTTCCGCTGAACTCGGCGGCAAGGTCAAGATCGCCAAGCTCAACATCGACGAGAACCCGGAACTTGCCGCGCAGTTCGGCGTGCGTTCGATCCCGACCCTGATGATCTTCAAGGGTGGCGAAGTGGCCGACATGAAGGTTGGCGCGGCACCGAAGACTGCGCTCTCGCACTGGATCAGCGGCTCGGTCGCCTGATCTGCCTCGGCAATGATGTGGTTTGAAAGCCCGGCCTTTGCGCCGGGCTTTTTGCTGGCGCGGAAAATTATCGTCGCTGGCACTCCCGCAGACGCTCCTTGCTACCGTTCCATAGGTAAAACAGGAGGATGCGATGACCGGAACAGCCAAACCGACCGTCTTTGTCGAAAACGATAGGGTGGTGGTCACCGAATGGCGCTTTGCGCCGGGCGCCAACACCGGATGGCACCGCCACGGCCACGACTACGTCGTCGTGCCTCTCATGGACGGCAAGCTGAAACTGGTCACCAAGGATGGCGAAAGCTTCGGCGAGATGAAAAAAGGCGTGCCTTACTTCCGCAAGGAAGGTGTCGAGCACGACGTTATCAACGCCAATGAAGAAGAATACGCCTTCATTGAAATCGAGTTGAAATAGCCTCTACCCCGGGACCTCAGGTCGGCGGCGTGCCGTTTTCCGCCAGCACGGATCCAGCGAGATAGAGTGAGCCGCCGATCAGGATACGTGGCGGCACGTCGTTCTCGTTCCATGTCTCGCGCAGCAACTGCAAGGCGCTTGCGACCGAACTGACAGGCTCGGCGGACAAGCCCGCTTCGGTGGCGCGGATTGCCAATTCGTCGTTTGGAACGCTGGAGTCGCTGAAGTTCACCGGCACGGTGTAGACGTGCTTCACCAGTCCCTTGAAGGCATGGAAGTAACCGCCCTGATCCTTCGTGTTGATCATGCCGGCGATCAGGAACAGAGGACGGGGGCTCTTTTCTTCCTGTTCGGCCAGCGCTTCGGCGATGACGATGCCCGCGCCGGGGTTATGGCCTCCGTCCAGCCAGATTTCCGAACCTTCAGGGGCGAGTTCCGTCAACAACCCCTGGGTCAGCTTCTGCATGCGTCCCGGCCACATCACGGTGGCCATGGCGCGGTCGATGGCCCGCTCGCTGAGAGCAAAGCCCGCCGCCTTGACGCCGGCGATTGCGGCAGCCGCGTTGGCGAACTGGTGGCGGCCCGGCAGGCGCGGTGAGGTGAGGTCCATCAATCCGTCGTCGTCCTGGTAGACCATGCGGCCGTTTTCTTCGAAGGCAAGGAAGTCCTGGCCGTAGACCGACAACGGGCAGTCGAGCCGATCAGCCGTATCGACGAGAACCTCAAGCGCTGCGTCATATTCCTGCGCGCCGATCACGGTCGGGCAGCCGCGTTTTATGATGCCGGCCTTTTCCGCCGCGATCAGTTCGACGCGGTCGCCAAGATAGGCTTCGTGGTCGAGCGACACCGGCATGATGATCGAAACGGCCGGCTTGCGGATCACATTCGTGGCGTCGAAGCGCCCGCCGAGGCCGACCTCCATGATGGCAACGTCGGCAGGATGTTCCGAAAACAGCACGAACCCGACCGCGGTCAGGATTTCGAATACCGTGATCTTCTGGCCGTCATTTGCCTTGGCCACGCGGGAGATGGCATCGGCGAACGTTTCATCATCGACAAGCCTGCCACCGCCGTCGGCCGCCAACCGGTAACGCTCGTTCCAGTTAACCAGGTGCGGTGACGTATGAGTGTGGACCAGATATCCCTGCGCTTCCAGGAGCGCGCGGGAGAACGCCGCGCACGATCCCTTGCCGTTGGTGCCGGCAATGTGGATGACGGGAGGCATGCGGTCCTGCGGATTGTCGAGCTTGTCCAGGAGCCGCGATATCCGGTCGAGCGAAAGGTCGAAACCTTTCGGATGCAGCGTCATCAGGTGTTCGATTTCGCGCTCGGCGCTCAGCGTTGTCATGGCAAATCCTCGAATCGCAACGCTCCAGTTACTCAAACCAGCGCGTCATCACTGCCTTGAAGTCAGGCGCGGGGCCGCGTTTCACCCGCGGTTACGGCGGGAGGCAGGATTTCCGGTTCAGGCGCACTGGCTTTTTCCGGCACCTTGAGCAGAAGCTTGAGCAGATTGGAGACGGTTTTCTTCATGTCGAGGCGAGAGACGACCATGTCGACCATGCCGTGTTCCATCAGATATTCGGCACGCTGGAAACCGTCGGGCAGCTTTTCGCGGATGGTCTGCTCGATCACGCGGGGACCGGCGAAGCCGATCAAGGCGCCGGGTTCGGCGATATGGACATCGCCCAGCATGGCATAGGATGCTGTGACGCCGCCTGTCGTGGGATTCGTAAGGACGACGATATAGGGCAGGCCGGCCTCCTTCAGCCGGTCGACCGCGACGGTCGTGCGCGGAAGCTGCATCAGCGACAGGATGCCTTCCTGCATGCGTGCGCCACCCGAGGCGGCGAACAGGATCAGGGGGCGCTTGCGCTGGCGGGCAGTCTCGAATGCATGGATGAGCGCTTCGCCCGCCGCCATGCCGAGCGAACCACCCATGAAGGCGAAGTCCTGCACGGTGACGACGACAGGTAAGCCCTCGATGGTGCCCTGCGCACTGAGGACCGCATCTTCGAGACTTGTCTTCGACTTTGCGTCCTTCAAGCGGTCGACGTAACGCTTCTCGTCGCGGAACTTCAGCGGGTCCTGCGCCACTTTCGGGTTTTCCAGAACCTCGTATTTGCCGCCGTCGAAGAAGAATTTCAGCCGCTCGCGGGCCGAGATCTTCATGTGATAGCCAGAGGCCGGGATGACGAACTGGTTCTCTTCGAGATCCTTGTGGAAGACCATCTCGCCGGTCTCCGGATCCTTGATCCAGAGATTGTCCGGCATTTCGCGCCGGCCAAGCATCGAATTGATCTTCGGACGGACGAAATTGGTGATCCAGTTCATCGTAAGGCTCCTGTCCGCGACTGCACGTTTTTCACCTAGGCCAACTATTCGGCAGCGGCAAGGCGGGCCGAGCGAACGCCGTTCGAAAGCTCCGTCACAAGTGCGGCGACGGCTTCGACAGGATTGGCGGTGCGTTCGCCCTTTGGATCAAGCGTGTTTGCAACAGCGTTGACGATGGCCGTACCCACGACCACGCCGTCGGCTGACGCGCCGATGGCACGCGCCTGCTCCGCGGTCTTGACGCCGAAGCCAACACAGACCGGCAGATCGGTGTGGCCCTTGATGCGCTTGACTGCATCGGTGACCTTGCCGGTATCGGCAAGCGCGGAGCCGGTAATACCGGTCATCGATACATAGTAAACGAAGCCGGAGGTGTTTTCGAGGACTTTGGGGAGGCGCTTGTCGTCGGTGGTAGGCGTCGCCAGGCGGATGAAGTTGATGCCGGCGTTGAGCGCCGGAATGCACAGTTCCGCGTCCATTTCGGGCGGCAGGTCGACCACGATCAGCCCGTCGATGCCGGATTCCCTGGCATCCCTGAGGAAACGCTCGACGCCGTAGATGTAGATGGGGTTGTAGTAGCCCATCAGGACGATCGGCGTGTGGTCGTCGCCGGCGCGAAATTCAGCGGCCATACTGAGCGTCTTGGCGAGCGTCTGGCCGGCCTTCAGGGCACGCAAACCGGCTGCCTGGATGGCTGGACCATCGGCCATCGGGTCGGAAAACGGCATCCCGAGCTCGATGACGTCCGCTCCCGAGCTGGCCAGCGCTTTCATGATCGAGAGCGAGGTGTGGTAGTCGGGATCGCCGCCCATGAAGTAGGTGACGAGCGCGGGACGGCCCTCGGCCTTCAGCTTCGCCATGCGGCGGTCGATGCGGGTATCCGTCACGTCAGATCTCCATGCCCATCATCTTGGCTACCGTATGCACGTCCTTGTCGCCGCGCCCCGACAGGTTGACGATGACGATCTGGTCCTTGCCCATGGCAGGCACGATCTTCATCGCATGCGCGATGGCATGCGCCGATTCCAGCGCCGGGATGATGCCTTCGACCCGGGTCGTGAGCTGGAAGGCTTCCAGCGCCTCGTCGTCGAGGATCGGCACGTATTCGACACGGCCCGTATCGCGCAGCCAGGAATGCTCCGGGCCGACGCCCGGATAGTCGAGGCCGGCCGAGATCGAGTGGCCGTCGAGGATCTGGCCATCGTCGTTCTGCAAGAGGTAGGTGCGGTTGCCGTGCAGGACGCCAGGCTTGCCGGCATTCATGGAGGCGCAATGCTCGATGCCGTCGAGACCGCGGCCGCCGGCCTCGATGCCGATGATGCGGACGTCTGCGTCGTCGAGGAAGGGATGGAACAGGCCAATCGCATTGGAGCCGCCGCCCACCGCCGCGATGATGGCGTCAGGCAGCCGGCCTTCCTGTTCGAGGATCTGGGCGCGCGCCTCGGTGCCGATGACCGACTGGAAGTCGCGCACCAGTTCCGGATAGGGATGCGGGCCGGCGGCGGTGCCGATCAGATAGTAGGTGTCCTCGACATTGGTGACCCAATCGCGAAGCGCTTCGTTCATGGCGTCCTTCAGCGTGCCGTGGCCTGCCGTGACGGGCCTTACCTCGGCGCCGAGCAGCTTCATGCGGAACACGTTCGGGCTTTGGCGGGCAACATCAGTAGCCCCCATATAGACCACGCAAGGATAGCCGAAGCGGGCGGCAACCGTTGCCGAGGCGACGCCGTGCTGGCCCGCGCCGGTTTCGGCGATGATCCGCTTCTTGCCCATGCGCTTGGCGAGCAGGATCTGGCCGAGGCAGTTGTTGATCTTGTGCGAGCCGGTATGGTTGAGGTCTTCGCGCTTGAAATAGACCTTGGCCCCGCCCCCGAGGCCTCTTGCTGAGGAAACATCACGAAGATGCCGGGTCAGGCCTTCCGCGAAGTAGAGCTTCGAGGGACGTCCGGCATAGAAGGTGGACAGCGCCTGCAACTCGGCCTTGAAAGCGGGGTCGTCCTTGACCTCGTTCCAGTGACGTTCCAGTTCAAGGATCAGGGGCATCAGCGTTTCGGCAACGAAACGCCCGCCAAAAATGCCGAACATGCCCTGTTCGTCAGGCCCGGTACGGAAGGAATTGGGTATTGCCGGCTTGTTCATGGCCGATCTCCTAGAGTTCCGTTCGCGGCATGTCCAGCACAGGGAGCGGGTGTTGTAGTACCACGAAATGCGTCTGACTTGCCGATCAGGCCGCGCGGTCGCTGCGCGCTGCCCGGACGGCCTTGAAGAATTGTTCGATCAGCGCCGTGTCCTTGACGCCCGGCGCACTTTCCACGCCTGACGATATGTCGAGGCCGGGCGGGTTCGCAAGCCGCATGGCCTCGCCGATATTGGCGGCGTTGAGGCCGCCCGAAAGCATATAGTTAAGGTCAGGGTCAAGCCTTGCAAGAATGGTCCAGTCGAAGGACACGCCGTTGCCGCCCGGCAACTCCGAGCCTTTTGGCGGTTTTGCATCGAACAGAAAGCGGTCGGCGACACCGCGATAGGGCGCGATGGCTGCAAGGTCCGCCGGCTCACGAACTGAGATCGCCTTCATGATCGGCAAGCGGTAGCGCGCCTTCAGGTCCGCGAGCCGTTCCGGCATTTCGCTGCCGTGAAGCTGCAACATGTCAGGCTGTATTTCGGCAACGATCGTATCCAGAAACGTATTGTCGGCATCGACGGTGACGGCAACCGTCTTTGCCTTTCCGGCAACCGCCTTGCGCAAGCGGCCGGCTTCCGTGGGAGCGATATTGCGAGGGCTCTTCGGGAAAAAGATAAAACCGACATGCGTCGCGCCACCGGCGATTGCTGCCGCCAGCGCTGCATCGGTCTTCAAACCGCATATCTTGATATCGAGCACCTTCATGCCTGCGAATTGCCATGAAAAGGCGGCGAAGTCGAGGAAAAGCGCGTATTGTCGCCGGCAGCAAGCGCGCTAGTTTCAATGTTCAAGGCGGGAGCGACGACCATGAAAACCGAGACTATCGCTGACTTGAAGGAAAAGCTGGCGCAGGCGCACACGGTCATCGAACATTTGATGGACAAGGCCGCGTTCAATGGTGCCGAAGCGCACCGCGCGCTGGACTACTTTTCCAAAGATGGTTTCGACGGTAATTTTCTGCCCTGGCCGCGTCAAACCGATGACGGGCTGCGGCCAGACGAACTCAACGCCGCGAACGATGACTGAACCTGTCCAGTCTCAGAACTGTATCGCCTGAAGGGCGCTGCCGTTCTTCTTGAGCCAGGCCTTGCAGCGCTTCGTGTCCGGGCAAAGCTCCTCGCACAGCTTCCAGAACTTCGGTCCGTGGTTCATCTCCTTCAGATGGGCCACTTCATGCGCCACGAGATAGTTGATCACCGGGCGCGGCGCCATCATGATGCGCCATGAGAACGACAGGTTGCCGTCGGACGTGCAGGAGCCCCAGCGGCTCGACGTGTCCTTGAAGCGCACAGCCTTGGCTTTTCGGCCCACTTTCGCGGTGTGCTTTTCGACCAGCGCCTCGATCTCGCGCTTGGCTTCACGCTTCAGATAGTCGGTCAGCCGGCGTGGCAGATGCACTCGCTCGCCGTGGATGACGAGCGTGGGGCCGTTCTCGTCGCTGCCGACCGAAACGGTGCCGCGCTTGCCGGGTTCGTGCACGATCATGTGCGGCACGCCATAAAGCGGCAGCTTGATGCCGGGGCGTACCTGAGGCCGGTCGGGCACCTTGGCCAGCCGCTGCTCCAGCCAGCCCTGATGGCGGTGGAGAAATTTCTCGACCTCGCCGCGGCGCAAGCCGGGCGGCACGGTAATGCGCAAGCCCTGCCCGCCGGCATCTATCCTGAGCGTGAGGCGGCGGGCGCGATCGTTCTCTACGATGCGCAAGGGCAGCGTGCGGCCGGCGACAACATGCTCCCGCTCCTCGACGGGCGAGGGTGCCGGTTTGGTCAGGTTTCGAAAGAAGCCGAAGGACATGGCGGGACGATACGTGATTCGAGGTTTAGGGAAGAACAAAAAAGAAACGGCGCCGCTTTCGCGACGCCGCTCGTGTCTATCGCTTACTCGACATCTCAGTCGTCGAGCAGATCGTCGTTCGGCTTGCTGCCGCGACGCTTCGGGGTGTTTTCCGTCGTGGTCGTCGGCGCAGTGGATTTGTTCCGGTTCGCCATGAAGCGATCGAACTCGTCCTGGTCCTTGGCGCGGCGCAGTTCGCGTGCGTATTCGTCGAACTCGGCCAGCATCTCGTCGAGCTTGCGGCGCTCTTCGTCGAGCCGGGTAAGCTCCTTCTCGCGCCAGTCGTCGAAAGCGACGTTGCCGGTGCGGGCCGAGCCGTGACCCCAGCGATGGGCCTTGTTCGCACCGCGGCGGCAACCGGCAAAGATGCCGTCCGTGGCGCGGTTCATGTCGCGCTTGAAGCCGTCAAGCCGGTCGCCCCAGATGATGTAGGCAAGCATGGCGAGGCCGAGTGGCCAGAACACCATGAAGCCGATCACCATCAAAGCGATGGTCGCCGGCGTCCAGGCCGGACGGATCAGTGCAGTCGTGTTCATCTTCTCCCGTTCCTTCAGTTGGAGGCAGCCGATCCTGCTGCTCGAATCGAAATGGGAAGACAAAAACGGCGATTCAAGGCATTCGCCGCTGAAACCGAACAAGAAGCTGGATTAATTACGTTTTTTTGACTCGATCGAGGAAAAGCACGATCAGTCCGCCAACAAGGCCCCAGAAGGCCGAGCCAATGCCGAACAAAGTGAGCCCAGATGCGGTGGCGGCAAAAGTGACCGTGGCGGCCATGCGATCCTTGTCGTCTTGCAAGGCTATCGTCAGCGCGTTGGCCAAGGCTCCCAGAAGAGCGAGCCCGGCGACCAGCACGATCAGGCTTTGCGGAAGGACGGCAAAGATCGCCACCAGCGAGGCTCCGAAAACGGCGAATACGAGATAGGCCAGCGCATAGAATGGACCCGTTTTCCAGCGCTCGCGCGGATCAGGATGAACATCCGGCCCGGTACAAATGGCGGCGGAGATCGCGGCGAGGTTGGTGGTCGAGGCGCCGAACGGGGCGCCCAACACGGAAAACAGGCCGGTGACGCCGATCAGCGGCGCTGGCGCTGGCTCATAGCCGGAGGCGCGCAGCACGGCCAGTCCCGACAGGTTCTGCGAGGCCATGGTGACGAGGTAGAGCGGGATAGCAAGGCCGACGATTGCCGTGGCCGTGAATTCGGGGGCGACCAGCGTCAATGTCGAGAGTTCCGGCGTCGGCAGGCCGCCGACACGCCCGGTCAGGAACGCGGCGAGGCCACCGCCGATCAGAACCGCGAGCACGGATACTGCCGGGTTGACCAGACGCAGTATGAAGAAAGCGGCAATCAAGGGCAGGATCAGCCAGGGGTCGGCGGGGATCGTCTTCACTGCCCCTGTGGCGAAGGTTACGACGATGCCTGCCAGCATGCCGGACGCGACCGAGGCGGGAATCTTCGCGATCAGGCGCATCAGCGGCTTGAACAGCGCGGTGGCGACAAGGAGTACGCCCGTGACCAGAAAAGCGCCCACCGCTTCGCCCATAGTGAAGCCGCTGGAGGCGGCGATGAGCGCGGCGCCCGGTGTCGACCACGCAGTGATGACAGGCATGCGGGTTTGCCAGGAAAGCCAGGCCGTTTCGACGGCCATGGCAAGGCAGATCGCCGTGACCCAGCTTGCCGTCTCGAGTTGCGTTGCGCCGACCGCGGCAGCGGCGGCGATGATAATGGCCAACGTGCCGCCGAAGCCGACGATTGCGGCGACGAATGCCGAAACGGGAATGGAGACACGCACGGTCAACCAGCCATTTCCGTGATCGAGCCCACGGCGCGCAGCAAGAGGTCGAGATCCTGCGGCCGCGACAGGCGGTGGTCGCCATCGGGAACGAGCGACAAGGTCACGTCATCGGCGGGCAGGAGGCCGACGAGCTTAAGGGCGTGGCTATGCGGCACCGCTTCGTCGGCCATGCCTTGCAGCACATGGACCGGGCAGTGCGTGTCGATGGGGCCGGTCATCACCAGATTGGCGCGGCCATCCTCGATCAGCGCGCGCGTATAGATATAGGGCTCGGCGGAATAGTCCGACGGTTCCTCGAAATAGCCTTTCTCGACGAGATCGCGCCGTTGCGCTTCGGTCAGCACCGGCTCGACAAGCTCGGCGGTGAAGTCGGGCGCGGGAGCGATCAGCACCAGGCCGGCGATGCGCTTGCCGCCTGCCTTGTTCAGTTCCTGCACCATGCGCAGCGCGATCCACGCGCCCATGGACGAACCGACGAGGATTTGCGGCCCGCTGGTGAATTTCGAAAACACGGCCAGGCTCTGGCGCAGCCATTTGGAAATGGTGCCGTCGGCGAATGTGCCGCCGGACTCGCCGTGGCCCGAATAGTCGTGGCGCAGGAAGGCGCGGCCGTTTTCCGCGGCCCACGCCGCCAGCGCTTCGGCCTTGGTGCCCAGCATGTCGGACTTGTAGCCGCCCAGCCAGACGATGCCGGGTACTGCGCCGGGCGCATGGCGAACGGCAATCGGGGTTCCCTCGACATCCAGAAGCTCGGGCGCGGCTGAGGTCATGGCTTGTTCCTTGCAGACCGGGTCTTTTGCCACAGGCCCGCATTGCCGAAAAGCGCCCTGTCGATTTCTTTGGTTGGGGCAGGCGGGGAATTGTGGATTCTGATGATTTCTGATGCATGCTATGCTATTGACACCCCGCGTGCGCTTCCCACATAGGCGCGTCCGCACTTATGAAACCAGAACCCTGCCCTTCAACGGCTCAAGGAGACCACGACCATTCGCAGACCTTTCAAAGCAGCGGCGCCCACCAAGGATGGACCGCGCGCAAACACCGACATTCGCGTTCCCCGCGTCCAGCTTATCGACGCCGATGGGGAGAACCGAGGTGAAGTTTCCATCAACGACGCTTTGTTGCTCGCCGAAGAGGCCGGGCTCGATCTCGTCGAAATTTCCCCGAACGCCAATCCGCCGGTCGCCAAGATTCTCGACCTCGGCAAGCTGAAATATGCCAGCCAGAAGAAGGCCGCCGAAGCACGCAAGAACCAGAAGGTCATCGAGATCAAGGAGATCAAGATGCGCCCGAACATCGACAGCCATGACTACGACGTGAAGATGCGCGCGGTGCGCCGCTTCTTCGAGGAAGGCGACAAGGTCAAGCTGACGCTGCGCTTCCGTGGCCGCGAAATGGCGCATATGGAACTCGGCATGCAGCTTCTGAACAAGGTGCGCGAGGAAGTCGCGACGATCGCCAAGGTCGAGGCCGAGCCGAAGCTCGAAGGCCGCCAGATGATGATGGTGCTGGCGCCACGCTGACGGCTTGAATTTGCAAGGCGCCTCGGTGGGGGCGCCTTTTTCTTGCCGCCGTGCCATGATGACCATCGTGGCAGACAGCAATCGAGCGGGTTTGTCATGGACGGTGGTATCTTGGAACAACGGGCTGTTGGCGGACCGGGCAGACCGACGCTGGGTAACTACCAGCGCACCCGCCGCTATGTGCTGGCGGTGCTGGTCGTGGCGCTGTTTGCGCTGCTTCTGGTCGGGCAGTCGTGGTTCCCGCCCGAATCGGTGGTCCACGAGACCATCGAGATGGCCGGCATCGTGATGATCTTTTTAGGTATCGTCGGGCGGCTGTGGTCAACGCTTTATATCGGCGGGCGCAAATCGGCCGAGGTCGTGACCGGCGGCCCCTATTCGGTGACCCGCAACCCGCTCTACGTGTTTTCGACGCTGGCCGCCGCCGGCGTCGGCGCGCAGATGGGCTCGTTCACGGCGATGATCGGCTTTGGGTTGTTGTGCGCGTTTGCCTTCCACATCGTCATCCTGCGCGAAGAACGCTTCCTGTCGGAAGTGATGGGTGCGCCCTACCAGGCCTATCTGGCTCGTGTGCCGCGCTTCGTTCCCAACCTGTCGCTCTACAATGAGGGCGATACCGGGTCGTTCAAGCCGCGCCTGCTTCGCACCACGTTGCTTGACGGGCTGGTGTTCCTCGTCGCTATGCCGGTGTTCGAGATGATCGACAGCGCGCAGATCGCCGGCACCTTGCCGGTCCTGTTCAGGGTGCCCTGACAAAAGCGTGCGACGCAGCTTTCGACGGGTGTTGCGCCGCGAGCGGCTTTGACGTATAGAGCCGCCGTTAAAGAAAAGCCGCCCGGCAGGGCATGCCGTGGCGGTCTTTATGCTTTTCGGGCCTTTTGGTCGCCTGAAGCAAGACAGAAGCGCAGCAAATGCGCGTGAGAAAGGAAGCAAAATGCCCAAGATGAAGACCAAATCCGCTGCCAAGAAGCGGTTCAAGATTACTGCGACCGGCAAGGTTTTGTCGGCAGCAGCCGGCAAGCGCCATGGCATGATCAAGCGCTCCAACAAGTTCATTCGCGATGCCCGCGGCACGATGGTTCTGGCTGAACCGGACGGCAAGAAGGTCATCAAGAATTTTCTGCCGAACGGCCTCTAAGGCACTCGGTCCGGACAGCGTTTAAGGAGATCACGACATGGCACGCGTAAAGAGAGGCGTCACCGCCCACGCCAAGCACAAGAAGGTCCTGAAAGCCGCCAAGGGCTTCTACGGCCGCCGCAAGAACACCATCCGCATCGCCAAGCAGGCGGTGGAGAAGTCGCTGCAGTACGCCTACCGCGACCGCAAGAACCGCAAGCGCTCGTTCCGCGCGCTGTGGATCCAGCGCATCAACGCAGCGACGCACGAGCATGGCCTGACCTACGGCCGCTTCATCGACGGCCTCAACAAGGCCGGTATCGAGATCGACCGCAAGGTTCTGTCCGACATGGCTATCCATGAGCCGCAGGCTTTCGCCGCGCTCGTGGCCAAGGCCAAGGTCGCGCTCGAATACCTGAAGAACACGACGCCGAATGCTTTTGAAAGCGCAGTGGCCTAAGACCAGCGCTTTCCCCAGCTTCGCAAAATCAACTCTGGGAAACCCGCGCTGGCAGGCTGGCGCGGGTTTTTCGTGTGGATCGAATGACCGAGGAAACCGAGATCAGGACGGACATGCTTTCCGCCGATGGGCTGGCAACGCTGTTGCGCCTCATCGTTGCGCAGGCGTCGTTGCGCGTGTCCCGCGCCTCGGTCGATGGCCGTCTGGTCTGGATCAAGCGCTACGATGTTGAAGGCAAGCCGCTTGCAAAGCGCCTGCACAGCCTGATCTCGCCGCTTCTGCCGGCGTTCCTGCGTTCGTCGCCGACAACGGGTTCGGCTGAAGCTATCGCACGCGAAATGCGCAAGCTGGCGAGCTTCCGCGCTGCCGGCTTCGCGGTCCCCGATGTGGTATTTTCCAACCAGTCGGTGCTGGTGCTCTCCGATATCGGGGAGGTCGTGCAAAAGACGCTGGTGGATTCCCTTCCCGCTGATCCGGCGCGGCACGACGACCTGCTCGTCGACGTCGCAAGGGCGCTCGGAGAAGCGCATCGGGCCGGCTTGTGTCATGGCAGGCCGCACCCGCGCGACATGTTCCTGCGCGATGGCCGCGTTGGCTTCCTCGACTTCGAGGAGGAGCCGGAAGCGGTGATGCCGCTGCCGATGGCGCAGGCGCGCGATGCCTGGCTTTTGTTCCTGCAGATATCGCCGCGCGCTGCGCTGCCGGAGACGCAGGCGCGCGCGCTTGCCGCCTATCGCGCCTCTGCGCCGCTGGAGGTCATTCCGGCATTGCGCACGCTCACCACGTTCTTCGCGCGAGCGATGGCTCCGCTGCGCCTGGTTCCGAACGGCCTCATCGGCAAGGATGGTCGCCGCGCCATCGACGCGACCGGCTTTCTGAGCCGGGCCCTCGGCACGGCGCTGCCATCGAATTCCAAGGTTTCAGTGACAGGCCGGGAGCGGCCAAGAGGACAATCATGACGGATATCGATCAACTCGAACGATCGCTGGTGGACGCGGTCGCCAGCGCCGCGGATGAAGCCGCCATCGAGGCGGTGCGCGTGTCGGCGCTCGGCAAGAAGGGTTCGATATCGGAAATGCTGAAGACGCTGGGCGCAATGAGCCCGGAAGAGCGTCAGGTGAAAGGCCCGGCGATCAACGGCCTGAAAAACCGTGTTACCGAGGCGTTGAGCAGCCGCAAGGCGGAATTGAAGGATGTCGCCATTGCCGCCCGGCTCGAGGCCGAGAAGGTGGACGTCACCTTGCCGGTGCGCCAGTCGCCGGCAGAGCGTGGCCGCATTCATCCGATCAGCCAGGTCATTGACGAAATAGCCGCGATCTTCGGCGACCTCGGCTTCGCCATTGCCGAAGGGCCGGATATCGAAACCGACTATTACAATTTCACGGCGCTGAACTTCCCTGACGGGCACCCGGCGCGCGAAATGCACGACACCTTCTTCTTCCAGCCGGACGAAAAGGGTGAGCGCAAGGTGCTGCGCACCCACACTTCTCCCGTGCAGATCCGCACAATGGAGACGCAGAAGCCGCCGATCCGCATCGTCATTCCAGGCAAGACCTACCGGCAGGATTCCGACGCTACGCACTCGCCGATGTTCCATCAGGTCGAGGGGCTGGTGGTCGACAAATCCGCCAACGTCGCCAACATGAAGTGGGTGCTGGAGGAATTCTGCAAGGCCTTCTTCGAAGTGCCGCAGGTCAAGATGCGCTTTCGCCCGTCTTTCTTCCCGTTCACCGAACCGAGCCTCGAGGTCGATATTCAGTGCGACCGTTCGCGGCCCGGCGAAGTGCGCTTCGGCGAGGGCAGCGACTGGATGGAAATCCTTGGCTGCGGCATGGTTCATCCCAATGTGCTGCGCGCCGGTGGGCTCGATCCGGACGAATATCAGGGCTTCGCCTGGGGCATGGGCATCGACCGCATCGCCATGCTGAAATACGGCATGCCCGATCTGCGCGCCTTCTTCGACGCCGATGTGCGCTGGCTGCAACATTACGGCTTCCGCCCGCTCGACATGCCGACCCTGTTCGGTGGATTGAGCAACTGAGCCGGAGGAAACGATCATGAAATTCACGCTCTCCTGGCTCAAGGATCATCTGGAAACCGACGCCACGCTTGGCGAGATTGTCGAGCGTCTGACGTCGATCGGCCTCGAAGTCGAAGCCGTCGATGACAAGGCGGCGCTGAAGCCTTTCGTCATCGCAAAGGTGCTCACTGCCGTGCAGCATCCCGATGCCGACCGTTTGCGCGTGCTTTCCGTCGATACAGGCTCCGGCGACCCGGTGCAGGTCGTGTGCGGCGCGCCGAATGCGCGTGCTGGCCTGATCGGCGCCTTCGCCGCTCCCGGCACCTATGTGCCCGGCATCGATGTCACGCTCGGCATCGGCAAGATCCGTGGCGTCGAAAGCCGCGGCATGATGTGCTCGGAGCGCGAACTCGAACTTTCGGACGAACACAACGGCATCATCGAACTGCCCGAGGATGCGCCGGTCGGCACCAGCTTTGCCGCCTATGCGCATCTCGATGATGCGGTCATCGACATCAACCTGACGCCGAATCGTCCGGACGCGACCAGCGTGCATGGCATTGCGCGCGACCTTGCCGCGTCCGGCCTTGGCAAGCTGAAATATGGTGCGGTCGAACCGGTTGGCGGTGCTGGCGAATGCCCGGTCAAGGTGAAGATCGAAGCGACTGATCTTTGCCCCGGATTTGCGCTCAGGCTGGTCAAGGGCGTCAAGAACGGCCCATCGCCCAAGTGGATGCAGCAAAGGCTGCTCGCGATTGGCTTGAGGCCGATCAACGCACTGGTAGACATCACCAACTACATTACCTTCGATCGCGGCCGACCGCTGCACGTGTTCGATGCGGCCAAGGTCGCCGGCAATCTCGTCGTGCGCCGGGCGAAGGCTGGTGAAAAGGTGCTGGCCCTGGACGGGCGCGAATATGCGCTCACGTCCGAGATGTGCGTGATCGCCGACGACAATGGCGTCGAGTCCATCGCCGGCATCATGGGCGGTGAACATTCGGGCTGCGACGAGAACACCACCGACGTGCTGATCGAGTCGGCACTTTGGGAGCCCTTGAACGTTGCCCGCACCGGCCGCGCGCTCGGCATCATCACCGATGCCCGCTACCGCTTCGAGCGCGGCGTCGATCCCGAGTTCATGGGCGCGGGTTTGGAGTTGGCGACCCGCATGGTGATGGAGCTTTGCGGCGGTGAGCCCAGCCGTGAAGAAATCACCGGCTATGCGCCCTATAAATATCGCTCGGTCTCCTTCCCCTTTGCCGAAGTGAAGCGCCTGACCGGTCTCGACGTGCCGCGTGCGACCTGTCTCGATATCCTCGCCCGTCTTGGCTTCGTGCCCAAGGGCGACGGCGATGTCGTCGAGGTCATCGTGCCGTCGTGGCGGCCGGACGTGGACGGCAAGGCCGACCTGGTGGAAGAGGTGATGCGCATTCATGGCGTGGACGAGATCGCGCCGAAGCCGCTGGCGGGCCACGATGCCGTCAACGGCAAGATCCTGACGTCGCTGCAGATACGCACCCGTGCCGCCCGCCGCGCGCTTGCTGTGCGAGGCATGATGGAAGCCGTGACATGGTCGTTCATTCCGGCCAAACATGCGGAACTGTTCGGTGGTGGCAGCGAGCGGTTGAAGCTCGCCAACCCGATTGCCGCCGACATGTCCGACATGCGGCCTTCGCTTCTGCCCGGCCTGATTGCAGCTGCGCAGCGTAATGCCGACCGCGGCATTGGCGACGTCGCCTTGTTCGAGGTCTCCGGCACCTATGAGGGCGACACGCCTGAAGGGCAGCGCCGGGTCGCTGCCGGTGTGCGGCGTGGAACGGCTGGCCTCGAGGGTTCGGGCCGCCACTGGGCGGGCAATGCCGGCAATGTCGGCGCCTACGATGCCAAGGCAGATGCGATTGCGGCGCTTGAAGCCTGCGGTGCGCCGGTCGAGCGGCTCCAGATCGAGGCTGGCGGTCCGGCCTGGTACCATCCGGGCCGCTCCGGAACGATCAAGCTCGGCCCGAAAGTGGTGCTCGGCACCTTCGGCGAGTTCCACCCCAGGACGCTGGAAGAAATGGACGCGACCGGACCTCTGTGCGGCTTTGAAGTGTTCATCGACGCCGTACCGGAGGCCAAGGCCAAGCCGACGCGCACCAAGCCGAAACTTGAGCTCTCCGCTTTCCAGGCGGTCAAGCGCGACTTCGCCTTCGTTGTCGAGCGGACCGTGGAAGCGGGCACGCTGATGCGCGCCGCGCTTGGCGCCGACAAGAAGCTGGTCACAGGCGTTTCGGTGTTCGACATCTTCGAAGGCCCGTCGCTCGGGGAAGGCAAGAAGTCCGTTGCCATCGAGGTTTCGATCCAGCCCTTCGAAAAGACGCTGACCGACGAGGATTTCGAGGCGCTTGGCAAGCGCATCGTCGAGAACGTCGCCAAGCAGACCGGCGGCGTGCTGCGCGCATAGCGCCTTTCCATTGTCGCCGGGAATAGCGTGCCGGCGGCAGCCGTTCGTATGGCATGAGCCTGCGGCTAACCAATACCGCCAGCAGTTATGGCTGGGGCGCGATCATCCTTCACTGGGTGATCGCCATTCTCTTTATCGCCCAGTTCATGCTTGGGCTTGTGATGTCGCGCGTCACCAGCCAGCGCACCTCGTTTGAACTGATCCAACTGCACAAGTCCTTCGGCTTCCTGCTGCTTGGCCTTGTCGTTCTGCGCGTGGCGTGGCGACTCGGCGGTGTCACGCCGCGCTTGCCGCCGCAAACGGGCTTGCTCGAGCGCCGTGCGGCCCCCTTGGCACATCTTGCGCTCTATCTGTTTCAGGTGGCTTTGCCGCTTTCCGGATGGGCGTTGGTGTCGGTGTCGGTGCTGGCCATACCCTCGATGCCGTTCGGCCTGTTTGTCATGCCCAACCTGCCGCTCGGCATTTCGGCGAGCGCCGAGGGCTTCTGGCTGAAGGCTCACAGCTATCTCGCCTATGCCGGGATGGCGCTGGTGGTGTTGCATGTGGCAGCGGCGTTCAGGCATCACTTCTGGGTGAGGGACAATGTGCTCGTGCGCATGATCGCGCCTTCTTTTGGCAATGGCCGGAGCAAGGCGGAATAGGACGGGCCGCCCGGGCGTTCGTTTCATGCAATCCCCGATCAACCGCCTTCAACGAAGGAGGCTTTCATGTCTTCGCGTGCTTTGGCTTTCGCGGCAGTGGCCGCCATTTGCATGTCCGCCTTGCCTGCTCATGCCGCCGTTTCGCTGAGCGAGGTAGCAGGCCGTTATGTCATCAACCCGAATGGCTCTTCGATCCATTTTTCCATCGCCAATGCCGGTGGCGGCTCGCTGAAGGGCGATTTCAGCCGTTTCAGCGGTACCATCCGCCTCGACAACGACGATGTCGGCCGCTCGGCCGTTACCATTACGATTTTTCCCGAAAGTGTGGCCACGGGCGAAAGCCGGGTGGACAATTTCCTACGTTCCGATGCGGTGTTCGACGTGGCAAACGAGAAGGAAATCACGTTCCGTTCAACCGGCGTGCAGCGCACGAGCAACGACACCGCATTGATTACCGGCCGATTAACGGCGCGGGGCAAGACCTTTGCCGAAAAGTTCTCGGTGGAGCTTGCCGGCCTGAAGTCGGGCAGCCTTCAGTTTCATGTCACCGGCAAGGTTTTGCGCTCACGCTATGGCATGGATGTCGGCACGCCGATCTATTCCAACGTGGTTGTGTTCGACATGATGCTGACCGGCCGCCGCGGATAGCTTGCGTCATCTGGCGAGATTGGCATTTGATGCGGTCCGGAGAATAATGCCGGCTCAACTGGATTGGAGAGGGTGCATGTTTCGCTGGGGGGTTCTGTCGACGGCCAAGATTGGGCGCGAACATCTTCTGCCGGCCATCGCCGAAGCCGAAAACGGCGTTCTCTCGGCAATTGCCAGCCGTGATCTCGCCAAGGCAAGGGCGCTTGCCGATCGCTTCGGCGCGCCGCATGCCTTCGGCTCCTACGAAGAACTGCTCACATCGAGCGAAGTCGACGGCGTCTACATTCCCTTGCCGACTTCGCAGCATGTCGAATGGGCGGCCAAGGCCATCGAGGCCGGGAAGCACGTGCTGGTGGAAAAGCCGCTGGCGCTCGACGCCAAGGCGATCGCTCCGCTGATCAAGCTGCGCGACAAGCACAAGGTGCTGGTGTGCGAGGCCTTCATGGTGATCTATCACCCGCAATGGCTCAAGGTGCGGGAGTTGATCGCCGGCGGCGCCATCGGGCGGCTGCGGCATGTGCAAGGGGCCTTTTCCTACTACAACGTCGATCCCGGCAATATGCGCAACCAGCTCGACCTGGGTGGCGGCGCGCTGCCCGACATCGGCGTCTATCCGACGGTTTCGACCAGATTCGTGACCGGCAAGGAGCCGAGGCGGGTGCAGGCCACGATCGAACGCGACAAGACGTTCGGCACCGACATCTATTCCTCGATACGCGCTGATTTCGGCGAGTTCGAGCTGTCGTTCTACCTTTCGACACAGATGGCGGCGCGGCAGGTGATGGTGTTTCACGGCGAGAAGGGCTTCATCGAGGTCGCTTCGCCGTTCAACGCCGGGCTTTATGACCATCACCGTATCGAATTGCACAATCAGGATCATAGCCGGACAGAGGTGTTCCGCTTTGCCGGCGCACAGCAATATCGGCTCGAGGTCGAGACATTCGCCCGGGCTGCGAAGGGAGGTGGAGACCACGTCTTCACGCTTGAACAATCGGTGCTGAACCAGAAGGTTATCGACGCGATTTTTCGCGCCGGGGACAAGGATGGCTGGGAGCCAGTCTGAATGCCGGGTGTAGCACACCGGTAGCAGCTCGAAGCTATTGTCCCATTATGGGGCATCCCGGTTGGCACGCTGCGTGCATGGCGTTGCGCATGAAGATATCTGTGCGGCCAGCAAAGCGAGACGGTGAACCCAAGGTCATTTTCGACGGGCCGCTGGATCGCGAGCATATTTCGATTTCGAGCGAGGACGTGACGCTGACTTTCGTCGCGCGCGATATCTACAGCACGGCCTCGAACCAGCGTTACACGATCCAGCTCAGCGTCGATGAGCTTGCCACGATCCTCGATGTCGATGACGACGGCGAGGAAGGTGCCAGCGATGCCGGCGATGGAGCCAACGCTGCCGAATAGGGCATTGGCCGGACCGCTTTTCCCGATCAAACCCGACAGGTGCCGGGACACTGCTGGTTGCGCTTCCGCGTGATCGGCTGATATGCGGATGCCTTGATGAGCCCGCCAAAGACCTACGTCGGATGATTTTGCCAACTCTGCCCGAGCTACCGGTATCGGCCGCCTTGCCACGGCTCGGCGAGGCACTTTCCCTCGGCAACAAGGCAGTTCTGGTGGCGCCTCCCGGTGCGGGCAAGACGACGCTGGTGCCGCTGTCGCTTCTCGATGCCGAATGGCTCAGCGCCGGCAAGATCGTACTGCTGGAGCCGCGCCGGCTGGCGGCGCGCGCCGCGGCCCGTCGCATGGCCGCCCTTCTCGGCGAGGAACCGGGCGCGACGGTCGGATACGCCATGCGCATGGAGAACCGTACGTCGGCAAAGACCAGAATCCTTGTCGTTACTGAAGGCGTGCTGTCGCGCATGATCCTCGACGATCCGGAACTGCCGGGCGTTGCCGCTGTCATCTTCGATGAGTTTCACGAACGCTCGCTGGATGGTGATTTTGGCCTCGCGCTCGCGCTCGACGTGCAGGGTGCGTTGCGACCCGACCTGCGGCTGCTGGTGATGTCGGCGACGCTTGACGGCGCACGTGTCGCCAGCCTGTTGGGCGACGCTCCAGTTGTCGAGAGCGAGGGGCGGGCCTTTCCCGTAGAAGTTCGTTACGAGGAGCGGCCGGCGGGGGTCGCGATCGAGGATGCGATGGCGACAGCCATTCGCGGCGCGCTCGCCGATGAAAGCAGCAGCATCCTTGCCTTCCTGCCCGGCCAACGCGAGATCGAGCGCACCGCGGAACGCCTTGAGGGCCGCGTCGGGGCAGATACCGATATCGTCAGGCTCTACGGCATGATGGACGGCAAGGCGCAGGACGCCGCGATCCGCCCGTCTCCTGCCGGCAGGCGCAAAGTGGTTCTCGCGACTTCGATTGCCGAGACCTCGATCACCATCGACGGGGTGCGGGTCGTTATCGACAGCGGCCTGTCCCGCCTGCCGCGCTACGAACCGGCCAGCGGCCTGACCCGGCTGGAAACGGTCCGCGTATCGAAGGCTTCCGCCGAGCAGCGGGCAGGACGCGCCGGGCGGACCCAGCCCGGTGTCGCCATCCGGTTGTGGCGTGCCGAGCAGATGGCGGCCTTGCCGGCTTTCACACCGCCCGAGATCCTCGAAGCCGACCTCTCGGGGTTGCTGCTCGATTGCGCTGCCTTTGGGGTTGCCGATCCCGCCGGCCTTGCCTTTCTCGATCCGCCGCCTGCGCCTGCGCTCAAGGAGGCGCGCAGCCTGCTGGCGGCGCTCCACGCCGTCGACAGGGATGGGCGGCTGACCAAAGCCGGGCAAGCGATGCGCAAGCTTGCCCTGCCTGTGCGGCTTGCCCACATGGTTGCGGAAGCTGCGAAGTCCGGTCAGGCGCTGAAGGCGGCTCGGTTTGCCGTTCTGCTCACCGAGCGCGGCCTGGGCGGAGACAGTGTCGATCTCGAGTGGCAGGTGAGTCGGTTTAATGCCGACCGGTCAACGCGCGCTACCGCCGCGCAGGAGTTGGCGAAGCGGTTGGCGCGAACGGCAGATGGTGGCCGCAAGGCGGAAGTTGTCCAGTCGCAGTTCCACGGCGTCAATTCCGGCGCTCTTCTGCTTCACGCCTGGCCCGACCGTGTCGCCAAGGCACGCGGCGAGCGCGGCCGCTTTTTGTTGGCAAACGGCTCGGGAGCGATGGTTGACGCTGCCGATCCGCTAGCTGGGGAGACGTATCTGGTTGTCGCCGACCTGCAGGGCAAGGCACAGAACGCGCGCATCACGGCGGCTGCCGCCGTCACTGAAGCCGAAATTCGCACGAGCCTTGCCGACAGCATCGAAAGCCGGCGCGAGACCGCCTTCGATGTCGAGCGGAAAAGCGTGCGCGTGCGCGAGCAAAGCCGGCTCGGTGCGATCGTGCTGTCCGAGAAGGCGTTGCCGCCTCCGACGGGAGCAGAGGCGGACCGGGCGATCCTCAACGCGGTTCGGACCCATGGCCTTGCATTACTGCCGTGGAGCAAGCCGGCCGAGACGCTTCGCCAGCGTCTTTCCTGGCTTCACCGTGGTCTTGGAGAACCTTGGCCGGACGTTTCTGACGAAGCGCTGGAAGAGCGGCTGGACGATTGGCTTCTGCCTTTCCTGGCAGGCTCGACTTCGTTCGCCGCGATAGGCAGCGACGCGCTGACGTCAGGGCTAATGTCGCTGGTGCCGCATGATCTGCAGCGCCATATCGGTATCTTGGCCCCGACCCATTTCGATGCCCCCTCGGGAAGTCATGTGCCGATCCGCTATGACGCAGAGCAGCCTGTACTGGCCATTCGCGTGCAGGAACTGTTCGGCCTCGATGCTCATCCTTCGATTGCCGGCGGAACCGTGCCACTGACGCTGGAGTTGCTGTCGCCAGCCCATCGGCCGATACAGACCACGCGCGACCTGCCGGGGTTCTGGCGCGGATCGTGGGCGGATGTTCGCACGGACATGCGCGGCCGTTACCCCAGGCATGTCTGGCCGGAAAATCCGGTTCTGGCTGCTGCAACCAGCCGGGCCAAGCCGCGAGGGACCTGAGGGACGGAGGCATACTTTTTCATTGTCACGCTCGGCGAAAGGCAGCGTGGCGATGAATAAGTGCGACGATAGCCGGCAACCCGGCCGGAGTTTTCAAAAAGCGCGTTGACAGCATGGACCGGCCCGCTTACATGAGCCGGCACCAGCCCAGATGGCGGAATTGGTAGACGCGCACGGTTCAGGTCCGTGTGCCGCGAGGCGTGGAGGTTCGAGTCCTCTTCTGGGCACCATCTGATCCCGACTGCCAACGGGATCGACAAGGCAAATCCTTTCAATCCGTCTTGTTTGCCCCGCATTTGTCCGAGTTCCCGCAGGCGCGTTCGGCTCATGCCGAACCAGCCAACCGATCGTTTACCATAGGTGAAGCGAAACCAGACGGGTAACGCATGATTGTCTCTCGCCCCTTATGCTGGGCGCGATCTTTCAATGTGAAGTGCTGGGTTAAACGCTCGAAACATGTGCGGATTTGCTGGTTACGTCGGCCATGTGCATGACGCGGACACGCTGCTGACGCAGATGACCGCGGCGATTGCGCATCGCGGTCCCGACGAGCAGGGTAAATTCGTCGCGACCGGCGCCGGGCTCGGTCATGCGCGGCTCTCCATCGTCGGGCTTGGCGACGGCCAGCAGCCGATGTCGGATGAAACCGGGCAACTGACCATCGCCTTCAACGGCGAAATCTTCAACTATGTCGAACTGCGCGACGAGCTTAGGGCCAAGGGCCGGCGCTTCCGCACGTCGAGCGACACCGAAGTCATCCTGCACCTCTATGACGAGATGGGCGAGGACTGCCTGTCGCTTCTCAACGGCGATTTCGCCTTCGCGTTGTGGGATCGGCGGCAGCGGCGCATGATGCTGGCGCGCGACCGCATGGGCGTGCGGCCGCTCTTCCACACTCAGAAGGACGGAACGCTCTATTTCGCCTCGGAGATCAAGGCGCTGCTCAAGGTGCCGGGCGTGACGGCGGAAATCGACCCGATCGCGCTCGACCAGATTTTCACGCTGTGGGCGCCGATCGCGCCGCGTACCGCCTTCGGCAATATCGATGAGCTCGAGCCCGGCAAGTTGATGACCGTCGAGCCGGGTCGAACCAGCACCAGGACCTACTGGCAGCTCGACTATCCGCATCGCAATGCTTCGTCGCAATTTTCCAGCGAAGCCGAGGCGGCTGAAGATTTGCGGGCGCTCCTGACCGACGCGGTAAAGCTGCGCATGCGCGCCGACGTGCCCGTCGGCTCCTACCTGTCCGGCGGGTTGGACTCCTCGCTGGTTTCAGCACTTGCCGCCGGCATGACCCCGCAAGGTCTCAAGACATTTTCGGTGACCTTCGACAGCGCTGAGCATGACGAAAGCGTCTACCAGCAGGAGATGGCCTCAGCGCTCGGCACTCATCATCGAACAGTTGCCTGCCATGAAGGCGACATAGCGCGCGTCTTTCCGGACGTGATCCGCTTCACCGAACGGCCGATCATCCGCACCGCCCCGGCTCCGCTTTTCCAATTGTCCGGGCTTGTCCGCGACGCCGGCCTGAAAGTGGTCCTGACCGGCGAAGGGGCAGACGAGGTCTTTGCCGGCTACGATGTGTTCAAGGAAGCGCGCGTGCGCCGCTTCTGCGCCCGCCAGCCGGCCTCGCGCATCAGGCCGCATCTGTTCCACAAGCTCTACCCTTATCTGCCGGGCCTGCAGCAGCAGTCGGTCGAATATCTCACCGCATTCTTCGGCGCCAACGACGCCGCGCCGGACGATCCGTTGTTCTCGCACCGGCCAAGGTTCAAGACGACGTCCGCCGCCAAGATCTTTTTCTCAGGCGACCTACGCGAGACGCTGAAAGGCTACGACGCGGCGGACGAACTCGCCGGTCGCCTGCCAGATGCCTTCGCGCATTGGCACCCGCTCAACCAGGCGCAGTATCTGGAAAGCCGCTTCCTCCTGCCGGGCTACATCCTCTCCAGCCAGGGCGACCGCATGGCGATGGCGCACGGCATAGAAGGCCGCTTCCCGTTCCTCGATCATCGTCTTGTCGAGTTCGCGGCGCGCCTTCCTCCGGAAATGAAGCTTAAGGGGCTGGTGGAAAAATACATATTGCGCAAGGCGGCGGGCGACCTGCTTCCGCCTCGGATACTCGATCGCACCAAGCAACCTTACCGCGCGCCCGACAGCCAGGCGTTCACGGGCAGAGGCGACCTCGACTATATCCGCGATTGCCTGAGCGAAAAGAGCATTGCGGCCGGCTGCCTGTTCAACGCCAAGGCCGTGGCGAAGCTTCATCTAAAATGCAGCACGCAGCCGGTGTCGGGCTTCCGCGACAATGCCGCCTTCGTCGGCATCCTGTCGACGCAACTGTGGCAAAGGAATTTTGCAGTAAATGGCAAGCGGGCCGAACAGGCCGCTTGAGGTACATAAGAAGGGAAACACATGGCCGAAACAATCAAGGACAAGGTCCGCAACTTCATCATCGAGAATTTTCTGTTCGGCGATACGTCCTACCAGTTGGCTGATGACGCATCGCTGATCGAGAACGACATCATTGACTCCACGGCAGTGCTGGAGTTGGTCGCCTTCATCGAGGATAATTTCGGTATCACCATGAGCGATGCCGACATCGTTCCCGCCAATCTCGACTCGCTCGCCCGCATCTCGTCGTTCATCGAGACACGCGCCGGCTCGGTCGCGGCGTAGTCCGGCAACGGCGAGGGCGGATCGTTGCGCATCGAGCGGTTTCTGACTGACAAGGCTGCCAGCCACCCGCAAAAGGTGGCTCTGGTGACAGATCGCAAGCGGTTGCGCTACGGGGAACTCGACGATCTTTCCAGTCGCCTCGCCAACGCTCTCGCCAAAAATGGCGTGAAACGCAACGATCGTGTCCTGATCTTCATGGACAATTGCTGGGAAGCCGCCGTTTCGATCTTCGCGGTCTTGAAAGCCGGCGCGACCTTCAGTCCGATCAACGCATCTACCAAGGCCGATAAGCTGGCTTTCATCCTGACAGATTGCGAGGCCTCCGCCATCCTCACCCAGGCAAAGCTGATGCCGGTGGTTGCCGATGCGGTTGCCGGAAAGGCTCCGATCTTCGTGGCGTCAACGACAGGCCCCTCCGGCCAGTGTCCGGCCGGCGCGGCCTCCTTCACAGACTGCCTGGCGACCGAGCCACGCGAGGTCGATCATCATGGCATAGATTTCGATCTTGCCATGATGATCTACACATCGGGCTCAACCGGCCGACCCAAGGGCGTGATGATGTCCCACCGCAACTGCGATGCGGCTTCGGACTCGATCACCACCTATTTGAGGAACACGTCGGACGACGTCATTCTCAACGTCCTGCCGCTGGCCTTTGATTATGGCCTCTATCAACTGTTGATGGCGGTTCGAATGGGCGCCACGCTCGTCCTCGAAAAATCATTCGCGTTTCCGCAAGCGATCTTCGACCGTATCCGCGAGGAAGGTGTCACCGGCCTGCCGCTGGTCCCGACGATGGCGGCGATGATCCTGCAGATGCGCGACCTCCAGCCCGGCTTCCTGCCAAGCCTGCGCTACATCACCAACACCGCCGCTGCCCTGCCCATCGCCCATATCGAGCGTATGCGATCGCTTTTCCCCGGCGTGCAACTCTATTCGATGTACGGCCTGACTGAGTGCAAGCGCTGTACCTATCTGCCGCCGGAAGAACTGGACCGGCGGCCCGGATCGGTCGGCATCGCCATTCCCAACACCGAGGCCTTTGTCGTCGATGAAAACGGCAACAGGGTCGCGCCGGATATTTCGGGCGAACTGGTCATTCGCGGGCCACATGTGATGCAGGGCTATTGGCGCAACGAGACCGCCACACAACGCATGCTGCGCCCCGGCCCAAACCCTTGGGAGAAGGTTCTGTACACCGGCGACCTGTTCAAGGCTGACAAAGACGGTTTCCTTTATTTCGTCGGGCGCAAGGACGACATCATCAAGACACGCGGCGAAAAGGTCGCTCCAAAGGAAGTGGAGGCCGCGCTGCACATGCATCCGGGCATCGCGGAGGCGGTCGTCGTCGGGGTGCCCGATCCGGTGCTTGGACAGGCGATCAGCGCCCTTGTCGTATTGTCGGATCCTGCATTGACCGAAAAGGACATCATTCGCCACTGCGCCCGCCACCTCGAGGATTTCATGGTGCCCAAATCCATCGAATTCCGGTTGGAACTCCCCAAGACGGACACAGGCAAGATCAGCCGGCGGCTGGCAGCGGAATCCGTGGAGGCTGCACAATGAGTGCCGATCTGCCTGCGCTTCTGGATCTCGACGCCGAAGTAGAAATCGCCCGCATCGCAACCGGCCTGCGCGAGCAACTGCGCGCCATGCGCAAGCGCGGCTTGGTGCTTGGGCTGTCAGGCGGCATCGATTCCAGCGTGTCGCTGGCCTTGGCCGTTCGCGCCGTCGGAGCCAGGAACGTGTTTTGTATCTTCATGCCGGAAGATGATTCCGACCCGGAAAGCCTTCGGCTAGGTCGGCTCGTTGCCGACACGTTCGGTGTCGAGGCAACGGTTGAAGATATCGGTCCGAGCTTGCGCGCGATGGGCTGCTACGAACGCCGCGATGCATTCATCCGTGAGCTTGTTCCGGACTATGGTCCCGGCTGGGCGTCGAAGATCGTCATCGCAAATGCGCTCGAAGGCGAGGGCTACAACATTTCATCGCTCGTGGTTCAGGACCCGCAAGGCCGGCAGACAAAGCTGCGTATGCCGCCTGCCGTCTATCTCGGCATCGTTGCAGCCACCAACATGAAGCAGCGCACGCGCAAGCAGATCGAATATTTCCATGCCGACCGCCTGAACTTCGCGGTGATCGGCACGCCGAACCGGCTCGAATACGACCAGGGTTTCTTCGTCAAGAACGGCGATGGCGCGGCAGACGTGAAGCCGATCGCCCATCTCTACAAGACGCAGGTCTATGCCCTTGCCGCGCACCTCGGCATCCCGGAAGAAATCCGCAAGCGCCCGCCGACGACCGACACCTATTCGCTCGCGCAGACGCAAGAGGAATTCTATTTCTCGCTGCCCTACGACCGCATGGACCTATGCCTCCACGGCCTTAACAACGGCATGGATGCGGAGGTGGTCGGCCATGCAGCAGGATTGACCGCCGAGCAAGTCGAGCGGGTCTGGGCGGACATCACGGCAAAGCGCAAGGCAACGCGCTATCTGCACCTTGGTCCGCAGTTGATTTCAAAGGTCGAAGAGATCGGAGGCTGATCGGGCGAAGCAGTCGCGGCGCATCAGCTAAAGCGTCCGCCGATCAGCCTGCTCCACTGTTCGCCCGCGATCCCGTTCAGGAAAGCCTGCGATCCGGTCATCGCCTTCAGCAATTCCTCATCGCGTGAGTGAACGACGGTGGAGGCAACCGGCACGAACGCAATGCGCCGAGGCAGCATCGCTTCCATAAGCAGCGGTTGCGTGCGACCTCGCAGACCGCACACACCGCGCGCAGCCGCATGATCGACAAGGCAATCGACAACATTGCCGGCTTGGCCGGGGCGCGCGAGCACCTGGAGAACGCGACCGATCCCACCCCGCTTTGCATAATAGGCGAAAGCACCCACAACACTCCCAGAAGGTGAAGCTACCGAGGCAAAGACAAGTTCGCCAAAGTCCGGTTTCTGCCCGGCGTCGGTGAGAATCCAGTCAAGGAAACTCGCTTCCCAGTCCGGCCTGAGGGCGTATTGGTTGGTCAGCGGGTCGAGAAGCCGGATAAATTCCGGACCTTCGATTTGAGAAGCCCGCAGTGGCGTCGTGGTCGGCTGACCGGCGGCTATGCCTGACCAGTTGCGAGTGCCAAGCTTTATGCGACGATTGTGAAGACTATCGACGGCCGATACCAGCGGAGAAAAAACCCGCACTACGCCAAAGCGGCTGGCTGCGAGGCTGACGGCAAACCCCAAGGGCCGGATAACGCGCACCCAGTCGAGGCTGTACTGCGGCAGCACGACACCACGCAGGCGGGTCCAGAGCTGTGTTGCAACATCATTCGCCGTTTCGCTGAAGGAGAGGTCTTGCGGGCCGTCTAGAAATGCCTTGAGCAGTCGTGCACCTGCCATCGGGTCAGCCTCTGGGTCTGCCACCATCAGCGACCCGCAGATCGCCGCGCGCAGCTTTCGGCCATTGAAGGTCATCGGCAGGACATGCGCGCCGACGAAACCAGTTATTCGCCCCGCATCATCGACATGCACAAGCGAGTTGATCCCTTCTCCGCATCCGGGCGCATCAAGGTAAAAGCGGCGCATATAGTCGGCGAGCGAGGCTGGTGCAGGCGACGGCTTTTTACGCAGCACGCGTTGAAACATCCCGGCGACGACTGGAAGATCCGTCACTTCAAGCGCGCGAATCCGGCTCAAGCCAACGCCTCCGCAGATTTGGCAACCCCGAGCTTTCTCGCAATCGCGACGCGAGGCTTGCCATCCGCAAAAGCAAATTCGGGTTCGCCATATGCCTTGGTGCGCGCCAAAAGCGGGGCGACCTGACGATCCTGCCCTTCTCCGAATTCGAAGAGCAGCCACCCATCCGGCTTGAGGTAGTCGGCGGTCTCCCTGATCATTCGTTGCAAAATGGAGATGCCATACGGGCCGCCATCAAACGCCTCGCGTGGCTCGCTGTTGAGCAGATGAGCGCTCTCATTCTCAAGGCGGGACGATGAGATGTAAGGCGGGTTGCAGACGACCATGTCGACAGCCCCCTTCAGACCGTCGGCCTCTATCGCCGCAAACAGATCCCCTTGCCGTACCGCCACCCGACCAGCGAGCGAATGGCGCAGGACGTTCGAGCGCGCCAAGGCGACGGTACTGTCGGTAAGGTCGGCCGCCCATATGCGGGCGTTTACGCAGTGAGAGGCTATGGCCACAGCCAAATTGCCCGACCCACAGCACATGTCGACGACGATGGACGTACTCTCAAACCGGCCAAGAATGGAGACCGCATTTTTACCGAGCAATTCGGTCTCGTCGCGCGGAACCAGCACATCCGGCCCCAATTCGATCTCGACACCCATGAAATGGTGCAATCTCACCTGCGCGGGCTTGGCATCATGCGATGGGTCGGCGAAATCCGGCACTGTCAGCCCCGTGGTCGGTGGGTGAATCCTCACGCTTTACCAGTTCGAGGTAAATGGAAGCTGACATTGCCGTTTGCTTGCGCGCCGTTCCTTCGTGAGAAAGGACGCTAGCTGTTGCTTTCGTTATCTGCACGGAGCCATTCGCTGAAGATTTCCGCATCGCCGGAAACAAGCTCGTGCCCTGCCTCGATCTTGCGGTCATCCAGATCGGCGCCGCAGTCGGCAAACCAGGCAGCCAATACCGGCGAACGCTTGCCGAAAGGATCCTGTGATCCTGTCACAATCAGCACGCGGGCACCGGCAAGATCTGGCTTGGGCATTTCTTCCAACACCGGTATGGCGCGCAGCAAGGCAGCATTTCGAATGGTTTCCGGATAAAGCGCCATCACCGACGCCGCAAAATTCGCTCCATTGGAAAACCCGAGAAAGCTCATGCGGGCCGCATCGAAGCCGTAGCCTGCAATGGCGCCTTCCACGAAGGCCGCGAAGGCCTCCGCTTCGGCACGGATGTCGGCCTCGTCGAAGGTCGTTGCCGTGTGCCGGCGGAACCAGCGGGCAATGCCTTCCTCATGACTTCGCCCGCGAACGCCAAGCAGCGTCGATCGGGGCGAGGCGCGGTGCGCCAGCGGCATCAGATCGGCCTCGGTTCCTCCGCTACCGTGCAAGAGCACGATTGTGCTGCCATCCGGATCGTCCGGCGTATGGAAGCGATGCACGAACGGCAGGTCGCGCTGCGGCAGCCGAGGTTCGCCCGGCATGGCGAACTGCGGCAGCATTATCCTGAGGTCTTCGGCGTGTTCCCTGTCGTGCGGTGGAACGATGAGCGTCTCGCCAAGCCGTTCCGGGAATTCGTCAATGGTAAAGCCCGGCCCATCCGTCGCCAGTTCAAACAGCGTACCGCCCGGCTCCCGCACATAGAGCGAGGTGAAATAGTTGCGGTCATGGAAATTCGTCGGTGACGAATTGAGCTTGGAAAACTCCGCTTGCGCAGACCGGACGGCCGCCACGTCAGCAGCGCGGAAAGCGACATGATCGGCAGTGCCCGTTCCGGGAATCCCTGCGACATATCCTGTTGCATCCCGTATATCGACCGCATCCGTGTCGGAGAGCATCCGCTGCGTGTTCTCGGAGCGTGGCCCCGGTCGATAGCCAAATCGCGCAACGAACGAACTCGTCTGCTCGGGCATCTCGGTCAGTATCGTCACCGCCCGCAGCCGTCGTGGCGCAATTGCTTTGTCGCCCCACGGCTCGGCCGAAGGCAGGTCGATACCAACCAGCTTCACAATGATGCCGTCGGGATCCTTCAGTCGCAGCAGCGGTTCGCCAAACTCACGCGACGGCCCTTCGAAGGATACGCCATGGTTCAAGGCGCGCGTCATCCAATAGCCAAGGCTCGCCTGCGGCACCGCAAAAGCGACTTCCGAAACCTGGCCGTTGCCGACGCGACCCGGCGCCCCGTCTTCCCAGACCAGAAAAGTAACCAGCGAACCGGGCGATCCGAGGCGGTCGCCATAAAAGAGATGAAGCTGGGTTGCATCCTCGTAACCGCCCGTGCGCTTGACAAGGCGCAGGCCGAGAAATCCCGCATAGAAATCGACATTCTTCTGCACGTTCCGCGTGATCAGCGTGACGTGGTGGATGCCATGCGCGGCAGGGTGGTTCATGCAAAAGGACCTCGAATGTTCGTAAGCCAAGGTAACGGGTTCAGGCAGATCGACAATCCGCATTTGCGGTACACCGGGTTGTGAGGCCGTGGTGCAGGCTTGGTCGGCGACAAGAAGAACAATAGATAGTATGATCGCCGATGGGGGCAGGTTGCGGTTTGGCGTGACCAGTCACGCCGGATGCTCGAAATGCCGCGACCGGCCCGAAACCGATCGGAGGAATGGTCATGGCAAATTTCCATGTCTACGCAGCCGGTACCGGCAGCACAGTACAATATCCTGCAGTCCGCCGGATTGGCATGTCGGATGTTTTCGACGCACTCAATCGCGGCATCGAGGATTTCTGGGACAAGCCCTCGCACTATGTCTTCCTGTGCCTGATTTATCCGATTGTTGGCGGGTTCCTCATAAGCTGGACCTCTGGCGGCAATGCGCTCCAACTGATCTACCCGCTGATGACCGGCTTTGCCTTGCTTGGCCCCATCGCCGCGATCGGCCTCTATGAAATCAGCCGCCGCCGCGAACAAAATCTCGACACCTCCTGGCGTCGTGCCTTCGACGTCAGGAAATCGCCGGCCATGCCGGCCATCGTCGTAATCGGCATGATGTTGGTGGTGCTTTTCGCGGTCTGGATCGTGACAGCCCAGGCGCTCTACACCCATCTCTATGGCAACACCGCACCAGCTTCCTTCATGGGCTTTGTCGAAGATGTGCTGACGACCCAGCGTGGCTGGGCCCTCATCATCCTTGGCAACGGCCTCGGCTTCCTGTTCGCGCTGATCGTCCTCAGCACGACGGTCGTCTCCTTTCCGCTGCTGCTTGACCGTGATGTGGGTGCCTACGCTGCCATCGTGACCTCTGCCCGAGCAATGATGGTGAACCCTGGGCCGATGCTGCTCTGGGGCTTGATTGTTGCCGCTGGGCTGGTCATCGGCGCCATCCCATTGCTGGTCGGACTGGCCGTGGTTCTGCCGGTGCTGGGGCATTCCACCTGGCATCTCTACCGCAAGCTGGTGGGGCCGATGCCGGAAACGGAGAGAACGAGGCTGCGGATATAGAGGCTAACCCCGAACGAAGCCTTCGCTCGCTTTGAGCAATCGGCGCGTGTAGTCCTGACTGACATCGCGCGTAGCCAAGGATGATGCGGCGAGGCTTTCAACCGCCTCGCCGTTCTGCATCACCATCAACCGTTCGCACATATGGGCGATGACCGCGAGGTCGTGACTGACCATCAGGAAGGTCAATTCACGGTCTCGGCGCACCTGTTCCAGAAGATTGAGCACCTCCGCCTGCACCGAGGCGTCGAGGGCCGAGGTCGGTTCATCAAGCAGAAGGATCGAAGGTTCCACGATCAGCGCACGCGCAATCGCCACGCGCTGGCGCTGGCCGCCCGACAGCTGGTGTGAATAGCGGAAGCGGAAACCGGAGCCGAGACCAACCTCGTCCAGCGCCCGGCGAATGCGCTGCTCACCGTCAGCGAAGCCGTGAATGGCCAAAGGCTCTTGCAGCAGGCGGTCGACCGTCTGGCGCGGATGCAGGGAACCGTAGGGGTCCTGGAATACCATCTGAACCTGGCGGTAAAATGCCTTGTCGCGTTTTCGCCCAAGCACCTGGCCGCTTACGGCGATGGTGCCTGAGGCAGCGTTAACAAGACCGGCTATGGCGCGCAGCAGCGTCGATTTGCCGGAGCCCGATTCTCCAACCAAGCCGAAAGACTCTCCTTGGGCAACGTCAAGGCTAACGCCGCGCAAAGCCTGGAAACGGTCGAACACCACGCTCAGTTGGTCGACACGCAACATGGACGTCATGCCGCCCACTCCGGCTTGCGATCCAGCACCGGCAATGGGTGGCGGTCGGCGTCGATCCTCGGCATACAGTCGAGCAGGCCGCGGGTATAGGGATGTTCAGCGCGGCCAAGGTCGGAGGCTTTCAGTTCCTCGACAACTTTGCCGGCATACATGACGATGACCCGGTCGCAGAAGGACGACACCAGGCGCAGGTCATGCGAGATGAAGATCAGGCCCATGCCGCGGTCGGCAACGAGCCGGTCGAGAATGTTGAGGACATCAAGCTGCACCGTGACGTCGAGCGCCGAGGTCGGCTCGTCGGCAATCATCAGTTCCGGTTCTGCAATGAGCATCATGGCGATCATCGCGCGCTGGCCCATGCCGCCCGACACTTCATGCGGATGCAGGTCGAAGACGCGCTTCGGATCGCGGATCTGGACCGCTTCCAACATCTGGAGCGTACGCTCCCGCGCTTCGGTCTTGCCTACCTTCTCATGGGTGCGCAAGGTCTCCATGATCTGCCGCCCGATGGTCATGACGGGGTCGAGGGAATATTTCGGATCCTGCAGGATCATGGCGATGCGGTTGCCGCGCAGGGCGCGGCGCTGCCTCTCCGGCAATGACATCAGGTCGAGACCGTCGAAAGAGAGCTTGGCCGCAGAGACGCGTGCCTGCGGCGGGGTCAGACCCATGATGGCCCGGCCGGTCTGCGATTTGCCGGATCCCGATTCGCCAACAATCCCCAACCGTTCCCGCCCAAGCGAGAACGAGACGCCGCGCACCGCTTCAATTATCCCGGTTCGGGTCGGGAAAGTCACGCGCAGGTCTTCAACCTCAAGGAGCGCACTCATTGGTCGCCGCTCCGTGGATCGAGCGCGTCGCGCAGGCCGTCGCCCAAGAGGTTGAAGCCCAGGCTTACTATCAGGATCGCAAAACCGGGAGCGCCTGCCACCCACCATTGGTCGAGAATGAAGCGGCGTCCGGAGGCGATCATGGCACCCCATTCCGGCAAGGGCGGCTGCGCGCCCAGGCCGAGAAAGCCGAGGCCGGCGGCGGTCAGGATGATGCCGGCCATGTCGAGCGTGACCCTGACGATGAGCGAAGAAATGCACATCGGCATGATGTGGCGCAACACGACGCGCAGAGGCGACGCGCCCATCAGTTGCACCGCCTTGATGTAATCGGAATTGCGCACGGTCAGCGTCTCCGCGCGGGCGATGCGCGCATAGGGCGGCCATGACGTCACGGCAATCGCCAGCACCGCATTCTCGATGCCCGGTCCAAGCGCGGCGACGAAGGCCAACGCCAGCACCAGCTTGGGGAAGGCAAGGAAGATATCGGTGATGCGCATCAGGACCGCGTCGATCCAGCCGCCGGCATATCCGGCCACCGTTCCGACCAGAAGCCCTATCGGCGCGGCTATGATCGCAACCAGCACCACCACGAACAATGTCCAGCGCGAACCGTGGATGATACGCGAAAGGATATCGCGGCCAAGGTCGTCCGTGCCGAACCAGTGCTCCGCATTGGGCGGCAGCAGGCGTGCATTCTTCAAATCGCCGATGGTCGGCGAATAAGGAGCCAGCACATCCGCCAGCGCCGCAACGACGACAAGCGCCACAATGATGAAAAGGCCGACCATTGCCAGCCGATTGGCCGAGAACCGCCGCCAAGTGACATAGGCGCGCCCAAGCCGGGCCTGCATACGGGAAGCGGGCCGCTCCGACAAAAGCCACTCGCGTCGTGTCTCGGCAACGGTGCTCATTCGTCCTTGGTCCTTGGATCGAGCATACGGTAGAGCAGGTCCGACAGAAGATTGATGCCGATGAAGACCGAGCCAATGACGATGGTGCCGCCAAGCACCGCGTTCATGTCGGCATTCTGGAGCGAATTGGTGATGTAGAGGCCGATGCCGGGCCAGGAAAATACCGTCTCGGTCAGCACCGAGCCTTCCAGAAGGCCGGCGTAGGACAAGGCGATGACGGTCACCATCGGAACGGCGGCATTGCGCAGCGCGTGCCCCCAGATGATGCGCGTTTCAGACAGGCCCTTGGCGCGCGCGGCGACGATGTATTCCTGCGACAGTTCATTGAGCATGAAGGAGCGCGTCATGCGGCTGATGTAGGCAAGCGAGAAATAGCCGAGCAGCGAGGCGGGCAGGATGATATGGCGCAACAGGTCCCAGAACACGTCCCATTGCCCCTGCCAAGCAGCATCCAGCAGGTAGAAGCCGGTAATCGGCGAGAACGTGTATTCGAAAACAACATCGATGCGCCCGGGATAGGCCACCCACTGCAACTGCGCGTAAAACAGGACCAGTCCCAGCAGGCCAAGCCAGAAGATCGGCACCGAGTAGCCGACGAGGCCGACGATGCGAACGATCTGGTCGACAAGGCTGCCGCGCTTGACCGCCGCCAGAACGCCAAGCGGAATGCCTACGATCGACCCGATGAGCGTTCCCAGCGTCGCCAGCTCGATGGTTGCAGGAAAGACCCGGCGTATGTCCGTCATCACAGGATTGGTCGTGAGCACGGACGCGCCGAAATCGCCGTTCAGGGCGCTTTTCAGATAGATGTAGAACTGCTGGATGAGCGGCAGGTCGAGACCCATTTCACGCCGCACCCGCTCGACCACGTTCGACGGCGCCCGGTCACCCAGCACAGCCAGAACGGGATCGATAGGGATAACGCGACCGATAAAGAACGTAACCGCGAGCAGACCGAGATAGGTCGTCGCAGCAATGACGAGAAAGCGGCCAATCGACGCCCCAATGGTAACGGCGCGCCGTCGACGCGCCGTCGCTTCAAGTTCGGCCACGCTCACGCGAAGCGTCCCTTTCGGCTATTCCTTCGAAATCTGACCGACGAAGTTGGTGTCGAAGCTCGGACCAAGCTTGAAGTCCTTGAGATTGGCCCTCAAGCCGGCAACTTCGGTCTGCTGGAAGATGATGACGAAGGGGCCTTCATCCAGGATCGTCTTCTGGAGCTCCTTGTAGATTTCAGCCCGCTTGCCCGAATCTTTTTCGAGCAGTGCTGCCTCTGTCTTCTTGGTCAGTTCCGGCACGTCCCAGGCATTTCGCCATGCCAGCGTCTTGCTCTTGCCTTCATCCGAATTGTCCGGGTTGCTGGCAAAGGTCTGGGCGTTCGAGTTGGGATCGAAATAGTCCTGGCCCCACTGGCCGATATAGATGTCGTGGTTGCGGGCACGGTACTTGGTCAGCGTCTGCTTGCCGTCGCCGGGGATGATCTCGAGCTTGATGCCGGCCTGGCCAACCGTCTGCTGGATCGATTCGGCAATACCCGTCACGGGCTGCGTGTTGCGCACGTCCATGGTGACGTTGAAACCGTCCTTCAACCCGGCCTTCTCGAGCAGTTCCTTGGCCTTGGCCACGTCGAGCTTGAACGGGTTTTCATCGACTGCGCCGAGATCTCCCTTGGGCAGGAACGACTGATGGATTTCACCGATACCCTTGATCAGGGTCGAACCGATCGCATCATAATCGACCAGATACTTGAAGGCCTGCCGCACCTCGGGCTTAGCAAGGTTCGGGTTCTTCTGGTTGAGGCTGATGTAATAAACCGTGCCCTTCGGCGCGCTGGTCGTCTTGAGGTCGGTGTTCTTGGCCACCGCGTCGAGGTCGTTCGGCTCAAGGTTGCGGGCAACGTCGATATCGCCGGCCTCCAATGCCAGACGCTGGCCGGAGCTTTCCTTCATGTGGCGGTAGATGATGCGGGCAAGCTTGGCCTTGTCGCCGTGGTAGTTGTCGTTGCGCTCCATGACAACGGCTTCGTTGGCACGCCATTCGCGCAGCTTATATGCACCGGAGCCGGCGGAATTGGTCTTCAGCCAGTCGTTGCCGAAGTCGTTGTCGAACTTGTAGTCGTCGCTTGGCGTCACCGCCTTGACGTGCTCAAGCACAGTCTTCTTGTCGACCACCGACGCAACCGTCGCGGACAGGCAGTTGAGCACGAAGCTCGGCGCATAGGCCTTGTCGACGGTGAAGACAAAGGTCGTCTCGTCGGAGGCTTTCGCCTTCTCGGTTACGTTTTCCCCGTTCAGGCCAAACTGGGAAAGGATGAATGCGGGGCTCTTGTCGAGCTTGACGGCGCGTTCGAACGACCACGCAACGTCTTCGGCCGTAATCGGATTGCCGGAGGCGAACTTCATGCCGGGCTTCAGCTTGAAAGTATAGGTCAGGCCATCGTCGGAAACCGTCCAGCTTTCTGCCAGGTCACCCTTGACCTTGGAGGTGTCGGCCAGGTCGAGGCGGACGAGGAGGTCGTAAGTGTTTCCTGTCACTTCCGCGGTCGAAAGCTCGAAGGCCTCGCCAGGGTCCATGGTGATGATGTCGTCGATCGCAAAACCTTCGACCAGCGTGTCGGCAGGTGTGGCCGCAAAGGCCGGCATTGCCCCAACCAGGACGGCTGACATGGCTGCACCGGCCAGCCACAGACGAGAGCGAAGCGCAATCTTTTCCATCATCATATTCGTGTTCCCTGTTTTGTTGGCCTGGATTGCTGGGTTAGCAAGCGGCATCGAGATATTGTAGCGCAGCGCTACGATCCCGATTTCGGTCAACCATATCCGCCTGTTTTCGACCCGGCAACGGGGTTTTTGCGAATAGCATTCGGCTTGGTTCAGATCGCTTTCGACCCGGCATCGACCAAGCGATTCGCCGCTGTAATGGCCATTGCCTCGGGCAGTTCCAATCCCCATTGCGACTGGCAATAGGCGCGGAAATCGAAACACGGCAAACCGGGGCAGACTTCGAACTCGATTAAGTGCAAGGCACCGTCGGCTTCGACACGCAGATCGAGTGAGAACACATCGCGCAGGCCAAGGCCCCGCATCAATTTGCCGGCCAGTTGCCGTATTTCGAGATCGGCATTGGGCTGGCTTTCTGCCACCGCTTCAAGCCGCGGCTCGGCATAGGTGCCTTGCGTCTTGGCGGCTTCGCCCGTTTCACCGTAAAGAGCAAGGCTGTCACTCATGGTCTGGAAATCCGATCCCGAATCGACAAACGAAATGCCGAGCGCCTCGACCCCGGTTTGTCGTTCCAGCCCCAGGAAACTTGCCCTGACATTACGACCGGAAACGTAAGGCTGTACCAGCGCGTCGTCGCGGTAAGCGCTGAAAATACGCCGGCTAAGCTCAAGCGCGCTATCGAGATCTCGGCAGCGAGAATCCGGCCAGATGCCGATCTTCGCACCCAGACGGTTCGGTTTCACGAACCAACCATTGGCGGAGGGCGGCGGCTCGACCAGCCACTCGCCGTTGCGGGCCAGGCCGGCCTGCGGCACGGGCAAGCCAAGTGCGCCGAGCACTGCGCCGGAGCGGAATTTGTCCTGGCAAAGCGCAAACAGGGAGTCGTCCGCGCCGATGGTTCGCAAGCCGTTGAGGCGCGCCAACGCGGGCGCGGCACCGCCTCGAAAATAGGCAATGCCGTCAGTCAGCGTCCAGACCAAAGTCCGCTCCGCGTCCTGCCCGGCCAAGGCAACGGAGGCGTCGTCAAGCTCGACGGGGCGGAAGTTCAGCCCAAGCGCATCGCAGGCTTTGGCAATGTCGTCGAATTCCCCGGCAAGATCGGTTGACTGCGCCAGATAAGAGGAAATTTCCGCGGCGTGGATCTTGTCGAATCCATCTGCGAGCAACTTTTTAACGCACGCGGCTTCCGGCTCATGGACAAGCAAAAGAGTGGGGGCAGGCATGACAGGTTGTTCCTGGACTGCTTATGAAACCGGTTTGCAATCTGGCATCCCCGATGATGCGTGTTTGCGAGGAAACCGACACTGCATCGACGCCGCTTCGACAAAATTCAGATCAGGACGCGAGGTTCAAAGCGGCCACGGACGGGCAGGTCGAGCAGGAAAGTCATGCCCGCATCCGGCTGAGCAGCGCGCTGGCGCTCATCGAGCCCAGCCAAGGCGGATGTAACGGCAAGACGGTCGCAGGCCTTGCCGACAAAGGCGGGACATGTCGGTTGCCCAACTGGCGTAGCAATGGAGCGCAGCAGACTGCCATCCGGTCGATAGGCTGTAATGCGGCCTTCTCCCCAGCGGGCGTTCCACAGCGTACCGTCGAGGTCCACCACCGAACCGTCATGGTCGCCGGCTCCGCCGCCCCGGTCAGCAAAAACCATTGGTTCGCCGACCGGCAAACCGGTCTCCGGATCGCAGGCCGCCCGCATTATGAAGCCTGTCGCGGAATCGGTGAAATAGGCGATGGCGCCGTCGGCAGCGAAGGCGATCGAGTTCGGAATCGACAGACCGGAAAACAGCGTCCGCAATTCTCCCTTGAAGAACCAGTAGATCGAGCCGGCTCCCGCCTGGGCCTTCTTGCCCATCGTGCTGACCCAAAGCGCGCCACAAGGATGTACGCGCGCGTCGTTCGAGCGGGTTGCGGCGTTGTCACCCTCGATCGGCGTGTGCAGCGTCAGCTTGCCGGTTGCCGTGTCACGCACATGAAGACCGGTTTCGGTGGCGATCAACTGCCGGCCTTCGTCGATGACCGCAAGCGCGCTGGCCATCTGGCCGAGCGCGTGAACCTTTGCCGCTCCGCCGGACAAAGCCTGTTCGATCAGTTTGCCGTTGACGATGTCGAACCAGAGCAGGGTGTCATTGTGCGGGTCGTAGGTCGGGCCTTCGCCAAGCTCGCAAACATGCCTGGAAAGGATGGAGACACCGACGTGCTCCATCAGGCAGTTCCCATTGCGGCGTCCCAGCCAGCTACCGCCGCCCGCGCCCGTTCGCCGACTTCCTCGGCTCGCATTCCGGGCTTGAAAAGGCTGGAGCCAAGTCCAAACACGGAAACCCCCGCGGCCAGATAAGCGGGAAAGTCCTTTTCCGAAACACCACCCACAGCCCCGACCTTTGCCCCGCGCGGCAGGACCGCCCGCATTGCCGCTATGCCTGCTGCCCCAATCACATTGGCCGGGAAGAATTTCAGTGCGGAGGCGCCGAGCTTGATGGCCTGGAAGGCTTCCGTCGGACTGAACACGCCCGGCATCGTCACCATGCCGTAATAGGCCGCACGACCCATGACAGCCGCGTCGATGTTGGGGCTAACCAGAAGGCGCCCGCCAGTCTCGGCAAGCTTATCGACATCTGTCGCGCTCAGCACCGTGCCAGCCCCCACCAGCGCGGTTTCAGGCAACGCCGCGACCAGATCGGCGATGGACTTGAACGGATCTGGCGAATTGAGCGGGACCTCTATCGCCTCGATGCCGGCATCATGGATGATCCGGCCAATTTCAACCGCCTCCTCCGGTCGCAAGCCACGTAGGATGGCGACCAGCCCACGCTTCAGGCGTGGAAACGATGCGGTCTGCGTCACGATGCTTTTCCTTCGGCAACGATCATCTGGTTTTGCCTCGCCGCCTCGAACAGTCCGGAGCGTACGGCCCCATCGAAATCGAGCAGCCAGACGCGAAGCCGCGTCGTGCCCCAGTCCACAGCAGCGACAGCAGGAATGCCGCTCACAGCATACCCCCATCGACGATCAAGGTCTGGGCGGTGAGCATGGCCGAGGCGTCGGAGGCCAGGAACAGGCATGGTCCCACCATGTCGTCGGCAAGCATCATCCTTGGAATGGACTGGCGGGCGATATGGGCGTCGAGCTTTTCTTCCGTCACCCACAGTTCGCGTTGCCGCTCGGTTATGACCCAGCCCGGCGCAATCGCGTTGACCCTGATGTTGTTCTTGCCGTAGCGCCCGGCGAGCGCCTTGGTCAGGCCGATGATGCCGGCCTTGGCCGCCGTATAGGCCGGCATGTCGCCGATATTCAGCATGAAGGATGTCGAGGTGAAGTTGACGATGCTGCCGTGGCCAGCCTTCAGCATCCCGTCGAGCACGGCCTGGACGGTAAAGAAATGCGGCCGGAGATTGATCGCCTGGTTGTCGTCCCATTCCGCGAGCGTGAGATCCTCCACCGCATGTCGAATATCGTTAGCGGTGTTGTTGACAAGAACGGTCACCGGCCCATGTGCCGATGCTGCCTTGTCCACCGCGCCACGCAATGCCTCGACATCGCGAAGGTCGGCTTTCAGGTAAAGCGGTCGCGTGCCGGTCGTGCGCTCCAACCGGTCACATAAGGCCAGGCTCGGTTCTTCGGCAATGTCGATGAACGCTACCTTGGCGCCCTGCAGGGCAAAGCCTTCGGTAAGCTTGGCGCCAATTCCAGAGCCGCCTCCGGTGATGAGCACGGAAGCGCCTCCGAGATCGGCGAAGCGCGCCGATGGCATCATATGTGAGACCTTTCCGCCGATTTCGCTGCCATCGGCGGCGCATCCTATCCGTCAACCGCACATGGGCAAGCGCAAATATCGAGGATTCGCTATTTTGTCAGACAAAAGAGAAATCGGGCAGCAATTCGGCGTTAGATTCCGGCGGCGCGTTGCGCACCCCGGAACTGATCCCGCAGATATCCCAGTGTCGCATCGGCATCGACCGGTCTGCCGAACAGAAATCCCTGCCCACCGCCACAGCCGAACTCCACAAGGCGGTCGGCTTGCGCTTCTTCCTCGATGCCCTCCGCCACAACCTCCATGCCAAGCCCCTCGCACATGGCAAGTATGGCGCGGATGATATGTTCGGAAGGGCGATCATCGAGGATAGAAGAAACGAAAGCCCGGTCGATCTTTAGCTTGTCGAAGTGGAATTCACGCAACCGCCCAAGCGACGACTGTCCGGTGCCAAAATCATCAAGCGCCACACGGATACCAACGCGGCGCAAATCATCGACAATCTTTTCGGCAGAAGCCGGATCGTTCATCAGGCCGGTTTCGGTAATCTCGACCTCCAACCGGCGTGGGTCGAAGCCGGTCCGGTCGAGAATGGAAAGGATGTGAAGGCCGGTGTTCTGGTCCACAAGTTGCGATGGCGACAGATTGAAAGACAGGAACAGGTCCTTCGGCCAGTTCCGCGCAGCTTCGGTCGCCTTGCGCAGCACCAGTTGCGAGAGAGGGCCGATGATGCCGCGCTCCTCGGCGATAGGGATGAAGACGACCGGCGAAACGGGGCCAAGATCGCGATCGGTCCACCGTGCCAGTGTTTCGAAGCCTATGGTGCGGCGGGTGCTCAGATCGACGATGGGCTGGAAATGCGGTTCCACTTCTCCGCCCGAAACCGCGCGGCGCAAGGCCTGCTCGATGCGGGTCACGCGCTTGGCGGCCTCCTCCATCTCGCGCGTATAAACAACTACTTTACCACGCCCCGAACGCTTAGCGTGATAAAGCGCCGTTTCGGCCTTGTTGACGAGGATTTCGGTCGTTTCGTCGCCGGAATAAAACAGCGAGCAGCCGGTGGAAGCGGAGAGCCGCGCGGTCCGTTCGCCGACATCGTAAGGGGCCGACAGTATCTCGATCAGCATGCGCGCACGCTCGGCTGCAGCTTCCTCGCTGAAGACCATCGGATAGAGAAAGGCGAATTCATCGGCGCCGATGCGGCACACCGTCGAATAACTGTCCATCGAGGCGCGCAGGCGCATTGCCACCTGCGCGAGAATGTCGTCGCCGGCCTTGTGGCCGAAAAGGTCGTTGATTGGCTTGAAGCCGTCGAGGTCGAGGATACCGATTGCAAACGGCGCCGGATCGTCGGCCCGGTCGCTGATCAACCGGTCCACCTTGTCGAAAAAGCGGCGATGGTTGCCCAGACCGGTCAACGCATCGGTAAAGGCCAGGTCGCTGCCGTCCCTGCTTATTTGCCCGGTGCTAAACGGCGTTTGCATCGGTTTCCCTGTTCTCACGCAAAGTATGGGCCGACAGTGGCATCAAACCCTTTAGGAAACGTATCTTGGGAGAATGGCTCCTTCGCCGAGCATGCACGCGCCTGGGACCAATCGACATTCCGGATGTTTCGTGTCTGCTGGAGATGGCTCTGGCAACCGCATTGGCAGGGTGCGGCAAGTCTCGTATATGACACGCGTCGTGACTTCGGAGAGCCTTTGCAATGCCGCTCAAGATCGCCGTCCAGATGGACCATATCTCCACCGTGTCGATTGCCGGCGATACGACGTTTGCACTGTCCCTGGAAGCACAACGGCGAGGCCACTTGCTCTACCACTACACGCCCGACCGGCTGACGCTCGCGAACGGCAAGGTGTTTGCCCGTGTCGAGCAGATGACGGTACGCGACGAGAAGGGCAATCATTTCTCGCTTGGCGAGCCTGTGCGCATCGATCTTTCGGATATGGATGTGGTCCTGCTGAGGCAAGATCCGCCCTTCGACATGAACTACATCACGACAACGCATATTCTTGAACGCATTCACCCGCAGACGCTGGTGGTCAATGACCCGGCATGGGTCCGCAACAGTCCGGAAAAGATATTCGTCACCGAGTTTGCGGACCTGATGCCCGAAACCATGATCACCAAGGATCCGCAGGAAGTCGCAGCCTTCCGCAAGGAGTTCGGCGACATCATCGTCAAGCCGCTCTACGGCAATGGTGGCGCCGGTATTTTCCATCTGCACGAGGCAGACCGCAACCTTGCTTCATTGCTTGAAATGTTCTCGCAATTGTTTCGCGAGCCGTTCATCGTCCAGCGCTACCTGAAGGAAGTCCGTGCCGGCGACAAGCGCATCATCCTGATCGATGGCGAACCGGTCGGCGCCGTGAACCGTGTGCCGGCTGAGTCGGAATCGCGTTCCAACATGCATGTCGGCGGTCGCGCCGAGAAGACAGACCTCACCAGGCGCGAGCGCGAGATTTGCGAGGCGATCGGGCCGTCTCTGAGAGACCGCGGTTTCATCCTCGTCGGCATCGACGTGATTGGCGACTATATGACCGAAATCAACGTCACATCCCCGACCGGCATCCGCGAAGTCAAGCGCTTCGGCGGCGCCGATATCGCAGCCCTGTTCTGGGACGCCGTCGAAGCCAAGCGCAGCTGAAAAGCCGCACGGCCAGCTTTTGTTCCGCTCCTGCAACCCTGCGCAACCAGATTGCAGCCTATGCTTTAGATTGTTCCTGAAATGTTCTTGATTTGATCGAGCGGCTGTGATTAGGTTCTGAGTGAAGCGTCAGGAGCGTCTGCCATCGAGCGGGCGACAGGGGCGTTTCGGGGGCATAATGGTTTCACGCGTTCGCACAGTGGCCTTCCAGGGGATCGAGGCCGTTCCAGTCGATGTTCAGGTCATGGTCGCGCCCGGCAAGGTCGGTATGTCGATCGTCGGCCTCCCGGACAAGGCGGTGGCCGAAAGCCGGGAGCGTGTGCAGGCCGCTCTCCATGCATCCGGCCTGTCGATGCCGGCAAAGAAGGTGACGGTAAATCTCGCACCGGCCGATCTGCCGAAGGAAGGCAGCCACTACGATCTCCCGATTGCGCTTGGGCTGATGGCGGCACTTGGTGCCATTCCCGGCGATATGCTGGCGGCCTATGTCGTGCTGGGCGAACTGTCGCTCGACGGCACCATCGCATCGGTCGCGGGTGCGTTGCCGGCGGCTATTGGCGCCAACGCGGACGGCAAGGGTTTGATCTGCCCCCACGCGTGCGGACCGGAAGCCGCATGGGCAGGCAGCGATATCGACATCCTTGCGCCGCGAAGCCTGATAGCGATCGCCAACCATTTTCGTGGCACGCAGGTGCTTTCGCGACCTGAGGCCGGTGTCCGAGCCGCCCCAAACAATCTTCCTGACCTTGCCGACATCAAAGGGCAGGAGAGCGCCAAGCGCGCGCTCGAGGTCGCAGCCGCCGGGGGACATAATCTTCTGATGGTCGGCCCGCCCGGTTCCGGCAAGTCGATGCTGGCGCAGCGCTTGCCTTCGATCCTGCCGCCCCTGGCGCCGAAGGAGCTGCTGGAAGTCTCGATGATCGCCTCAGTCGCGGGAGAATTGGCCGAGGGAAGGTTGACGGACCGGCGGCCGTTCCGCTCGCCGCATCACTCGGCCTCGATGGCGGCGTTGGTCGGCGGTGGATTGCGCGCTCGGCCGGGCGAAGTGTCGCTCGCCCATCACGGCGTCCTCTTCCTCGACGAATTTCCGGAGTTCTCACCGCAGACGCTGGACGCCTTGCGCCAGCCGCTCGAAACCGGCGAATGCATGATCGCGCGGGCCAATCACCGTGTCACCTATCCGGCGCGTATCCAGTTGGTCGCTGCGATGAATCCTTGCCGTTGCGGCATGGCAGGCGAACCGGGCTACCGCTGCGCACGCGGCGAGCGCTGCCGCACGGACTACCAGGCGCGCATCTCCGGACCTTTGCTCGACCGTATCGATCTCAGGATCGAGGTTCCGGCTGTCTCGGCGGCGGACCTCATCCGCCCCGGCAAGGCCGAAACCAGTGCCGTCGTGGCCGGGCGCGTAGCCACGGCTAGGGCCTTGCAACGCGAACGGTTCGAACGGCTGGGCATTAGCGGCGCGGCCACAAATGCGCATTGTCAGCCGGCCTTGATCGAAGAGATTGCCATGCCCGATGCGGCTGGCCTCGCGCTGTTGCACGATGCCAGCGAGAAGCTCGGTTTCTCGGCCCGCGCCTATCATCGTGTGTTGAAAGTTGCCCGCACGTTGGCCGACCTCGACGGCAGCGAAACGGTCGGCCGTATTCATCTGGCGGAGGCGATTTCGTACCGCATGAACAGTGAGCGGATGGCTCAAGCAGCTTGATTGTCTAGCCGGGATAGCACCCGCGCTGGATGGCAAGCCGGCGCACCAGTGCCAGCACGGCATCGATTGTTGGCGTCGGTTTTCTCGTGAGCCGGCCAAGTTCCTGAACGGCCGTCACCAAGGCATCGATTTCCATCGGCCGGCCGCGCTCCAGGTCTTGCAACATCGAGGTCTTGTGAGCGCCGACCTCGCCCGCTCCCTTGATGCGCCGGTCGACTGAAATCGGAAACCTCACACCGAGACTTTCGCCGATCGCTTGCGCCTCTAGCATCATTGAGCGCGCCAGCGCACGCGTCGGCTTATCGGCAACGATCTCGGCAAGCGTGCTGCCGGTCAGCGCCGAAATCGGGTTGAAGCACAGATTGCCCCACAGCTTGACCCAGATTTCGCTACGGATATCGTCGCGCACTGGAGCTTGAAGCCCGGCCGCGATCATTTCCGCGGCAAGCAGCGTTACCCGCTCGCTTTTTTCGCCGGATGGCTCTCCCAGTGAAAAGCGGGTGCCGTCGACATGGCGGATGACGCCCGGTGCATCGACTTCCGCCGCCGGATAGACGACGGCGCCGATCGCCCGTTCCGGCCCGATCCGATCCCAAATGACTCCATCTGGATCAACCGCAGCAACGCGCGTACCTTCCAGTGGCCCGGCGAGCTGATGGAAATACCACCACGGCACGCCGTTCTGCATGGTGACGACTGCAGTCCGTTCGCCGAGCAACGGTGCGATCTGGTCAAGCGCGCCGCTTAGCGAGTGCGCCTTGAGCGCCAGGACAACGTAGTCCTGAACCCCAAGTCCATGCGCATCCGCTGCCGCGCTTACCGGATAGGAGTTCTCCTGCCCGCCCTCGATCAGCCTCAGCCCGTCCTTGCGGATGGCTTCCAGATGCGCGCCGCGTGCTACGATCGACAAATCGACACGGTCGGCGGCGGCAAGCTTGGCCGCCACGTAGCCGCCGATCGCCCCGGCGCCGAAGACTGCGATGCGCATCAACCGAGGCCGAGCTTGGCTGCGAGGCCGATTCGTTGCAGCTTGCCGGTTGCGCCCTTCGGAATTTCCTCCAGGATCACGATGCGCCGCGGCACCTTGAAATCGGCCAACCGGCCGGAGGCGAAATCTCGGAGTTCATTCTCGTTGGCGGTGCTGCCGTCGCGCAGCACGATTGCCGCCGCCACCTCCTCGCGTAGCTTGTCATGCGGCATGGCAAAGGTCACCACTTGGGCGACGGCGGGGTGATCCATCATTACCTCGTCGACCTCGAGCGGCGAGATCTTCTCGCCGCCGCGATTGATGATCTCCTTGAGCCGCCCGGTCACACGCAGATAACGGTCTTCGTCCAGCACGCCCTGGTCGCCGGTGTGGAACCAGCCATGCGCGAAGGCGGTCTCGTTGGCGCCCGGATTCTTCTCATAGCCGGCAGTAACATTGGGGCCGCGAATGACTACCTCGCCGATTTCGCCCGGTCCCAACAGCCGTCCGTCATTCGCCATCACCGTGACCTCCGGCCCGGCCGCGGGTCCGACGCTGCCGGGCTTGCGCTTGCCGGGCGGCAGCCGATTCGACGTCATCTGATGCGCCGCTTCGGTCATGCCATAGGCCTCGACCACCGGACAGCGAAAGGTTGCCTCCAATTCCGCCATCACTTGCGCCGGCAGCGAGGCCGACGACGAGCGGACAAAGCGAAGGTTAGTATCAGCCAACGTCTCCCGGTTGCGAGCCGCCCGCGCCAGGATCGCCTGATGCATGGTAGGCACTGCCGTATACCAGCTCGGCCTCGCCTCGCTCAGCCATTGGAAAAACTTCAACGCGTTGAAGCCCGGTGTGCAAAACACGCTGCCACCGGCGGCAAGCGACGACAACACGGCCGCCACCAGCCCGTGGATATGAAACAACGGCATGATATTGAGGCAGCGGTCCGCCTCGCCTAGTCCCAGCGTCGCGCCGATATGGGCAGCGGAAGCTGCGAGATTTTCATGGCGCAGCGGCACCAGTTTCGGCCGCGAGGTGGTGCCCGAAGTGTGCAGCAAAAGTGCTGAATCCTCGGCCTGCGCAAGATCTGGCGCAGCAGCCGGACCGACCGTATCGCCCTCGATCCGGAAGCTGCCCGCCGGCGCATCGCCAAGCGCAATCAGCCGAATAACGCCGATCCCTAGCCGTTCGGCAACGGTGACGGTGGGGCCTGCCTCGTCCTCGGCGACAAGGATTGCCTTGGCGCCGATATCGGTCAGGTAGAATTCGAGCTCCTCGGCCCGGTAGGCGGGATTGAGCGGCGCGGTCGTGGCAGCGGCGGCGACGCTCAGGAACGCTGTCGCCATTTCCGGCCCATTGGGCAGCACGATGGCGACACGGTCGCAGCGCCCGATACCCCGCGCATGCAACTGCTCTGCAACCTCGCTCATCAGCCGGCGCAGGCCACCATGCGTCAGCGTCGTCCTGTCCGGTGCCGATACGGCCGGCGCGTCATCATTCCCCCGCACCAGCCGCTCGATGATCGGACCTGCCTCAGACAACGCGAACCTCGATATCGCCAACTCCGTCGACATGGCCGCGCAGCACGTCGCCGCGATTGACCGGGCCAACACCTGCCGGGGTTCCCGAAAGGATGACATCGCCCGGCATCAAGGTAAACAGCCCGGACAGATAGCTGATCATTTCCGGCACCTTCCATATCATCTGGTTTAGATCGCCGGTCTGCTTGCGTTCGCCATTGACGTCGAGCCACACAGCCCCTTGCGTCGGGTTGCCGACCCGTTCTGCCGGCACCAGCGCGCTACAAGGCGCCGATGCCTCGAAGGCCTTGCCCACTTCCCAGGGGCGGCCCATTTCCTTGGCCTTGCCCTGCAGGTCGCGCCGCGTCATGTCCAGAGCGACGCCGTAGCCGTAGACGCAGTCGAGCGCCTTCTCCAGCGCGATATCCTTGCCGCCGCTTTTCAGCGCCACCATCATCTCGATCTCGTGATGGACGTCGCTCGAAGCCGGCGGATAGGGAAACTCTCCGCTGACGTCGAGATTGTCGGGGTTTTTCTGGAAGAAGAACGGCGGCTCCTTGTTGGGATCATGCCCCATTTCCACGGCATGGGCCGCATAGTTGCGACCGACGCAATAGACACGGCGGACAGGAAACAGTCGGTCGGAACCGACCACCGGCAGCGCAGCTATCGCGGTGGGTTCGATGACATAGTTGGAGGCCGCACCCTGGATGTTCATTATCTTACTCCTGCATAGAATTCGACTTTGGCCTCGGCTCGCTCGATCAACGCGGAAACCACGAGCGCGAAGGCAAACAGAATGATGGTCAGCGCCCAGAACTGGGACATGCGGAAATTGCGCGAGAAGGTCTCGAACAGCGCGCCATAGCCAACGATTGCCACCAGCAACTGGCCGATGACCACGCCCTTGACGCCTCTGATAAGGCCGAGTCGGATACCGGCCAGAATTTCCGGCAGTGCCGCCCATACGATGATCTTGCCGTACAGCGCCGGCCGCGAAGCACCGTAGGATCGTGCCATTTCGATAAGGGAAGGCGAGATGTGGCGCACGCCGGCGCGGGTATCGAGCACGATGATCCAGATCGCGAACAGGAACACGGCGGCGATGATGGTATTCTCGCCGAAGCCGAACAGAATCATCAACACCGGCACGATGGCCGAGAGCGGCGCGCTGGAGAAGATATTGACCCACATGCCGAGCAGGTCGTCAGCGATCTTGACCCGACCCATCAGCATGCCGAGCGGGATGCCAACGCAAATCGCCAGCACCATACCGATGAGGAAAGCCCGCAACGTCGTGACCGTGGCGCTCTGCCATGACGGCAATTGTACGAGATCCACGGCCGCCGCCAGGACTTCGCTGAACGGCGGCAGGATGAACATGAGGTCGAGCCGGCCGACGATCTCCCAAAGGACGCACCAGACCAAAAGCGAAGCCATCATCGGAATGCGGTAGCCAAAAAGGGTCATCGCCGGCTACTCCACATATTGCTTCAGGCCCTGCCAGATTTCCTCGACCGTATCCAGGTAATGCTGGTCGCGATGGATACGGTCGGGATCTCCGGAGCGGTCGATATCCGGCTCGATGACGCGCGAAACACGCCCCGGACGCGGCGAAAGCAGCACGATGCGGTCGGAGATATAGACCGCCTCCTCGATCGAGTGCGTGACGAAAATGAAGGTCTTGTTCTGGTTGGTGCGCAGCCGGATCAGGTCTTCCTGGAATTTGCGGCGGTTCTGTTCGTCCACTGCCGAAAAAGGCTCGTCGAGCAAAAGCACGTCCGCATCCACGCAAAGTGCCCGAGCCAATCCGACACGCTGGCGCATGCCGCCCGACAATTCATGCGGATACTTGTCCTCGAAGCCAGCCAGCCCGACATCGGCGACATAGCGGCGGGCAATCGCCTCACGCTCCTCCTTGGCTGTCCCGCGCAGTTCCAGCCCGAAGGCAACGTTGCGCAGCACGGTCGCCCAGGGCAGCAAGGCGAAATCCTGGAACACGAAGGCGCGCTCGGGGCCCGGCGCGCTGACCTTCTTGCCATTGACCGCAACTGACCCGCGATCGGCATCGATCAACCCGGCGATGATCTTGAGCAAGGTTGTCTTGCCACAGCCGCTCGGCCCCAGCAGGCTGGTCAGCTTGCCGCGCGGAAAGTCCAGATCGACGTCGCGCAGCGCCTCGCCGCCGCCATAGGTCTTGGAGATGCCGCGCACCTCCACGATTGCATCGACTGCGGGTTCACTCACGACGGCTTCATTTCGAACAACGGCGGCGCGCATCTTCAGCCTCCTCTTTTTTCCGGCCTGAAGACACGGACTTCGATCCACTGCAGGGCCACCAGCGTCACGGTCGAAAGTGCAATCACCGAGGCGATAGTGGCATACATTCCGGCATAGTCGGCGCGAGAGCGCGCGAAGGTTATCAGGTCGCCGATGCCGGTCGGTGTAATCAGCAGTTCGGCCAGCACGACGCCGACAAATCCGGCGGCGACACCGAGACGCAAGCCGGCAAAGATCACCGGACTGGCACCCGGCAGCACGATTTTAATCACTTCCTGCCAGCGCGTTCCCATGAACGACCGGCTCATGACCAGAAGCGATCCGTTGACGTTCCGCACGGCTTTGTAGGTGTTGAGCACGATGACCGGCAGGGCAAGGATGATGACAGCCAGCGTCTTGGCGGTCATGCCGATACCGTAGATGAAGGTCACCAGCGGAATGAACGCGGCAACAGGGGCTGCCTGAAGTACGATGAAGACGGGAATGAGCAGCCATTCGCCCGGACGCCAGAGCCCGCACAGTGTACCGATGCCGACACCGGCGAAGGTTGCCAGGATCACTCCCAGAATAAGGGGCTGCAATGTCGAGACATAGGCTGCGGGCAGGCTGCCGTCGGCCACCATGCGGACGAAGGCAGCCATCGTGCTGGAAAAGGTCGGGAAAGCGAAGCTCACCGGAATGAGCCCCGCTATCTGCCAGACTGCGGCAAACAACGTGATCGACACCAGCCGCAGGAAAATGGGCTGCTCGAACAGCCGTACTGCCTGCGCACTTCGCGCCAACGGCGCGACGCCTGCTGCCCGATCTGCTTCCGTTCCTGCCGCCATCGAGCCTTCGCCTATTTCTTGCCGATATTGGCCAGCACTCGGTCAATCGAGGCAGTATCCCAGAAGTCTTCGACCTTGAGTGAGGCCGGGTCTCCTTCGATCTGGCCGGCCGCCCCGAAGAAGGCAAAGTCGTCGGCCGCAGCTTCCGCACCACCGCCGTTCAGCGCAAGGCTGCCCGCCTCCGCCGTTTCCTTGTAATAGGCCGAGATTTCGGCATCGGCTTCGGCCCCAAGATCCGGCAGCAGCTTGTATTTGTTGCGCATTTCGACGGCGGCATCCGGGTTTTCGGTGATTTCGCGCCCGGTCTTCATCAGTTCCTCAACCAGGATGTCGACGTCAGCCGCATTGTTCTTGAGATAGTCGGCGGTAGCGAAAACAGCTTCGTCGGTGGCGCTGACGTTTTCAACCGGAAGCACGGTGAATTTGCCGGGTGCTTCGGTTTCCAGCGCACGGCGATTGGCAGCATCAACGATGGAGGCCTTGATGGTGCCCTGGATCAGCGCATTGCGGCGAACTTCGGAACCCGGCACATAGCTCACCTTGCCGTAAGTGATGCCGTTGTTCTTGGCCATCAGCATCATCACGGCCTCGGTGCCGGATCCGCGTGCCTGCACCGCGATTTCCTGCCCGTCGAGATCCTTCCAGGTCTTGTAGGTTTCAGCGTTGACCACCGGGAAGAAGCGCTGGGTCGAAATCTGCGCAAACATCCGGATCGGGACGCCAACCTTCTGGATCAGCGTGTAGGGCGAACCGATACCGACATCCGCCTGCCCGCCAACGATGGCCTGCGCGGCGAGATCCTCGTCGTTGAGGATAATAAGTTCGACGCCAACGCCGCGCTCCTTGGCGCGCTCGATGGCCGCAAGCGTCTGGATGGATTCGATGCCGGGAAGATCGCCGAAGGCAATCTTCATCTCTCCTGCGCTTGCCGCCGGCAGCGTCATTGCGCTTCCCAGCGCAGCAACCAATGCAGCACCCAAAACGGTGCGTCTGGACAGTCCTGTCATATCACTTCCTCCCTTAACCAATTTCATGATTGGTTTAATTTTTTAACAAAATTGGTCAAGAACGACTTGGTGTCAACCAAAAACTTGAAACCTGGAACGTCACTATTTCGGCCCTGTTGACCGATTCCGGCATCCGCATTATTAAATTTGCATACGTGAATAGATTCCCGATTGGTCGAACCAATGGACAAAATTGGAAATGGCGGCCATGCAGCCTTGGTGCAGCTTCAGGCCTATCTGGCGCAGATAGACTTGCCGAGCGATGGCAGGCTGCCATCGGAGCGCGAGCTGTGCGAAAGCCTTGGCGTGTCGCGCGGCGACCTTCGCAAGGCGCTGGACGTTCTGGAAAAGGACGGCCATATCTGGCGCCATGTCGGCAAGGGTACCTTTGTGGGCAGTGGGCCGATTGAGGAGACCATCGGCATATCGGAGATTGCCGGCCGCACGAACCCAGCGGACGTAATGCGGGCGCGCCTGATCATCGAGCCGGAAATTGCGCGCGAAGCCGCCTTGCACGCCACGCTGGCCGACATTGCCGCCATGCGCCACTCGCTTGTCCAGACACGCGAGGCGGCGACATGGCGTCAATACGAGAATATCGACAACCTCCTGCACCGGCAGATTGCACAAGCCAGCCGCAACAATGTGCTGCTCGGCCTGTTCGACGTCTTGAATGCGATCCGCCGCACCGTGGTCTGGGGCCGCTTGCGATCCGAAGGCGCCCGCCCGCCCGCGGAGCACCACAGCTTCGAAGACCATGAAAGGATCGTCGGGGCAATTGCCGAGCGAGACCTTGCGGGAGCCGCCGCGGCGATGCGGCATCATCTTCAACAGGTGGAACAGCGTCTGATACCGGTACGGCAAGCGGCCGAGTAATTTCCAGACGCGCCCAACCCTCTTCCAACTACGCTTATGTGCCGTTTGCCGCATCGCGCCAGGCGCGCGCATAGGCGCTCCAAGCCGCCGACAAGGTTTTCGGTTTCGGGTCGCCAACCCGCCCTTTGCGCTGAGTGCCGGCCAACATGGCAGCGCCGATGCTGGTCCCGGTTGCCTGAGCGGCCTGCGGCAGAACGGAGCGTCCAGTCGCAGCCTGCAACATGCCGCAATACTGGACATTCAACGCAAACGGGCCCTCGATAACGGTAGCGCCATCGGCTCCGATCAGGTCGAGGCAGGTCGCCGTCATCATCGCAAGATAGAACGATATCGCAATCGCGCGCTCCTCCTTGGAAGGCTTTCCCACCCAGCGCGAATGCGCAAACGGGAACGGTCCCGAGCCCTGTTGCACCGAGGGCAGCAACATGATCCTGTTGTCCAGCACCGAGCGTATCGCGGCGTCATCTGCCACCGCATTCGCGCCGTCGGACAAAAGCTCGAACTCGCGTCCCCCCATGAACCGGGCGGACCGCACCGGATCGCCCAGCGCATTGACGTTGACCAGCGTATCGCGCGCCGGGTCGAGGTCGATTGCGCGCCCGCCGATTGCCATGGCGATGACCCAGGTGCCGGTCGAGACGACCGAAAACGGGGCCTTGCGCTGCAACAGATGCGGCAGAAGCGAAGCATTGGAATCGTGAATGCCGCAAAAAACCGGCGTCGATGGGTCGACACCGATGCGCTCCGCAATCGCAGAGCGAACAAAACCCAGCCTTTCGCCCGCGGCCCTTATTGGCGGAAAGAGGTTACGCCACCCCATGCGGTCGACGAGCGTGGAGAAATCCCGGCTATGAGGGTTCCATAGATCGGTATGGCAGCCGAGCGACGTTACTTCGCTTGCCGCGACACCGGTCAGCCGCCAGCTCCAATATTGCGGATAGGCAAGGACATGAGAAACCTTGGCAAATGCTTCCGGATACGTCTCGTTTTGCCAGAAAAGCTGGGCTCCAAGGTTCAGTCCAAGCGGCAGGGTCGGCGAGCCGGTTTCTTCGAATTGGGGCCGCACTGCGTCATAAGGCTTGCGCAGCCCGTCCGGGCCATCGTCCTCATAGTCGAGAACCGGCAAGGCCAATTCGCCTTGGGCGTCGATCAACGCGGCAGTCGCGCCATGCGTGGTAACGGAAATTGCATCGATCCGCTGTTCACGCCCCAGTGCCTGAAGGCTCTCGAGAACGAAGGTCCAAATGGTTTCAACGTCGTGGTGGCGATAGAGGTTACCGAGAAGCGGCCGGTTGGGCGTTTTTCTCACCGCCGTTTCCGACAGCGTATCGAGGTCGACCATCGCTACCTTGGCATTGGTCTTGCCGATATCGATGACGGCGACGTGACGAATGGCGGTCATCGTCATTGCATGTGGAAAACGGTTTCGAGAGGCAGCGCCACCGGCTCATTGTCCGGTTTGGTTTCCATCAAATCCGCCATGTAGGTCCACCAGCGCTGCATGACGGGATGACGCGGCAGGTCGTCCATGCCATGACCCTCCCTGCGCCACAGCACGCCGAACAGGCTGTTTGTCTCTTCGTCGAGATGGATGGAGTAGTCGGAGACGCCGGCATCTCGCAGCAGGACCAGCAATTCCGGCCAGATTTCGTCGTGCCGTCGCTTGTATTCGGCCTTCATCCCGGGATTTAGCCGCATGCGAAAGGCGTATTTCTCGGCCATCAGGCAACCCGCTCCCGTCTCATCCGCCGCCATACGATCGGCAATGCAATCACCACAATGAGCAGCAGGCCGACAAAGATCGACATGACGATGCCGGGAACATTGAGCAGGCCAAGGCCGAATGTCACCAGACCCATGATCAGCGCGGCAAGCACCACGCCAAGAATGCTGCCTGCGCCGCCAAGGATATTGACGCCGCCCAGCACCACCATGGTGATGATCTCCAACTCGTAGCCCTGTGCGATGGAAGGGCGCGTCGATCCAAGCCGCGATGTGATCAGCACCGCAGCTATTCCGGACATGAGGCCGGTAAGGCAAAACAGGATGAACTTGATGCGCCCGACACGCACGCCGGAGAATTGCGCGGCAACCGGATTGTTGCCGATGGCGAAGACGCGCCGGCCGAAGCTCGTGCGGTGCAGCAAGGCCCAATAGGCAACTGCGGCGACGACGAATAGCAAAAGTTCGCAGGAAACTACCCACCAGACGTAACCCTGCCCGAAGAAGGCAAAGCTTGCCGGATAGCCCTTGTAGGCCTGGTCGCCGAGGATGATGAAGGCGATGCCGCGGTAAAGCGTCATGGTGCCGATTGTCACGACGATCGACGGCAGGCCGAGGCGCGTCACCAGCAGACCGTTGAAGGCTCCACAGGCGAGGCCAACCGCAATTCCGATTGCCACCAGCCCCGGCGTACCGACGCCCACCTGCGCGGCCATGCCCATGAGCGTTGAAGCCAAGGCGATGATCGCCGCGACCGAGAGGTCGATCTCGCCGGCGATGATGAGAAGCGCCATGGCGAACGCCACGATCGCCTTTTCGGTGAAATTGAATGTCAGGTCCGACAGCGACCACGGGTCGAGGAAATAGGGCGAAGCCAGGCTGTTGGCGATGAAGATGGCGATAGCGACTGCCGCCAGCAACGCTTCCCAGGAAAACATCGCGGACGTCAACGGCTTGTCGAGCCGATCGGGAATGCGGCGAGGCGTGGGCGTGTCGGTCATGTCGCTTCCGCCTTCTTCAGGATGATGCGGCCCTGCCGACGCTCGCCGCGTGCGTTGAGAACGACCGCAAGAATGATCGCCGAGCCGGAAATGGCCATCTGCCAGAATGGCGAGATGTTGATGACCGGCAAGGCATTGGCGATGATGCCGAGGAAAAGCGCTCCGAGCACCGCTCCGCCAACCGAGCCGATACCTCCGGCAATCGAAATGCCGCCGATCACGCAGGCGGCGATGATGTTGAGTTCGTAGCCGCTCGCCACTTCCACCGAGGCGATGACATAGCGGGACACCCACAGATAACCGCAGAGCCCCGAAATCATGCCGGATATGCAGAAGGCGAGAAACTGGGTGCGGCCGACATCGATGCCGGTATAGACAGCCGCCGTCGGGTTTACGCCGGCTGCATGGATCGAGCGTCCCAGCGGCGTGCGCGTCATCAGCACGAAGAACAGCGCAATGACGCATATCGCGATCCACGACAGCACTGGAATGCCGAGCAACACAGTACGCTGGAAGTCGATGAATGCCGCGCTCATCTTGTCTGCATTGACCCATGCGCCGCCTGACAGGACGAACGTGGCGCCACGATAGATCGTCAGCGTTCCAAGCGTGACCACAATCGAGGGAATATTGAGACGCCACACCAGCAGGCCGTTGATGGCGCCAAGCACCAGGCCAACCGCCAGTGCTATCAAAATCAGCGCTGCGATCGGAATGCCGGGATAGGCCGCGTTCAGCATCGCCACGACCATGCCGGTGAAACACAGGTTCGATGCCATCGACAGATCGATGCCACGCGTCAGGATCACCACCATCTGGCCCAGCGCGAGGATCATCAGGATCGAGGTATCGTTGAAGACCTGGGCGAGGTTGCCCGGCCGCGCAAAGGCCGGAAACCTTGTGGAGATCAGGCCAACCACGACGGCGATTGCCAGCAAGAGCCAGGCTTCACGGTATCTGAACAAGATTTTCATGCGGCGATCCCCGCAGCAGCTCGCACCAATGTTTCGGCATCGAGCGCCTCGTTGTCGTAGACGGCAGCGATGCGCCCCTCGCGCATTACGACGACACGGTCCGACATGCCGAGGATTTCAGGCAATTCCGAAGAGACCATAATCACGGACAGTCCCTCTGCGACCAGTTCGGCCATAAAGCCGTGGACGGCGGCTTTCGAGCCGATGTCGATACCCTTGGTGGGCTCGTCGAGAATGATGACCTTCGGTTGCGTGGCCAGCCATTTGGCGATGACCACCTTTTGCTGGTTGCCGCCGGAGAGCGTGCCAACGTCCTGGCTGAGCGATGATGCCCGCAAATCCAGCCGTTCGGTGTAGGTGCGCGCTAGCGCAAATTCTTCCGCGAGCCTGAGCAGGCCGGATTTGCTGGTGCGCTTCAATGACGGGAGCGACACGTTCTGGAAGATCGGCAGGCCGATCACCACCCCTTGCTTGCCGCGCTCTTCCGGCACGTAGACGATGCCGGCCTCGATGGCGTCGGCAGCTGATTTCGGCAAAATAGCATTGCCTTCCAGAGCAATCTTGCCTCCGCTGACCCGGGTAATGCCGGCAATCGCCTGCATCACCTCGCTTCGCCCCGCGCCGACAAGTCCGTAGAAACCGAGGATTTCGCCTTTGTGCAGCTTGAAGCCGATGTCGTCGAACTCGGTCGGGTGCGACAGGCCCTCGACCGTAAGTATCGGTTCTCCAACCGAAGCTGCCCGCTCCGGAAAGATGTGGTCGATCGAACGGCCCACCATCAGCTTGACGATGTCGTTCTGACTGGTCTCGGCGAGCTTGCCTTCGCCCACCATCTCGCCGTCGCGGAATACGGTGTAGCGGTCGGCTATGCGGAATATCTCATCGAACTTGTGGCTGATGAACAGGATCGCCTTGCCCTGGCTCTTGAGGAATTCGATCAGCAGGAAAAGCTCCTCGATCTCCTTCATCGACAGGGCTGCCGTTGGTTCGTCCATGATGACGATACTGGCATCGATCGACATGGCGCGCGCCACCGCAACAAGATGCTTGTTGGCGATGCCAAGGTCCTTGAGGCGCGTATCCGGGTCGATGTGACCGGCCTGCATGGTGGTCAAAACTTCACGCGCATTGGCGCGCATCGTCGACCAATCGATCAGCCTGAGGCGCGTGCGCGGGGCATGGCCGAGGAATATATTTTCCGCCACCGACAGGTCGTCGAACAGGACCGTTTCCTGGTGAATGGCGGTGATACCATTGGCAAAAGCCGCGTGGGCGCCCGCCAGTGAAACCGGACTGCCGTCAACGGCGATGGTGCCGCTGTCCGGCTGGTAGATGCCGGTCATGATCTTGACCAGCGTGGACTTGCCTGCGCCGTTTTCGCCGATCAAGGCGGTCACTTCGCCCGGATAGAGCGACAGGGAAACATTGTGCAGCGCGCGTACGCCGGGAAAGCTCTTGCCGATGCCGGAAAGCGTCAGGCGCGGGGCCTTGGAGCCTTGCGATCCTCCCGTTTTATTGCGCTGGGCTGTCGTGTCCATGTGCGTATCAAGCCCTGGAGCGTGGGGTAGGAAGGCGACGGGCATGCCGCCGCCTCCTTCTCGATCAATAGATCTTCGAGAACTCTTCGATGTTCGACTTGTCGAACTGGAACGGAGGCGCCATCGCAGCCGAATTGGTGTCGTCGAGTGTCACCTTGCCAACCCGACCGATGGAGAGCGTCGCACCCGGCTTTGCCTCGTCCTTCTTCACGGCGAGGTCGTGCGCAAGGTAGATCGCAGAATAGCCGAGATCGATCGGGTTCCAGAGCGCAACCGCCTGGCTCGCGCCATTGTCGATGAACTTCTTGAACTCCGAAGGCAGCGCGAGGCCCGTTACGTTGACCTTGCCGATCAGGCCTTCGTCGGTCACCACCTGGGCGGCGGCGACGACACCGACAGTGGTCGGCGCGATGATTGCCTTGAGGTTCGGGTAGGACTTCAGCAGGCCCTTGGCTTCATCAGTGCTCTTGGCCGAGTCGTCATCGCCATAGACGGTTGCCACCAGATTGATCTTCGGGAATTTCTCCGGCAGCACCTTCTTTGCGGCATCGATCCAGGCATTCTGGTTGGTTGCCGTCGAAGCAGCCGACAGGATGGCGACGTCGCCGCCTTCAGGCAGATAGTCGGCGGCAAGCTTGATGATGGTCTCGCCGATCAAGTTGGTATCGGAAGGATTGAGGTGCAACTGGCGGCCTTCGGGGGCCACGCCCGAATCCCATGAAATGACGGTGATGCCGCGTTCCATCGCCTTCTTCAGCGCAGGTACGAGTGCATCGGCGTCATTGGCCGAGATGGCAATTGCATTGACCTTCTGGGCGATCAGCGAGTTGACTACTTCGATCTGGGCCTCGGCGGTTGCCTTGGTCGGGCCGGTATAGATCAAGTCGACATCGCCCAGTTCCTTGGCCGCTTCCTCGGCGCCCTTGTTGGCGGCGTCGAAGAAACCGTTGCCCAGCGACTTCACCACCAATGCAATCTTGACGTTGTCTGCGTAGGCCGCGTTGACGACCATGGCGGCCGAAAACGCTGCTGTTACCAGCAGTTTTTTCCAGATGCTCATCGAAATACCTCCCTTGAGCGTTACATTCCCATCAGCACTGCGGCGTGAAACGGCTCAGGCCTGCAGCGAAGATTCTTCCCGTGCGGCCGCGCCCTTGCTGGCAACGACCAGCGTCACGCCCGCGCTTTCCAGCATGGCCGCTTCACGATCCTCGATGCCCTCGTCCGTAATCACGGTTGCGATGCGCGACAGACCGCACAAAATCAGGCTGGAGCGCTGGCGGAACTTCGAAGAATCGACCAGCACGACCAGTTCGTCCGCTTGGTCGATCAGCTTCTGCTCAGCCTGGATCAAGAGCGGATCGCCTTCCATCAACCCGAGCGGGCCAAGGCCCTGCGCGCCCATGAACATGCGCCGCGCGTAGAAGTTGCGCGTCACGTCGTTTTCGAACGGCGACAGGATGATATTCTGTTCGCGATAGATGGTGCCGCCGGACAGCATAACCGTGTTCTTGGAATGCTTGAGCAGATGCTCGGCAATCGGAAAGGAATTGGTGAAGATCGGCATGCGCCGGTTGATCAGGAAGTGCACCATCTGGAAGGTGGTGGTGCCGCCATTTATGATGATCGGTTCGCCATCCTTGCAAAGTTCGACCGCTTCGCGGGCGATCGCGCGCTTCTGCGCGGCGTTGATGGTCTCGTTGACGGAGAACGGGCGTCCAGCCAGGCCGACGAATGCCGGCGGAGAAATGGCCTCGGCGCCGCCACGCACGCGCCGCAACCGCTTTTGCACATGCAGCGCGGCGATATCGCGCCGGATCGTCGCTTCCGACGCATCCGTCAGGTCGACCAGTTCCTGCACTGTCACGACAGGCTTTTCCTGGACGGCGGACAGAATGATCCTGTGACGTTCTTTCTCGTGCATGGTTCCTCCCTGCCCTTTCATCTACGCATGCGCCTCGCTCACTGTCAATCATTTCCAATCAAATAATTTCATTGTGCAGCGCAATATGATTGCTTTTGATTGTTTTTGATTGACGCAGAGACGCAATCGTGGAAATTTACGGCCTATGTTGCGCGGTGATCCGCGTGCTCCTTGGGAGGATTTGAATCATGCTCGACAAGCGCACCGGCTCGCGCCTCGCGAATTTGTGGGATGATGCCAAGGCTGCCCAGATGAGCGAGGCGGAACGGCTCGTCTATCGTTCCAACATCCTTGGCTCCGACAAGCGCGTGACCAACTATGGCGGAGGCAACACGTCGTCCAAGATCGTGCAAGCCGACCCGCTGACCGGCCAACAGGTCGAAGTCCTGTGGGTCAAGGGCTCTGGCGGCGACAGCGCCTCCATCAAGCTCGATGGTTTTGCCACGCTCTACATGGAAAAGCTGCGGGCGCTGAAAGGTCTCTATCGCGGGCTTGATCACGAGGATGAGATGGTCGGCTACCTGCCGCACTGCACCTTCAACCTCAATCCGCGCGCCGCCTCGATCGACACGCCGCTACACGCCTATGTGCCGCACGCCTATGTCGACCACATGCACCCGGACGCCATTATCGCCATTGCGGCATCGAAGAACTCCAGGGAACTGACCAAGGAGGTATTCGGCGACGAAATTGGCTGGCTACCGTGGAAGAAGCCCGGCTTCGAACTCGGCCTATGGCTGGAAAAGTTCTGCCTCGATAACCCGGCGGCAAAGGGCGTGGTCCTTGAGAGCCACGGTCTGTTCACCTGGGCCGACACGCCGAAGGCCTGCTACGAAACGACCATCTCGGTGATCAACCAGGCGATCGACTGGTTCGAACGCAAGACTGAAGGCAAGCCGGTCTTCGGCGGGGCGGTCGTCAAGTCATTGGACCAGAACCAACGCCGGGCCATCGCAGCCAAACTGATGCCGGCGATCCGCGGCCTCATATCCGAGAAGTCGCACAAGATCGGGCATTTTGATGATTCCGACACGGTACTCGAGTTCGTAAATTCGAGGAATCTGCGCGACCTGGCGGCGCTCGGCACCTCGTGCCCGGACCACTTCCTGCGCACCAAGATCAGGCCACTGGTGATCGAATTCGATCCGGTAAAGCTGGACACCGATGCCGTTGCAGCGCGCCTTCCCGGTGACATCGCAACGTATCGCGCCGGCTACCAGGCCTATTACGAGCGCTGCAAACATGCCGACTCTCCGGCCATGCGCGATCCCAACGCCGTGGTCTTTCTGGTGCCCGGCGTCGGCATGTTCACCTTCGCCGGCGACAAGGCGACGGCCCGCATTTCCGGCGAATTCTACGTCAACGCCATCAACGTCATGCGCGGCGCGTCAAGCGTGTCCACCTATGTCGGACTGCCAGAGCAGGAAGCGTTCAACATCGAATACTGGCTTCTGGAAGAGGCCAAGCTCCAGCGCATGCCCAAGCCCAAGGCTCTCGCAGGCCAGATAGCGCTTGTCACCGGCGGCGCCGGCGGCATCGGGCGCGCGACCGCCACGCGCCTCTTGCGCGAAGGCGCCTGCGTGGTTCTGGCTGATATTGACGAGGCCGCACTCGCCAAGGCCCACGAGGAGCTTGCCACCGCACATGGCAAGGACTTCGTGCGCCCCGTGCGCATCGACGTAACGGCCGAACAACAGGTCGTAGATGGCTTTTCCGACACCGCGGTCGAATTTGGCGGCATCGATATTCTCGTATCGAACGCCGGCCTTGCCTCCTCGGCACCGGTCGAAGAGACGACGCTCGCCTTGTGGAACAAAAACATGGACATCCTGGCGACCGGGTACTTCCTCGTCAGCCGCGAAGCCTTCAAGCTGTTCCGTGTCCAGAAAATCGGCGGCAACGTCGTCTTCGTAGCCTCGAAGAACGGCCTTGCGGCGTCGCCCAATGCCTCGGCCTACTGCACCGCCAAGGCCGCCGAAATTCACCTTGCCCGCTGTCTGGCGCTTGAAGGGGCGGAGGCACAGATCCGGGTCAACGTGGTTAATCCCGACGCCGTGTTGCGCGGCTCCAAGATCTGGACCGGCGAATGGAAAGAGCAGCGTGCAGCAGCCTACAAGATGTCCACCGACGACCTTGAAGAACATTATCGCTCACGCTCGATGTTGAAGCGTTCGGTCTTTCCTGAAGACATCGCCGAGGCCGTCTATTTCTTCGCTTCCGACATGTCTGCCAAGTCGACCGGCAACATCGTCAATGTCGATGCGGGCAACGCCCAGAGCTTCACGCGGTAGTACGGCCAAGCGGGAGGAAGACAGATGAGCGAGCAGATCATTGCGGCCGCGGTCGTCGAGAAGACCAACAACGCGCGTGAAGCGAACCTTAAGCGCGACTACGATGCGCTTGGCGAACAATTGTCGCGGCGTGGCATCGCCATCGACGCCATTCGCGACAAGGTGGCCGCGTTCCACGTTGCAGTCCCGTCCTGGGGTGTCGGTACGGGCGGCACGCGTTTTGCGCGCTTTCCCGGTGCGGGCGAACCGCGCGATATCTTCGACAAGATCGAGGACTGCGCCGTCATCCAGCAGCTTACGCGCGCCACGCCGAATGTGTCGCTGCACATTCCCTGGGACAAGGCAGACCCAAAGCGGTTGAAGCAGGCCGCCTCCCGCTTCGGGCTTGGCTTCGACGCGATGAATTCCAACACCTTTTCCGATGCCGCCGACCAGAAGCTTTCCTACAAGTTCGGCTCTCTCAGCCATGCGGACAAGGCGGTGCGGGAACAGGCGGTGGAGCACAATCTGGAATGCATCGAGATTGGCTGCGACATCGGCTCCAAGGCCCTTACGGTGTGGATCGGCGATGGGTCCAACTTCCCCGGTCAGGTCAATTTCGCGCGTGCCTTCGAGCGCTATCTCGACGCCATGCGTTCGATCTATGCCGAACTGCCCGACGACTGGAAGCTGTTCACCGAACACAAGATGTATGAGCCGGCGTTCTATTCCACGGTTGTCCAGGACTGGGGCACCAACTACATCATCGCCCGTGAACTGGGCGACAAGGCGTTTTGCCTCGTCGACCTCGGTCACCACGCGCCCAACGTCAATATCGAGATGATCGTGTCGCGCCTGATCCAGTTCGGCAAGCTGGGCGGCTTTCACTTCAACGATTCGAAATATGGCGACGACGACCTCGATGCCGGCTCGATCGACCCCTACCGTCTATTCCTGGTCTTCAACGAACTCGTCGACGCGGAAATGAATGGAGCAAATGGCTTCAACCCGGCCCACATGCTCGACCAGAGCCACAATGTCACCGACCCAATCGAAAGCCTGATGCTGTCGGCGGTCGAGGTGCAGCGCGCCTACACGCAGGCCCTCTTGGTCGACCGCACGGCTCTCGAAGGGTTTCAGGATGCCAATGACGCCCTGATGGCCACGCAGACTTTGAAAATTGCCTACCGCACCGATGTCGAACCCATCCTTGCCATGGCACGCCTGAATGGCGGCGGCGCGATCGATCCGGTCGCCGCCTACCGCGCCGCCGGCTATCGCGCCAAGGTGGCGGCTGAGCGCCCTGCGGTTACAGGTGGCGGCGGCGGGATCGTGTGATCCTTGTCCTGGCAATCCATCCTCTCAGGTCGGGCTTGCCGGTCAATCATCGGTCGTGAGCCGTCGGCAATTGTCCGTGCACCTCACAATGAGGTGCCGATGACCTGCAGGATCCGAATTTCCCGGTAATATATGGCGCGCCCCACCGGGTGAAGATGACAACTACGTTTACTCCATAGCCCTATAAATCAGGGACCGAGAATCGACCGGAAACCAATGGTATTACAATGGGTTTCCGGTCGATACGTTTTCACCATGTGTTTCTGCGGACCCGGCGCTAAAGCGCCGGGGCTTTGTCACTGGCGGCTCTCCGGCTCTCTACAGCGCAATGTGGTAGCGCGTTCGCCTCCGGGCCGGCGCGGCTGCCGCCGCGTCTCATCTGATCGTTACGAAGAAAATTGCTAAGGGCGTTGCCCTCGCGCGGCGCAAGAAAACTCTCCGGCCTTTCGCGG
>CAZROU010000011.1:0-99243 GCA_964601795.1 uncultured Mesorhizobium sp. | reverse complement strand
AAGGCGGGTCACTTCTCGGCGAAAATCCCGGGTCAGTTCTCGGCGGAAATCAACAGCTAGCTTCGAGCAGTTGAAAAAGCTTCTCGTGAAAGGCGAGCGAGCGCTCCATTACGTGTTTGGTGCCAAGTCCGCGACTGCGCAGGGCGTCAATTTTGATCGAGACGGGCTCATACGCTTCAGAGATATAGCTATTTTCGGCGCCAGCGATAATAACGTTATGGAACTTTGAGTCGAGCCGACGGTAGCCGTGGTGGTCGTCGTTGGAGACGCAAATCTTCATACTGTCGATGACAGTACGCATCTCCTGAGCCGATCGTTGAGGATTGTTGGTGAACATTCTACGAGCCGCGCCAACCTCGAGTAAGGCTCGGAAATCGAATATCCGAAGCAATTCTGCCTCGTTCGGAAGAAAGACCGATGTGCCGCGCTGCGGATCGATCTGCACGAGACCTTCACGCCGCAGTTCTTGTAAGGCTTCGCGAACTGGCGTTTTGCTGATTCCAAGCGGCTGGGAGATTCCTAGCTCAGAAATTTGAGCACCGAGTTCGATATCGCCATCGACTATGCCTGTCCGAATCTGTTCGAGCGCCATTTTGAATAGAGACTGTGGTCTCTTCAGCTTTTCCATCGATATGCGGCCGTTCCCGAGTGTGCAAAGTTGGCATTCGGCATGCATCAACTACCTTGCATCTGATATGCAATAGACAACGCTATAGATCAAGTCATCAGCCGTGTGATCGTAGCACTGGGCAAAGTAGTAGACCGAAGGCTCGATCGCCGGATGGTGGAGTTTTCCGGCTCTGTGAGCTGCTGACCTGCCACTGATATGAGTTTTTCCTCCATCTGAGTTTAGAGTCCGGCCTTTGTATGAGGTGCTCCCGGAATTTGGACCGCCCGGCTGGAGGATTTTCCGGGCGGCACGGGGCGGATGGTAGCGTTTGACGACGCGGGCGCCGATACGCTGTGGGCGGCCTGGAGAGGCCCAGCTTCACCGTGCCATGGAACCTTACCGGCTATTCAGCGATCGCCGTGCGCATGGGATTCGGCGAGAACGATTTGCCCATCTCCGTGCAGATCGGCGGGCGGCCATTCCAAGAAGCCACGCTTTTCCAAGTTGCACACCTGATCGAAACGGCAACACCGTGGATGGACATGCGACTGCAACTCTGACGAGCCGCGCCGACGCCTACCGCGGACCGGGACATTCGTCGCGTGCGTCAGGACCATGTAAACTTTGCCGAATGAACTACGCGCTTACGTTTCAGGTGCACGCACCTGAAAGCGGCGGTGGTCTTGGTGATCGAAGCGTCCAACCCTAACCCTCGAATGCAGCGCGAAAATCAACGGTCGAATGCTTACGGTCGACGAGCACAAGCTCAGATTCAATTTCTTCGAGATGCTTCAGCATGGCCGCTGCGAGCTTTTCGGCGTTCCCCTGCTCTATCAAGTCGATCAAGTGACCATGGCTGATGTGAGAGCAGCGTTGGGCGTCATGCCGGTCATAGATAGCAGTGATCAGAGCGGAGCGTGCCAGCAAGCCGTCAAGGAAGTCGGTCACCACATCATTTCCTACCGCCTTCGCAAGCAAAAGGTGAAAGTCCTGGGAGGTCCGAATTTCCTTACGCCGGTCGGGTCTTCGCTCGGCAGCAGCCTCTTTCTTGATATGTTCCCTAAGCCGGCGGATGCTGCGTTCATCGAGAGCGCGGATCACATCATGGGCCAGTGCAGGTTCCAGGTACTTACGTGCGGCAAAGACCTGGCGTGCTTCTGTCACATCTGGTTCGGCGACAAACGCGCCCCGGTTTGGTTGAATGGTCACTACTTTGTCGCGAGCAAGCGCTTGAAGTACACTGCGAATGCGTGCTCGCGACACCCCGAATATGTCAGTTAACTGATCTTCCGTAAGTTTCGTTCCCGGTGGTAGCCTTCCTTTGGTGATGGCGTCATAAATTGCATCATAGATCTTCGCCTGCGCGGCAATTCCATTTCGAACGCCGCTGTCATCGCCGTTTTTGTTTTCTATTTTCTCAAGCATTCACGGTCTCGTAGAGTCAGCAAACAGTATCAGACTGCGGCATTCGGTTGCTGACGGACGAAAGACGCAATCTCACCGGGCGTGGTCAACCAAATATCGTTTCGCCGAGAAGCTATATAGTCAATCGCTCGCCGAAGGGCACGCAGTCGAAAAGGTTGCCCTGAAATAAAGGAATGGACAACAAGGCACATAACCAGCGGCTGTTGCTGCGACGCCGCGAGCATTTCATCAAGTTGGTCAATGGCCATGGTGGAAAATTCCGTGGCACTTGTCATTCGGCCGATGATTGTAGAACTGTCATTCAGCTCAATGGCATACGGAATACAAAGCAGCGGCTCCGTTCTCGTCTTCAGCCAGACGGGCCGATCATCCATACCGAGGTCTAGAAGATATTGAAACCCTAGCTCCTTGACCAAGTCGATCGTGGTGTGAGTGTGGGCAAGCCACGGGCTGCACCACCCCGCCGGTGCATGGCCTTCAACCTTGATCATATGGTCGATGACCGAACGGAGATAGGCGGATTGAGCTGCGTCATCTAACCCAGCGAGGGTATCGGAGTTTGTGCGGCCGTGCGCAACCATTTCGCAGCCCTGCGCGCGGGCGTAGTCTATCAATTCCGGGACGTGATCGTAGCATTCAGTATTCAGAAGCACAGTCAGCGGGATGTTGGCTTTTGCAAAGCTGTCGATCAATCGAAATGCACCGACCCGGTTACCGTAGTCTCTCCATGAGGTATTGGCGAGATCCGGTTTGGAACCCCCAGGAACAAGATCTTCGACCATTCCCTCGTTGTATACATATTCCTCAATGCCAAGGCAGACATAGAGTGCCAGTCGCGCCCCATTAGGCCAGTTATGGTCTGGACTCTTGGTAATTGGACAAAAATCGTAACGGCCATGCGAACGTAGCATCAGATCTTCCTGTCAAGCGATTGATCGTGAGCGTTCCCTACCCATCGGTTTATGCCGACATCTTGCGTTGACGCCTTGAGATGCATACGTCGATAGTATGGAAGCCAGACATCAGCTGCCGATGCCGCCCCGCGCAGAGCTTGGCGGCGTTCGGCAAAGAGGTCCCGGGCTTCGGCGCGCAGCGACTGTTCGTCAACTGTCGTCACGCGGTTGCCCTCGAAGACAATCTGCCCCGCTACAATAGTCATCCGAACGGAAGAACCGGTTTCGCAGTAGATAAGTTGGCGATGGATATCGTTCGATGGCGTGAAGGCGAGCGTATCGAGATCTAGCAGCGTGATATCTGCTTCATGACCGGGCTCGATTGCTCCAATCCGGCCGTTTTCATGCATGGCACGGGCGCCTCCTGTGAAGAGGCATTCCAAAATCTCTTGAGCCTTCGGCCATTTTTCATAGTCGGGATGTGAGAGATTGTGGATGAGGCCCGTCAATTTGGCGGTAGCCCAGACATTTGCGCCATCGTCGGCCGCCATCTCATCCGTTCCAAGGCAGATCGGAATATTCCGATCTCGCATTTTCCTGAACGGCATAATCCCGCTGCCAAGCCTAAGATTGCATCCCGGATTGTGGGCAACGACAGCACCACTGCTTGCGACCAAGTCCAGATCAGCATCATCCACCCAGATGCAATGGATCAGATTCATGCGCTCGCTGAGAAGACCGAGGTCAGCGACATAACGCACCAAGGATCGCCCGAACTTCTCCCGGCCCAGAACGCGCTGTGTCTTGGTTTCTAGCATGTGCGTGTAGAACGGCAGATTGTGTGCCCGGCTGAGGTCATCCAATGCGCCGAAATAGTCTTCCGTCACACGTTGGGGCGCCGAGCAGGAAACCGCCGCCTTGAGGCGTCCGCCACAAGCTCCGTGCCAACTTGAGATCAGATGCGCATAGGCGGCGAGCAGATCACTGCTGCCAACAGCCGGAGGCACCGATAGCCTTTCGCGCAGCTCTTGGGGAAGAATTTCGGCAAGATAGGGCAGCTTGTCGATTTCAGCGACGTCTTGCTGATCAAGCGCAACCCGGGCTCGTATGCCCACATCGGCATAGGCTTGCATTACCGCATCAATAATTTCGGGCGTGGGATGGGGAATAAAGAACGCATCATCCTGCAGTGCCGTCACCCCAAGCTTAACCATTTCCAGAGCCGCCAGCGCAGTGCGCAAATAGGCCTCTCGTGGGCTCGGCAGAAGGTCATCGAGCGACGGCGACTCGTAGAGCATGAAAATCTCGAGCGGATATCCGTCGAGACACCCTTTCATATGATTTACCGGCGAATGAAAATGGGCGTTGATTAACCCTGGAACCGCCAGAAGTCCGCTCCCATCAATCACACGTGCGTTGGGACCAGGTGCGGTGACATTAGACCCCACGGCGGCAATCTTGCTGCCGTCGATAAGAATATTGGCGCGGGTGGTCTGTCGCTCACCTGTGAGTGCTAGAATGTCAACGTTCTTGATCAGCGTTGTCATGAACGAAACTCATGTCCGACGATTTCTGGCGGTAGCTCGACGAGGGTGATCTGATGCTTCATAGGGGGATAGCCGAAGCTGGCACGCTTGCTGGTACGAAGCCCTGCAGCCACCAGACCTTCGGCCATTTTCACTGCGACGACGACGCCATCGATAACCGGAACATTCAGTTCCTCGGTCAGCGGCCTCACGAAATTGGTCAATCCCGCGCAGCCAAGCAAGATAGCTTCGGCGTGGTCGCGCTCGATCGTGTCGCGTGCCTCCGCCACGATACTTCGATAGACTGCGTCTTCCTCCTCCTCGTCATAGAGAACAGGAACGTCGATTGCACGTATGCTCGCGCATCGGCCGGAGATTGCAAGGCCGAGATCATTGAGCACGCGCTGCGACTGGATACGAGTTCGCGCCGGCAAGGTTATGATTGAAAAGCGATGCGCCACCAAACACGCGGCGAAAAGGGCTGCCTCGGTCATGCCTACAACAGGACCCCGCGCTATTTCACGAGCGGCTGCGACACCGGTATCTCCAAAGCATGCAACTACGTAGGCATCGACCCCATCTTTCTCTCCTGACTTGACCTCCTCCATTACGCCTAGTGTGGCGACCGCCTCATCGACATGACTTTCGACGGATGCTGTACCGATCGAGGGGTTCCCGGCGATGATCTCGGTATTCGTTGAGGCGACCTGCAACGCCGCAGTACGCCCTCGTTCGGTGAACGAGGGCGATGTATTGGGATTGATGATCTTAATGAGCATGATAAATGAGCTTCTTATTCAATAGGACAAAGAGGTATCTGTCATGCGTTCTTGAAGCGCGCCATTGCACTCTCGTAATACTCAAGATTTTTGAAGTAACCTGGGTTCCAAAACAGATCTTTAACAAACTTCTTGTCTACCTTATCGACGGATGCCTGTATCGCATCTATCTCTCTTTGCTTCCAACCATGCTCCTTCGCATAGATCAGCCCGAGGTCCGGGCGCGGTGTCACGTACCCTTGCAGTGCTGATTTTTCGGCGGCATAGGCGCCACCCATGAAGAAATCTATCAACGCATGCACCTTGTCGCTGGCACCACGATCGGCCACTTGCGAAGGCACCATTAGATTCTGTGACCACTTGTCATAGCCTTCGATCGCGTAGGCGTAGGCGACATCGAGCCCTTTTTCTCGAACGGAAAGGGCCGCAGGCTCCCAGCAAGTGAGAGCGAGTACTTCACGGTTTTGCAGAAGCTGGACCTGCTCATCGAAGGATTTGTAGAGGGTGCGGAATTGCCCCGCCTTCTTTCGCTCCACGAGAAAATTCGAAACCGTATCGCACTCACTCTGCGTCATGTTTGCGATCTCGGATATCTCGGCGAGGCGATGGTGCTTCAAGTAGATTGCGCAGCACGTAATCGCAAACATGCCATTATCTATTGCGACCTTGCCCATGGTGCGCGGGTCGTCGTAGAGCATCTTCCAAGACACTTCGGCAGGCGCGTCAGGCTCGTGAAGGTCGTTGAAGAAGTAGGCAAAGCTGTCCGCGTTCATTTGCATCGGAATGCTCCAGACGGTGTTCGCGTCTTGCCTGGGCATTGCGGCTTCGATTGGCGCGGGAAGCCCGCCCCAGTTTTTGAGCTTTGCAATTTCGATTGGCATCAGCAGGCCTTGATCGGCCAAGATTTCATAGGTTCCTGAAAAACAGGTCACAAGATCGTACCGTTCGCCGGCATCGTTCGCCATCATTTCATGGAGAAAAAGACCCGCATCATCGGGTATCGAGGTCCACTCCACCTTGAGCCCGGTTTGTTGTTCAAACTCGGCCCAACTGTTTGGCGCGCCGGTCGGCACGCCCATTACCCTGACAATGTTGTCCGAACCGTCTGCCGCCCTAGCTTTACCGATCGAGCGTGGAAACAAGGATTGGCCAGCGGCCGCCGCCGCCATCGCATAACCGGCATTCCGGAAGAAATCGCGACGAGTGACGCCTCGAGTATGCTTGAGCATGATATTCGCATTCATGGTGGTTCCCCTTCTTCTTTTGAACCGAATAAGCTAGGCCGCCTCGCGAGTTGACGTGGCAGAGAGTGGGCCAACAACGGCCAAGTCAGGTGACCACGTGGCATCGATCTCGTCCGAGGCCGTTGTCATTGGAGTTGCGGAAGTCATCGGGCCGAGAGGCGTATCGAATTCGACCTCCATGTCCGCGCCTTTGTATGCGGCGCTACGCAATTTTCCTCGAATGACGGAAGACGAAGAGCTCGGCTGAACACCGCCCGAAATCTGCACGTTGCGCGGATGCACTGCAAAGAAGGCACTGGATCCGACCGTTGGTCGATCCGCGCCTGTCCAACGTCCGCGCAATCGACTAGTGCCATGCTGAATCTCCACCTCGTTCCCTTCAACCCGGGTGACGGGACCTTCAAAAATATTCCGCAGTCCCATGAAGTCGGCCACGAAGCGCGTCGCGGGCGCTTCGAAGATCGCCCTGGGAGCCCCGATTTGTTCGATGCGGCCGCGATTCATGACCACGATTCTGTCACTCATCGTGAGCGCTTCTTCCTGACTGTGCGTCACTTGGACGAAGGTGGTTCCCAGTGTGCGCTGCAGGCTGCGGACCTCGATCTGCATTTCGCGCCGAAGCTTTTCATCCAGAGCGCCCATAGGCTCGTCGAGCAAAAGGATGCGTGGCTCAATTACGAATGCGCGGGCAAAGGCCACACGTTGCCGCTCGCCTCCCGAGAGTTCGTGAATGCGCCGATCGTATTTGCCAGACAGCCGAACAAGATCGAGTGCTTCCTTCGCCCGGCGTCGCCGCTCATCAGGCGCAATCCGCCGCAACTTAAGCCCGTACTCGACATTCTCACCGACCCGCATATGCGGAAACAATGCATATTGCTGGAAAACTGTCGCGACCGGCCGGTGATTGGCGGGCAGGCCAAGGACGTCGGCTCCGGCAATTTGCAAGCTAGCCGCCGACGACACGTTCTCAAAGCCGCCGATCACCCGCAGCAGCGTGGTTTTACCTGATCCACTGGGTCCAAGAATCGTCACGAATTCTCCGTCGGCGACCGTCAGTGAAATGTGGTCGAGCGCGACCATCGCCCCGTAGCGGTGAACTAAGTCCTCAAGGACAAGGGCTGGAACGGTAGCTTCTGTCATGTCTTTGATTCCTATGTCTTTGGTCGATTACCGCGAGACAGAATAACAACCGAAAGTACACTGAGCGCGATGCTTGCCACTGCCAACAAGGTGTTCAAACAATAGATCAGCGGGATTCGGGACGAATGTGCGGAAGCCTCGGCCCAAAGATAGACCGGTAGGGTCATCTGCCCGCCGCGCACAAAAATGGTTCGGGGCAATTCGGTCATTGACAGCAGAAATCCGAACATTCCCGCAGTGGCGATGCCAGGCATGATGAGCGGGCGTTCGATATCCCAGAAGCGACGCCATGGCGAAGCGCCAAGATCACTAGCAGCTTCGAGTAGGCGGACATCAAAACGATGGGTCACGACAAGCATACCGAGCAACGCAAACGGAAATGCCCACAGGAAATGGGTCACGATGATCAGCCAGACACCCGGACGAACATGAAGAAAGGTTCGAAAGAAGGTGAATTCCTGTACGCCGAGCATGATCCCGGGGATCACAAGGGGGACGACAAACAGAAGAAGAAGAGGTCCGCGCCCACCTTTCAACCGCGGCAAAATGCGGCCAATGGCAGTCGCTGCGATCATGCACATCACCGCAACCACAGTTGCAACCTCAAGGGCCAGTAGCAGCGGCGGGATCCATGTCGGTGAGTCGAAGAGACGCTGATAGGCTCCGAAGGTGAAATCGCCAGGAATTCCCTTCAAAGGATCGGCGCTAATCGAAAGAGCCGCCAAGAGCATGACCGGCATATAAATTAGCGCCGTTAGCCCGAAACCTGCCGTCAATGTTGCTGCGACTGCGAAGCGCGTCAAACGGTACTCCGACCGCGCAGAACGCCGCGAGGACGACAGTGCGTGCATGATTACTCTCCCGCCTTACGGGTGCGAGCTCGGCCTTTCTGCGCGAGCCAAAAGCCCCCCACAAGAACAGCCGTAAGTGCCAGGACTATTGTCGCGAATGCGGCAGCACCGGCATAGTTCATAGTTGTTACGAGCGAGGTTACTGAGTCAGCGACGTATTCCTGCTTGCCGCCGCCCAAAAGCGTAGTCGCGACATTGTCGCCAAGCACCGGCACAAACGTAAAGATTATCCCTGCAATGACACCCGGAAGCGCCAACGGCGCCGTCACAGTTGCTAGGGTTTGCCAAGGTGTTGCCCCCAGATCCCTGCTCGCAGCCAGCAAATCGTCGTCGACCAGGATTAAAGCCAGATATATGGGCCACACCATATTGGGGAAGTATGTCGGGATCAGCCCGAATGCGACGGAGAAGTTGGAGAAGAGCAGCCAAGATACCGGCTCGCTGGTCACTCCGAGGTTCACGAGTATTTTATTCACCGCGCCAGAGGATCCAAGCAGGGCTCGCCACACAAGAGTTCGCGCAGACGGATCGAGGAAAAACGGTACCGTCAGACAAATCCAGACCGTCTGCTTTAAAATTTCCGATCTTGCCCGCTTTGCTAGCCATAGAGCGAATGGAAAACCGACCGCGAGGCACACAATCGTCACCAGCAAGGCCATTCCACCACTGCGCAACAGAACCTGCCAGCGCCCAGAGTCGATAATCGATTCATATGCCGCAAGAGTTGGCGTCCATGTCACGCGCATTCCCCGAACCTCGAGAAACGACATGATCATGACGCCGAGCATCGGGATCAGCACCAGCACCGACCAAACAAAGGTGAAGCTAAGCAATTGGGTCCGCTCGCCGAGCAACGCGCTAAGCCGCTGGACGGCAAGACGGACCCCCACGACATCGTTACCGATAGCCGACGACACTGCCCGCGACGGCACGACATTAGGGGAAATTGGCAGATAGGGCCCGATGGGAGAAAGAGGCGGCAACCGGCTCTCAGCCGGCACGTGCCGGCCTGTGGGCAAGGGACCAAAACGCTTGTTCATCAGAACATCCCTTTCAACGAGGCCACGTCGTTGAACTTAGCTCCACGATGATGGCCGCGATCCGCGTCTGAATTTTGATTATCTACAATTACGATAAGATCGTCAACAACCCATCCGAGAAAACTTACGATTTTGAGGAAATATCCTGTGTGTTTTTTGGAACGACACATGTCCGGCCCCAAACCGTGACCCACTCTGGCCCTTGCCTGATCTGCCTTGTAGTAGCGATTTTGCTCATCGGACCCACGTACTTGCCCGCTCGATCAAGGCACCCAAGCCTTCGTTTTGAGCGGATCTCGCGTCGTCTTGTATTGTAAACAATCTGATTGATATTGTAGAAACTTTATGATCAATATGCACCTATAAGGCGTGTGAACGCGCTGTGTCGGCCACTTTGGAGGAGTGCCATGATTGATTGGAAGTCACATGTCGGGGGCGACACCCTTCCTCAGGTAATGGCGATGATCGAACGATTCATCGGGTTTGACACGACAAGCCGCGACTCAAATTTGCCACTGATCCATTTTGCGCAAGACTACTTCGCCGAACTCGGCGTTGAGTCCGTTGTCACCCTAGATGCGGCGGGACGAAAAGGAAATTTGCTGGCCACAGTCGGCCCAAAAGAACGCGCCGGTTTTATCCTATCTGGCCATACGGACACCGTGCCCGTGGATGATCAAATCTGGTCATCGAATCCATTCGCGCTGAACGAGCGTGGTGGCAAAGTATATGGGCGAGGCGTGTGCGACATGAAGGGGTTCTTGGCAATCGCCACGGCCTTGGTTCCGACATTCCTAAGTAAGCCCCTGAAATCGCCCATTCATATTGCAATGTCTTATGACGAAGAAGTTGGATGCCTTGGCGTCCACGATCTGATCGCCGACTTACGAAACCGTTTTCCCAATGCTCGTGGCTGCATCGTGGGCGAACCAACCGGCATGGGTGTGGTGCGCGCCCATAAGGGAAAGATTGGTGGTCATGTGACCGTTCGCGGTCATGAGGCCCATAGTAGCGCCGCGCATCTCGGTGTGAGTGCCGTAGAAGCCGCTGCCGAGGCTGTCGCTTATTTCAAGCGAATTCAGCGCCGGTTGCGAGACGAAGGGCCGTTTGACCCTGACTTCGAGACTCCGAGCTATACAACATTGCAGTGCTGCATGATGTCTGGCGGCACCGCCGTGAACACAATAGCAGGGCATGCCAGCTTCGACTTCGACATTCGACATTTGCCGGCTGTCGACCCGCGTTCTTATGTGGATGAGTGCCGAAGGTTCGTGGAGAGCAATGTTGAACCCGAGCTAAAGCGCATCTCGCCCCAATGCGGCTTTACTTGGGAGGAAGTACCAGGTTGCGCCGCGCTCGACACGAAAGATGGTAGCGATATCGTCGAGCTTGCCAAATTGTTGTCGGGCACGACACACACGCGCAAAGTTGGGTTTGGCACGGAAGCCGGATACTTTCAGCAAGCCGGAATTCAGACTGTGGTTTGCGGACCTGGTTCGATCAGTGAAGCTCACAAGCCCGACGAGTTTATTGAAATTGACCAAGTGTCACGCTGTGTCGATTTCCTGACCAAGTTAAGCGATCGGCTAAGTTAATCTTCGTGTGATCCGATTTAGTGGAGGGAAATCATGAACGACTCTTCTTTGCAATTCTATCCGAGAGATCTAGTTGGCTATGGGCAAAATCCACCCAAAGTCACCTGGCCCGGCGGGGCACGCGTCGCCGTTCAATTCGTTGTCAACTACGAGGAGGGAGGCGAAAGCTCCATACTCCATGGTGATGATCATTCGGAGCGATATTTATCTGAGATAATCGGCGCGGAGGCAGTCGATACCGCGCGCGAAAAGACTGTCGAGTCGGTGTACGAGTATGGCAGCAGAGCTGGGTTTTGGCGGCTACATCGCCTGTTTACTAGCCGCCAGATTCCAGTCACAGTCTACGCAGTCGCTATGGCGATGGAACGAAATGTCGACGTGGTTGCTGCTGCCCTCAAAGCCGAGTGGGAACTTGCGAGCCACGGCTGGCGCTGGATCGATTATCAGCACATACCCTTGGATGTGGAGAGGGAGCATCTGTATAGGGCGATCGAAATTCACAAACGGATAACCGGCCGCCGGCCTCTTGGCTGGTACACGGGGAGATGCAGTCCGAACACGAGAGCGCTGCTCATAGAGGAAGGCGGCTTTCTGTACGATTCAGATTCCTATGCCGATGATCTCCCCTACTGGGAACCCGGAGGCACGCGACCTCATCTGGTCGTGCCTTACACTCTTGACGCAAATGACATGCGGTTTGCGATGAACCAGGGTTTCAATACTGGCGAGCAGTTTTTCCAGTATCTCAAGGACACATTCGACGTGCTGTACGAGGAGGGTGCTGAGCAGCCAAAAATGATGTCGGTTGGGCTGCATTGCCGGATCGCCGGGCGACCTGGCCGCTCGGCGGGCTTGGCTCGCTTTCTCGATTATATATCGAACCACGATCGCATTTGGCTTTGCCGTCGAGAGGATATCGCACACCATTGGCAAACGCATCATCCCATAAAGCAATGAATTCTCCAAGAATTAGGAAGGGAAGCTAGAGATGCGACAGGCGCTCGGGGAAACTCGCTCTGTGGTACGTGGCCGACATGCACTTGTCAGCACGGATAGCCACGAACGAACGACGCTTTCGAACTGGCCTGGAAGCGAGCTCATATTTGTCATCACGCCTCAATTTGGCGCACGCTTTACGGAATACTTTGTTGACATGCCTGCGCAGGCAATGGCTACATCGCCGCTTCCCGGCATCCAGCGGTTTTTGTTCGTGTTGTCCGGTCGGATAAGCGTATCACTTGATGGCGAAACAAACGAGTTGGATCGAGAAAGTTATGCCTTCATTCCGGCCGACATTGCTCATAGTATCAATGCTTCAGAAGACTCCCGACTGATTGTTTTGGAAAAGCCCTATGTCGAACTGGACGGTCACGACGGTCCAAAGGTTTGCATAGGACATGCTGGACAACGGATCGCTTCGCCGATGAAAGGCGACAGCAGGTTGATGCTCCAAAAACTACTACCGGCCGGCCCTGAATATGACTGTGAAATCAACATCATGGATTTCTCACCGGGAGCATCCCTGCCCTATGTCGAAACGCATTTCATGGAGCACGGCTTGGTGTTCTTGAACGGGGGCGGGATCTACCGCTTGGACGATTGCTGGTATCCCGTTGAGCAAGGCGACGTCATTTGGATGGGCCCGTTCTGCGCCCAATGGTTCGGCGCAATTGGTCAATCAAACGCGCGATATCTTATCTACAAGAACTGGAATCGCGATCCTCTCGTGTCTTGAACGTGCGGCGATCAGCGACAGGCCGATCTTGCGCATCAGCCGCCGGACCCGCTTGCGGCCCACGCACCGGCCCTGACGGCGCAGGTGCCGCGCCATCTGGCGCGAGCCATACCACGGCGTCTCCATGAACGCCTCGTCGATGATGCGCATCAGTTCGAAGTTCTCGGCCGTCTCGCCCACAGGCTGCCGGCAGAACGACGCCCACGATATCGAGACCAGCTCGCACTGATGGCGGATCGAGAGCCGTTCGTGATCGGGATCGATCATCATTCTCCTTCGATCCAGGCTCAGCGATCGAAGGCCTTGACCAAAAAAATCGCGCTCGACGACGAGCTGGCCGATTGGCGTGCAGCTTCGTCACTTCGGCTTCCCGGCTGAGCTGCGCATCCGCACCCTTGTCGCCGAACGCCTTGGCAAAGATCGATGGCCTGCCGCTTCCACGGCCGAAGCGCCGTCCGACAGGTGGCTTCCCTCGGAATTTGCAACTTTCCCATCCGTATTGATTTCGCTGGACTTGTCGGCGCAAGGAAGCGGTACTGCCCTGCATTGAGATGCAGGTGCTTGGAATGGCAAGAGTTAAGAGGCGGTCCGAACCGTCGTTGCGCAGTGATGATGGTGGCATGGCGGATGCCATCTACCGGATGGAACCGGAGTTGCACCAACTGGAGGGGATTCTCGCAACGCTGAGGATCTTTGGCGAAGCACAAGACGGCATTGAGCCGGCTGCGCTTGCGGCGCTGGCTCGATCGACGGAAGAGGCTGTGATCAACATGACGGAATGCTGGCGCGTGATCTTCGAGGCGGTCGTTGCCGAAAACCAAAAACGGGCACAATCGTGAACTTGGCGCTGGACTTCGGCTACAAAGCAAGCACTTCTGCTTCTCAGACGATCAAAAACCAACGACGGCAGCGTCGGCGGTAGGCACTTCATCCCTTGCCCTGGCCTGACGGCTTCTCAGCGCACGGTTCTCCGGCCCGCGACTTGCTGCGGGCTTCAGTCAGTACAGGCGCGGAATGGTCCGGCCTGATGCTGATGGAGAGCACCATGGTTCTGAACACCCTCATTGCCAACACCGCTGCCGAGACTCCGACGCAGCCGGCTGCGGCATCGCCGATACCAGAGATCGAAACAGAAAGGCCCCGCAAGAGCCGCATAGACGGACAGCCAGGCGTGAAGACACCGAGCGCCACCAAACCGTTATCGGCTACGGAGCCAGCCGAGACCGCAAGCTTGGCGGCCATCAAAACGCCGGGCACATTGATTGCCAAGAAACCTGCACGGCCCCCTGCCCGTACGGCGGCCGGTGGCGGGCCCAACAAGGCCGATGTCGTGTTGAAGAAGCTGCGCTCCGCGAAGGGTGCGACCATCGCCATGTTGATGCAGGCCACCGGATGGCAGGCGCACTCGGTGCGCGGCTTTCTGTCGGGAACGGTGAAAAAGAAGCTCGGGCTCAATCTGGTCAGCGACATCGGCAAGGATGGCGTCAGGCGCTACCGCATCCGCGATGATGCGAAAGATGCCTGATCATCATGAGCAGTCCGGTCAGGTTGGAGCAACAGGTTGCCGCGATCGGCAACCTCTCGCGGGAAGAACTGGTGGCGGCATGGATCAAGGCCTATCGATGTCCGCCACCGAAAGGCATCAAACGTCCTCTGTTGGAACGTGCGGCCGCATGGCATCTGCAGGCAAGGCGATTGGGCGGGCTGTCCCCGATGGCTCGCAAGACACTGCGCGATGCACCGAACCCGCGATCAACCGAGGTCGCTGACATTCGTTGCGCCGATCGGAGCGAAACCGGCATTGGCGACGCCGGTCAGGCATTGGGATCGGCAACCTCTCCGAAACCCAAGGATCGCCGCCGCAAGCGTCCGGCCCAAGATCCTGCGCAGGTCCACATTCCGGTGCCTCCTCGCCCGGGGTCACGCCTTATGCGCGAATGGAACGGCAGGATGCATGTCGTCGATGTAGTTGCCGATGGTTATGTGCTCGACGGCAAGACCTACCGGTCGCTGTCCGCTGTCGCCAAACGCATCACTGGGACACACTGGTCTGGTCCGAGGTTTTTTGGACTATGAGTACGAACCGCACTCCCCGCCTGCGCTGTGCGATCTATACCCGCAAGTCGACCGAGGAGGGGTTGGATCAGGAGTTCAATTCTCTCGATGCCCAGCATGAAGCCTGTGCCGCCTTCATCGCTTCGCAGGCAGGCCTTGGCTGGAAGCTCATGCCTGATCGCTATGATGATGGCGGTATCTCCGGCGGCACGATGGATAGGCCAGCCCTCCAGCGGCTGTTGCAGGATATCCGCGACAGGAAGATCGACGTGGTGGTCGTCTACAAGATCGACCGGCTCACCCGCTCGCTGATGGACTTCTCCAGAATCGTCGAGATCTTCGATGCCGCAAGCGTCTCCTTCGTCTCCGTCACCCAGCAGTTCAACACCACCACCTCGATGGGAAGATTGACCCTCAATGTGTTGTTGTCCTTTGCCCAGTTCGAACGCGAGGTCACGGCCGAGCGCATCCGCGACAAGATCGCAGCCTCAAAGGCCAAGGGCATGTGGATGGGGGGTGTTGTGCCATTGGGCTATCGGGCAGAAAACCGCAGGCTGGTGGTCGACGATGACGAAGCCGACATCGTGCGTCATCTGTTTGCCCGCTATCTCGACCTGAAGTCGGTCCGGGCTCTGGCCGAGGCCGCGCGTAGCGAGGGTCTGACGGGTCGAACCCAGCGCAGGCGCGATGGTGCCGTTGCAACGACGATGCCATTCGGCCGCGGCAACCTCTACCATCTGCTCGCCAACCCGATCTATGTCGGCAAGATCAGGCACAAGGACACACTTTATGACGGCGAGCATCCGACCATCATCGGGCAGGAGGTCTTTGATCAAGCCCAGGCTCTTCTGGCCGCGCAGGCGCCGGTCCGAAGAAACAAAAGCAACGGAAATCAGGCCCATCTGCTGACCGGCTTGTTGGTCGACGAAGCCGGACAAAAACTGCGCTCAGTCCATGCCAACAAGCACGGTGTCCGCTATTGCTACTATGTCTCCCGACAGCTGGTCGAAGGCCGCCGGAACGGCGCCGACGGCTGGCGACTGCCCGCCCACCAGCTTGATTCAGTTGTTGAGCACCGCTTGACTCAACTCCTCAATGATCACGCTCAACTGTCTGAATGGATTCAAGAATGGGTGGAGCCAGAAGCGATGCGCGGCCTTCCAGCACGGGCGCAGGAAGTGGCTGCAGTCTGGCAAGACGCTGACCGCCAGGCAAAACGAGTGCTTCTGAAGCAATTGGTCAGATCGGTCATCCTTCGGCCGGGATCGTTGACGATCAACCTCGATCGCCGGGCATTGGCTCAACATCTAACCGGCCAATCCGTATCCACGGATAAAACACCCGAAAGCGCGATCATCGCCATGACATGCTCAATCGGCATGCGTCGACGCGGGGTCGAAACCCGCCTCCTTCTCACCGACGGATCAGTGCCCGCACCCGTCATCGATCCCTCGCTCGTCGATCTCATGCGACGGGCGCATCGCTATCTTGCCCAGATCACTGATGGATCGCAGCGCAGTCTCAAGGACGTCGCGACGATGAACGGCACCGACGCCTCGGAGGTCAGCCGACTGCTGCCGCTGGCCTTTCTCGCTCCAAGGATGGTCGAAAAGATCCTGAACGGGACGCAGCCCACTGAAATGACCGCCGTGAAACTGTCGCGGGCAGAACTCCCGCATCTTTGGGCCGAGCAGGCCTCCATGCCGGGCTGCTAGACCGGGAATCACCAAGATCACTCCCGATTCGCCGACCATCGTCCCGCCAAACACTTGGCGGCGAAAACCGCCCGACAGAGACGAACTCCGCAAAAGCGCCGATTCGAGCCCGAGACATGCCAGTCTCCGCCAAGTGTTCGGAAAAGCACGGCGCTAACTCACGGAAATCGCGGCGCTATTCCGAGACGGCGGGAAATATGCCAGAACTAGGGGACTGAATGGTGGGCCCGGAGGGACTCGAACCCCCAACCAAGCGGTTATGAGCCGCCGGCTCTAACCATTGAGCTACAGGCCCCACGCAGGCTGCTTAGTGTTTTTCTTCTCTGCGCACAAGGCTCTGCCCGCACTCTGGTGCGAGCCGCCCAAATCAGTCCATATTCGCAACATATGCCCGCCAAAAGGGACGCACCTCATGGAGCATTTTATGACCAGATCGTTTTTTCCTTTGGCGCTGGCGGCAGCAATGACATTGCCTGCGGTTGCTCGCGCAGCCGACGTTCCGCCACCGCCCCGCATCATCGTCAGCGGCGAAGGCGAAGCCACCGCAGCGCCCGACCTTGCCATGCTCACGCTTTCCGTCATGCGTGAAGCCAAGACGGCGCGCGCGGCCCTCGACGCCAACAACGACGCGATGGCAGCTGTCATCGCTGCGATGAAATCGGCCGGTATCGCGGATCGCGACCTGCAGACGGCAGGCATCCAGATCAGTCCGCGCTACAATTACACCAACGACCCCGACGGCACCCAGAAGGCCGAACTGGTGGCCTACCAGGTCACCAACACGCTCTCGGTGCGCGTGCGCGACATCGACAAGACCGGAGAGATCCTGGACAAGGCAGTAACGCTCGGCGTCAACGAAGGCGGCGGCATTTCCTTCACCAATGCTGACCCGTCACTCATCATTACCCAGGCGCGCAAGAAGGCGGTGTCCGACGCCATCGCCAAGGCCAAGACCTTGGCCGAAGCCGCCGGCGTCTCAGTCGGCAAGGTGGTCGAGATAAGCGAACAGAGCTATGCGCCCCAGCCCATGCCGATGAGCGCCAAATCCTTCGATGCGGCGCGCGCGGCGGTTCCCATACAGGCGGGAGAAAACTCATATCGTGTGCAGGTAAACGTCACTTTCGAGATCAAGTGAGCGGTGGTTGAACGAAAAGCCCCGGAAGCGCTCGCTTCCGGGGCTTTCTCATGCGTTTCGCAGGCTTGCTGTCAGCGATAAATCAGCGGGCAGCCGCGCTCGTTGGCGAACACCATCACCTGGCGGTGATTGAACTTGCGGCCAGCCACCTTCACGGTGCGAGGACCGGCAGCGATGATGCGGGCCCGGCGCAGGCCCATGCGCTCGGCCTTGTTCAGTGCACGCTGCGGCGAGCAGCCACGGCGCCAGTCGCGGCGATCATGGCGCCAATCATGACGGCCGTAGCGGTCGCCGACATGGAGGCCGACGCCGGAGCCGCCACCGAAATTGAGATAAAGGCCGTCCGCCTGCGCGGCGGCTGGAATGGCGGCGATGCCGCCGAGACCGATGAGGGCGGAAAGCACTGCGGTCTTGATCATCTTGAGCATTGTCGTTCTCCTGCTGCGGTTCGTTTGGCTTGGCTTCTTCCACTTGCTCGCCAAACCATGTCGCAACACTAGAATTTCGATGCTGAACCAAACGGGAACCACGCATTCATATCCGGTTCATTTGCAAAATCACCGCCGAAACGTGACCGTCACCATGCCATAGGTCATTGATTCATCTTTAGTTTTCAAGGAAAGCGCGCGGTGCGCCTATGGCTCTTCGTCGAGCACATAGTCGAAATAGTCTTCCGGCTCGGCCAAGTCGGTCTCGCTCGCCCGCACGCGCCCGCGAATGGAAATGCCGGCCTCGTGCACGGTTTCGGCGCTGCCGGAAACCAGCCTGTGCCACCAGTAGAGATCATGTCCTTCCGCAACCAGCCGATAGGCGCAGGTGCCGGGCAGCCAGCTTATCGTGCGCACATTCTCAGGCGTGAGGCCGACGCAGTCCGGCACCTTGGCCAGCCGGTTGGCGTAGTCTGAACAGCGGCACGTACCCGCATCGAACTGCCGGCAAGCTACGCTTGTCCAGTAGATTTCACCGGTGTCTTCGTCCTCCAGCTTGGAAAGGCAGCATTTGCCGCAGCCATCGCACAAGGATTCCCATTCGTGCGGGCTCATCTCTTCCAGCGTCTTGGTTTTCCAGAACGGCGCTTTCATCAGGTTGCATGTGGCTCGGGTGCGGGCCAAGGTCAAGGAAGAGTGGGAAAAGACACGATCTCGCCATTGTTCTGACGGCCATTCGCCTTTCATCTGGTCTATCGCGCTAATGTCGGAACCAAAATGCGGGACGGCAAGTTTCGGCAGCGATGGGACTTTACAAGGAGAGCGAACGAATGAAACGCCAACCCCGGATTTTGACAGGGACCGCACTCGGCCTGCTCATGGCATCGACGCCATTGGCGGCCTTCCCGCTATTGGACAGCGTAAACCTTTCACCACGGACTCCAGACGGAGCCTTCGTGCTTGCCCAAGCCGAGTGCGCCGAAGGCGAATCCGCCGAAGCCTGCGCCGCGCGCCAACAGCAACCGGCACCTGCCGAACCGGAACAGCAAGCGCCTGAACCCGAAGCAGCGCCGGCGCCTGAACCGCAGCCGGAACCTGAGGCCGCACCTGCACCCGAACCGCAGGCCGAACAGCCTGCGCCGGAACAGCCTGCCGCCGAACCCGAGCAGCAACAGGCACCCGCCGCGGAACCTGAACCAGCTCCGGAGCCGGAGGCAGTTCCTCAACCTGAACCAGAGCAGCCAGCGTCGCAACCAGAGGCGGCACCCGAACCGGAAGCTGCGCCCCAGCCTGAACCTCAGGCGGAACAGCCGGCAGAAGAAGCCCCTGCCCCCGAGCAGAAGGCACCAGTGGCCGAACCCGAACAGCAGCAGGCGCCTGCGGCAGAACCAGAAGCTGCTCCGCAGCCGGAGGTAAAGCCCCAGCAAGAGCAGCCTGCAGCCGAGCCCGAGCAAGCACCGGCAGAGGAGCCCGCACAGCAGACGGAAGAACCTGCGCAGCAAGGCGAACAGGCACCGGCCGAACAGCAGCCGGCCACCGGTGAACAGCCCGCACAGGGCGAAGCACCAGCCAATCCCAACGAAGCGCCTATTCTCGACAGCCAGAAGGAAGCACCCGCTCCCGCGCAGGGTGGCGGTGCCGCCACCGGCGGACAAGCCGCACCTGCCGATGGAGGCCAGGCGGCACCGGCTGATGGCGGACAGGCCGCGGCTCCGCAGCCTGCTCCGGTCGATCCTGGCCCGCCTCCTGCAGACGACAAGGCTGCCCAGCAGGCGATAAAGCCTGAGAAGATCGTGCCGGTGACGGAAGAAAAGGGCACGCGCCGCGAACGCGCGCCGGAGGTCGAACGTCGCGAGCGCCCGCAAGGTGCCGATGTCCTGCGTGAAATCGGCAACCGCGTCATCATCCAGTTCAACAACCAGACATTTGTGGAAAGCGATGACCGACCTCGCATCACCCGCGATGCGCGCGATGTCTACTATGAGGACCTGCCACGCGGCCGCACCCGTGAGGTCGTGGAGCGCAGGGACGGCAGCCAGCTCGTCACCATCCGCAACCGCAACGGCGACATCATCCGCCGCTCGCGCATCATGCCGGATGGCCGCGAATATGTGCTGAACTATGTCGACGAACGCTACTACGACAACGTGCGCGAATGGCGCGATCCCGGTGATGACCTGCCGCCGATGCGGCTCACCATCCCACGTCGCGACTATATCCTTGAATCGCGCACGGTCGAGGATCCCGATCTTTATTACGAGTTCCTTGAGCAGCCGCCAGTCGAGCGTGTCCAGCGCCTCTACTCGGTGGATGAGGTCAAGCGCTCGGCCCGCGTTCGTGACATTGCCCGGCGCATCGACCTCGACACCCTGAACTTCGAGTTCGGCTCCGCCTCGATCGGCGATGCCGAGGTCGAGAAATTGCAGGGCGTGGCCGACGCGATGGAGAAGCTTTTGCAGAAGAATCCTGCAGAGACGTTTCTCATCGAAGGCCACACTGATGCCGTAGGCTCGAACGAAGCCAATCTGGCCCTGTCAGACCGCCGTGCCGAATCGGTGGCCGAGGCCCTGACGGGCGCGTTCGGCGTCCCGCCGGAGAACCTGACGACGCAGGGCTATGGCGAGCAGTACCTGAAGATCAAGTCGCAAAAGCCTGAGCGGGAAAACCGCCGCGTCACCATCCGGCGCATCACACCGCTGGTTGCGCCGGTCGCCAGCGCGAACTGATAAAAATTGCGCCGCGATTCAACGGCAAGCCATTGAATCGCGGCGCTGCTGTCCCAGATTTATAATGGGGTTCCCTGCCCCGTCCCGCTCCCCGCGGGACACGAGGCCCTGCCGAGCCCCCTCCCGGCAGGGCCTCACTTTCCAGCAAACTTCGCATTCGCTGCCGGCGCCTGCTCGACCTCCAGCAACCTCAATTGCTGAATTCATACACTTCGGCTTCCGCCGCTGGTCTAGGTCGTGGACTCATAAATCTGGTCGAAAGTGGCAACCGGTTTGGGGACAAAGCATACATAAAATCAAAGCTTGTTAAGCGAATCTGAAAGATCGCGCCACGCGTTAGAACAACCGCTTTATCTCGGTATCGGTTCGCTCGAACACTTCGTCCGGCACGAAGAAATCGCTGGCCAGCGGCCCCGTCGCTCCCGGCGCATAGCGCGATAAGTCGGTGACGCCTTCGGCGCGCATGACTTCCTCATCGATATAGAAATTGCCGGTCGCTTGGCGCGACGGCCGGTTGAAAATGGCATGGGCCGCATCGGCCATGATGTCGGGTGAACGGCTCATAGCCGCCACCGTGGCCCCGCCAAGCAGGTTGCGCACCGCAGACGTGTCGATCGTCGTGATCGGCCACAGCGAGTTCACCGCAATGCCGTCCTTGGCGAACTCCGCGCTCATGCCCAGCGTGCACATCGACATGCCGAACTTGGCCATTGTGTAGGCGACATGGTTCTTGAACCACTTCGCTTCCATGTCGAGCGGCGGGGCCAGATTCAAAATGTGAGGGTTCTGCGCCAACTTCAGGTGCGGGATACACATTTTCGAAACGAGGAACGTGCCGCGCGTATTGATCTGGTGCATCAGGTCATAGCGCTTCATATCGGTTTCCAGCGTTCCCGTAAGCTGGATCGCGCTGGCATTGTTGACGCAGATGTCGATGCCGCCGAACCGCTCCACGGTCCTGGCAACGGCGTCCGCCACTTGCCCCTCCTCACGGATATCGCACAGTACCGGCAGTCCCTTGCCACCAGCCTGCTCGATCTCCTCGACCGCCGAATAGATCGTGCCCGGCAGCTTCGGATGCGGCTCCGCGGTCTTGGCGGCGATGGTCACATTGGCGCCGTCGCGCGCGGCGCGCAGCGCAATCGCCAGCCCGATGCCGCGCGACCCCCCGGAGATGAAAAGCGTCTTTCCCTTGAGCGACATGTCACGGCCTCCAATCTTGTGATGCCCGATCCTTGCCCGCACAAGCGCCTATGCGCAAGGCCACCACGGATGACGCAACGGAGGCTGCACGCGCTCGCACCCAATGTCATCGCATTGCCACGCGCCGCACTTATTGACACTATCTCACCGGACATGTCGCTCTTGGGGTGTGAAATGAAGGTAGGATTGCTTGCCGCAACCGTCAGCCTGATCGCAGCCATGGCCCATCCGGCCCTCGCAGCAGATACGCTGACCGTCATGGCCTACAACATTTGGGGCGGCGGCGGTAACGAGGACAAGCCCGTCGATGAGACGGTCGCCGCCATCAAGGCCGCCGGCGCAGACATCATCGCGGTTTCCGAGACACGCCTTGAAGGCGACCCCTGCACGGCCGACGTTTGCGACCCTCGCGGAGACTCCGTCGCGCCGAAAATAGCCGAAGCGCTCGGCTATCACTACTATGACCAGACCGCGAAGAACCCGGCGATCTGGGCCAATGCGATCATCTCCAAATATCCGATCACCAAGCCCGCCGCGGACGATCTTGGCGTTTCGATCGACGTAAATGGCCGCCCGGTCTATGTCTTCTGCGTCAACCTCGATGACGCACCCTATCAGCCGTACCAGCTCCTCAACATCGAATATGGCGATGCCCCATTCCTGAAAACGGCCGACGAAGCGATCAAATCCGCCGAGCAAACGCGCGGCAAGTCGTTCGACGCGCTGATCGCAGGCGCGGATGCCGCCAAGGATGCCGCAGCAGTCTTCGTAGCCGGCGATTTCAACGAACCGTCGCACCGCGACTGGACCGACGGGACGGTAAAAGCCGGCCTGCAGCCCCTCGCCGTCGCGTGGCCAGGCACCACGAAGCTCGAAAAAGCCGGCTTCGTCGACACCTTCCGCGCCATACATGCCGATCCGGTCGCCAAGCCCGGCATAACCTGGACGCCGACCAGCGAACCGTCCGACCCCGAAGACCATCACGACCGCATCGATTTCGTTTTCGCCCGAGCTGCCGGGCTGAAGGTCCTCAGCTCTGAAGTCGTCGGCGAAAAAGCACCGGAGGCCGGCATCGTCGTCAGCCCTTGGCCGTCTGACCATCGCGCCGTCGTTACGAAAGTGGAGTTTTAGAGCGTTTCATGGCTAGAGAGAACCATTCTGCCGGCGATGGTTTGGGGGAAGGTCGAAGACTTCGGCGAGGAACGCACTGGTGGTGCGGTCGAGACAAAGGCCGAAGGATTTGGCCCAAACCGGCCCGACAGAATGGTTCTCTCTAGCCATGAAACGCTCTAGGACCAATCGACGGCCTGATTTCCGAATGGCGGCAGTCTATCCGAAAATGCGGTCGCCCTGTTCGTTGATCAGTTGCACGCCCTTGCGGATGGTTATGTCCGCCGCATCGTCCAGGCCCGGAAAGCGGTCGGCGCGGATGAAGCGATGTTCCTTGGTCTCGCCGTCGATCACTTTGGTGATGACGCCACAGGTCTGGTACTGGCCTTCCGACTTGTAGGGCGTGGCGCTGATCGTGAAGCCGTTGTGCTCGACCTGTTTGACGGGCTTGGCGTCCGCAGGCGCCTCGGTGGAGTCACTGCCGCCACCGAACAGCTTCTTCAAGAATGACATCGCTTGGCCTCCCGTCTACGCACCCTCTATAACCCCGGCCTGCCCGTAGGCAAACCGTTGAGCCGATATCAGGCGGCGGTCTCTTGCGCGACAGCCTTCGCCACGGCCGGCCTGTCCATCATGCGTTTGCGATGATCCATCACGCGCGGCAGCCGTCCGGTATCGACCCCATCGCCCTCCAGCCACTGCGCGATGGTGAACAGGTAAGGATCGGCAACGGTATAGGCTTCCCCCATTACCCAAGGCCCTTTCAGCATCCCGTTCTCGATAAGATCGAAACAGGCACCGACGGATTGCGGCACCTTGCGCCGCATCGATTCAAACGCCGCCTCGTCATCCGCCCATCGGCTCCCGCGCATCTTGTGGGCGTGCGCCACATGCACGGTCGAGCACAGATAGCTGTTGAATGCCTGCAGTTCGGCAAAGGCGAAGGCATCGTCGAGCGGCGCAAGCTTTGCCTTCGGATGCGTCTGCGCGACGAAGGCCAGGATCGCCGGCGTTTCGGTCAAAATACCACGGTCGCTCGACAATGCCGGCACCCGGCCCTTCGGGTTCAAGGCAAGATATTCGGTCGATTGCTGTTGCGTCTTGGAAAAATCGAGTCGGTTCAACTGGTAGTCGGCACCCGCCTCCTCCAGAGCGATATGGGAAGCAAGTGCACAGGTCCTGGGAGCGTAGAACAGAGTGAGCATGGAAATCCTGAAAGTTTCGGCTTCAAGCCATGCTGGCCTGTGAGCCCCCAAATTGCAATGCGCCTCAATCGACTCCCCTATGCACAGAAAGGCGACGCGCCGGCTCATGGCGCGCCGCCTCGTCACTAACCGAGCGAGGCAACCACCTCGCGATAGGCATTTTCTGGGAATGCCTTCAGCGTGCGCGAGCGGATATTTCCGGCAGCGCCGATCTGCAGCGCAAAGCGCGCGGCCACGGCATCGTCTGGTGCCTCGCATATCGCCACCATGTCGTACTCGCCCATGGTCATGTAGAATTCCTTGAAAGAACCGCCCATGTCGGCAAGGGCCTTTCTGGCCGCATCCAGCCGCTTGGGTGAGTCACGCACTGTCTTCACACCTTGATCAGTCCAGTTCAGAAGCATGATGTAAGTGGTCACGGTTCACCTCCCTCCCGCCACCTTGCCGTGCAGGCAGCACGTTTCCGGTGCCGGGAACAACCGCCCCCCAACTGCAATTATGAACCTGGCCAAGTCACAGCGCCACAACCGCCGGATGCGGCGACTCAAAACGCAAAAAAGCCCGGCATTTGCCGGGCTTTTCGTTTCAAGCGGTCAACAGTTGACTAGCTGTCGAGGAAGCTTCTCAGCTTGCGTGAGCGGCTTGGATGCTTGAGCTTACGCAGGGCCTTGGCCTCAATCTGGCGGATACGTTCGCGCGTCACCGAAAACTGCTGGCCGACTTCTTCCAGCGTGTGGTCGGTGTTCATGCCGATACCGAAGCGCATGCGCAGCACGCGTTCTTCGCGCGGCGTCAGAGAAGCCAGCACCCGCGTCGTCGTCTCGCGCAGATTAGCCTGGATCGCCGCATCGATCGGCAGGATCGCCATCTTGTCTTCGATGAAATCGCCGAGGTGCGAATCCTCCTCGTCGCCCACCGGCGTCTCGAGCGAGATCGGCTCCTTGGCGATCTTCAGCACCTTGCGCACTTTTTCCAGCGGCATGGCGAGCTTTTCCGCCAATTCCTCCGGCGTCGGCTCGCGGCCGATCTCGTGCAGCATCTGGCGCGAGGTGCGCACGATCTTGTTGATCGTCTCGATCATGTGCACCGGAATGCGGATGGTGCGCGCCTGGTCGGCGATCGAGCGGGTGATCGCCTGCCGGATCCACCATGTCGCATAGGTCGAGAACTTGTAGCCACGGCGGTACTCGAACTTGTCGACCGCCTTCATCAGGCCGATATTGCCTTCCTGGATCAGGTCGAGGAACTGCAATCCGCGGTTGGTGTACTTCTTGGCGATGGAGATGACGAGACGTAGGTTCGCCTCCACCATTTCCTTCTTGGCAATCGCGGCTTCGCGCTCGCCCTTCTGCACCTGGTTGACGATCTTGCGGAACTCGAGGATCGAGATCGCGGTTTCCGTCGCAAGGTTCTGGATTTCGGCGCGAAGGTCCCTGATCGTGTCCTTCTCGTTCTTGGTGAATTCCTTCCACCCGCGCGACGTCAGGTTGGCGATCGAGCGCGTCCAGTTGGGGTCGAGTTCCGAGCCCTGGTATTCGCGCAGGAATTCCTCGCGGCGCACGCCATAGCTCTCAGCCAGCCGCAACAGCTTGCCCTCGTTCTGCACCAGCCGCTTGTTGATGTCGTAAAGCTGCTCCACCAGCGATTCGATGCGCGCCTGGTTGAGCGACAGAGACTTCACTGCCTTGATGAGCTGGTCCTTCAGCTCCTTCAGGCGGCGGTCCTGGCTGGGGGACAGCGTGCCGGCCGCGGCAAGGCGGTTTTCCACCTGCTGGTCCTGCAGCTTGCGCAGCTTCTTGTAGGTGTCGGCGATGACGTCGAGCGTCTCCATCACCTGCGGACGAAGCTCGGCTTCCATGGCCGCCAGCGAAAGGTTCGCCTCGTCCTCGTCTTCCTCGTCTTCCTCCAGCCCGCGCGTATCGCCTCCGACATTGGTGATGTCGTCTTCGTCCTCGCGAGAGGCGCGGCGCGGCTTCTCGTCGGTCTTCGGCTTGGCATCTTCTTCCACGCGCTCGACGATTGGCGCCTGCTTGGCCTCGGGACCGGCATAGGTCGCTTCGAGATCGATGATTTCGCGCAGCAGAATCTTGGCTTCGTTGAGTTCGTCGCGCCAGATGATGATGGCCTGGAAGGTCAGCGGGCTCTCGCACAGACCCGCGATCATCGTTTCGCGGCCGGCCTCGATGCGCTTGGCAATGGCGATTTCGCCTTCACGCGACAGAAGCTCCACCGAGCCCATCTCGCGCAGATACATGCGCACCGGGTCGTCGGTGCGGTCGGTCGGTTCCTTCTTGGCGACGGCGGCGACCGCAGTACCGGTCTGTTCGGCCAGCTCGTTGGCATCTTCTTCGGCGTCGGCCTGGCCTTCGCCCTCGGCTTCCTCGCCCTGCTCGTCATCTTCCACGACATTGATGCCCATGTCGGAAAGCATGGCCATCGTGTCTTCGATCTGCTCGGAAGTCACTTCCTCGGACGGCAACACCGCGTTCAGCTCGTCCATGGTCACATAGCCGCGTTTCTTCGCGACCTTGATCATCTTCTTGACAGCATCGTCGGAAAGGTCGAGCAAGGGGCCATCGGTTGTGCCTTCGCGCTCGGTCTCGACCTCTTCCTTTTCCTTTGTCGCCATTCTTTTTATATCTCCAAGCGGCTCTACTGGTAAGCCGGGCAAGCTATCGAACCGGGTAATGTCATGGGCGTTCGTCTGGAACGATGCGCCCCACCATCACAGTTGCCGCATGTCTCGTTAAGTCTGGATTAACCCTGATATCTGTGGTCGGTTTTCCATCCGTCCAGTGACCGGTACCCTCGCATCTGCGCTTTTGTCGTCGACGCCAGTGGGCTAAAGTTTTCGAATCGACCTGATTCCGTCATTCTGCCTTGAGGTCAAGCGCCTGTCGCATGATTCGCGTCAAAAAAGCGAATCAAATGCCCGTATATGCCTCGCAGAGGCTAAACACGCCCGACTCGTCCCGACGAAACACCAAATCCCTCGATCAGCGCCTCCGTTGCCTGCACGTCCCTGAATTGCGCCTGGATTTCGACCAGTCGCCGGTAATTTTCATCCGTGGGATCGGTAGCCAGCGCAGCTTCGGCCTGCTTCAGCTCCTTATGTAGAGTTCGCGCGCTACGGTGCAAGTGGAGCGCCTGGTTGAAGGCGTCGCGCGCATCTTCGAGCGCAGCACTTTCCAGCGCCGGCCATTGCCGCGTGCGCTTGATAAGCCCCACCGCGCGGTCCCAGATGTCGGTGCAGCCCGCCCGCCCGATCGCCTCCACCACCGCATTACGCTCGTTGGCGAGATCGTGCGCAAGCGCATCGAGCAAGGCGGTGTGGAGCTTGCGCAAGTCGCTGTTTGCAAGGTCGAGGAACTCGACATACTCGAAATTCTCGTCGATCAGCGCCGGATGATTGATAAGCGCGACCATGATCGTGGCCTCGCGCACCGACATCACCTCGCCGCCGCGCTTAAGCAGGGCCGAGCGCCCGAGGCTTTCGCTGATGGGGCTGCACCCTCCCGCGCCCCCGCGCGACCATTGGCCGCCCCCTGATACGCCGAAATTTCCGCCCTGCCCGCGCCGCTCCCCGGATCGCTGCGGCCTGCTGCGCTGCGAACCGAAGAAGCTCTGCACCCGTTCGCGCATCTCCTGATTGTAGTGGAAGCGCACACTCTCGTCGCGGATGCGGTTTGTCAGTTCACGAAGCGTCTTTTCCAGTTCCGCCCGCCGCTCCGGCGTCTCGAACACACCGCCTGCCGTCTCGCGCATCCACAAAAGGTCGGCCAGCGGCCGCGCTTCATCGAGTACGGCGCGGAACGCGTCCGGTCCCTCCGACTTAACCAGGTCATCCGGGTCCTTGCCCTCTGGCAGAAGCGCAAATCGCGCCGTCCTGCCCGGCTGAATCGCCGGCAGCACCAGATCGGCCGCCCGCCACGCCGCCTTCAGGCCGGCGCCGTCGCCGTCGAAGCACAGCACCGGCTCGCCGTTCATGCGCCACAGAAGTTCCATCTGGTTTTCGGTCAGCGCGGTGCCCAGCGGCGCCACGACGTTCTCGAACCCGGCCTGCGCCAGCGCGATCACGTCCATGTAGCCTTCGACCGCGATCACCGTTCCGTCTTTACCCATTGCCTTTCGGGCGCGGGCAAAATTGTAAAGCACGTTGCCCTTGTGGAAGAGTTCGGTTTCCGGCGAATTCAGGTATTTGGCCGAAACGTCCGGTGACATCGCCCGCCCACCGAACGCGATGATCCTGCCGCGTGAATCGGGGATCGGAAACATGATGCGGTCGCGAAAGCGGTCGTAGGAAACCGGAATGTCCTCGCCGAACACAACCAGCCCGCAGGCTTCGATGTCCGCCTTGCCAACGCCCTTTGATGCCAGGAACTCCTTCAGCGCATTGCGGCTGTCCGGCGCATAGCCCAGCCGGAACGACTGCTGCGTCGCCGGCGTCAGGCCGCGGTCGCGCAGGTAGGCGCGCGCCTTCGCGCCGTCGCTGCCGTGCAGGCGATCCTGGAAAAAGGCCGTCGCCATTTCCATCACATCGGTCAGGCTGGCGCGCTGCTGCTCGCGCCGTTCCTCCTGTTCGTCGCGAACCGGCATCGGCACCCCGGCCATGTCAGCAATGCGCTCGACAGCCTCAGGAAAACTCAAGCCATCGAGTTCGGCCAGGAAGCGGAAATGATCGCCCGTCACCCCGCAGCCGAAACAGTGGTAGCGCCCCTTCTTGTCCTCGCAGTGGAACGACGGCGATTTCTCGCCATGGAACGGGCAGCAGGCCCAGTAATCGCCCCGGCTGGCATTTGTCTTCTTGCGGTCCCACGAAACGCGCGCGCCGATAACCGATGAAATCGGCACGCGGTCACGAATCTCGTCGAGGAATGAGGGCGAAAAACGCATCGGGAAATGGCTCTTTTAACTTCATATAGCCATCTGCATCCGCCAAGACGACTCCCGATCCGATCCATGCCCGATTTTCACAGGCCAAAACGAAAAGGGCGGCCCGCCGGCCGCCCCTTCCGCATCGATAAAGACGCGCCCTACCGAGCCGCGATCAGGCTCGCGATGACGCCTGTGGCTATGCTCACCAGCAGATAGTCATTGCCGACCCGAATCCATTCCTGGCCGTGGCCGGGCCGCTTCAAGCCATAGCGGTGATAGTCGCGCACCGGCTGGTGACGGCGCCATTCACCATAACGCTGGCCGCGCTTCCAGTCGTGACGCTTCACCACCTTCTGCTTCTTGATGATGACCTGCTTTTCAACGCGGCGATCTTCATAGCGGTGAGCAGGCTTTTTCCAATCGACCTGGGCGTAGTTGCCCTGCGGTTGGGCCGGCATATTCATGGGCGCGGCCTGGCCTTGCAGCGACGTCGCGGCCAGCATGGAAAAAGCGAGAACGGAGAGGATGATACGTTTCATGGGAGGCACTCCTCGATTGACAACGACATGAGGAATAGAAGCCGCCGCATGAACCGAAACTGAACGGGCGCATTACAAATCCGTAATGGAATCCATAGCTTATAACAGAATCCGGATTCACTTTTAGAACTTCGCAGGAAAAACCTCAGCCGCAATGGCCAACGCGCCCGTCAGTTGCGCTCTTGCCTCCACGCGACCACATTGGTCGCGCAAACACGCGCGGACGATGGACAAAATTTATTATCCGGCTAATGTCGATAGCCATGCTATGAGCCAGCCCATGAACCTGATTCGCACCCTTGCCTGCACAACCTCCGCGACCTTTCCGTCGCGGCATTCGGCATTGGTGCGCGCACTCCCAATGGTGCCATCCTCGGCGAGGAAGACACTGGCATGAGCGGCTCGGTCGTTCTCATCCATCTGGCCGGTGCCGTCGCGCTCATGCTGTTCGCCACCCGGCTGGTCAAGACCGGCGTCGAACGCGCCTATGGCGATGTGCTGCGCCACAAATTGCGCGCCACCATGCGCAACCCCATCATGGCCGTGCTTGCCGGCACAGCGCTCGCCATCGCATTGCAAAGCTCTACCGCCGTCACCCTTCTGGTCGGCTCGTTTGCCGGTGCCGGCATCGTCTCCGGCCTCGCCGGCCAGCTTGCCGTGCGGGGGGCTGAAATCGGCTCGGCGCTGGTTGCCAAGCTGCTCACCTATGATCTCACGCTGCTCGTGCCACTTTGCCTCATCGCCGGCACCTTCATGTTCATGGCTACGGAACGGCGCGACTGGCGCCAGATCGGCCGCATCCTCGTCGGCATCGGCCTGCTCATCCTGTCGCTGGAAATGATCGGGCAGGCTTCCGAGCCGCTGCGCGAGAGCCAGTTGATGCCGATCATCATCAACTATTTCTCCGGCGATTCGGTCACGGCCTACCTGCTTGCCGCGCTGATCACCTGGCTGTTCCAGTCAAGCATCGCATCCGTCCTCTTGATGGCCACGCTCGCCGGGCGCGGCCTCATCACGCCGGAACTCGGCGTCGTTCTGGTCCTGGGCGTCAACCTCGGCTCCTCGGTCATCGCTCCGATGCTCACCCGCAACGCCGAACCCGGCGTGCGCGTGGTGCCGATCGGCAACCTGTTGATGCGCGGCGTCGGCTCCGTCGTCATGCTCATTCTTTTCATGAGCTTCCGGCCGGACGTTGCCTTCCTCGGCGCAACGGCCTCCGACCAGATCGTCAACGCGCACATCCTGTTCAACGTCATCATCCTGCTCGCCGGCCTGCCGCTGGCGGGTCTGGTCTACAAGGCGTCTGAAAAGATCGTCGCGCTCGGCGCCAAGCCCGAAGCGGCGGATGCGCTGCAGGTGGCGGAACTGTCGGCCTTGAACGAAGCGGCGCTGTCCAACCCCACGCAGGCGCTCGGCAACGCCACGCGCGAAGTGGTGCGCGTGTGCGAGACTGTCGAGATCATGCTGAAGCGCATCATCGAGCTCTACGAAGACGCCGACGAAGACAAGATCAAGGCGCTCGCCGCTCTCGACGATCGCGTCGACGCCCGCCACGCGGCCATCAAGATCTATCTTGCCAAGCTCACCAAGAATCCTTTGACGGAAGATCAGGCCCTTCGTTGCCAGGAACTCATCGGCGCTTGCGTCAAGCTGGAGCAGGTCGGCGACATCATCGTTCGCAACATGCTTGTCCACGTACAGAAGAAACTGGCGCAGGGCCTCGAGTTCACGCCGGAAGGCTGGCAGGAACTCTGCGCCTTCCACGCTTCCGTTCTCGCCAACGCCCGCCTTTCCTTCAATGTTCTCGTCTCGCGAGACGCCGAGACGGCGCGCCAGCTCGTGCTGGAGAAGGACCGTTTGCGCGACTTCGAGAAGGAAACCAGCCAGAAGCATTTCCTGCGCCTGCGCGACGGCACGCCCAAGTCGATCGAGACCAGCTCCATCCACCTCGACACCATCCGCGACCTGAAGCAGATCAACTCGCTGCTCGCCTCGATGGCCTATCCGGTCCTGGAAGAACAGGGCCTGCTTTCCGGCTCGCGCCTCAAGGCAAGCTGAACCTCCGCCCAGCAAATCTGATCCTGCGTGAAGAATTTTCGGATCGCCCGCCGGTGGACAGGAAACCAGCGGATATCGTGAATCTTTTTGCCCGCGTCAGCTCTCGGCAGCTTGACGCATCAGTTCGAGCAGACGCCTTATGGCTGGCGAAGCGGACGCCCGGTTGAGCCGCGCCACTTCACGTTCAGCCGCCGCCTTCACATCGGCACCGTGCGGAAGCTCCAGCAGCCAGGCAAGGAATACGTCCTCCGGCTGGGTTTTCGGCGAAGGCCAGGCGGGTGCTCGCTCCGCCCTGCGCTTGAACATGTCCGGTCGCATGTAGGTTCCCATGCCTAAGCCTCGATTTCGATTGAACTGAGTGGTTTGGAGCAGCAGGCCAGTATGTAGCCTTCCGCGATCTCGTCATCGAGGATGCCGCCATTGTGGCTCATCTCGACCTCGCCCGACGTCTTCTTGACCTTGCATGTGCCGCAGAGTCCGAACTCGCACGCGGCGGAAATCCTGACACCTGCGGCCCGCGCCGCCTGCAGGACGGTCTGCCCCGGAAGACACGCTGCCTCGACATCGGACGCGCCGAAACGGATCGCCACGGCGTCCTGCGACGGAGCTATCGCCCCATCTGGCGACACATCATCGGCAAACGGTGCCGGCACCGGCGCAACGACCGGCTTGCCGAAGCTTTCCTCGTGATAGTGCTGCATGTCGAAGCCGGACGTTTCCAGCATCTCGCGCACGGCGCGCATGAATGGTTCGGGCCCGCAGCAGAACACCTCGCGTTCACGAAAGTCGGGCGCGAGCAGCGGCAGGCGCACGGCGTCGATGCGCCCCATATGGCCGAACCAGCTTTCGCGGCTCGACCGCTCCTCGATCAGGAAGCCGAGGTTCAGCCCCGGCATCCGGCTGCCAAGCAGTTCCAGTTCCTTGCGAAAGATGATCTCTTCCGGCCGCCGCGCACAGTTGACGAAAGAAACATCCGTCCATGGCGCGCAATCGTTCAGCCAGCGCAGCATCGACATCGTCGGCGTGATGCCGGAGCCTGCCGAGACAAACATGTACTTCGCCGCCGGATAGACGTGATGCGAGAAATCGCCCGCCGGCCCGAAGGCCTTCACCCGCGCGCCAATCTTGAGGTGATCGAACATCCAGCGCGTGCCGATGCTGCCCGCCTGCGCCTTGACCGTCACGGCAATCGAAAACGGCCGCGACGGCGACGACGACAGCGTATAGGTGCGCATCACCGGCTCGTCGCCCACCGGCAGTTCCAGCGTGACGAACTGGCCGGGCTTGTAGCGGAACCATGTCTGCGCGTCGGAGCGGAAAACGAAGGTCTTCACGTCCGGCGCCTCGTCAACGATGCCGATCACTTCCAGCACCTGCAGCCGGTCGTTCCACGGCGTCATCTCGTCGAGATGGCGATAGAGATTGAGGTCGGTCATGGCGTTCATGGCTGCCTCGTCACGCCACGTTGCGCAGCGACGGCTCGACGCCGCCCGCCAGCCGCGGCTCGATGAAGCCCGCATACCAGTCGAGGAACTGGATCACGCCCCCTTCGTGCAGCTCCGAATACGGCCCCGGCTGATAGGCCGGCGACTTGATGCCGAACGCATTCTCCTCGACGATGCGGCGGTCCTCGTCATTGGTCTCGGTCCACACATGGATGAGCTCGGCCAGATCGTAGTCGACGCCCTCGACCGCGTCCTTGTGCACGAGCCACTTCGTCGTCACCGCCGTCTCGGTGGCGCTGAGCGGAATGACGCGGAACGTAATGGCGTGGTCGATCAGCACGTGGTTCCAGGTCGTCGGGTAGTGGTAGAGCATCAGCGTCCCGATGCGGTCCGCTTGCACCGCATCTGAAAGCTTGCGGCGCACGGCCGGCTTGCCGCTCGTCGTATAGCTCACCGCATCCCGAAGCAGCGGCGCGCGCGTGGCGCGATACTGGTCGTCCGGGTCAATCCGGAAACGCGCCGGCAGGCCTGCCGCCTCACATTTCGCCCAATGTTCCAGCATTTCCGGGTCGCTTTCCGCGCCGTTGACGCCGGTCACCGTCGGTGCTTCCGGGAAGGTCTTGCAAAGCTCCGGGTGGTTGCCCGCGCAGTGATAGCACTCGCGGTTGTTCTCCCACACCAGCTTCCAGTTGCCCTTCTCCACGATGGTCGTCTCGTGCGCCACCTTGGCATCGACGAGATTATGCGGCGCGAAATAGGGCTCCATCATCGCCCGGAAGGGCCGGAAATCCGCCGGCTTGTCCGCCAGGCAAATGAAGATGTAGCCGGCGGCGCTTTCGCAGGCGACCGGCTTCAAGCCGAAATCCGCCTTGTCGAAGCCGTCGGCCATCTGCCGCGCGAACACCAGCGAGCCGTCAAGATCGTAGGCCCACTGGTGATAGGGGCACACAAGGCGCGCAGCCGTACCCTTGTGCGTGTTGCACACGCGGCTGCCGCGATGCCGGCATGAATTGTGCAAGGCGCGGATCACGCCGTCGCGGCCACGCACCACCACCACCGGGTAGTCGCCCACCTGCACCGTGAAGAAACTGCCGGGCTTGGCGATCTCGCAGTCATGGCCGACGAACAGCCAGTCCCGGTACCAGATCATCTCCATGTCCAGCCGGAAGAACTCCGGGTCGTTATAGAAAGGCTGCTCCAGGCTGAAACCCTTCCGCCTGTTGCGGATCAGCCTCAGCATCTCGTTACGTGCGTCACCGGTGCGTATGTCCATGTCCGTCCTCGCAAATGTACAAGGACTGAACTGGTGGTGATTTCAGGGGTAGATGGGCGCAGGCGCATCTTGCCCGAACCGCTCTGCCTCTCGACCGCCCACCGCGATCAGTCAGGTTAAACAGTCCGAGGCTGGTTTCCGGGCTTCGGAGCCGTCCCTTTCAGGACCATCCCGACACCTTCCCGGATCATCAGATCCAGTGGCATCCGTCGGGACTTTCAACTCCGCTACCGTTGCGGGGGCAGCGCCGGCATCAAACCGGCTTCCCAATTATCCACTTCGGCCAAAACCGAAGCGGCACCTTGAACAACTTCATCAGACCATGAACGCCGATCCACCGAGTCCACGATTGCGACATCGCTCTGGCGCAAAGGCGATAGCAACGGACCATCAAGGCGCATCCCCGCGCAGATGACCGAACAGCGACATGCAACGCAACTCGGCTGCGTCATGGACACAAACCCCGCTGGCGGGCCGCGCCACACTCGACTCGACCCCTGCCTCTCATTCGTTTCGAAAAATATTCAACCAATTGGTTGACTTTCATTTTCGACAGGCAGATATTCAACCTTATGGTTGAATTATTCACACCCCAGCTCGACACAATCTTCCACGCCCTTGGCGACGCCACGCGTCGCCATATGCTTAGCGACCTCGCCTCGGGCGAACGCACCGTCAGCCAGTTGGCCGAGCCTTTCTCCATTTCCCTCGCCGCCGCGTCCAAACACATCAAGGCGCTGGAAAATGCCGGCCTCATCCGCCGCGAAGTACGCGGGCGCACCCATTTCTGCCGCCTCGAACCCGGCCCGCTTGCCAGCGCGCATGAATGGCTGAGCCACTACCAGCGCTTTTGGACCGGCCGCCTCGACGCACTTGAGGAGCTACTGCGCCGGGAAGACGCGTCCAAATTCCCTGCCCCAAACAGAGATGACACGAAAGGAGACGACCGATGACCGAACTTGCCACCACAGGTTCCTATGGCGTGCTCACCGAGCCCGCCACATTGAAGATCGAACGCCTTTTGCCAGGCCCGATCGAGCGCGTCTGGGCCTACCTCACCGAAAGCGACCTGCGCCGCAAATGGCTGGCGTCGGGCGACATGCAGATGAAGGTCGGCTCCACCGTCGACTTCGTCTGGCGCAACGACGAATTGACCAACCCACCCGGCCAGCGTCCGCCGAATTTCCCGGAAGATCATCGCATGCAGTGCCAGATCACCGAACTCGATCCGCCGCATAAACTGGCGATCACGTGGGGCAGCACGGGCGGCGTCACATTCGAATTGAAGGAGCAAGGCAAGGAAGTCCTGCTGACCCTCACTCACCACCGGATTCCCGACCGTTCCATCCTGCTCAATGTCAGCGCCGGCTGGCACATGCATCTGGATATTCTGGTCGCCCGCGCGAGAGGCGAGGAACCGCAACCGTTCTGGGATGGCTGGGCCCATCTCAAGAAGGATTACGACAAGCGCCTTCCGGCCTGAAACCAGCAGACCAACCGGCCACGCCCGGCAGATTATGTCTGTCGGGCGCGGTATTTTAGGTACCCACAACGCCTAGGGTTTGCATAATTGCCTCTTGGATGGGCGGTTGCCGTTACCCCAGCAAGCCCTTGATCAGCCCGCTTGCCTTGCCGAAATCCATCTGCCCGGCATATTTCTCGCGCAGCGCAGCCATCACCTTGCCCATGTCCTTGACGCCTGCCGCACCGGTCTCGGCAATCGCGGCACGGATGGCAGCTTCCGTTTCCGCCTGGTCGAGCTGCTTCGGCATGAAGCCGCGGATGACCACGATCTCTTCGCGCTCCTTGGCGGCCAGTTCGGGCCGGTTGCCGTCGTCGAACGCCTTGGCCGAATCCTCGCGCTGCTTGACCATCTTGGCCAGCAGCTGCGCAATCTCGTCGTCGCTGGCGGCGCCCTTGCCCGCGCCGCGATTGGCGATGTCTCGATCCTTGATCGCAGCCTGCATCAGCCGTAGCGTCGAAAGGCGCGCCTTGTCGCCGCCCTTCATCGCGGTCTTCACTTCGTCGCTCAGCCGTTCGCGCATGGCCATTATCCTTCACTGTGCGTGCATGATTTAAAACTGGCACCGATAAATGGCATTCTGGATGGAATCTCAAGTAGGCGACGCATCATGCGGCCTTGGGGGCGAAGGCAGCTTCTGCGCAAAATCGCGACCACCTGTCGGATCGGGCGATCCTCTTTCGTCCTTGGGGCTGGAACGGCATTTTGCGGCACGTCACCATCCGCAAATGAAACCGGCCAATGCGAAAACAGTTATAGAAACTGACAACAAGGATGAACGACATGCCAAGCACCGTCCACCTGCACCGCGTCCTGGCGACCTCGCCGGAAAAGCTCTACCGCGCCTTCATCGAGGCGGATGCCCTTGCCAAGTGGCTGCCGCCGAACGGCTTTGCCTGCACCGTCCATAGCCTGGAGTCCAAGGTCGGCGGCACGTTCAGGATGTCGTTCCGCAACTTCACCACTGGCGACAGCCATTCCTTCGGCGGCGAATATAAGGAGCTCGTTCCGGGCGAGCGCCTGCGCTACACTGACAAGTTCGACGATCCCAATCTGCCGGGCGAAATGCAGGTCACGGTGAAGCTGAAGAAAGTCTCCTGCGGCACCGAACTGAACATCGAACAGGCCGGCATACCGGACGTCATTCCGCCGGAAGCCTGCTATCTCGGCTGGCAGGAATCGCTGCGCAATCTGGCCAGGCTGGTCGAGCCTGAAATCACCCAGTAAAGCTCAATCTGGCGATCCACGCTCCCACTCACGGATTAGGCAAGGTAAGGCGGGAGGCAGCGGTTGACCCTGCGCCCGCCTTCCCCTATGTGAAGGCCTTGCAACCGCACTTTTGAATACGCGTGGAGGCTGCCGGCATCGCCGCTGCACGTTTTTTGCTGCGCGAAGGATTGCTTTCGCCCGCAGCCACTTGAAGGAGCGCCGCCATGGCATCGACCACCCCCTGGGTCTCGGAAAAACCGACCGCCCTGCTCGTTCTCGCCGACGGAACGGTCATCGAAGGGCGCGGCCTTGGCGCAACCGGCGATGCGGTGGCGGAAGTCTGCTTCAACACCGCGCTTACCGGCTATCAGGAAATCCTCACCGATCCCTCCTATGCCGGCCAGATCGTCACCTTCACTTTTCCCCACATCGGCAATATCGGCACCAATGACGAAGACGTCGAAGACCTGCACCCTGCTGCCCGCGCCGGCGCGGTCGGCGCCGTGTTCAAGGCCGATGTCACCAACCCTTCCAACTATCGCGCCGCCGGCCATCTCGACCAGTGGCTGAAGCGACGCGGCATCGTCGCGCTTTCGGGCATCGACACGCGCGCACTGACCTCCCTCATCCGTGAAAAGGGTCTCGCCAACGCCGTCATCGCCCATCATCCAGACGGCAGGTTCGACGTCGAGGATCTGAAGCGCCGCGCCGCCGCATGGTCGGGCCTCGTCGGCCGCGATCTCGCCAAGGAAGTCACCTCCGGCCAATCCTCGGTGTGGAGCGAGACGCCGTGGGTGTGGAACGAAGGCTACGGCGAACAGGCCGAGCCGACCATGCATGTCGTTGCCGTCGATTATGGCGTGAAGCGCAACATTCTGCGTCTTCTCGCAGGTCTCGGCGCCAAGGTCACCGTCGTCCCGGCCAGAACCGAGGCCAAGGAAATCCTCGCCATGCAGCCGGACGGCATCTTCCTGTCCAACGGCCCCGGCGACCCGGCCGCCACCGGCGAATATGCCGTGCCGATCATCCAGGACTTGCTCGACACCGACCTGCCGATCTTCGGCATCTGCCTCGGCCACCAGATGCTGGCGCTGGCGCTTGGCGGCAAGACCGAGAAGATGCACCAGGGCCACCACGGCGCCAACCATCCGGTCAAGGACCACACCACCGGCAAGGTCGAGATCGTGTCGATGAACCACGGCTTTGCGGTCGATGCGGATTCGCTGCCCGAGGGCGTCGAGGAAACCCACGTCTCGCTGTTCGACGGCTCGAATTGCGGCATTGCGCTCACCGGTCGCCCGGTGTTCTCCGTCCAGCACCATCCCGAAGCCTCACCCGGCCCGCAGGATTCGCACTATCTCTTCCTCCGCTTCGCCAATCTTGTCCGCGAACGGCAGGGGCAACCCGCCTTGGCAGAGCGCGCTTAACTCATCACCCTCACCCGTCTAGTGCCCGCCGGCTCCGGCGGGCTCCTCGGCGTGCATCTGCGCCACTTCCTTTGGCGTCGGCTTCTTCACCTTGGTTACGAACACCAGAAGCGATACCGCAAGGAAGACGCCGCCTACCACGTAAGGCGCACCGGCGAACTCGACCGGCGCGCTAGGTCCGGTGAACCACGAGAAGATCGCTGTGTAGAGGATCGGCGTGATGATCGAGGTGATCGAAAAGATAGACGTCATCGCGCCCTGCAATTCGCCCTGCGCCGACGGCGGCACCTTGGCGGCGGCGAGGCTGCGCAGCGGCGGATCGGCCAGCGCTTCGAGGCAGCCAGCAACGATCACCGCATAGACCATCCAGCCCTGCCAGGCGAAAGCGTAGCCGAAGGCGCTCGCGGCGGTGAAGGCCAGGCCGATCGCGGCCGTGCGCCATTCGCCAAGCTTCGGGATCACCTGCGGCAGCACCGTCGCCATGATGATCGCGCCGCACAGCCCGTAAGCGCCCAGCGAAAAGCCGATCTGCTGCTCGCTCCAGCCATAGCGGTAGGTGCTCACGAACGACCACACCGCCGGATACATCATGTGCCCAAGCGTCATCAGGAAGAACACCAGCCCGATCCAGCCAATGCCGGGATAGTTGCGCATCTGCTGCAGCGCGCCGAGCGGATTGGCGCGCTTCCATTCGAACTTGCGCCGGTGCTTCTCGTCCAGCGTTTCCGGCAGCAGGAAATAGCCGACCACGAAATTGATAAACGCAAGTCCTGCCGCGAAATAGAACGGCACGCGCGGCCCGAACTGGCCGAGCAGCCCGCCCAGCACCGGGCCGATGACGAAGCCGACACCGAAGGCGATCCCCAGCAGGCCGAAGTTCTTGGCCCGGTTCGAGTCGTCGCTGACATCGGCGATCAGGGCCGAAGCGGTCGAGTAGCTTGCCCCGCTGATGCCGGCCAGCACGCGGCCGATGAACAGCATCGGATAGGACCACGCAATCGCGCAGATCAGGTTGTCGATGGAGAAGGTGAACACAGACGCCAGCAGGATCGGCCGCCGCCCGAAGCGGTCGCTCAGATTGCCGATCAAGGGCGCGAAGAAGAACTGCATCGCCGCATAGACGAAGAACAGCCACCCGCCCTCGATTGCCGCGTCGCTAATGCTGACGCCCGACAGTTCCTGCAGATATGCCGGCAACACCGGCATGATGATGCCGATTCCGATGATGTCGAGCAGAAGCGTCGTGAAAACGAGCGCCAGCGCACGCCTTTTCTGAACCGCGTCAATCATGCCGTGTTCCTGTGTCGGGCCGCATCGCCAGCGAACGGTTCTTATAGGGCAGTTGCCACACCGGAACAATAAGGGAACATGCTGACATTTCTTACAGCACGAAACCCCGACTTGGGCGTGGGTCGAGATTCAGGTCAGCGTGCGTCGGAATCGCAGATGGGCGCGAAGCGACCAAACTGGTGGATTTCGAGAACCGGAGCGCAATGTACTTATGGGTACATGAGCACCGGAAGCACAGAAAGCCGCCGTTTGCAGCCCGTCGTGACCTGAATGGCAACACGCCCTTAGATGGGGTTGTTGAACGTATCGCAATCCGACAGCTTGCCGCTCTTGAAGCCGCGTGCGAACCATGTCTGGCGCTGCTGCGAGGTGCCGTGGTTGAAGCTTTCCGGCACCACATAGCCCTGCGTCTTCTTCTGCAGCGTGTCGTCGCCGATCTGCTTGGCCGCGTTCAGCGCTTCCTCCAGGTCGCCCTGCTCCAGAATGCCCTTCTGCGCGGTGAAGTGCCCCCACACGCCGGCGAAGCAGTCGGCCTGCAGCTCAACCTGCATCGACATGTGGTTGGCGTCGGCCTCGTTCATCTGCTGGCGCATCTGGTTGAACTTCGGCAAAACGCCGATCAGGTTCTGCACATGGTGGCCAACTTCGTGCGCGACCACATAGGCCTCGGCGAAGTCGCCGGAAGCGCCGAACTGCTGTGACAACTGCCGAAAGAACGAGGTGTCGAGATAGACCTTGCGGTCGTTCGGGCAATAGAACGGCCCCGATGCCGCCGAAGCGAAGCCGCAGGCCGAACGGATCTGCCCGTCGAACAGAGTAAGCGTCGGTTCTTCATATGTCAGGCCATTGGCCTTGAAGATTCCGTTCCACACGTCTTCCGTTTCGGCCAGCACGGTCGAGACGAACTGCTTCATCTCGTCATTGGCCGGCGCGCCCGTATCCGAATCGGATTGCGTGATGCGGCCGCTGCCGTCCTCAGGGCCAATGCCGCCGCCGGCGAGAATCTGCATCGGATCGATGCCGCAGGCCTTCAGCGCGAAGAACAGCACGACGAGGATGACGATGGTGGAAAGTCCGCCGCCGCCGGCTCGCCCGCCTATCGGGATGCGAAACTGGCCGGGTCCGCCGCCCAGGCCACCGCCGGGTCGTCCGAAGCCGCCGCCTTGTCCGCGGGAATCCTCGACATTGTCACTCTGACGACGGCCTCTCCAAAGCATCTCAAACCCTCATCTGATATCGCATCGGTGGTCGCAGGCCGCGGGGCGTCGTCGCTGCGGTTGAACTTTCCAACAAATATCTCAATGGTTGCGACGAGTCATGACCATTCTTTGCTGTCATGCCGCCTGCCATGCCGGTACCGAACGCAGCCTGGGATCGGGCCCTACCCGCGCTGCTTGCTGCCGGCGCTCTCGCCGTCTGAACTCTTCGAACGTTCCTCGAAGCGCTGGGCACCCTTCTTCAGGTCCTTGCCGGTTGCGGCCTCCACCTTGCGTTCTTCCTTCGCCGCCGCCTGCTTCAGTCCCTTGGCTGCTGCCTTGCCCTTTGCCGTCACGGCCTTTTCCGCACCCATGCCTCTATCCTCCGGTTGCGCCAGCATTGTCACCAGGCGTCGCTCTCAACGCGGTGCCGGCCAGCCGGTTCCGAAGCAGTCCCATTGATGGAGCAGGAAAAAGCCGGCGACGTCAGTCGGCGGCCATCGCACGGCGGAAAGCGGCAAGCGTCTCGGCGCTGACATGGTGCTCGATGCCCTCGGCGTCTATGCGCGCCGTTTCAGCGCTCACGCCCAGCGAGCGCAGGAAGGCTTCCACCGTCTGGTGGCGTATGCGGCTTTCCTCCGCCATCCTGCGGCCGGCCTCGGTCAGGAACACGCCGCGATAGGGCTTGCGCGACACCAGCCCGTCCGCACACAGCCGGGTCAGCATCTTGGCCACCGTCGGCTGCGCCACGCCAAGCCTCGCCGCAATGTCCACCTGCCGCGCCTCGTTGCCGTCCTCGATCAGGTCGGCGATCAGTTCGACATAGTCTTCCACCAACGCGCCGCGTTGCGCCTCGCGCGTGGCGCGGAACCCTTCCGAATGCGCTTCGGCATCGGGAAGCGGTTCGTCGCGCGCAATGGGACGTCCTCTGGGCGCCACCACTTCCTCCTTCCTCGCAATTGCGGTCAGGACCCCTCGGCGGGATCGAAACCAGCTTTCACATTCATAGCACAGGCTTGGTTCGGTCACGCAACCGGCCACACCCACCCTCTCGCCTGTTTAATCCTTTCGACAGGCTCCGCAACCCTCACCCGGATAGGCTTTCGTTCAACGAGAGAAAGCCATTACAATAAAATATAGCCTATTGCATAATGTTGAGCCATGGCATAATTTATGGGGAACTGACGCCTCACCTGTCCAGAAAGCCCGCCATGTCGGAATCCGAACTCGCCGCATCGCCTCACCAGAGCGGGCGCTTCTTCCAACGCTCGCAAGAGGCCATGCCGAGCTTGCCGGAAGTCCATGCCTCGATCGCGGTCCCCACCACCGGAGTCTGGTTCAGGCGGCTGTTCGCCTTCATGGGGCCGGGCTACATGGTCTCGGTCGGCTACATGGACCCGGGCAACTGGGCCACCGACCTCGCCGGCGGCGCGCAGTTCGGCTACACGCTTCTGTTCGTCATCATGCTGTCCAACTTGATGGCGATTCTCCTGCAGGCGCTTTCCGCCCGCCTCGGCATCGCCACTGGCCACGACCTTGCCCAGGCCTGCCGCGCCTATTACCCCAAGCCCGTCGCCTATGCGCTATGGGTCGCCTGCGAACTCGCCATCATCGCCTGTGATCTGGCCGAGGTCATCGGCACCGCCATCGCGCTGCAACTTTTGTTCGGCATCCCGCTTGTCGGCGGCGTGCTGCTCACCGCGCTCGACGCCTTCCTCGTCCTTCTCCTGATGAACAAGGGCTTCCGCTATCTCGAAGCCTTCGTCATCGCGCTCCTCATCATCATCTTCGGCTGCTTTGCGGTGCAGATCTTCGTCGCCGCCCCGGCACCCGGCACCATCCTGCACTCGATGTTCGTGCCGTCGTCGGAAATCGTCACCAACCCGGCCATGCTCTACATCGCCATCGGCATCATCGGCGCCACCGTTATGCCGCACAATCTCTACCTGCACTCCTCCATCGTGCAGACCCGCGCCTATGAACGCACCGACAAAGGCAAGCGCGACGCCATCAAGTGGGCCACCATCGATTCCACCATCGCGCTGATGCTGGCGCTGTTCGTCAACGCCTCGATCCTCATCGTTGCCGCCGTCGCCTTCCACGGCACCCCGCATCAGGACGTGGCCGAGATCGGCGACGCCTACCAGCTCCTCTCGCCGCTCCTTGGCCTCGGCATTGCCTCGACGCTGTTTGCCGTGGCCCTGCTGGCCTCCGGCCTCAACTCCACCGTCACCGCCACGCTCGCCGGCCAGATCGTCATGGAAGGCTTCCTGCGCCTGCGCCTGCCGCATTGGGCGCGCCGCCTGCTCACCCGCGGCCTTGCCATCATCCCGGTTGTCTTCGTAACCATCCTCTATGGCGAGAAGGGCACCGCCGAGCTTCTGGTGTTCAGCCAGGTCATCCTGTCCATGCAGCTTCCCTTCGCGGTCGTCCCGCTCGTATCCTTCGTCTCGGACCGCAAGAAGATGGGCAATCTCGCCATCCCGCGCGCCGTGTCTTGGCTTGCGTGGTTCGTCGCCGGCCTGATCTTGATGCTGAACTTCAAGCTGCTCTACGACACCGTCGTCGGCTTCGGCTGACCTTGGCGGCGACCTCGGCAGGGTCTGGGGAATTCGCCTATTTTCGGGGTTACATCGCGCGGAACTCTCCCCTATAAGGCCCCCTTAGCCACTAAGAACCTTGCCCGCACACTGGCCCGGTCCTCCACGTCGCGTTCGCGCGAAACGGAGAAACCTCGCGCCGGCCCTTCGTGCAGCCCAGACCTGACGGACCCGCCATGCCAAAACGCACCGATATCAAATCCATCCTGATCATCGGCGCCGGCCCCATCGTCATCGGCCAGGCCTGCGAGTTCGACTATTCCGGCACCCAGGCCTGCAAGGCGCTCAGGCAGGAAGGCTTTCGCGTCATCCTGGTCAACTCCAACCCGGCCACCATCATGACCGACCCGGAGCTGGCCGACGCAACCTACATCGAGCCGATCACGCCCGAAGTCGTCGCCAAGATCATCGCCAAGGAGCGCCCGGACGCCCTTCTCCCCACCATGGGCGGCCAGACCGCGCTCAACACCGCCCTGTCGCTGCGCCGCATGGGCGTGCTCGAGCGCTACAATGTCGAGATGATCGGCGCCGACGCGCACGCCATCGACAAGGCCGAGGACCGCGCTTTGTTCCGCGAGGCGATGAAGAAGATCGGGCTCGAAACGCCGAAGTCGATGCTGGCCAACGCCACCGACGTCAAGGACGCCGACCGCAAGAAGCACGAGGCCGACCGCGCTGCGCTGAAGGCCGAGAACCCCGCCAATCTCGACGCCGCGCTCGATGCGCTCGAAACCAGCTGGAACCTCGGCGAAGGCGACCGCAAGCAGCGCTACGTCGCGCACGCCATGGGCGTCGCCGCCCAGGCGCTCGACGCCATCGGCCTGCCCGCCATCATCCGCCCCTCCTTCACGCTCGGCGGTACCGGCGGCGGCATCGCCTATAACCGCGCCGAGTTCTTCGACATCGTGCAGTCCGGCCTCGACGCCTCCCCCACCACCGAAGTGCTGATCGAGGAATCGGTGCTCGGCTGGAAGGAATACGAGATGGAGGTCGTGCGCGACAAAGCCGACAACTGCATAATCGTCTGCTCCATCGAAAACGTCGATCCGATGGGCGTCCACACTGGCGATTCCATCACCGTCGCCCCTGCGCTCACCTTGACCGACAAGGAATACCAGATGATGCGCAACGGCTCGATCGCGGTGCTGCGCGAGATCGGCGTCGAGACCGGCGGCTCCAACGTCCAGTTCGCCGTCAACCCGGCCGACGGCCGCCTCGTCGTCATCGAGATGAACCCGCGCGTGTCGCGCTCCTCCGCGCTCGCCTCCAAGGCAACAGGCTTCCCCATCGCCAAGATCGCCGCCAAGCTAGCCGTCGGCTATACGCTGGACGAGTTGGAAAACGACATCACCGGCGGCGCGACGCCTGCCTCCTTCGAGCCGTCCATCGACTACGTGGTGACAAAAATCCCGCGCTTCGCCTTCGAGAAGTTCCCCGGCGCGGAACCCACGCTCACCACCGCCATGAAGTCGGTCGGCGAAGTCATGGCCATCGGCCGCACCTTCCAGGAATCGCTGCAAAAGGCGCTGCGCGGCCTCGAAACCGGCCTCACCGGCCTCGACGAGATCGAGATCCCCGGCATCGGGCCCAAGGGGGGCGACAATTCCGATGACCGCAACGCCATTCGCGCAGCCCTGGGTACCCCCACGCCCGACCGGCTGCGCATGGTCGCGCAGGCGATCCGCATGGGCACCTCGCTCGAAGACGTGCACGCCATGTGCAAGATCGACCCGTGGTTCCTCGAGCAGATCGCCGGCATCATCGCGCTTGAAGCCCGCATCCGCGAGCATGGCCTGCCGCAGGATGCCGAGAACCTGCGCATGCTGAAGGCTTCCGGCTTCTCCGATGCCCGCCTCGCCTCGCTCACCGGCAAGACCGCCAAGGAAGTCGCGCATGTGCGCAATGCGCTGGCCGTCCATCCTGTCTACAAGCGCATCGACACCTGCGCCGCCGAGTTCGCCTCGCCCACGGCCTACATGTACTCCACCTACGAGGTGCCGTTTGCCGGCAGCCTCGCCAACGAAGCCGGCATTTCCGACCGCAAGAAGGTGGTCATCCTCGGCGGCGGCCCCAACCGCATCGGCCAGGGCATCGAGTTCGACTATTGCTGCTGCCACGCCTGCTTCGCGCTCGCCGAGGCCGGCTACGAATCGATCATGATCAACTGCAACCCGGAAACGGTCTCGACCGACTACGACACCTCCGACCGCCTCTATTTCGAGCCGCTCACCGCCGAGGACGTCATCGAGATACTCAAGATGGAGCAGACGCGCGGCGAACTCGTCGGCGTCATCGTCCAGTTTGGCGGCCAGACCCCGCTGAAGCTTGCCGAGGCGCTGGAAAAGAACGGCATCCCCATCCTCGGCACTTCGCCCGACATGATCGACCTCGCCGAAGACCGCGACCGCTTCCAGAAGCTGTTGCAGAAGCTCGACCTCACCCAGCCCAAGAACGGCATCGCCCACTCCGTCGAGCAGGCGCGCACCGTCGCCGGCGAGCTCGGCTTCCCGCTGGTCGTGCGCCCGTCCTACGTGCTGGGCGGCCGCGCCATGCAGATCATCTACGACGAGGGCATGTTGCAGACCTACCTGCTCGACACCGTGCCCGGCCTCGTGCCGGAAGACATCAAGCAGAAATACCCCAACGACAAGACCGGCCAGATCAACACGCTGCTCGGCAAGAACCCGCTTCTGTTCGACACCTATCTCACCGAGGCCGTCGAGGTGGACGTGGATTGCCTGTGCGACTGCAAGGCTACCTACATCTCCGGCATTCTGGAGCACATCGAGGAAGCCGGCATCCATTCGGGCGACTCGGCCTGCTCGCTGCCGGTGCATTCGCTCTCGAGCGAGATCGTCGACGAGATCGAGCGCCAGACGGCAGCCCTTGCCAAGGCGCTCAATGTCGGCGGCCTGATGAACGTGCAGTACGCCATCAAGGACGGCACCATCTACGTGCTGGAAGTGAACCCGCGCGCCTCGCGCACCGTGCCCTTCGTCGCCAAGACCATCGGCCGCCCCATCGCCAAGATCGCCGCGCGCATCATGGCCGGCGAAACGCTGGACGAAGCCTTCGCCCACTATGGCGCCAAGCCGGATGCCCGCAACCCCGGCCACATCGCGGTCAAGGAAGCGGTGTTCCCCTTTGCCCGCTTCCCCGGCGTCGATACGCTGCTTGGCCCGGAAATGCGGTCCACGGGCGAGGTCATGGGCCTCGACACCGACTACGCGCTGGCCTTCGCCAAGAGCCAGCTTGGCGCGGGCGTCGACCTGCCGCGCTCGGGCACGCTGTTCGTCTCGGTGCGCGATGAGGACAAGAAGGGCATCCTGCCCGCCGTCAAGCGCTTGGCCGACCAAGGCTTCAGGGTGCTGGCCACCTCCGGCACCGCCCGCTTCCTCGGCGAAAACGGCGTCGCGGCGGAAAAGATCAACAAGGTGCTGGAAGGCCGCCCGCATATCGAGGACGCCATCCGCAACCGCCAAGTGCAGATCGTCTTCAACACCACGGACGGCCAGAAGGCGGTCTCGGACTCAAAGTCGCTGCGCCGCGCCACGCTGATGCAGAAGGTGCCTTACTACACCACGCTGTCCGGCGCCGCCGCCGTCGCCGAAGCCATCGCCGCCCTGCGGGCTGGAAGCTTGGAAGTCAGGCCGTTGCAGGAATATTTCTTGTAAGGCGAGACGCCTAAGCTGCGTCTCTTCACCTCCCCCTTGCGGGGAGGTCGGCGGGCAAGCCCGCCGGGTGGGGGTATCGCACCAGCGCTTCCACCGCCTATCTCCCCCTTGCGGGGGGTGAGACGCCGGTTCGCGAAAGCGAATTTGTCATGCCGGTGGCATGACGAAAGGCTTCGAACGGGCGGGAGTTGCGAAGCAACGGGCCCCGCCCCGGGCACAAGCGATCTTAGCGGAGCAGGCGAGAGCACCGCTAGCGACGCAAAATGCTAAAAATTGCAAAAGGGGCTATCCTTTGCCGATCCTACGACACACAGCAAGCTAGGTAGACCTCTTGAGTGCCAACGCAGCCTCCAACCCCCGTCTGAAATGGAGTGGGATGTGGTCCGCAAAGCAGATGCAAAGCCCAATTGCTTGGAATTTAGAGCATCCAACGCCGACAGGCGAGAAGAGGCAGCCCGAAGATCCAAGCTACCGTGATTTTGGTAGGAATACATTCTTCAGAACCGCCGACTCCCGCTTTAGCCAAGCGCCGAAAGCTCGATCGAGGATTTCCACACGGCCAATATGACTCTGAAGGTCATTAGTGCTCCTGTTCAGGGTATCGAAACGCGACAGACTGGAGTCAAGCGCCTGCTGATTGTTTTTTTGCTTCTCTCGATTCTCTTTCCGGGCTCCTTCGAACCATACCAAAAAGTGACGTACGAACGGCACAGCTTCGGGATTCACTCCCTTAAGGAACCAGTAGTACACAGGGAATATACCTGCAGACGAAAGAAGTGTATCTTTTGGTATAAATACATCTGTCATCACATCTAACGTATCAATAACACGGCGGCTAGACAGCTCAAGTTTATCCCGATTTATATTCTGATCGCGCGCGAAAGCATCCAAATCTTTTTTCTTAGTCGCACTTGGCTTACCTTCATACTCAAATAGCAAGACCTTGCCCGCCGCATTGAGATCGCCCGCACGCGAGACACCGAATTTGATGTTCTCAGTGAAGAAGTCGTGGGTCGCCAATGTCCTGATGACGTCCGGAACGGGACCAGCGATGGCATTGCGAACCTCTGCGCCCGTAAGCGGTTTCGAGCGGTTGAGCCGGACAAATATCTCATGAATATCATCCTCCTGCTCCGCGAAAACGCTCATTATGTCTAATGATGCATTCTCAAAATCGTCCGATACGGAGGGAAAATTTATCTTTAAATCTCTAAGACTGAGTCCAGAGAGTTTCAATTTTGGCTGTTTCCGATACTTGAAACTATGCCCAAGAGTTATTTTATTGTCAAAGAAATCAAATATCGCCTCTAGCCGTTGTTTTCCGTCTATAATTGCATAAGGTAACTTCTCGCGATTAAGGCTTGATTGGCCGAATTGAAAATCAGCCAAGTACAGCTTGGGAACGTCAAACCCATTTATGATCGAATCAATCAGGTACGCCTTGTCAGAGGTAGACCAAAGACGCCCGCGTCGCTGGTAGGGCGGGTCAAAATCGATGAGATGCCTGTTCTTAGACCACCAGATCAACGTCATGGTCTTATGCTGGGAAATCTTTAGAATAGGCGCCATAATTAAAACCCAAATGATCTCTTTAACTCTAAGGAAAGCCCAAGCAAATCCGGGAAGACAGTAGAATCTGATATGCCTTTCCGAAATAGTGATGAAGAGATATCATCGATATAATATTTTCGTATAATAATCTTCTCAAGAACGCCATCAATTCCGAAATTTTCAATATATGATTTATCCATAGATTTTATACTTTTCCCAAAAAGAGAAAACATTCCTCTCTGAGCAACTATTCTAGTACTGTTATGCGTTCCATATATCATTACAGGTATGTTTTTACGCTCTTCCAAATCAGCACTTGGCCTATAGATTTTTACTTGCTCTTTACTTGTATCAAGTATATCTCCAGTGTAAGAAATATCACTTAAAGCAGATTTATTCCATTCGCTTGGATCAAGCAGCCAAACAGCTGCGTCATCATCAACCTTATTCTTCTTGTTACGCGAGCACGTAGTGAGAGAAAAATAAAGCGCGACGAATGGACTTTCTGTCCAATCAAGAAGCCTAGTTGGAATGCCATAGTGCTGCATGAAGAACATTCTCTGCCAGTCATCTTCAAATCGCTGAGTTACAAATGGCGGAGAGCGTTGAGCAAATGAGAGGGCTAAATCTCGTTCTAGTTTATGCAACTCAGCTGCTAATCTGAGCTTGGGATGGCGAAATAGGCTTGGCATGAGCGAATGACTCGCCTTCCCTGCCCCTCGATACCACGCCGTCTTATGAGCCTATTGAAACTTCTCAACAACCTCCATGAACTCGGTAAATGACGAAGGCTTGTGTTCTATAATAGCGGTCATGCGGCCCCCCGAACATGACGTATCCCATCAACAGGCAATTGAACATTACTCTCCAGCAAGACTCGGCCCGCCTATATCATTACGCTGCATCCCTAACTAAGCAAGGTGGATGCTGGCTGGCGCGAATAAGTACCCTCTTCTAAAGAATTCTTTCCACACCCCCCGCACCTCCCCCATAATCCTCCCATCGCCCTTGCGGGAGACCTGGTGCGCACCGGGTATCAAGGAAGGGCGACGGTGCCGGGCTGGTCGTCTGCGGTAGGCGGCTGGGTGATGAACCCCTAAGTTCGGCCCTCGAACCGGGCATCGTGTTGCCGGCGATTACTCGTCGCATGGCCGTTGCACCGGTTGAGGGAAGCCACCGGACGGGCGGTCGCAAGGCCGCACTAATTAACTAAAACGAGCGACCGAACGGCCGCCCGTCCTCCCGACCTCTCAGTCGAGGTCAGTTCTTTGACAATGGCCAGACGGCTTTAGCCGGGCGTGGCAACGGTAAAGCACGAACCTTGGACAGCCGTCTGGCCATTCCTCGGGGTCCCCGCCAGCGACGAGCGTTAGCGAGCGAGCTTAAAGGCGGGGCAGAGAACTTACAGGGCCGAAAGGCAGCGTGGCAACGATGAAGCATATCCATCCTTCGTCATCCTAGGGCGAAGCAGGCCGAAGGCCGTTGCGCAGACCCTGGGATCCATGCCGTGACATCGCGGCAACGCGTAAAGGGCGCAGAAGAAAGCTCCTCATTCTGAACCGCCCATATAACCCGACCCTCACGGCATGGATCCTCGGGTCGCGCCTTTCGCTGCGCTCAGCCTTGCCCGAGGATGACGATGTGGAAAGGGCTGGCCCCTCCGCTTCAGGGCGGCGAATCCCCTCACCCGGCCCAGTCGGCATAGCCCTTAATCAGCCCGCCGATGTCCTGCATCGTGGGGAACGTCTCGAAACTCTTCACCGCACCTGTCTCGGCAAAGGGCAACTTGGTGCTGGCATAGGTTTCCATGTAGGGCCGGAACCAGCTCGTATCGTCGAACATGGTCGGCCGCACATTGACGAAGTCGAAGCCCACCGGCCGCGTGAACATCCACGTCATGCAGTGCGGACAGAAATAGTGGTTGAGGTCGGCGCCGTGCAGGCCGCCGATCACTGGCCGGCCCTTCACCACCTCGAACCCGTCCGCCGGCACCATCGCCGTCAGCGAATAGGCCGAAGACGCCATCTTCTGGCAGCCGTGGCAGTGGCAGGCGGCGGTGCAGATCGGCGCCTTGGTGATGCTGATTTCGACCCGCCCGCAGCGGCACGAACCGACAAGGGGAAGCGCAATGGGTGGCATGACGGCCTCGTTTGCTGTTTTCCACGCTATAGCAACAATCGGCCCGATTTGTCCCCTTTCCGCCAGCTTGCCCTATAGTAATGACAGGCACTGGCGCACAAGCGCCGGGTGCGCGAAACGCTTGGCCGTTCCTGTGGAGGTGCAATGGACGATCCCGACGAGATTTCGCTTGTTCCGCCGCAGGTCGTGGCCGACAACGCCGCCAAGGGGCTGGCGATGCGCGCCAAATTCAAGCGCGGCGGCACCCAGATCGGCGTGGCGCGCGCCACTGAACTGAAGGCGCGCAAGTCGCTCGCCCCCTCCACCATCCGCCGCATGGTCAGCTATTTCGCCCGTCACGAAGTGGACAAGCGCGGCAAAAACTACGGCAACGAGGCAAATCCCTCCGCCGGCTACATCGCCTGGCATCTGTGGGGCGGCGACGAAGGCCGCGCCTGGGCGCTTGAACTGAAGCAGCGCATCGGCAACGCGCCCGACATATGAAATGGATCAGGAATCGGTCAGCGCAACCGGCAGGTCGACCACGGGCGGCGTCTCCACCGGCAGCACCGGCGCGATAAGCATCGGCTCGCGGCGGCGCTTGCGGTCCTTGCCGAGGCCGGTGATGCCCAGCATGCCTCGCCGCTTGGCGTCGTAATAATAGCCGGTCTGGTAGAGCCGGTCGGCGCGGTTCTCGTCGCCATCGGCCACCAGCCACGCGCCGCGCAGGTATTTCACCGCGTATTTCAGGTTCGTCTCGGCATCGAGCAGCCCGTTGGCCGGTCCCTCATAGCCCATGCCGCGCGCCGTCGCGTGCTTGATCTGCATCAGACCCCAGTGACCCTTGTTGTAGGCCATCGGGTTGAAGGTGCTTTCGCGATTGACCACCCGCCGCACGAAATTTTCCGGCACCTCGTAGAGCGCGGCATATTTGGCGATCAGCATATCGACCTGGCCGCGCGGCGCTGCCGGTTGCGGCATCACTGGCTGCGTTGGTGCGACGAAAGACGCCGGCTGGATTTCAGGCGCCACAGAGGCAAGCAGCGCGGGTTGCGGCTGCACGCCGGGCATCGCGGCGGGCTGCACCTGCGTGGCGTCTGCCACCGTCGCATCGCCCGGTTGCGCCGGAGCCGGCAAGCCGGCCATGTCGGCGTTCACCGTCGCCTGCGCATAGGCGCTTTCAGGCAGGACTGCGACCGTATCGGGCAGTGGAATGGTGAAGCCGGCGTCGGTCTCGTCGACACTTGTGGACTGCGCCAATTGCGGCGATTGCGAGGTCGTGGTGCAGCCGGCAAGGCCGAACGCGGCCAGCATCACACCAAGGGCAGCAATGGGCAGCTTCGTTGGCAAACCGGGGGTTCGAAGTCCGTTGGTCGGAAAAACGTGATTTCCGTCCTTACATCAGCCGAGTCTGCCCCGCAACCTGTCCCCCGGTAACTTGTTGTTTGCGCGTATTTCGGGTGGCGATCCCGCCCGGCCGGTGCGATAATGTTCCCGCTTCGTACCAATTCGCCCCGAAATTGGGGCCATGTGCGAAAGGACAATGGGATGAACGACAACACTGTTCCTGAAACCATCGGCCATACCGTCTTCGAAACGGCGCTCGGCTTCATGGGCATCGCCTGGAGCGAACTCGGCCTCACCCGCGTCCATCTCGCGCAGAAAAATCGCGAAAGCGTCGAACGCAACCTGCTGCGCAAGATCGGCACTGGCGCAACCGGAAGCCGCGACATGCCGGCATGGGTCGCCGATCTGGTCGAACGCATCAAGGCTTATGCGGCGGGCGAGGAAATCGATTTCTCGAACGTGCCCGTCGATCTCACCGGCGTGGACGAGTTCCAACTGGCGATTTACGACGCCGCGCGCAAGCTTCGCTTTGGCGAAACCACCACCTATGGCGAGCTTGCCAAGCGCGCCGGCAAGGCCGGTCTGCCGCGCGAAACCGGGGCAGCCCTCGGCGCCAATCCGGTGCCGCTGGTCATTCCCTGCCATCGCATCCTTGCCGCCGGCGGCAAGATCGGCGGCTTCTCCGCCCCCGGCGGCTCGGCGTCCAAAGAACGGATGCTGGCGCTGGAAGGCGTCCACCTCGGCCCGCCGCCATCGGCGCAATCCGCATTCACCTTCTGATGGCGTGAGTCTAGTCAGGCCATATCCTGCGCCATCGTTGCTCGTATTCCGGCCGCTTGCATTTGTAGACCGGGCAGGCATTGACGTCCGCGCTCGGTACGAAGGCCCGACTGCGCACTTCGCCCATTTCGCAAAAGCGGTCGTCGCGCACATAGCGGTCGTAGAGCGTGATGTTCGGGTTGCGCGGCGAGCGGTAGCGCAACAGGGCCGCCCCATCGCGGGCGACCCGCGCCTGCACATCGCCGCAGCTCATCCGGGTCGGATCGTAGCGGGAGATGGCATGCGCCTCCGCAACAACAAGACAAAGGCTCGCCGCAACAAGGATGGCTTTCATAGGTGCCTCCGGATCTAGCTCGCATGGCCACAACTGTTTTGGCCGTAACGCCAGCAGAACCTTGAAGTTCCGCCGCAAATGAGGCGCCCGTTTGGCGTCCTGCTGCTTGTCGGGTTCTGTAACCTCTTGTTTTCACCTCAATTACAGACTATATGCAAGCCGTTGATATTTCGGCCGATCGATCCGGGCCTCGCGATCCTCGCGTTTGCTGACGTCTTTCTCCAAAATCTCGATGCCACCGGCCGGGCTTTGGTCCGGTCACCGAAAACATGAGCAGACTCGAAGGAATACTACTATGGCAACTGGAACCGTGAAGTGGTTCAACGCCACCAAGGGCTACGGCTTCATCCAGCCTGACAATGGCGGCGCGGACGTATTCGTCCACATCTCCGCTGTCGAACGCGCTGGCATGTCGACCCTCAACGAAGGCCAGAAGGTCAATTTCGAGATCGAGCAGGACCGCCGCACCGGCAAGTCGTCCGCTGGATCTCTGAGCAAGGCAGCCTGATTTTGCACAAGGCGCGCGCCGGGCGATAGTTCGGGGCGCGCAGCAAGTCACGGATGTACTGACGGCTGCGCGAGAAGCGCGCCGGAGCATGATGACCCCGACCAGCCGACGCAGCAGATTGCTGCCGGCCCGGACAGCAGGCTCCCGATCAGGCTCCCAAGCAATCGAAAGGCGGGATTTATCCCGCCTTTTTGTTTTTCTACCTGCCTTTTGTCCTCCTGAAAATCCTGAAGCGCACCCTCCCCGCCTCGTCCGCTACTCACCCTCCCCTCGATGGCCTGGGGTGGGGTGAGATGTGCGACCTGTCACCCCCACCCGTCGCTTTGGCTGATCTCCCCCCTTGAGGGGGAGATGGCCGGCAGGCCAGAGGGGGGTGTGGGCTGTATAGGTTCTGGCCCGAATGGTGGACAAATCCGTCCATACCTCCCATCCAACCCCTTATTCCCACTTGCCTTCGCAAGAAAGTCGCCGGTCGCTTATCCCCACCCTCTGTACCTTCCCCCATAATCTCCCCATCGCCCTTGCGGGAGACCTGGTGCGCACCGGGTATCAGGGAAGGGCGTCGGTGCCGGATTGGTCGCATGACGGTGTGCGGCTGGGTGATGAGCCCCCAAGTCCGGGCCTCGACCGGGCCTTGCAGCGTGAGTGCTGCTCCCCTGGTGAGGCAAGACCACCGGACGGGCGGCCGCAAGGCCGCACTAACTTACTAAACGAGCGACCGAACGGCCGCCCGTCCTCCCGACCTGCGCTTCACAAGCAAAGGTCAGTTCTTTGACAATGGCCAGACGGAGCAATCCGGGCGTGGCGATGAATAAGTGTAACCAGCAGCCCCTCGGGCATTTTGACACCCGACATCGATCCCGGCCTCAAAATGGCCTCACGGCAGCCAGTCGATCGACACATGCCCGGGATCGGCTTCCACCCGCTTCAGCCACGTCGCAACTGCTGGATAGGCATCGAGTTGGAAGCCCCCCTGCTCTGCCGAATGTGTGTAGGCATAAAGCGCGATATCGGCAACGCTGAGCGCGTCTCCGGCAAAATAGGCATTGTCAGCCAGATGCCTGTTCATGACCCCAAGCGCCTTGTTGCCGCGCTCCAGCGTCTGCGCCAGCCGTTCCGGCGTCGCGTCCTTCGCGCGTTCGGGAAAAGTCAAAAGCGCCTTGCGTACGGCGATATACGGCTCATGGCTATATTGCTCGAAAAAGAGCCACTGATAGGCAAGAGCCCTTTGGTAGCGGTCAGCCGGAAGAAACCGTGTCCCTTCCGCAAGATAGAGCAGGATGGCGTTCGATTCGGCGATCCGCCGCCCGTCGTCGAGTTCCAGAAGCGGCACCATGGCGTTTGGATTCTTGGCCACGAATTCCGGCGCACGGGTTTGGCCGGTGTGCGAACTCACCTCGACATTGGTGAACGGCAGGCCCAGTTTCGCCATCAAGAGCCGCGGCTTGTAGCAATTGCCGCTGTCGATCATTCCATAAAGCACGGTCATTCAGTCAGTCTCCCTATGCTGAACTATTGCGCCTGCCAAAACCGCGCTTCCAGTAATTAATATTGGTGCAGCAATCGATTCAGTTGATCGGTCAACCGATCAGCGGCGAGGCCTTGCCGGCTCTGCCAAGCAAGCGCGCAGCGTCGAGCGGCGCCTCGTTGAAAATCGTTCCGGCCAGTGCCGGGCGGCCGAGCAGAAACCCTTGCAGCAAGTCCGCGCCGCCTTCCATTGCCACCCGCAACTGGTTGGGTTGCTCGATGCCTTCGACCAGTATTTTGACGCCGCGATCATGCAACAGGCTGACCAGCGACTTAAACAGGCGTTCGGCCGACGGGTAGCGGCACAAAAGCGCGAACCATGGTCCATCGATCTTGACGATATCCGGCTCGATCAGCTTGAGCCTTTCTTCCGTCGAATGGCCGGCGCCAAAATCGTCAACCGCTATGCGAAGGCCGTTGCGGCGCATTTCGCGAGCGATTGCCGCCAGCACCTTGTCGTTGGGCGCGGCATGTTCGGTGATCTCGCAAACAAGCACGCCGGGATGGAGTTCGACATCTTCCAGCCCGCCCATCATGAGACGCAATTCTGCAAGAACGCGCCCCGGATGATCGTTGACGCCGGGATGGAAATTGAAGAACAGGTCCAGGTCGCTGACGCCGATATGCCGGAAGTTATGCAGGTGCAAAGTGCGGCACATCGTTTCCACGAACAGCCGATCCTTGGCTGCAATGCCTTCAAAAAATATGGCGGGAGAAACAGGCTGGCTGGCCACATGAGGTTCTATGAGCGCCTCGACAGCCACAGGCTTCAGCGCACCATCATGGGGCGCAAAGATCGGCTGGTAGGCGCTGCGCAGCCGGAAATCGCCATAAACCCCGTATTCGATGCCGATTTCATCGGCAAAGATTGCCCCGCTGACGTCGCGGCGCCGGTCAGGCTTGCGTGTCATCTGAGGGATCTTCGGCCAAACACCTTGGCCGTCCGTCCGGCGGCGCGCCCTGGACGTGCCGCTTCGGCCTCCTCCGCTTGCTCGGGCGTCTCCTGCATCTCGCTGATGCCGCCCATGTTCCTCAGGGAGAGCGAGGCGATTTCCGGACGCGCCAGCACGAAACCCTGCACCATCGAGGCGCCGGACTTTTCCGCAAGTTCAAGCTGCCAGTTCTCCTCGATGCCCTCGAACACCGTATGAATGCCCTGCTCCTCGAAAGACCTCACCATTGCCGTCAGCAAGGCGAAGCCAGTACTCGATTCCATCAACTGGCCGATCCATACCGCATCGAACTTAACGATGTCTGGCTTGAGTTCCTGGATGCGGATTATGTCGGATTCGTCGGCGCCGTAGTCGTCGACCGCAATACGAAAGCCGCTGGCGCGCAACGCGGCGACGAATTCGTAAAGCGCTTCCTGGGAGATCGTCTTCTGCTCGGTCACTTCGCAGACCACGCGGCGCGGATCGATTTTTGCCTCATGCAGCACCAGCCGCATGTCGCGCATGGCAGCGTCCGAGATGCTCCTGTCCGTAAAGACGGAAGGATCGAAATTGATGAACACCGACATTTCTTCGGGAAGGCAGACTCCGGCGTTCAAAAGGTGCATGGTTCGCGTCAGCCCCTCGATATGCAAGCGGTCTACGGGTGGGCACCCCGAAAAAAACACCGCTGGCGTTTCCGGCTCTCCATTACGGAAAGGTCGGATCAGGCCCTCGAACGCAACGATCGAAAGCTTGCCTTCCTTGAACGCAAAAATCGGCTGAAAGGCGCTTTTCAGCGTATAGACACCCCACACGCCGGTCGCGGTGCCGTCCTCGTGACGAATGACATGGGCAAGCCCGATGCTCCGAGCCAAATCGGCACTCCGGATAACCAGTTGCAAATCAGGCCATTCTATCGGCCCAATATTTTATCGCTCGTTAATATAGCAGAGTTCGGAATTCAACGCTGGCCGTTTCGTGAAGCTTGCACTTCGCCGGCCGATGCGACAATAGAAGCGCGCAGTCGAACGACTGGTTTCAGCCACACACTGGAGACATTTTCCCATGGCCTTTCTCGCCGACGCCCTTTCCCGCGTAAAGCCTTCCGCGACCATCGCGGTGACGCAGAAAGCGCGCGAGCTGAAAAACGCCGGGCGTGATGTCATCGGCCTCGGTGCAGGCGAGCCGGATTTCGACACGCCCGACAACATCAAGAATGCCGCCATCGAGGCAATCCGCCGCGGCGAAACCAAGTATCCGCCGGTCTCGGGGATCGTGCCGCTGCGCGAGGCGATAGCCAAGAAGTTCAAGCGCGAGAACAACCTCGACTACACGCCCGCACAGACCATCGTCGGCACCGGCGGCAAGCAGGTTCTGTTCAACGCCTTCATGGCAACGCTCAATCCCGGCGACGAAGTCATCATCCCGCGCCCTTACTGGGTGAGCTATCCCGAGATGGTGGCGATCTGCGGCGGCACGTCCGTGTTTGCCGATACCTCGATCGACAACGGCTTCAAGCTGACCCCGCAAGCGCTTGAAAAGGCGATCACGCCCAAGACCAAATGGCTCTTGATGAACTCGCCCTCGAATCCCTCGGGCGCCGCCTATAATGAGGCTGAACTCAGGGCGCTGGCCGACGTATTGCTGAAGCACCCGCAGGTCTGGGTGCTGACCGACGACATGTATGAGCACCTCACCTATGGCGACTTCGTCTTCAAGACCATCGCCGAGGTCGAGCCGAACCTCTACGAACGCACGCTGACCATGAACGGCGTGTCGAAAGCCTATGCCATGACCGGCTGGCGCATCGGCTACGCCGCCGGCCCCATCCAACTCATCAAGGCGATGGACATGATCCAGGGCCAGCAGACATCCGGCGCCTGCACCATCGCCCAGTGGGCTTCGGTCGAGGCACTGAATGGCCCGCAGGACTTCATCAAGAAGAACAAGGCGATCTTCCAGGGCAGGCGCGACCTCGTCGTATCGATGCTCAACCAGGCACGCGGCATCTCTTGCCCCTCGCCGGAAGGCGCGTTCTACGTCTATCCGTCGTGCGCCAGCCTGATCGGCAAGAAGGCCCCCAGCGGCAAGGTCATCGAAAACGACGAAGCATTCTGCACAGAGTTGCTGGAAGCCGAAGGCGTCGCGGTGGTGTTCGGCTCGGCCTTTGGCCTTGGCCCGAATTTCCGCATTTCCTATGCCACGTCGGAAAAGCTTCTCGATGAAGCCTGCACGCGCATCCAGCGTTTCACAGCAAGCTTGAGCTGACCGGCTCAACCTCCTGAAAAGACTCCAAAGCCCGGCACACCGCCGGGCTTTGTGTTTTGGTCAGGGATAGCAGTGGCCTTTGCGTGGCAGGCGCCCGCAAGTTCGCCAGCTAGGGTCACGTCATCCGGCACTAAGCCCCATACTGTTCGTCACTCACCGGCTCCAGCCAGTCGACGGCCCTGCCGTCCTGCGCTTCCTGCATGGCGATATGGGTCATGGCCGTGCGCGGAGTTGCACCGTGCCAATGCTTTTCGCCGGGTGCGAACCATACCGTGTCGCCGGCCCTTATTTCCTGAACGGGACCGCCCCAGCTTTGCACGCGCCCCGCACCTGCCGTCACATGCAATGTCTGCCCGAGCGGATGGGTATGCCAGTGCGTCCGCGCGCCCGGTTCGAACCGAACGGAAATCGCCCGCAAATGAGCCGGAGCTTCAGTCTCGATGATCGGGTCCTGCATCACCCGGCCCGTAAAATATTGATCGGAAGCAAGCCGTGTCGGCACACTTCCGCATGGCGTGATCTTCATGGTGAAACCTCGTTTCCCGATAAATTCCTGGCCGATTCATCGAACTATAAGGCCACCTCGCAATCAGAGCCATTTTCATGATGCATTAGCCATCGCGTAAAAATTGCATAGAACTTTAAGGTCTCGAAACTCCCACCGGTAACAATGTCGGCAGATAAAAGCCGACAGAAAGAAACGACACGTTCGGCGCAACAGGGAACCCGCTTGAGGCGGGAGTGGTCGAGATGGCATCCAAAACCGGGGCGCAGCCTAGGAAAATCACCAATGTCCAGCCGAATCCGGAAAAGGATACGGAAGCATTGCCGGCTGGCCGATTCGTCTACAGCAAGGCCGATACCCCCTCCGAAACGAAGGATGCCGGAGCCTTGCAGACCATGCTCGCCAAGGAATTTGGCAACGAGGAAACCAAGGAATCTCCGGCTCCATCGCCCGCGCCCACACGTTTGAGTCAGCCGCTATCGCCACTGTGGTCACGCATGCTCAAGACCGTTGCGGGGCTCGCCATTCTGCTGACGGTGGGATGGATGCCGATGCAGCGCCTTTTCCAGGTTTCCAGCGTCGAAGCCGTAGTCAATGCCCAGGTCGTAACCATACGCGCTCCGATTGGAGGCATCATTGCGGAAGGCCTTGAAGGACTTCGGGTCGGAAGCACGATCCCTGCCGGCTGGGAACTGGCGACCGTGGCCAACGCGCGTGCGGATCACAACGCCATCGAGCGCGCCAGCGAAGAATTGGGAGCCGCCCGCGAAGAACAGGATGCGCTGGCCGCCCGCATTGCCCGTCTGGCCGAGTTGCGCGCCGGCATCGGCAAGCGGGTCGAAACATTTCGCATCGATCGCAAGAACCGCGTTGCCGCACAAATTGCCGAGGTCGACGCCCAATTGACCGGAGCCGAAGCAGTCCTGGCGCGCGCCGAAGCCGAATTCGAGCGGCAGTCGTCGCTGGCGACCAAAGGCACAGCCGCGAAGGCCGCCCGGGAAAATGCCAAGCGGGATCTCGATGTCGCCGCCGCCGAGTTGGATCAGGCCAAGGCTCGCAAGGCGGCCCTTGCAGTCGAAGCCGAAGCGCTGGCGCAAAGCCGCTTCTTCGGTGACGGCTATGACGACGAACCGCGCTCCGCCCAGCGCCTCGACGACATTGCCGAGACCATGGCCTCCCTTGAAGCCGACAAGGCAAGGCAGGACGCCAGGGTCGCCAGGTTGCAAGAGGGCTTGACTCGGGAACAATCACTGTTCGAATTGGCAAGCAACGCAACGCTCACGGCGCCGACCGCTGGCCAGGTCTGGGAACTGTTCACCGCTCCCGGCGAGCAGGTCGTGGCCGGGCAACCGCTTATCAGCGTTCTGGACTGCTCGAAACTGCTGGTCACGGCAGCGGTCACCGAGGCCGTTTACAACACGCTTTCGGTCGGCATGCCGGCAAGCTTCACCTTCCGCGATGGAGCGCGTGCACTGCCTGGCAAGGTCGTGCAACTTAGCGGCGTTTCATCTGCCGCATCCAACTTCGCCATTCTGCCCTCGGCCCTGACGAAGGAGGCCTATCGCGCCTTGGTTGCAGTCGAGGGAATGCAACAGGAAGGTTCTTGCCCGGTTGGCCGCACAGGCCGCGTGATATTCGGCGAGACGGCTTCCTGAGAGCGCCCCGGCCATGAACCCGATCCTGTCGGTTCTATCGGAAGGCGCAGTGCCCGGCCTTATCATCGCCGGCCTGCTGCTGGCTACGATGCCGTGGATCAATCGCCATAGCCGGTTTAGGGTCCTGCCAATCATCCTGGTTCTGGCCCTGACCGCCAGATATCTGTTCTGGCGCGTCACCGCTACCATCCCATCCCTCGCAAACCCTGTCGACTTCGTCGTCGGCTGGCTCTTCTTCCTGATAGAGGTTGGAGCGGTTACAGGCTCGATCATCTCCTACATAACGCTCACCCGCACCAGCGAACGCACGAGTGAAGTCGAGAAAAACACGCCGTGGCTGAATGCCCTGCCGCATATGCCGTTGGTCGACGTCTTCATCTGCACGTACAACGAGGAGCGCGAAATCCTGGAGCGCACCATCGTCGGCGCAACCGGCATGACTTACGCCAACTTCCGTGTCTGGGTGCTGGATGACGGCCGGCGGCAATGGCTCGCCGAACTGGCAGACGAACTCGGCGCCAACTACCTGACCCGCCCCGACAACGCCCACGCCAAGGCCGGCAACATCAACCATGCCCTGCGCCACGTGTCGGCGCTGGATGAGCCGCCGGATTTCATCTCCGTCCTTGATGCCGACTTCGTGCCGACGCCGATGTTCCTGTCGCGCGCGCTGACCCTGTTCAAGGAGCCGGACGTCGGCATTGTGCAGACGCCGCAGCACTTCATCAATCCGGACCCGATCCAGGCCAATCTGCAGGCTTCGGACGCATGGCCGGATGAACAGCGCTATTTCTTCGATGTGCTCATGCCGGCCAAGGACGCTTGGGGCACGGCATTTTGCTGCGGCACGTCCTCGGTCATCCGCATGAAAGCGCTCCAACGCGCCGGCGGTTTCCCGACCGAATCCGTCACGGAAGACTACCTGCTCACCCTGCGCCTCAAGCGCAACGGCTTCCGCACCGTCTATCTCAACGAGCGCCTGTCGCTTGGCCTCGCGCCGGAAGGCCTGCAGGAATACATAACCCAGCGCTCGCGCTGGTGCCTCGGCTTCATCCAGATCATCCGCGGCAAGGATGGCCCCTTCAAATTCGGCAACGGCCTCCAGTTCATCGACCGCGTCAGCCTTGTTGAGAGTCTGCTCTACTGGAGCATGGCCTATCTGTTCCGCGTGGCCGGCATCCTCGTCCCGATCTTCTATCTCCTGCTTGGCATCAACGCCGTCAATGTCGGCACGGCAGACGGCATCGCCAACTTCCTGCCCTACTACCTCTCCCAAATCGCAGTGATGGCGTGGCTGTCCGGACAGCGCGTCCTGCCGGTCATGACCGACATCTCCCAGCTTCTTGCCGCACGCGAAATCCTAACCGCGGTCGCCATCGGGCTGTTCAAGCCCAAAGGCCAGAAATTCAAGGTCACCGCCAAGGGGGGCGACCGTTCAAAGACGGTCATACAGTGGCGCATGATGAGCCTGTTCAGCTTCCTGCTCGGCTTGACCGTTCTCGGCGTGCTCCTCTCCTTCGGGGGCAGAGAGCCACTGCAGGATTCCAGCGTGGTCGCGCTCTACTGGTCCTGGTACAACATCATCATTCTCGTTTCCGCGATTGCGGTCTGTATCGAGAAGCCTCGCATGCGGCGCCACGAGCGCCTTCAAGGCAAGGAAACCGTGATCGTATCCTTCGACAACGAGCATCATATCTTCGTCACGGCCGATGTTTCGGTGGGCGGAATGCGCCTGCTCGGAAACGTTCGTGCACCCGTCGGCACGCGCGTCTCAGTGCAACTCGGTCACGCCCATTTCGATGGCACGATCGTCAGGCGATCCGAGTCCGACTTCGCCGTCTCGCTCGATGAAAACGTGTCCAACCGTACTGCGATGGTGCGCAAGGTTTATTCCGGCGAATACAAAGGCCAGATCAGCAACGTTAAACCCGGCGCCGTAGCTCGCAAGGTCATCGGGCGCCTGATGAAATAATGCGCCGCATTGTGCGCAAGGACAGCGCCGGTCACAACCAGAACGTGGCCTAACTCTGGCAAGAATGTGTCAAAGTCGCCACACCATATCGGCATTCCGTAGCGTTAACCTTGAATCAGGCGCCAGAGTGCTTCCGATCCGATCAGAGTCTCGCCATGGTGCCGAAAGTTGATTTGAGTATTTTTGGATGGGGGCCATGCGAGCATATCTACTAGCCACGACTGCGATTTTCTTCACCTTGGGCATCTCGGCCCAGGCGGCCGATTTTCAGGAAAAGTTCGAGGGCAAGCCAGCCGTTTCCGGTATCAATGGGAAGCTCGACATCGGCTACACCCACACGAACATTTCAGGCGCGACAGACGAGCCGAATGCGATCTATGGCGTCGGCTCGATTTCCTTCCCGGTAGCCCAGCAGTTCGGCGTCCAGATCGACGCGGGTGCTGGCCGCTTTGATACCGACCCGCACATCACGGCAGGTGGCATCGGCGCCCACGGCTTCTGGCGCGATCCCAATCAGGGCCTGCTGGGCATCTACGGTCACTATGTCCGTATCTCGGGCGGCGGTGACAGCGCCTCGATCTGGCGTCTCGGTGGCGAGGGCGAAGCTTATTTCGACCGCGTCAGCGTCGAAGCCTTCGTCGGTGCCGATTTCGTCGACGGTGACGGCGGCAACGACACCTTCTTCAGCGGCGATCTCGTTGCGGCTTTCTATGCAACCGATAACTTCCGCATCCACGCCGGTATAGGACATCAGTTCGACGAAACCTTCGCCAAGGTCGGCGGTGAAGCGATGCTGCCCTTCGCCAGCAACAATGTCGCATTGTTTGCGGATGCCGACGTCGGCGACGACACCCAGACATACAAAGTCGGCCTGCGCATCTACTTCGGTGAAGCCGGCAAGTCGCTCAAGGATCGTCACCGCGAGGACGATCCGCGCACCCGGCTGCTCGATTTCTTCGGCGCTGCCTTCAACGCTCCGGACGACACCACGACAACCCCTCCGCCGTGCGGCGAATTTGGTTGCGTCTGAACTTCGCAGTCAAGACTGCTTCGAACCTGGACCGGCAGCCTCAAGCGCCGGTCCATTTTCTTTTACAAACTGGTCAATCTTGCCGCCCGGTCCAACCCTCATCTCATCATAGCGTTTGTAACTGACGCTGACCGGCCGTTGGAAATAGTCGCGCAGGCCCTTCGTCAGACCTTCATAGTCAAGCTCGTTGTCCCCAGCCCGGCTCGAAAAACGCAGTTCCAGAGCCTCCGGGCCGATTTGAGCGAGTTGCCATTGCACGACCGGAAAGGTCGAAGCGAACCACTCCATTCCGAAAATGGGCGCGATCTCAGTCCCATCGGAGAACTTGAACAGCCTGCTAAGGCGGCCAACCGTCAAGGTCAGCTTGGGTAAGGTCAGGCCGCAGTCACAATGCCCCCCAAGATAGCCGATATCGCCTATGTCATAGCGGAACAGCGGCATGGCGGAATTGAGCAGCGTGGTCAGCACGATCCGACCAGGCTCTCCCTCGTCGCACGACGATCCATCCGGTCGCAAAACTTCCACCAGAATGCACTCGGAATTCACATGAAGTGAACCGCAAGCGCATTGCGAAGCCATCGTGCCGACCTCGTTGGCGCTGTAGGTATCGAATATCTCGCAGCCCAGTACCCGCCGCGCATCGACACGGAGCCGTTCGGGAACAAATTCGCCAAGGGTGACAATTCCCCTGACATCGAGACCGGTTATTCCGGTTTGCTCGGCGGTGGCGACCAGCCCTATGGCGTTGCTAGGCTGCGTGTTGAGATAAACCGGACCTTGGCGCTGGATATAGGCAAGCTGCTCGGCAAGCCTCATCGGGTAAGCAAGCCGGGAGTAGGTGCCGAAATCCTCTGGCGCCATCCAGGCCGGAACCCAGGGCTCTTCTTCCTGTATCTCGTAGCGAAGCTTGGGATGAGCCGCCGCCCTTATCATCACCAGCCGATGCCTGGGGTTCAAACCGATCCATCGGTAGAACCGCCCCATGATGGCCTGCTCCATCTTTCCCGTAAGCGAAGTCTTGAGCACGGTAACGGGAATCCCGGATGAGCCTGAGGTCGTGCCCGGTTTAACGTCACCATGAGCCGCTGGAATGGCAGTACTTTTCAAGACTTCGAAATGGTCAGCGAGGTCGCGCCGCGTCAGCACCGGCAAGTCGAGCCATGCATTGTTATCGACGGTTCCATCCGGGTTGAAAATCCCGGCGAGCCTGTCCCGGTAGAACGGCACGGTATCGAACGCATGCCGTGCTATCGGTGCGAGCAGGCGCCGCGCATAGGCCTGCAACTCGCCCGCCGGCAAGCACTCCGACACGCACAGGCTGTCATACATCTGTTCAGCGGCAGATTTGGAAATGGCAGCGTCCTCCCGCGCACCTTCTCCCACACACTTGCCCAAAAGCCAAACCCGTGGGACGATGCTTTCAGGCAGGCAGCTTCCTCACAATGCTGCCGCCGCGCGACGGTCGTCAGGCCGGCCGCCGCTCCTGAAAAAACGCCTGAGCGGAGGTCAGTCATGGGTAATCGCGCCGGAGGACGACGCACGGGACCGAAATGCATCGCCATAGTCGGTCCCTTCTCAAGCGGTAAGACGACACTTCTCGAAGCCATACTTGCCCGCACTGGCGCAATCCCGCGCCAGAACCCGGTCTCATCCGGCAACACCGTTTCCGATCATTCCGCAGAAGCGCGCGCCCATGCCATGAGTGTGGAGGCAACCATCGCCACCACCGAATTCATGGGCGATACCCTCACCTTCGTCGATTGTCCCGGCTCCATCGAGTTCGCATTCGAGGCCGAACCCGTGCTCGCTGCCTGCGACGTCGCGGTAGTCGTGGCGGAGGCCGACGAAAAGAAGATCCCTGCACTGCAGCTCATCATGCGCCGCCTCGACGAACTGCGCGTGCCGCGCATCCTGTTCCTCAACAAGATCGACAAGTCGATCGCAGGTGTCCGCGAGACGCTGAAGATGCTGCAGCCGGCCAGCACCTTGCCGCTGCTTCTGCGGCAAATTCCCTTGCGCAAGGACGGCGTCGTCATTGGCTCCATCGACCTCGCGCTGGAGCGCGCCTACATCTATCGCGAATATGCCGAAAGCGAAGTCGCGGAAATCCCCAGTGACGACAAGGCGCGCGAGATCGAGGCCCGCTTCTCCATGCTCGAAACATTGGCCGATCACGACGATCATCTGATGGAGCAACTGCTGGAAGAGATCGAGCCGCCGAAGGACGCAGTCTTCGACGATCTCGCCGCCGATCTTCGCGACGGCTCAGTCACGCCTGTCCTCATCGGCACCGCCGAAAAAGGAAACGGCGTGCTGCGCCTGCTGAAAACAATCCGCCACGACGCGCCCGACATCGAGGCGACCCGCAAGCGGCTTGGCGCACCTGAAGGAAATGCCACGGTGGTGCAGGTCATGAAGACCATTCACACCGCACATGGCGGCAAGCTTTCCGTCTCGCGCATCCTGTCAGGCCAAGTCACTGACGGCAGCGAGCTCTATCTTTCCAATGGTGATATCAACAAAGTGTCCGGCATCTACCGAATGCTGGGCAAGGACCAGTCGAAGCTGCCTTCTGCAGGAACAGGCGACACGGTGGCGCTCGGTAAGCTCGACGATGTGCGCACCGGCCAGACCCTGACCTCGGCCAAGGGCGGCATCGCGCCTCTTGTGGAACTGTCGCCGCCACAGCCTGTCTATGCGTTTGCGCTGCGCCCGAAGGAACGCAAGGACGACGTGAAAATGTCGGCAGCCATCCAGCGGCTGGCCGAGGAAGACCCCTCGCTCAGTCTTCACCACAACCAGGACTCTGCGGAAACCATCTTGTCCGGCCACGGCGAGATGCACCTGCGTGTCGTGCGCGAGCGGCTGGAAGGCAAGAACCAGATCCCGGTCGAGGGCCATGCTCCGGCGGTGCCTTACCGTGAAACGATCCGCAAGCCGGGCGAGCAGCGCGGGCGTCACAAGAAGCAGTCGGGCGGCCACGGCCAGTTCGGTGACGTTGTGCTGCAGATCAAGCCACTGGCACGTGGCAGCGGCTTCCAGTTCACCGACACGATCACCGGCGGCGTCGTACCAAAGACCTATATCCAGTCGGTGGAGACGGGCATTCGCGACTATCTCAAGTCAGGCCCGCTGGGTTTTCCCGTCGTCGATGTCGCCGTCAATCTCTCCGACGGTTCCTATCATGCCGTCGATTCCTCCGACATGGCGTTCCAGATGGCGGCAAAGCTCGCCATGAAGGAAGGCATGGCAGCCTGTTCACCGGTGCTGCTCGAGCCTGTCATGAAGGTGGTGATCTTCACCCCATCCGATGCCACGGCAAAGATCATCGCACTGATACCGCAACGGCGCGGCCAGATTCTAGGCTACGACGCACGCGAAGGCTGGCCGGGATGGGATGTCGTCGAGGCCACAATGCCGCAAGCCGAGATCGGCGATCTCATCATCGAACTGCGCTCAGCAACGGCAGGCGTCGCTACCTATAGCGCCAGTTTCAGCCACATGTCCGAACTGACCGGCCGGTTGGCGGACGACGCGATGAACGCAAGCGGAAAGGCCGCATAAGGTCAAAAACCACAAACGGCGTCCGGTTCAACCGGGCGCCGTTTGTTGCGGACCATTTCCGGGGAGGTGACGGCAGGTCCGCCGCATATTGGCAAACTGTAGGAAAACCCGCGCTGGCTTCCCGTCGATCGGGCCACGACAACTCCGTGAAGCGGCACCCTCACCGGCTTCGCCGGCATGAAAAAGCTGGACGCGGCGGCTACCTGAGCCCGCGATACGAACGATGCCCCCATCGCCCGAACCACCACGCCGCGTCCTGCCTAATCCTTAGTCAACATCGAAAGCGCGCGTCATGTTACAGGGGTTACATGACTGTTACGCGCCACGAACACGTCTACTTTCATGCCGGTGGCGGGTCTGGGATTCCCAAGAGAACGGCAGGTGACGAAGCAGTTCCGGGTGACGCCAAACTGCATTGAAGACGAACCGCGGATCGTCCCGGGGACGGCGCTGAACTGAAGGGTTGGCATGGGTGTTTGCCGAAGGCACACCGCGCATCCAGTCGCAGCTGAATGCTGGCAACAAAAAAGCCGGATCCAAGAAGACCCGGCTGAGTTGATTGGAAGTGCCCGCTAGGGCTAAACCTCCAGAGGGGAACACTCGTGAGCGCTAATGGGAGGAGAACGCGCTCAGGAGATGCACAATATATGGAGCCCTCCTGCCTCAGAAACAAGCATCTATTTTGCAACGCACACATGCAAAAAGACATAGGCTGTGGTCCAAGACCAATTTCGTGGCAGTAGGGCCAGAAATCAGGCTGATTTGGAAGAAACCCGCCGGTTTTCAGGGCATGGACACCCTTCTTCGTAACGCTTTGCGAGCTTCAGCGGCATTATTGCACGGCGCTGCCCGATACTCAGACCACCGGTCGGCTCTGCCGCTCAGTACGACCAGTTGCGCGCCTTGGCGAACATGAAGTCGCGGAACGCCTTCAACTTGGCTTGGTTCTTCATCGCTTCGGGATACACGAAGAACGTGTCGAAGGACGGCCCCTCGAGTTCCTCCAGCACCGGCACCAGCCCGGAATCCTTGCCCGCCATGTAGTCCGGCAGCATGGCGATGCCGACACCGCGCTTTACAGCGCGCCGGATCGACATCAGGTCGTTGATCTGCAGCACCGTCGGACGCTTGTCGCCATCGGGCCGGCCGACGGTTTCGAGCGCATTGAGGCCGGCGAGATAGGGCGGCACCGGCTCGCCGAAGGTGACGATGCGATGGTGGTCAAGATCGGCTGCCGACTTCGGCACGCCGTGCTTGTCGAGATAGGCTTGCGAAGCAAACACATGCAGGTGCACGGTAAACAGCCTGCGCTGGATCAGGTCCGGTTGTTGCGGCTGGCGCAGCCTGACCGCGCAATCAGCCTGTCGCATGGTGAGGTCGAGTTCCTCGTTGGTCAGCACAAGCTGCAAATTGATCTCGGGGAACAGGTCGAGAAATTCCTTCGCCCGCTCGGTCAGCCAGCCGGTGCCGAGGCCCACCGTGGTCGTCACCCGCAATATCCCGGTAGGAAGGTCCTTGGTTTCCGACAGCCGCGACTTGATCGTTTCAAGCTTCATCAGCACGTCGTGCGCCGTGCGGAAAAGCATCTCGCCTTGTTCAGTCAGCACAAGGCCGCGCGCATGCCGGTTGAACAGGGGCACGCCGACATCATGCTCGAGCGCGCTCACTTGCCGGGAGATCGCCGATTGCGAAAGGTGCAGCGTTTCCGCAGCGTGGGTGAAGGAACCAGCCTCCGCCGCTGCGTGAAACACGCGTAGTTTATCCCAATCTAACGCCATGATTCCCCTCGTTCTGTGCGGCGTTTGATGAAGAAATAGGGCTTCTTTGCGGCTTACTCCGCCGCTTCCCGGTGTACCTCTATCCCGGCCAGATACTTTTCCGCCTCGAGCGCCGCCATGCAGCCCATGCCTGCCGCCGTCACCGCTTGGCGGTAGATGTCATCGGTCACGTCGCCTGCTGCGAACACGCCGGGCACGTCCGTGCGCGTCGAATCCGGCGCCGTCCACAGATACCCGTTTGGCTTCTGCTTGAGCTTGCCGACGAAAAGCTCGACCGAAGGCGCGTGCCCAATCGCCACAAACACGCCATCCACCTTGAGTTGGCTCTCCTGCCCGGTCACAACGTTCCTGAGCTTCAAACCTTCAACGGAAGGCGGCAGCGGTGCTTTCCCCGGCCGGCCGGTGATTTCGTCAACCACCGTGTCCCAGATCACCTTGACGTTTTCCTTCGCCATCAGGCGTTCGCACAGGATGCGCTCGGAACGGAACTCGCTGCGCCGATGGATGACGGTCACGCTCTTTGCCAGGTTGGCGAGATATAGCGCTTCCTCGACCGCCGAGTTGCCGCCTCCGACCACCGCCACGTCCTTGCCGCGATAGAAGAAACCGTCGCAGGTGGCACAGGCCGAAACCCCGAAACCCATGAATGTCTGTTCGCTCGGAATGCCAAGCCACTTGGCCTGTGCGCCGGTGGCGATGATGAGCGCATCCGCCGTATAGGTCGTTCCGGAATCACCTTTGGCGATGAACGGACGCTGGTCGATATCCACCTCGACGATGATGTCGTTGATGATTTCCGTCCCGACATGCTCGGCCTGCTTGAGCATCTCGCTCATCAGCCAGGGCCCTTGGATCGGCTCGGCAAAACCCGGATAGTTCTCGACGTCGGTGGTGATCATCAACTGCCCACCTTGTTGCAGTCCCGCCACCAGAACCGGCTTCAGCATGGCGCGCGCGGCATAGATCGCGGCGGTATAGCCGGCCGGACCTGAGCCGATGATGAGAACGGGGGCGTGCTTGAGGGTCATGGAGCGGCCTTCGCAACAGCGAACCGTCATGCGGCCCGCAACTGGCTGAAATCTTCGAGTGCGCAATGTAAGTGTTGGCCGTCGAGCCAGCAAGGAGGCGCTGAAAGTGTCCCCGGAAACCTTGTCGCCCCAAATGGCCTCTGGAAGCGTTGGAAACCCGCACAATCGAGCGTGAAAACGCTGGTGTGCGGCAAAAAGTCGTTTAATTACCGATGAACGACAGATTCTTGCGCAATGGACTTTCCCAAATGCCGATCAAGGCTGACCTCGACGCCATCGACTGGAAGATACTGCGTGAACTGCAAAATGACGGCCGCATGACCAATGTCGAGTTGTCGCAACGGGTAGGCATCTCAGCACCTCCCTGCCTGCGGCGCGTCCGCCGTCTGGAGGAAAAAGGCATCATCCGAGGTTTCCGCGCGCTGCTGGATGCGCCCTCCCTTGGCATGGAAGTGGTAGCCTTCTGCCTGATCGGGCTGCACCATCAGGCCGATGCGGAACTGAAGGCCTTTGCCGAGCGCACGCGCGGTTGGCCAATCGTGCGCGAAGCCTGGATGGTGTCCGGCGAATCCGACTTCCTGCTGCATTGCGTGACCAGCGACATCGGCACCTTCCAGACCTTCGTCATCGAGGAACTGACCTCCACGCCGAACGTCGGCACCGTGCGCACCGCACTGACCATCCGCAAGATCAAGGACGAGGTTCCGGTGGAGATTTAGCCGGAACGGCCCCTATAGCTATTCGACTTGGGGTAAAGTATCACCTGCCGGACCATTTTCGAGCCATTCCGACAGTCCATGAGTATCTTCTCGATTGCCAGATACATGCTGCCGATGACCCGTTATCCCTATTCGGGCAGCGAGGTGCCGTGCCCCATCTGCGCGGAGCATTCATTTGCGCCGGTCGCCGGCATCGATCGCAGATTGAAACGCTTGACCACGGTCATGTGCAACCGTTGCGGTCTCTTCTACACCAACCCCATGCCGACGGAGTCGGAACTCGGCACCTATTACGAGAAATACTACCGTTTCGACTATCAGTTCGCTGCCACAAAACCGAAGCAGAAACACATCCTCAAGCGTCAGCGCGAGGCACTAGGTCGCGCCCAGCACCTGCTGGGCCTTTTGCCTGACGGTGCCAGCACCCTCGACTTCGGCGCGGGCTCAGGCGAATTCATGACCTTGATGCTCGAAAAGGGCTACGATGCGCACGGCTTCGAACCCGGTGAAACCTACGCGACGCACGCCATCGAACAACTTGGCACGCGCATGCGGCAGTTCGGTTGGCAGGAAGCCGACTACGGGCCGGAATTTGATCTCGTCACGAGCTTTCACGTCTTCGAGCATCTGAGCACGCCATTGCCGGCGCTCCAGCGCATCGCGCGTTGGCTGAAGCCCGATGGGAAAGTCTACCTCGAAGTCCCTGACATGGCTGAATGGTTCGCTCGCAAGGGCTTCGGCAGCTTGCATTTCGCCCATGTCCTCGGCTTCAACCAGGGCAACCTCACGCTCGCGGCAGCCAAAGTCGGCTTGCGTCCGCTCAAGGTGGTGTCGCCAACCGGCATCATATTCGAGCAAGGCTCGGTCGAGGATGAAGATCAGCACGCAGCGCTCGGCTTGACCACGTCTCGGCAACTGACGGCCGTAGGACCTGCCAGCCGTTATTTTACGCACCAATTGAGCAAGGTCGGGCTGTCGCGCGGAGCCAAAGGTTGAGCACAGCTCCGACCAATTCCAAGCGGCTTCTGTCCGAGACGGAACAAACCGTCATAGACCGCGATGAAGAGTTGCCATTCGGGCACTTCACACCCGACAGACTTCAGGCCGCGCTGATCGCACTTGCAAAAAATACGCCCCTGCATCGTGGCGCTTTCCGCCGGCGAATGACGAAACTCATCACCGGCTCACCGGCTCGAACACTTGACGTGCGATTCCGCGGTTGTGCCTACCGCCTGCGCGATCCCGGCAATCTGATCGAGAACGGCATCCTGCTCCATCCTCGCTACAATGCGGCAGACATCGATTTCCTGCTGGAAGGTGTGGGGCCGGGCGGCACCTTCGTCGACATTGGCGCGAATATCGGCCTTTACACTTTACCGCTGGCAAAGAGGATCGGAGAAAACGGCAAGGTCATCGCCATCGATGCCAATCCATTGATGGCAAGACGGGTCAGATGGAACGCCGCCGCTTCCGCGCTCGGCAATATCTCCATCTTCCCCTGCGCAGTCAGCGATCACGAGGGCAGCGGCTCGCTCAGCATCCGAAAGGACGACGTCGCGATCGTATCGCTCGAGGATGACATTGCAGGGTCTATCCCCATCCGTACCCTGCCCTCGATCCTGGGTGAAGCGCGCGTCGAGCATATCGACGGCCTCAAGATCGACATCGAAGGCCATGAGGATCGTGTCCTCGCCCCATTCATCGAGACTTGCGACCCGGCATTGCTTCCCGGTCGCATCGTTATCGAGCACTTGCCTGGAAACGTCGACTACCCCGCTTGCGCGACCGCCTTCGCCAAGCGTGGCTACAGGCTGGCAGGCCGTTCCCGGAACAACTCTTTCTATCTGCGCGACTGAGCCGTTCTGGCTGCCCCAAACAGGCATCAACCGCCAAATCGGGCAAGGCGCTTCTGGATCGAGCGCTTCAGTTTTCCGAGCAGCCTGCGCGGCCTTGCGAATGGTCCGCTCGAATATTGGAACTGCATGGCTTTTTTCAACAAGCCGTCCCTCACCAACAGTCCTTCTTTTGATGGTATCTCCAGGATGTCGCCACCATCACGCTTGCTCAATCGCACGTAGAATTCATGCGCAAAAGTCGGAGATATCTCCACTATGTCCAAATTTACCAACCCGAGCATCTGAGCTTCCGTCAAAAGCAGACGGAGCGTATCGGGCGTCATCACAGTGCAATGGGCATCCTCATACGGGCCATCGTCAGCCCTCGCCTTCCAGGCCTCGAATTCTTTCCGAAGATCGCCTTTGAGAAGCATCGAACTCAAGCCGGCATCACCATGGAAAGCGTGCTGTTCCAGGTTCCCTTTCTTGCGAAACGACATATAGGCTCGTGAATCGAAAAGCTGCCTGTGCGACGGTTTTTGCCGATCCTCGAAATACGCTTCCAGCCACTCGCCGAGCACGGTCCTTGGCCGGAAATAGTCGAAGCACGCGCGGGCATCTGGCACGGCCATTGTCAACACACCGCCCTGCTTGAGCAGGACTTCACAGCCTTGGAGAAACTTGATGGGATTGGCCAAGTGTTCGAAATTATGGGAACTGACTATGTAATCGAAGGTAGCGTGCTCTTCCGTAGGGGTCAGTTTGGCTATTTCAGTAGCACTGCCGACGTAGTCGACTTCTTCGATTGATCGAACCAGTTTGTCAGGTATCAGCGGGTCTCGAAGCGCCCGGCTTTTCAATTCTTCCTGATCGAAAACATCGAGAATCCGGACGTTGTATCCTTCGCTGCGGGCTGCAAGCGGTGAGTGGTAAGGCGCTATTTCCAAGCCCTTGTCCTGCTTGCCGATCCTCGCGAGAATTTTTTCTTTCCGACCCATAAACCCTCTATGGTTAGTGCGCACGCTCGATAGTCACGGCAGTTGCAATCGCAGTCAATCTTGTAAAACGAACCCCGATGTGTTGAAGGGGGATGTACACGAGATACCGCCCATTCACACGGATCGTGCAGCGTCCTGAAACGGGCAATGAAAAAGGTACACTTGTTGTCTTCTCTTCCACTTTGGAAACTGAAGCGGGAAGTTATGCGCCTGGTCCATCAAGCGATGGCGGTTCCCGGTGCTTTGACCTCCCGATTCTTCTCCACATACTTTTACGACCATGTGCTTGCCAAGAAGGCCCGTGTCTCTGAAGGCGACGTACATGTTGATGGCCGCGTCGCAATCTACCTCATCTTTCCGCAGCAGGGTCTCCTTGGCTCTCACAGAGAGGCGCTAAGGTATCTGCTTGGGTGTGGTTATGCGCCGCTGGTGATATCCAATTTGCCGCTCAGCGACCTCGACCGAATTGAGTTGTCAAAACATTGCTGGAAGATAATCGAGCGCCCGAACTACGGTTATGACTTCGGAGGCTATCGCGATGGCATTCTGCTCCTGCGGGACCATCTCCAGAGCCTAGACAAACTCGCAATCCTGAACGACTCCACATGGTTTCCGATTCCGGGTTCCGGCAATTGGCTCGAACGTGCGGAGAAACTGAACGTTCCATTCGTTGGAGCCGCCTCCAACTTCGGCCTGGACCGCGTCAACGTGGCCGACTACCTGTCAATCCGCTGGCGTTACTCGACCGAACACAAGAATTTCCACTATTGTTCGTATGCCCTGCTTATCTCACAACCTCTCCTCGGCGCACCGTCTTTCCAAAGCTATTGGAAACGATTGTGGATTTCGGGCAGCAAGGGTCGGACTGTCAGGCGCGGAGAAATCGGGCTTACACAATGGGTGATCCGGCATGGATATGCTCACGATGTCACGCTTGCACTCAAGCACCTTAACACTGAACTCGCTTATCTGCCGGATGAGCGCATACGTCTCATACTCAAGCGGCTCATTATCCCAGAAGATCCGCGTTTGCTTGACACCAAGAGGGTCGTGCTCGCCAAAGCCAGTCTAGGCGCAACGGATTGGCGCCAACATGCGGAAAACTTCATTCTCACGGCTGTCGCGCGTCAAGGCGTCAGTTACGCACTCCCGGAGTACACGCTGAAAGAACTTGGATTTCAATTTCTCAAGAAATCCCCCACTTGGTTAAACCGCGAGAGTTCGGATACAACGCTCGAAATCGCCTCAGACCTTGAGGGCCCTTTCGTCGAGACGATTGTCTCGGAAATCGAAACACTACGACTAAGACTGACCTAAACAGCCAACCCAGAAGACTGCACGGTTCCTGAAAGGCATGAAAATGAATCCGAAGAACGCTCGGCGGGAAAAGGCCACCATTGACACTGCAAGGGAAAACCCCGCCGAACTTTATGACGAAGATTATTATTCCAACGGGTGCACGACTGGCGGATATGATCAATATGGCCGCCATCCTCACTGGCTGAAGTTCTTCGGTCGAATTGCCCGCACCATCAAGCGCAGATACGCCCCAAAAACAGCGGTCGATGTCGGCTGTGCCTACGGCCTTTTGGTCGAATCGCTTTGCGACCTGGGAGTTGACGCATACGGGTACGACGTTTCCCCCTACGCCATTTCAAATGCGCGGCAAGACATGGTCGACCGCCTCAAGATCCATTCGATCCTCGATCCTATCCCGCTGCGCAACGGGCAGAAGTACGATCTTGCAATATGCATCGAGGTGCTGGAGCACATTCCACCGGAGCAGGCCGATCTCGCCTTGGACAACCTGTGCAATGCCAGCGATATGATCCTGTTCTCCTCTTCCCCGGACGATTTTGACGAACCCACCCACTTCAACGTCCTGCCCATTGCCGAATGGCAGCGCCTTTTCGCATTGCGCGGCTTTTCGCCAATCGCGGATTCAAAAGCGTCCTTCGTAGCGCCGCAAGCCTTCGTCGTCAGCCGTGGCGGCAAATCCTTGGGATGGTTCGAGCGGATGAAGCGACGCCTCATCGGCTGATTTACTCAATCGCCCCTGAAAGAGCCGCCGTCCTTAAGCGCAGACCACGCGCCGGCGAACTGGCCTGCGTGCTTTGCCCGTCGGCGCGCGGACAGGAAGTTGTGCGGCAAAAGCAGTTCGAATGCCGCGCGCGCAAGTGTTCGCGCACGTGGCAAGGCATGGCCGTGCTTGGCAAGCACATAGGCTCGCGCCCGCGCCATGTGATAGCCTTTCAGCCGCGCAACCGAGAGCGACCGACCCGAGCCGGTGCCACCTTCATGATGAACGACCGCGCCGGGAACATAGTAAAGCGGGCCACAGTCCCGGTTCAGCCGCACCGCCAAATCGTCATCCTCGTGGTAGAGGAAGATCGCCGGGTCAAAACCGCCCACCTTCTCGAACGCCGCGCGCCTGCAAAACAACGCACCGCCCAGCAATGTCGGCACGCGTATCGGCCCCGCAGGGTCCTTGTCACCCACCCGAATGCTCGGGTCGGACAGCGCCGATTGCCGACGAAAATGCCGCCTGCCCTTGCCGTCGACCATTGCGGGGTTGAACGCAACCGCGTCAGGAAGCGCATCCGCCGCCGCAACAAGAGTTTCAACAGAGCCACGCTCGATCCTGGCATCGGGATTGACGAAAAACAGGAACTCGGTTTGCGCAACCGCAGCACCTGCATTGCAGGCCCGCCCGAAACCCTGGTTGCCGGTAAGGCGGATCAAGCGGGCATTGAAACGGACAGCAATTTCCTCGACGCCTTGCCCACCCCCATTGTCAACGACGACCGCCTTTGCGGATGCAGGAACCGACCCAAGCAGGTTGGGGAGCACCGCATCGCTGTTATACGCGACCGTTATAACGGTCACGCGAGCATCCGCGCTCATGACGAAGTCCCAGCCTGCAATCGCCTGTAAATCCCTATCAACGTTGCAGCTTCCCGCTGCAAGGGAAACAGCTTGTGCACACGCTGCAATGAAGCCTCGGCAGCCGCTTCACGCGCCTTGTCATTACCCATCAAGGCGCCCGCCGCGTCCACCATCGCACCAAGATCGTCGCGCGCAATCACCGTGCCGGTGACACCGTCCTCGATGAGTTCGGAAAAAGCGCCCACGTCGCTCGCCACGACCGGCACGCAACTCGCCATGGCTTCCAGCGGCGTCAGCCCGAAGCCTTCCCAGCGTTGCGGCGCGACATAAAGCGAAAGCGCCCGATACCAGCGTTCGATGTCGCGATGTTCACCCACGAACAGGATGCGCTCTGCAAGCCCAGCCTTTTCCACCTTTGCGCGCAGTCCGGCCTCAAAATCCTTGTGTTCCGCCGTCGCCCGGCCCGCCACGATAGCCGACCAGCGCGGATGATGCGGCAAAAGCTCGATCATGCTGTCCACGAACAGGTCCGTGCCCTTCTGGTGCCTGACACGACCGAAACAGCCAGCATAAAGTTGCGCGGGATCAAGCCCAACTGCCCGAACCGCCTCAGCCTTGTTGTCAGGCTGGTGGAAACGTTCGATGTCGATACCATGCATCACCACCGTGTTCGGCACCTCAAGATAGGCGGCGGTCTTGCGGCTGGTGGCGATCACCGCATCCATGCGTCGAATGAGAAAGCGCGTCCAGCCTGTATGTTTGCGCTGGGAGGCCGACGTAAACACAAGCTTCAGCGGTGCGCGCAGCACATATTTGAGGATGACCCCGGCCAGCATTTCCGGGTTGCGGCGCGCATGCCACACGCGCACCGCCCCTTTGCCGGGACGAAACAGCAGTCCCGGCACCTGCCACCAGCGCATTTTCGGCAGATTGCCAGGCAGGCCGGGCCCCAGCGTCGCAATGCCGATTTCCACCGCCTGCAGCGGAACCAGTTGGATGATGGTGCTGGTGACGCCGGAAAGCCGTTGCTTGAAATTGGGCACGACAACCTCGACCCGCGACAGGTCAATGCGGGTCGCGGGCATCGGGCTTGTCATTGTTACTGCCAGCCTAGAGCCAGCGCAGGTCGACAATCTCGTAGCCGCGCGCGCCGCCCGGTGCGTTGACCTCGATGGCATCGCCCACTTCCTTGCCGATCAGCGCCCGCGCGATGGGAGAGGAAATCGAAATGCGGCCCGACTTCACGTCGGCTTCCTGGTCGCCGACGATCTGATAGGTCTTTTCCTCTTCCGTATCCTCGTCGACGAGCACGACAGTGGCGCCGAACTTGATCTTTTCGCCGCTCAGCTTGGAAATATCGATCACCTCTGCGCGGGCAATCAGATCCTCGAGTTCGCCAACGCGCCCTTCATTCAGGCTCTGCGCTTCCTTGGCCGCATGATACTCGGCGTTTTCGGACAGATCGCCATGCGAACGGGCTTCGGCGATCGCCTCGATGATGCGCGGCCGCTCTTCTTGCTGGCGCCAGCGCAACTCCTCCTTCAGCGTATCGAAGCCCTTGCCGGTCATCGGCACCTTGTTCATGGCCAGTCCTTTCCTGCCGCCGATCCATTTCCACTGGATGGCTCTGAAGCACAAAAAGAAAACGGTCCGCCGGAACCACCCGACGGGACCGTCACATCTCGGATTTGTTCAATATAGCAATTGCCGCAGCTTTTTCACGCCCTAAAATCACAGCCGGATAATCAGCTTTAGGGCGTATCCGCCGCACCGCACCTGAGCGGGTTCTGCGCACCCGTTGGGTGCGGCAAAACCCAAGCCCTCAATTTGCAGCCACCGGCACGGAATTCAGCCGAAGTCCGGCATATTCGCTCGATTAAACCTCAGCTTTTCAGGAAATGATCGATCTGCTCGGCCAGCATGCCGTATTCGCGGGCACCCTTTCCGACGCGCTTTTCGATTTCGCTGAGTTGCTCGCGCGCCGCCGCAATGTTCCCGAGTTGCAGATGAGCTTCGCCAAGATATTCGCGCACCAGCGTGTAATCCGGGTCGTTCTGCAACGCTTCCTGATAGTAGCCGAGGCCAACGGTGATTCGGCCGGCTTTGCGGTGCGAATAGCCGAGATAGTTCAAAATGCGCGGATCGGTCTTGTCTTCCGCCAGGCTAAGCACGGCGATTGCCTCGTCGTAGCGGCCCGCCATGGCCAGCGCGTGACCGGCTTCATAGATGTTGTCGTCGTCCAGCATGCCTTGCTTTGGTTCAACACACTTGTTCAGCTTCTTGTCGAACACCTGGCCCTTCTTGCACTGGGTCACGGTTTCTGTACCGCCGCTGCTACCGCCACTATCACCGCCGGCGGCAAATGCCGGCATGGCAACCATCGGCAAAACGGCAAGTGCCGCCACTTGCATCAGCAATCTTGTGCGCATCGAAGCCTCCTTGGACAGGTGTCAGCAGGTTAACGCCTCAACTTACGTATTTCATCCCGATGAGGGCCGCATCAGCCCTTGAAGATCAGCGCAGCGCCACCGGCTATCAACGCAAAGCCCAGCACATGGTTCAGCGTCAAAGCTTCCTTCAGATAGAACACGGAGAAAATGGCAAACACGGTAAGCGTGATCACCTCCTGCATAGTCTTCAGTTCCGCCGTTGAATAAATTTGGCTGCCGATGCGGTTGGCGGGCACGGCCAGCCAGTATTCGAAGAACGCAATCATCCAGCTCGCCAAAACGGCGATATAGATCGCCGAGGTCTTGAACTTCAGGTGCCCGTACCAGGCAAACGTCATGAACACATTCGACGCGATCAGCATCAGGATTGGCAGGATCTTGGGGGACAAAAGCAGCGCCACGGGCGGATTCCGATCGGTTGGTGAAATTGCGCCATTTCATTCCGGATACTGGCCCTGTCAATCGGCACGCCATGCCGCCAGCATCAAAGGATGACGCAATCTGCAAATGCGCTATCATCGCAACACTCGGCCGAGGCACACCGGAAAGGACAAGCACGGAGGCGTCCAGTGCAGCATCGCGCAGAAAGAGAGTGGGAACTCTCCATCGGACCAGACACGGTTCGCCTGTTTATTCTCAAGGCGAAAGCGCTGAGCGCCGGCATGACGGACGACTTCGCCGACGGCAGCGAGCATGAGATCGAGTTCGACGGCGACGGCCATGATCTTCATCAGCACGACGGCCTCGCCGAGGAAGAGTCCGAAGACCTGACCGAGCGGGAGTTGCGGGAACTGATCGGTGACCTCAACGTCGACGAGGCTGCCGAACTGATCGCGCTCGCGTGGGTCGGGCGTGGCGACTATGACGCCAGCGAATGGAGCGAAGCGCTGGCAGCGGCCAGACAGCGGCCATTGCGGCAAACGGCAAAATACCTGCTGGGAATGCCGCAGCTTGCCGACTGGCTGGAACAGGGGTTGGAAGCCGTTGCCGAATAGCAGTCCAGCCCGCAAAGTCGTGCCTACGGAAGTCGTCATCGATACCTTGTTCACCGGAAAGCTCGCGCCGCTTGGGCCGCGCGGCGTTCCAAGCGGCATCGCCAAGAACAAGGTGATTGGCCCGCAACACGTTACCCTGACGGGCCTTGAGGGCGACCAGCAGGGCGACACCCGCCATCACGGCGGCCCGGAAAAGGCCTTGCACCATTATCCGCGCGAGCATTATTCCGCCTGGCGGGGCGATGGCGTCGTCGCGGACGCTCCGGGTTTTGGGGAAAACATCTCCACCCAGGGCATGACGGAAGCCGACATCTGCATCGGAGACATCTATCGTCTTGGCACCGCCACGCTTCAGGTCAGCCAGGGCCGTCAGCCGTGCTGGCGGCTGAATGCCCGCTTCGGGCGGCCGGACATGGCCTACCTTGTCCAGAAAACCGCCCGCACCGGCTGGTATTATCGTGTGCTGGAAGAAGGCGAGATTGCAGCCGGCGATCCTTTCCTCCTCCAACAACGTCCACAGCCTGAATGGCCGCTGTCGCGCGTCATTGACCTGCTCTACACGCGCACGCTCGACATGGACGCCCTGCAAGAGCTTGCCGGATTGCCGGAGCTGGCAACGTCGTGGCGCGATCTTGCCGCCCGTCGCATAACCACCCGCACGGTCGAGGATTGGGACCGGCGCCTGCGCGATTCACATCAGCAAGATTCACATCAGCAATAGGCAACGCCACCGATAAAATTCGATTCCGAAACAAGGCGCTGGCGGCAAAGCCGGAATCAATGTCTCAGCACGCCATTCGCCATGCCAGGGCAACAATCCGTCACTGAACGTGATGGCTGTCCGTGCAACCTCGCCCATTGTGCTGCCGTTGCAAGGAGATGGATTTTTCGCGCTTCGCATGGCTCCTGATCGTGTTGATTGCCCAGCTATTGCCGCTGCCAGGATTGGCGGCGGCCAAGCCTGTCACTCTCCCCCATTCCGCACCCGTTCCTGAGCAGGGCAACAGGCCAGCCGAGCAAAAGGACGACGAAACTGACACCCCTCCGGTGCCGCAACCGCGACCAGACGATAACGCCGGCAAACCCACCGCCCCCGCTGACGCCCCTCTCCCTTCCGAAAAGCCGGAAGCCGGGGCGGATGATGACGCTGCCCCGGCCAAACCAACCAAGCCGCCCGCCGATCCACGCTCGGCCACTATGGCTGCCGAAACCATGCCCGAGGAGGAACTCGCCTGCCGCAAGCGCCTCAACGCGCTTGGCGTCATGTTCGAGGATCGCAAGGCCGAGCACGATGCGGACGCCGGCTGCGCGCTGCCTTATCCTGTTTCGGTGAAATCGCTTGGCTCGTCCGTCGATCTCGCGCCGGAAGCCCTTATGAATTGCCAGATGGCAGAGGCTGCTGCCCACTTCACCAAGGAAATCATCTCGCCAGCAGCGAAGGCGGAACTCGGCTCGCCCCTGAAATCGGTCGCCCAGGCCTCCGCCTATGTCTGTCGCCCGCGCCACAACGGCCAGAAAATGTCGGAGCACGCATTCGGCAATGCCTTGGACATCGCCGGCTTCACCTTGCAGGACGGTTCGACCGTCGAAGTCGGCCCTGCGCCTGGAGAGAAGCAGGCGAAATTCCTCGAAGCCGTGCGCAAAAACGCATGCGGTCCTTTCAAGACCGTGCTCGGCCCGGGCAGCGACGCCGACCATGCCCGCCATCTCCACTTCGATCTTGAGCCGCGCCGCAACGGCGGCACCTTCTGCCAGTGACCGTCAGCGCGGGGCGCGGCCCGTGCCGCAATCCCGCCACAGCGATGAATTTCGGCACTGATTTTTCCTTTACCCTTGGTGGTTAATCTCTGTTTCCTCAAAGGTCAGGGATCGTTCGATGCTCGGGAAGTCTCGCGCCGCAATGGATGGCATGCCTCAGGCGCAGCGTTTGCGGCGGCTTGCCTTGCGTTTCGCGATGTTGGCGGCAGTTGGCACGGTTTCGGCCTGCACGTCCGGTGACGTATTCTCCCTCGAACCCGCCGTGGATGTCGGCGCACAGACCGCCACGGTGCCGCAGTATTCCGGAATGCAGACGCTTGTTCCGTCCAATCCCTACATGACCGCCGCCTATCCGCGCATGGACGAGCCGTTCGCCGAAGGCAACGTCATGCCGACCGAAGAGGTCCAGTGCCGCAACGACCTCAAGAGCCTCGGCGTCTCCTATTCCGACCTTGCCCCCATCCAGGACGGCGGCCAGTGCGGCATCGCCTATCCCGTCAAGGTGGCCGCCATCGGCAATGTCGAGATGAAGCCCGCCGCCACGCTCACCTGCGCCATGGCCGCCAGCTTCGCCACTTGGACCCGCAGCGAGCTCGTTCCGGCCGCCCGCTTGCGCTACTTCTCGGGCGTCAAAGCCATTCATCAGGGGTCGAGCTATTCCTGCCGCCGTATCCGCGGCGAAGGCGTCCTGTCCGAGCACGGCAAGGGCAACGCCCTCGACGTCATGAGCATCGAACTGAACAGCGGCAAGGAAATCGATGTCCGCAAGCCCGGCCTGTTCGCTTTCCGCGAGCGCAGCCTGCTCAACACCGTCCGCGCCGACGGCTGCTCCTACTTCACCACCGTGCTCGGTCCCGGCTACAACTACGACCACCGCAACCACTTCCACTTCGACATCAAGAACCGCAGGAATGGCTATCGCGCCTGCAGATAGTCTGGCAGCTTCGACGAAGTTGGGAACTGGCAGGATAAGCTGTCGATGAAGCGCAAGCGGCTGTTGCGGCGCTCTGCAAACTGGTTCGCGCTTGCCTGCGGCGCGTATCTCGGCCTCGCCTATTTCGCGGCGCCCGAATTCTGGACGCTGCGCGATCGGCACGCCGACACCTCGGCGATGGAAATGGTCACCCGCACGCCGCAAGGCATCGCCGGCGATCCCATCAATGTTGGCCTGATTGGTACCCGCGAACAAGTCATGCGCGCCTTCGCGCGGGCCCATTGGGATACGGCCGATGCCGTCACGCTCAAGACCGCCGTCGAGATCGGCGAAAGCGTGCTCTTCGACCGGCCCTATCCCGACGCTCCGGTGAGCCAACTCCTTTACGAAGGCCGCGCCCAGGACCTTGCCTTCGAAAAACCTGTCGGCGACAGCGCCGACCAGCGCCATCATGTCCGCCTGTGGCAGACCCCGGAACGTCAGGATGGTGGCCGCCCGCTATGGCTAGGAGCCGCCAGCTTCGATCGCGGCGTCGGTGTCAGCCACGACACCGGCGCAATCACGCATCACATCGGTCCGGATATCGATGCTGAACGCGATCTCCTCATGAGTGATCTTCTGGAAGCATCCGTCCTTGCCTCCACCACCGAGATGGAAGGCATCGGCGCAACCCTCAGCGGTAGCAACGGCGGCGGCGATGCCTATTTCACCGACGGAAAAGTCATTGTGGGTACTTTGAAGCCCTGACTTTTTCCGTCATGCAATTTTGCTGTTTTTGTATTTCGATTTTCATTTGGCGTCTTTGCCGCGCACCTTGTCTGATGCTAATGAGCGTCCATGCTTTACATTGAAATCGCCATCGTTGTCGTGCTCGTGTGCGTGAACGGACTGTTGGCCATGTCCGAACTGGCGATCGTCTCCTCCCGCCCCGCGCGCCTCAAGACAATGATCGACCGCAATGTGGGCGGTGCTGCCCGCGCGCTCGAACTCGGCGCCAATCCCGGCAAGTTCCTGTCGTCGGTCCAGATCGGCATCACGCTGGTGGGCGTGCTTTCTGGCGCGTTCTCGGGTGCCACACTCGGCGAAAGGCTGGCCGACCTGCTTGCCGAAAGCGGCGTCAGGCAAAGCGTGGCCGATCCGCTCGGCGTCGGCATCGTCGTTGCCCTGATCACCTACGGCTCGCTCATCATCGGTGAACTGGTGCCGAAGCAGATCGCGCTTCGCGATCCGGAGCGCGTCGCCTCGAGGGTCGCGCCGGCCATGGCCATCCTCGCCAAGATCGCGGCGCCGCTTGTCTGGCTGCTCGACATCTCGGGCCGCGCGGTCCTGTGGCTGCTTGGCCAGCGCGGCGAAAGCGAGGAAAAGGTCACCGACGAGGAAATCAAGATGCTCGTCGCCGAGGCCGAGCATCACGGCACCATCGAATCCGACGAGCGCCGCATGATCGCCGGCGTCATGCGTCTTGGCGACCGCGCCGTCCGTGCCGTCATGACGCCGCGCACCGATGTCGACTGGATCAACGTTCAGTCGGATGAAGCGACAATCCGCAAGCTTCTCATGGAAACCCAGCATTCGCGCCTGCCGGCTGCCGACGGGACCGTCGATGCCATGATCGGCGTCGTCCAGACCCGCGATATCCTTGCGACGCTTCTGGCGGGGAAAGCGCTGGATGCGCGCAAGCATGTGCGCCAGGCCCCCATCGTGCACGATCAGGCCGATGCGCTCGACGTGCTGGCCAAGCTGAAAGAGGCCGATATGCCGATGGCGCTTGTCCATGACGAGTACGGCCATTTCGAAGGCGTCGTCACCCCTGCCGACATTCTCGAAGCCATCACCGGCGTGTTCAGGTCAGATCTGGACGACGACGACCCCGATGAATCCGCCGTGCAGCGCGAGGACGGCTCGTGGCTGCTGGAAGGCTACATGCAGGCGGATGAAATGGCCGACGTCATCGGCATCGACCTGCCGGAAAACCGCGACTACGAGACCGTGGCAGGCTACGTCCTGTCCCACATGCACCATCTCCCGGCGGTCGGCGAAAGCGTCGACGCACAGGGTTGGCGTTTCGAAGTCGTCGATCTTGACGGCCGCCGCATCGACAAGGTCATGGCGACGAAGCTGCCGACCGGCCATCGCGAAATCGTCCGATAGAAAAAGGGGCGGTATTTGCACCGCCCCTCGGTTTCCTTGGGAGGAAATTGGTCTGTTCGAGTATTTTGGGACGCTCGAGTTTCAGGCCACTATCACCTGAGACGCATCAAGCGGCCTGTGCAGTCTCTGCCTCATTCAGCCGGGCAACCTTCAGCACCTTGGCCCACCATGCAAGTTCCTCGACGGTTGCATTCGCAGCCTGATTGAGATGCTCGAATTCCTCGAACTTCTTGCCGTGCTGCTTGATCTGGATGAAGTCACCCCAGGTGATGTGCACCGCGTTGCGTATCGGGACCATCTGCAATTCGATCGCGTTTAAGCGCAATTGCTCCACCGCACGCGCGCCGCCGACACCGCCATAGCCCACAAAGGCAACCGGCTTGCGGTTCCATTCCGTATAGGCGTAGTCGAGCGCGTTCTTCAGCACGGCAACCGGGCCACGGCTATATTCCGCCGCGGTGATGATGAAGCCGTCGAAGCCGGCAATCTTCTTCTGCCAGCGTTGCGCCACTTCGCTTTTGGACGGGCTGTAGAGCGAGGATGACACCTCGTCGAAGAACGGCAGCGGAAAATCGCGCAGGTCGACGATCTCGATTTCGAGGTCGCCTCTGGCCTTGGCGATCTCGGCTATCCAGCGGGCCGGCGTTTCGGCGAACCGGCCCTCGCGCGTCGAGCCGATGATGACTCCGATCCTTGGTTTCGTCATAGTGGTCTCTCCTGTGAGGATGGTGGTATAAATTGGATACCTGCACTATATGAGTGACTGTCATCCAGTTCCGCAAGGAGGCACTTTTTTGAAACCGAGGCACTTGCACCACACCGAGGATTGCCGCGCCATCAGCGCCATCCTGCAGCGGGTGGGAGATAAATGGACGGTTCTGGTCGTCTCGACGCTGGGCAACGGTCCGATGCGTTTCAACGAACTGCGTCATGCCGTCGGCGGCATCTCCCAGAAGATGCTGACGACGACGCTGCGCGGCCTGGAGCGTGACGGCTTCGTCACCCGCACCATCTTCCCGACCATCCCGCCGCGCGTCGATTATGAACTGACCGATCTTGGCCGCGAACTGCTCGTCCCCGTAACCGCGCTAGGCGATTGGGCGCGCGCCAATACGGCTCGCATCAACAGCGCTCGTGCGCAATTCGACAGCACGGCAATAAGCTGAAAGAGCCGCGCCGGCAGTCGAGTTTTACTCCGCCGGCACAGGCTTGGGTTTGCCCTCGCCATCCAACGCCACCATCACGAAGTCGGCATAAGTGACCTTTTCCATCAGGTCGGAGAGGTAACGTTGCGCCCATGCCTCGACCTTCAGCGTAATCGACGTGCGTCCGACGCGCTCGACATGGGTGTAGATGCACAGCGTGTCGCCGACTTTCATCGCCTTGGCGAAAGCCATCTCATTGACCGCCGCAGTCACCACGCGCCCGCGCGCCCGCTCGGCGGCGCGGATGCCGCAGGCAAGGTCCATTTGCGCCATCACCCAGCCGCCGAATATGTCGCCGGCGGCATTGGCATCGGCAGGCATGGCAAGCGTGCGCAACGTCAGTTCGCCACGCGGTTCGCCGTTTGAATAATGCACCATGCAGCTACCTTCTCGTCTGATCTGCCATCCGTCCGTAGTGCCGCTTGTCCGGTGCGTCAACGCATTTGGCGGTCGCTTTTTTCATAAGCCATGACGGAAGGCCCGATGACGGCCAGCGTCCTACCAGTCTAGGGTATCGACGAAATTTCCGGAGCTGCTTCACCCATCATGACCACATATGACTTCATCGTTGTCGGCTCCGGCTCTGCCGGCTCGGTCGTGGCGGAAAAACTGTCGGCAAGCGGACGCTTTTCCGTTCTTGTTTTGGAAGCCGGCGGCACTGACCGTCGCTTCTATGTCCAGATGCCACTTGGCTACGGCAAGACCTTCTTCGATCCCGCCGTCAATTGGAACTACAAGACCGAGCCCGATCCCGGCCTTGCCGGCAACGCCGATCATTGGCCGCGCGGCAAGTTGCTCGGCGGTTCGAGTTCCATCAACGCCATGGTCTGGATCAGGGGCGCGCGCGAAGACTTCGACGCTTGGGCCGAGGCCGGCAATACCGGCTGGGGTTTCAATGACCTTCTGCCGATCTTCAAGGCAATCGAGGACAATGAGGCTGGCGCGGATGCATGGCGCGCCAAGGGCGGCCCGATCCACGTCACCGACAACCGCACCAAGGCCCATCCGCTGACAGAGCGCTTCCTGAAGGCAGGACAGCAGGCAGGGCTCGCGCTTAATCAGGATTTCAACGGCGCTTCACAGGAAGGCGTCGGCGTCTACCAGATCACCACGAAAAACGGCCGGCGCATGTCTGCCGCCCGCGCCTTCCTGCGCCCGGCAATGAAGCGCGCCAACCTCCGCGTCGAAATGAACGCGCTGGCGACCCGCATCCTGTTCGAGGGCAAGCGCGCCATCGGCGTCGAATATATGCAAAACGGTGAGCGCAAGACCGTGCGCGCCGGTCGCGAGGTCATATTGAGCGGCGGCTCGATCAACACGCCGCAATTGCTGCAGCTGTCCGGCATCGGTCCTGCCGCCTTGCTGGCGGATGTCGGTATCCAGGTCACCCATGCCTCGGAAAATGTCGGCCGCTACCTGCAAGACCATCAGGGCATCAACTACACGTGGAAAGGCCGGCTGCCGACGCTCAACCAGATCCTGCGCCCATGGTGGGGCAAGGCGCTGGTCGGCATGCAATACCTCTTGTTGCGCACCGGTCCGCTGTCGATGTCGATGAATCAGGGCGGCGGCTTCTTCCACACCGATCCCGGCCAGCGCCGGGTCAACATGCAGCTTTATTTCCAGGCCTTCTCCACCGTCATTCCCAAAAGCGGCGAGCGGCCCATCCTGTCCCCCGACCCGTGGCCGGGTTTCTCCATCGGCCTTTCCAATTGCCGGCCTTCCAGCCGTGGCGAGATCATGATCCGCTCGGCCAACCCGCTCGACTATCCGAAAATCACGCCCAATGCCTTCTCGACCAACGAGGATGTTTCGGAAATGCTGGACGCGGTGAAATTCCTGCGCAAGCTGGCTTCCATGCCGGCCATCGCCGAGATCGTAGAGGAAGAGGTTTTGCCAGGTCCGTCAATTACTTCCGACGCCGACCTGATTCAGGATTTCAGGAAGCGTTCGGGCACGGTCTACCACCCCGTTTCGACCTGCCGCATGGGCCCCGATCCCTTGCGTGCCGTCGTCGATCCGCGCCTGCGCGTCCACGGCCTGTCGGGCCTGCGCGTCATCGACGCCTCGATATTTCCCGACAACGTCACCGGCAACACCAACGCCGCATCGATCATGACCGGCTGGAAAGGCGCGCTCATGGTTCTGGAGGACAATCGATGAAAATCACCGACGTCAAAACCTTCGTTGTCGGCAATCCGCCACCCGGCATCGGCGGCAAGTATTTCATCTTCGTCAAGCTTACCACCGACGGCGGCGTCGTCGGCTATGGCGAAGCCTACAACGCCACGTTCTCCGCCCACGTCACTGCCCGCATGATCGAGGACATGGCCGAGCGCTACCTCGTCGGCCGCGACCCACACGACATCGAAAGCTTCTTCCGCCGCTGCTACTCGTCCGGCTTCACCCAACGCCCCGACGTCTCCGGCATGGGCTGCTTCTCGGCGCTCGAGATCGCCTGCTGGGACATCATCGGCAAGGAAGCCGGCAAGCCGGTCTACAAGCTGCTCGGCGGCCAGGTGCACGAGAAACTGCGTTCCTACACCTATCTCTATCCGCACACCGGCTCGGTCCATTCCGAGGATGCGCACGGCAAGAACGTCTACAACGATCCCGACCTCGCCGCCGAATGCGCCGCGCTCTACGTCAAGCAGGGCTTCAACGCCGTCAAGCTCGATCCCGCCGGCCCCTACACCGCCTTCGACGGCCACCAGCCGCGCCTTCACGACATCGACCTCTCCGCTCGCATGCTGAAAGCCATTCGCGAGGCAGTCGGCACCAAGGCCGACATCCTGTTCGGCACCCACGGCCAGTTCACCGCATCCGGCGCGCTGCGCATGGCCGCGGCCATCGAGCCCTACGACCCGCTCTGGTTCGAGGAGCCGGTGCCGCCGGATATGCCGGAAGTGATGGCGGAAGTCGCGCACGGCACAAAAATCCCCATCGCCACCGGCGAGCGGCTGACCACCAAGTTCGAATTCGCCCGCGTCATCGAAAACCGTGCCGCCTCCATCCTGCAGCCCGACCTGGGCCGTTCCGGCGGCATCCTCGAGACCAGGAAGATCGCGGCGATGGCCGAGGCATACCACATCCAGATCGCGCCCCACTGCTATTGCGGCCCGATTGTCGGTGCCGCCAACATTCAGCTTGCCGTCACGTTACCCAATTTCCTCATCCTGGAATCGCTCAAGCAGTGGGACGGCTTCCACGCCACCCTTCTGAAGAAGAAGATCGAGTGGCAGGACGGCAACGTTATTCCGTCAAAAGAACCCGGCATCGGCGTGGAACTGGACGAAGCCGTCTGCGAGGCGCATCCTTACACGGGCAAGGATTTGCATCTGCAGATGACCCAGGATCCCTTGTTTCCATGACCCCGCGCCACAAATACGCTTTCATCGGTCTCGGCAATCTGGGCGGCAACCTCGCTGCCAGCCTCCTGCGCAACGGGTTTTCGCTTGTCGTCTACGACCCCTCGCCCGCCGCCGTCGAAAAACTCATGGCGCTCGGCGCCAAGCCTGCGGTAAGCCCCGCCGTCGCAGCCGCCAAGGCCGGCAATGCGATCACCTGCCTGCCCTCGCCCAAGATCAGCGAGGCCGTCCTTACCGGCCCCGGCGGCCTCCTGGAAGGATTGCCAGAAGGCGGCACGTGGATCGATATGTCCACCAACGGCCGCGACGAGATCATCCACCTCGCAGCCCTCGCCGCCGCGCGCGGCATCCAGACGCTCGAATGCCCGGTCACAGGCGGCGTGCATCTGGCGGCATCCGGCCAGGTCACGGCACTGGTCGGCGGGAATCTCGCCCTTTACGAACGCCATCGCAAGGCGATCGAGGCGATGTGCGCGCGCTCCTTTCACATGGGGCCGATCGGGTCCGGCGCCATCATCAAAGTCATCACCAACATGCTGGCCTTCATCCACCTCGTCGCCGCCGGCGAGGCGCTCATGCTGGCCAAGACCGGCGGGCTCGATCTCGCGCAGGCCTACCACGCCATCGTCGCGTCCTCCGGCAATTCGTTCGTCCATGAAACCGAGAGCCAGCTTGTCCTGAACGGCTCCTACGACATCGGTTTCACCATGGACCTCGCTCTGAAGGACCTCGGCTTCGCCATGCGCATGGCCCGAGAAACCGGCGTTCCGCTCGACCTCGCACAGCGGGTCAACGCAATCTTCGAGCAGGGCAAGGAAAGTTATGGCGGCGGCGCTTGGTCGACCCAGATCGTCAAGCTGCTGGAAGATGCCGTCGGCAAGGAGCTTCGCGCGCCCGGCTTCCCAGCCCGGCTCGAAGCCTGACCCCTATCGCACCCAGCAAAATCAGACACTTACGCGCCCCGTCGGAATCAATTCGGCAAGCGCTTGAATCAGTTCCTGAAGCGCTCAATACCGCAGTGTCAGCGCGCCCGGCAGCATCTCGAACGTCGCCGGAATACGCCCCGGCGACTCCCCGTCAATATCCACCAGCGCGCCATTCACCGAAGCGCTGCCCACCGGCTCCACCAGCACCCTGCGGCCACGCAGCATGGTGATCGCTGGATGGTTGCGGTGCCGGCCGCCATAGACCAGCCGCAGGTCCCAGATCAGTTGCAGCTTGCCTGCCGCTTTCAGGATAACGATGTCGAACTGCCCGTCGTTCAACTCGGCATCCGGCGCAATCATCATGCCGCCGCCGAAGAAGCGGCCATTGGCGACCGCCACCAGCGCGATGCTGGCCTCCACGGGCTTGCCGTCATCGACCGTTATGCGCACCCGCTGGAAACGGTAGCGCACGAACTCCGCCACCGTGCGCCAGTAAAATAGCGCCTTGGCCGAAACGCGCCCCTTGCGCTTATCCGCGTTCACCGCCCGGTCGGTCACACCGGACAGGCCAAGGCTGGCAATGTTGATGAAATGCCGGCTCGCCAGCTTGCCATGGTCGTCGACATAGGTGATCCGCCCGGCATCGACCTTGCGGCCCTTGGCCTCGGCAATCTGCCTCAGCAGTACATCGAGCTTCTTCGGCAGGCCGAGCCCACGCGCAAAGTCTATGCCCGTGCCGCAAGGCAGCAGCGCCAGTTCCGTCACGCGCCTGCTTTCCTCGAACGCCTGCATCAAGCCGTCGGCCACCTCGCTGGCGGTGCCGTCGCCTCCCGCCGCGATGACAAGCTCACAGCCTTGCATGGCAAGATCGATCGCCAGCCGCTCGGCGTCGCCTTCGGCCTGCGTCTCGCGCAGGTCGAACTCGCCGAAATGCTTCTTGAGCAACGCCGCCGCGCGCGGCCAGTCCTGCTTGAGCCTGCCGCCTCCCGCCACAGGATTGAGGATCACACCGACCTTCAAGCGCATGCCTCCCCCGCAATGCCTCTCGGCTTACGGAATAAAGCATTGGCCCGGAAAGTGGAATCGGGTTTTTAAGCCGACCAATAGAAAGGCCGGCCCCATCGGGACCGGCCGGAAACGCTACGCGGATTTTACCCGGAAACTACGAGGCGTTCTGGATCGATGTCACCGTGCCGGTGGTGTCGTCCACTGTGACCAGAACCTTGGCCCCGACCGTCAACTGATCGACCGAGGCTTCGGCTGGAAGCTGATAGATCTTGCCATCGTCGAGCGTGATCGACTTGGTCTGTGGGTCAACCGACTGGATGGTGCCTTCCACGGTCGCCGCATAAGCCGTGCTGAGGAAGGCAAGTAGGGCACCGGCGGTCGCGAGGGTCTTCTTCATGGATCGTACTCCCGTTTTGAGCGGTTTTACCTTCCCGGCCAGCGTGCTTCGCCGTCGCCGGGAACGCCACCAGACCTAAGCCGGCGCGGTTCGCCGTTCAAATCACGAAGGGTGACTTTTCCAAATGGATTCAGGAACTTATTTCCGACACATTGCACACGGTTCTCCCGCATGGACCCTGTCGAAAGCCAAATTGCGACAGCCGCAAAGCCAAGAAAACGAGTCGCTTGAGCCATTCACGGCAATGGTTTGTGGCAGTCACACCGGAGCCGCATTTGCCGCATTCTTCGATCACGAAGTCCGACCCGGATGCTTTTCCGCAACACATTTTGTTTCGTTGGGCCAGCAAGGCGGCCAAGCTTCCAAACAACAGGCAAATCTGGCATATCAGGCCAGCAATCCGGCTCCTTTCCGAAAGCTACCACCTTGCATCCCTCGTTCGAAATCATTGGCGCGGTCGCCGCCGTCATCACGACCTTTGCCTGGCTGCCGCAGATCCTGAAAATTTTGCGCGAGCGGCAGGCAAAGGATATTTCGCTGGCCACCACCGCGGCCTTGGCCTTCGGCGTCTTCCTGTGGGTGGTCTACGGCCTTGCCATCGGCTCGATGCCGGTCATCGCGGCCAACACCGTCTCCTTCCTGTTCATCGCAGCGATTGTCGGCCTCAAGATGCGTTTCGGCTGACCTGGTAGCCAGCCGGAAAGATCGCGGCCAGCCGCGCGTCGACCCGGTTCTTCATCGGCCCCTCCAGCGCCTCCAAGGGCAGCAGCCTTTCGCGCTGCCCGTCCCGCAACCGGTAGAAGAACTGCATCCGGTAGGCAGCCACCTTGCCCCGCGTTTCGGGTTCAGCGCTGATATCGGCAACGAAGATCGCGCCGATCCGTCCCGGCCAAGGCTGCCGCGCAAACACCGTTCCAAGAAAGTCCCCCAGCCCGTAGGCCGCGACCGCATCCCCGATCCGCTCGACCGGTTGCACGACATGCGCATGGTGTCCTGCAATGAGCCCGACGCCCCGACTGGCCAACCGCCTTGCCATCTCGCGCGTTTCGGCCTGCGGGAAATGCCGGAACTCCCGGTCCCAATGCGGCACGGCAACCAGCAGGTCGGTTCCCTCGCGTCCGGCTTTCAACCAGCCATCGGGGTCCATCACCACACGCCCGGAAAACATCTCCCTAGAAGCGTTGCGCCATTGCGTGAACGCGGCAAAGCCGACCGTCAAAGGTCCGACCTCGATACGAACCGGCGCTCCGTCAGCCACGGTACCGATCGGCCTTATGCCCATCTCACGAAGCGTCGCGATCGTCTCGTCGAACCCGTCAGTACCTTGGTCGAGCGCGTGATTGTTTGCCATCGACAGCACGAGCTTGCGCGGCTCGACACCGGCAGCCTCCAGCGCACTTTTCAGGAAAATTGGCGTCATCGCGTGCCGCAGCCCCAGCCGCGTTCCGACCTTCGCCGCCGGTCGCCGCACCACCGGGCTTTCGCAATTGCCGACAATCAGGCCGGCTCCTGACAGGACCGCCGCAAGCGCCGGATCGACCACAGGCAAAGCCCGGTTTGCCACCGCCGAAATATCGCCGACAAAGGCAATCCGCACCGTGCCTGCCGGCATTGGCCGCATCAATGTCTGTGCTGGCGGCGCGAACGCGCCTGCATCGCCCCGCAGCGACGGCTTCAGCAACCGGGGCAGCCAGGTCAGCTTGTAGGAAAGCGGATAGTTCGAGGCCACCGGGCGGGTACTACAGTTTGGGGTCGGGGTCTTCCGTGTTGCCGCGACTTTCCTGCACCAGTATCCGAACGGTAGACGCCGTGTCCCTGAACTTGCAGGCTTCGATATATTCGGGGTCCGAAAGCCAAGCCTCGACATGCGCCCTGTCTGGAAATTCGAGCAGCACCATGCGGTCCTCGAATGCCTGCCCCTTGGCGGTCGTCACGTCGTCGCCCCGCGTCAGGAACCGCCCGCTATGCCGCTTTATCAAGGGCGGCGTCAGGTCCGTATATTTGCGATAGGTCTGCGGATCATGGATCGCCATTGTAGCCACAACATAAGCCGTCATGATCCCTCCCGGATAGCTGTTGAATCGGCTTGATCCTGACACCCCGATGTCAGCAATTCAAACTCAAACAAGCTGAGCAACACCATTCTGCTCTTCCCATTTAGTCTGACTCCTCCCATATTCCGGCGATGGCCAAACCCCCTGCAAAAAATTCGCCTTCACAGGCCGAAGACAGCCGCTTGCCCCGCAAGCGCGGCAACCCTCTTACGGATTACCTCGACGCTTCCGTGCCACTGGAGCGCAAGGGCTTTGCCGAAGCGCCGCAGGCTGAATTTACCGGCGCACCTCTTTCCGGCTCCATCTCCGATTGGGCCGAGCAGATCGCGCGCGAAGCCGAATTACCGAGCGAAGCTCGGCAAGGCCGACCGGCCGTCGCGCCCGATGGCGCGCGCTCCCGCGACGCCGAAGGCGCGCAGAAAGAAGGAGGGCGTAGCGGCGGCAGCGTGAGCGCAAAAAAGAAAAAAATCCCAGAACGTTCGTCCTCGCCCACCCGCTCCGGGCGCGGCACATCGATGGGCGGCGCAGCGTCCGCCAAGGAACGCGTCGCTGTCGGACTGAACCCGGTCGCCGGCATCGACATCAGCCTGGAAGATGCCGAGACGCTTTCCAACTCCGGCGTCACCGCCACGGTGGCGGCGCTATCGGCGCTCATTGAATCCGGCAATCCGCTGCACAAGGATGGCGTCCTGTGGACGCCGCACCGACCCGCCCGCCCGGAGAAGTCCGAAGGTGGCATCGCCATCAAGATGGAGTCGGATTTCCAGCCGGCCGGCGACCAGCCGACCGCCATCAAGGACCTTGTCGAAGGCGTCAACAACACAGACCGCACGCAGGTTCTGCTCGGCGTCACCGGCTCCGGCAAGACCTTCACCATGGCCAAGGTCATCGAGGAGACGCAGCGCCCTGCCCTCATCCTCGCACCCAACAAGACGTTGGCTGCCCAGCTCTATTCCGAATTCAAGAAATTCTTCCCGGAGAACGCGGTCGAGTATTTCGTCTCCTACTACGACTATTACCAGCCGGAAGCCTACGTTCCGCGCACCGACACCTATATCGAGAAGGAATCGTCGATCAACGAGCAGATCGACCGCATGCGCCACTCGGCCACGCGCTCGCTGCTTGAGCGCGACGATGTCATCATCGTCGCTTCGGTGTCCTGCATCTACGGTATCGGTTCGGTCGAAACCTACACGGCCATGACCTTCCAGATGGCGATCGGCGACCGCCTCGACCAGCGGCAACTGCTGGCAGACCTTGTTGCCCAGCAATACAAGCGCCAGGACATCAATTTCGTCCGCGGCTCCTTCCGCGTGCGTGGCGACACCATCGAAATCTTTCCCGCCCACCTTGAAGACCGGGCATGGCGCATTTCGCTTTTCGGCGACGAGATCGAGCAGATCACCGAGTTCGACCCGCTGACCGGCCAGAAGACCGGCGACCTGAAGTCGGTCAAGATCTACGCCAATTCGCACTACGTCACGCCGCGCCCGACCTTGAATCAGGCCATCAAGTCGATCAAGGAAGAGTTGAAGCACCGTCTGGCCGAGCTTGAGAAGGCGGGACGCCTGCTCGAAGCGCAGCGGCTTGAGCAGCGCACGCGCTTCGACCTCGAAATGCTGGAAGCGACCGGCTCCTGCGCCGGCATTGAAAACTATTCGCGCTATCTCACCGGCCGCCAGCCGGGCGATCCGCCGCCGACCCTGTTCGAATACGTGCCCGACAACGCGCTCATCTTCATCGACGAGAGCCACGTCACCATCCCGCAGATCGGCGGCATGTATCGAGGCGACTTCCGCCGCAAGGCGACGCTGGCCGAATACGGCTTCCGTCTGCCATCCTGCATGGACAACAGGCCGCTGCGCTTCGAGGAATGGGACGCCATGCGCCCGTTGTCCGTCGCCGTTTCCGCGACGCCGGGCGGCTGGGAGATGGAGCAATCCGGCGGCGTCTTTGCTGAACAGGTCATTCGCCCCACCGGCTTGATCGACCCGCCGGTAGAGGTCCGCCCCGCCAAAAGCCAGGTCGATGATGTCGTCGGCGAAATCCGCGAGACGACGAAAAAGGGCTACCGCACGCTCTGCACCGTGCTTACCAAGCGCATGGCCGAAGACCTCACCGAATACCTGCACGAGCAGGGTATTCGCGTGCGCTACATGCACTCCGACATCGACACGCTTGAGCGCATCGAGATCCTGCGCGATTTGCGCCTCGGCGCCTTCGACGTTCTCGTCGGCATCAACCTTCTGCGCGAAGGCCTCGACATTCCCGAATGCGGTTTCGTCGCCATCCTGGACGCCGACAAGGAAGGCTTCCTGCGCTCCGAAACCTCGCTGATCCAGACCATCGGCCGCGCCGCCCGCAACGTCGACGGCAAGGTCATCCTCTATGCCGACCAGGTCACCGGCTCGATGGAACGCGCCATGGCGGAAACCAACCGCCGCCGCGAAAAGCAGCTCGAATACAACCAAGCCAACGGCATCACGCCGGAAAGCGTCAAGTCGCGCATCTCCGACATCCTCGATTCGGTCTACGAAAAGGACCATGTCCGCGCCGACATCTCGCAGTTCACCGACGATGCCGGCGCCATGATGGGCAACAACCTGAAGGCCCATCTGGAAGCGCTCGACAAGCAGATGCGCGACGCCGCCACCAATCTCGATTTCGAGAAGGCCGCCCGCATCCGCGACGAGATCAAGCGGCTGCGCGAGATGGAGCTTGCCATCTCCGACGATCCGCTCGCCAAATACGCCGACATGGAAAGCCCCGTCTCCGGCCGCGAGAAGGGCAAGCACAACAAGGGCCGCGAACGCCATCGCACCGTCGATGACAGCGTCTCCTCTCCCCGTTCACGGGGAGAGGATGCCGGCAGGCAGGTGAGGGGCAGCGCTGCCCCGCCAAATTCCCTCTTCGCGAAGCCGTCCATCGACGACATGGGCCCCGGCACCGACATGACCACGCCGGCGGGCGCCGTTTCGCGTTCGCTGTTCAAGAAGCAGTCGGCGCGCGAGGCGCACGGCTCCGACTTCGGCATCCCGGAGCAAAACAAACCATCTTTGTTCCGCAAGAATTCGCTCGACGAAATGACCGTGCGCCGCACCGAAAAGCCGGTCGAAGGAAAAGTACCGGCGAAGCCGCAAGGCCGACCGGCCGTCGCGCCTGATGGCGCGGCTCCCCGCGCCGCCGAAGGCGCGCGAAAGGAAAGAGCGCAGGACGTGAAGCCCATCCTCCGCGAGCGCGCAGGCATCGGCTCCTATGAGGACCCGTCGGAAACGGCGCGACGCAACCGGCGTCCGTCCAAGACCGGCCGCCCCGGCCACTAACCGCCGGCATCCGGCAAAAATTTCACCCCGCTTGTCGGATCGCGCCGCCGCCATACGTCCTGTGGGGGCAAACAGCCGAAGACAGGAGAATCCCATGTCCGATGAAGGACCGCAGCCGCCTTTCCCGCCCATGCCGAGGCCGCTCGGCGGCCTCACCCCCTACCTGCAGATCGACGGCGCGCTGAAGGCTGCCGACTTCTACGGCAAGGCCTTTGGCGCCGAGCAGGTCTTCGCCGTGCCGCCCGACGAGAAGGGCCGCACCATGCATGTCCACCTCTACGTCAACGGCTCGAGCCTGATGATCTCGGACTTCTACCCCGAGCACGGCCATCCGGCGAAAACCCCGCAAGGCTGCACCATGCAGCGCCACCTCGCCGACGCCGACATCGACCGCTGGTGGCAGCGCGCCGTCGATGCCGGCTGCGAGGTCACCACCCCGCTCCAGCTCATGTTCTGGGGCGACCGCTGGGGTGCGTTGCGCGATCCGTTCGGCGTCGAATGGGCCCTCAACGCCCCACAAAACTAACCCCCCTGCAAAATCGAAGGCACCCACCCGCAAAGCAGCAAACCGAGGAGAGAACTCATGTCCTATGTCGATGGTTTCGTGCTGGCCGTGCCGAAGGCCAATCTGGAAGCCTACAAGGAAATGGCCCGCAAGGCCGGCGATGTCTGGATGGAATACGGCGCGCTCGCCTATGTCGAGTGCGTCGGCGACGACGTGCCCTATGGCGAGCTGACCTCGTTCCCGCGCTCCGTGCAGGCCAAGGAAGACGAAACCGTCGTCTTCTCCTGGATCGTCTACAACTCGCGCCAGCACTGCGACGACGTCAACGCCAAGGTCATGGCCGACCCGCGCACCCAGCCCAACTTCGAGACAATGCCCTTCGATGCCAAGCGCATGATCTATGGCGGCTTCCAATCCATGATGGAGCTGGAGAAGGCCTGATCCTGCTGTCGACATCCGCGAAAGCGACATGCTCGACGAAGCCCGGTTCATCGACTAGGTGAAACAGGCAAGCGCGCTGCCGGGCGAACGCATGTGAGGCGCCGCCGACCCACGCTACGCGAACCCATCACTCACGCATCTAGCCCCCGCGCAGCCAGCATAAAGAGACCGGACATGACCACGACCAGGCTCGCCACCCCGACCCCCGCCGGCGAAAGTGAAGACGCTTCCCGGCTGATCGACGCCCACATCGCAGACTTGGGCGACTGGCGCGGCCAGACGCTGGCCCGTATGCGCAAGCTCATCCACAGGGCAGACCCGGACGTGGTCGAGACGTGGAAATGGCGCGGCGTGCCGGTGTGGGAGCACAACGGCATCATCTGCACCGGCGAGACCTACAAGAGTATGGTCAAGCTCACCTTCCACAAGGGCGCGTCGCTGGAAGACCCGTCAAGCCTGTTCAACTCCAGCCTCGAAGGCAACGCCCGCCGCGCCATCGACATCCGCGAAGGCGAGGAACTGGACGAAGCGGCCTTCACCGCGCTCATCAAGGCAGCGGTGGCGCTGAACGGGACGAAAGGGAAGAAGGCGAAAAGCGGCTGAGGCAATCCGAGCGCAAAATCGTTGGCGTAGCCTTTCGAAACACAGTTCCGACCTGCCCTGCTACTTTATCGAAAGAGCTTGAAAATGAATGACATTTCCCGCGCTCTTTTTCCGCGTATCCGAACAGATGACCTCACACCATTTCGACCAGATTTATGAGTCCACGACCTAGGTCGTGGACTCATAAATGTGATCGAAATGGCGCCTGGAACGGCAAAAAGATGCAAGGAGAAGCGCGAAGGGCGATGTGGGCCATCGGCCGAGCGG
>CAZROU010000010.1:0-101860 GCA_964601795.1 uncultured Mesorhizobium sp. | reverse complement strand
TCTCAGATGAGGTCAGTTCTTTGACAATGGCCAGACGGCTTTAGCCGGGCGTGGCGATGAATAAGTGTGCGGCGACCCGCCTTCTCCCCTTGTGGGAGAAGGTGTCGAGGCAAAGCCGAGACGGATGAGGGGTGTTCCAGCCACACGATACCCCTCATCCGACCTCGCTAACGCTCGGCCACCTTCTCCCACAAGGGGAGAAGGGACAGCGAGCGACGCACCCCTTTGCGTCATACCGGAAGCGAGGGAGCTTAAAGGCCATGCAGAAGCCCTCAGACGGCAAAAGCCGGACGTGGCGATGAACAACCACGCATCCACTTGTCGGATCGGCCCGCGCGAAAACGTCCTATGCACGATCAGGCAACCGCGGCCGCATGGCCGCGTTCAGGACAAAAGCCAACGGAAAGGAAATGTCATGCTCAAGGACAAGTCTTCATCCGCCATCGTCGCCGTCAGCGATATCGGCAGGGCGCGCGCCTTCTACGCCGATACTCTGGGCCTCGAACTCGAAGACGACAGCATGGGAGACGTGCTGGTCTTTCGCACCGGCGCGACCTCCCTCATCGTCTATCGCTCCGATTTCGCCGGCACCAACAAGGCCAATGCCGTGGTCTGGGGTGTCGGCGACGAAATCGACGCCATCACCGCAACCTTGAAGGCAAAGGGCGTCGGCTTCGAGCACTATGAGGGAATGAAGCTGAAGGGCGACATTCACGTCAGCGGCGACATGAAAATGGTTTGGTTCAAGGACCCGGACGGCAACATCCTGCACTTGAACAACATGTAGCCCTTGGCGCTCCAGCAAGATCACGCGACGGCAGGCTGGCTCCAGCGCGCGGCGATCAGCCGGTAGGGGATCAGCGCGAACACGGCAATGGCGAGCTTGACGGTGAGGTCGCCGAGCGCCCACGACATCCAGCGCGCCGCTTCGGCCGAGAACACGCCCATCAGCGGCGCCGCCTCGAGCGCGAAACCGTCGTCGGGACCGATAAAGGCGAAAGCCGCGGCAAAGGCGATAGAGAAGAACACCGCCGTATCGACGACGGATCCGACCAGCGTGCCGAAGATCGGCGCGCGCCACCAGCTTTGCCGGCGCAGCCAGTTGAACACCGTGACATCGAGCAGTTGCGCCGACAGGAATGCCGCGCCCGACGCACAGGCGATGCGCGCCAGCCGCGCCGCCGCCGTATCGAACTCGATCAGGCCGAGCCTGAACAGCAGGGGCGGGATGACGATCGAGCAGACGACCGCCGTCATGAAGCCGACGAAGACGATGCGCCGTGCAACCGATGGCCCGTAGCGGCGGTTGGCAAGGTCGGTGATTAGGAAAGAGAACGGATAGGTGAACGCGCCCCAGGTCAGCACATCGGCAAGCGCCAGGTCGGCCACCTCGCCTTGCAGCGGAAACTGCACGAGGATGTTGGAGGCCACCACGACAAGCGCCATGGCCGCCACGAAGGGCAGGTAACGAGCAAGGAAACTCATTTTTTTATCCTGGGTTATGGAACCAGTGGAACATCGGCCGAGAAAATCGACGGTCCGTGGAAGGCGGTCGTCCCCCGCCTTGGAAGTCTGCTTAGGCTGCCGGCTGTTCGGCGAGCTTCTTGGCGATCTGCTTCTTCAACAGGCGCGCGCGCTGCGAAAGCTCAGCTGTGTCTGCCTTGGCAAGGAAAGCGTCGAGGCCGCCGCGATGCTCGACCGAACGCAGCGCGTTGGCGGAGATGCGCAGGCGCACATTCTGGTTCAGCGCTTCCGAGATCAGCGTGACATTGACCAGATTGGGCAGGAAGCGGCGACGGGTCTTGTTGTTGGCGTGGCTGACGTTATTGCCGGTCAGGACGGCTTTGCCGGTAAGTTCGCAAGCGCGGGACATGATGCACCTTCAGGTTCTCGGTCCGGCCAAATCTCGCTGCCCGCGCCCTGTAGCGCGCGGTTTGCAGCAAGCGGCCTCATGGAAAAGTTGGCGTTCCATAGTGTCATTTGGGCGAGGCGTCAAGCGCAAGCTTGCCCCGGCGCAGCAATGCGACTTCACACAAAGGCCGGAATCCGGCCTATATGCAAGGGTGAAGGGACATCACATGCCGGCCCCGTCCGGCACGACCAGCACCAAGGTGAATTCGCCAGCATGTTTCGCCCCATAGCCCTTTGCTCGACAGTTCTTTGCCTGGCCGTCCTGACCGGTCCCGGTTCCGCCGCCGCCCCGCAGTCGTTCCGCGGCGAATACACGGTCTCCTTCCTCGGCCTGCCGATCGCCCGCGCCGCCTTCCAGAGCCGCTATGACGGCGCGGCCTACCGGATCGACGGCTCCGTCGCCAGCGCGGGGCTTGCCCAGATCTTCGACGATACGAAGGGCACCATCGTGGCCTCGGGCCGTCTAGCTGACGATGGCCTCCAGCCGCGCGCCTTTCGCGCCGACTACACCTCCGGCAAGAAAGCTTCGCTGGTCGATATCCGCTTCGCCAACGGCACGGTCGCCTCCACGAAGGTCGTGCCTGCTCCGAAGAAACGCGGCAAGGACTGGATAGCGCTCAACGCGACCGACCTCAAAAGCGCCCTTGATCCGATAACCGCAACGGTCGTGCGTGCTCCGAGCATCGATGAAGTCTGCGGCCGCACGGTAAAAATGTACGATGGCGAGTTGCGCGCCGACCTGAAATTGAGCTTCGTGAAAAAGGACAAGATTTCGGTCGAAGGCTATGAAGGACCGACCGTCACCTGCCGTATGGGCTTTGAGCCGGTCTCCGGCTACCGGCAGGGCAAGCGCGCTCTGGACTATCTGAAGAACCGCAGCCGCATCATGGTGACGTTTGCGCCACTTGGCCAAACAGGGGTATATGCCCCGATCCACGCAACAGTCGGCACGCAGATCGGCACCATCACCGTGCGCGCGCGCCGCTTCGAAACAACCAACTAGGCGCGACAGGCGCGCTGTCGGGATAAAATCATGGGGCGGGCGACACTGATAGGCTTTTCGGCGGTCGCCATGTGGGCGCTGCTGGCGCTTTTGACCGACGCTTCCGGCCAGGTGCCGCCGTTCCTGCTTTCGGCAATCACCTTCACCATCGGCACCTGCGTCGGCCTTGTCGCCCGTTTCGTCATGCCGAAGCCGGCCGCGTCTGTGAAAATACCGCTGCAGGTCTGGGTCATCGGCATCGCCGGCCTGTTCGGCTATCACTTCTTTTACTTCACCGCGCTGCGCAACGCCCCGGCGGTGGAAGCCAGCCTCATCGCCTATATGTGGCCGCTGCTGATAGTTCTTGGCTCCGCGCTGATGCCCGGCGAGAAACTGGCCTGGAACCATATCATCGGCGCCCTGCTCGGCCTTGCCGGCACCTTCCTGATCGTCACCAAGGGCGCAGGCCTTGCCTTCGATGCCCGCTACGCCTTCGGCTACGCCATGGCCGCCGTCTGCGCCGTGCTATGGTCATCCTACTCGCTTTTGTCGCGCCGCTTTCCCTCGGTCCCGACCACCATCGTTACCTGGTTTTGCGCGGCCACGGCGATCCTGTCGCTCGCCTGCCACTTCTCGCTTGAAGAGACCGTGCTGCCCGCAAACGCCGTCCAGTGGCTGGCGGTGCTCGGCCTCGGCCTGATGCCGGTTGGCGCTGCCTTCTACGCCTGGGACATCGGCGTGAAGCGCGGTAATATCCAGGTGCTGGGCGCGGCCAGTTACGCAGCACCGCTTCTGTCGACGCTGGTGTTGATCGTTGCCGGCTTTACCGAGCCCAGCCTGCGCATTCTCGCCGCCTGCCTGTTAATTACTGGCGGCGCGGTGCTGGCAGCAAAGTCATTGCTGTTTGCAAAGCGAACCGCCACTGCGAGCGTAAAGGCATGATGCCGTTTTCCGGTGGCATCGAAACATTTGCCAACGCCACTGTCGTCTTCTCGGTGCTGGCGGCAATCGGTTATGCCTTCAGCCTTTCCATGCAGCCGTCGCTGCGCCGGTCAGCCGTCAAGACATTGGCCATCGGCCTGCTCGCAGTGCTCGCCTTCGAGCAGGACGCACCGCTGCTGCTTGCCGGAGCGCTCGCGTTGAGCGCCGCGTCAGACGCTTTTTCCTCGCAACCCAACGCGAAAATGTCGGTTGCAAGTTTCGCGGCAGCCGTTGGTGCCTTCCTCGCCTTCGAACTGCTCTTCTTCACCTATGGCGCATTCGGCTTCCTGACATCGGAGCCCTGGCGCCCGGCGCTCGCCGCGGCAATGGTCGTCCTGACCATCGCGGTCCTGATACGGTCATGGGCGCGCATCGGTCGTCGTCTGCGTCTGCCTGCCTTGGCCTATGCGCTCGCATTGCTGGTCATGGCGCTGTCAGCCTTGATGACCACGCCCACGATTATAGCCGGCACCTTGCTTTTGATGGGCTCCGCAGCCGCCAGCCTCATGATGAGATTGCCGGCTCCGGAACCGTCGCCTCGACATGCGTTGTGGCCATACGCCATATGGGTGCTGCGCTATGCCGGCCACCTCGCGATAACGCTTGGCGCGGTGCTCTGATCGTTCAGGGTTTCCAGCCCGGCTCGGCCATTTCGAACTGGGCAAAGTCGAACCCCGGCGCGACAGTGCACCCCACCAGTGTCCAGTCGCCTGCGCTTCGCGCCTTCTGCCACCAACCCGCCGGCACCAGCAATTGCGGCCGCTCTCCCGCAAGGATGTCGGTACCGAGCCGATGCTCGCTCACTTTTCCTTCCTCGGCGCACATCGATACCAAAAGCGCTGCGCCGGCATAGAAATGCCAGACTTCGGCGGCGTCCTTGACGCGATGCCAGGCCGAAACCTGGCCGTGCTCCAAAAGGAAGTAGATCGCGGTCGAATGACCGCGCCCGCCGTTTGGCGCATCACGAAACGTCTCGACATACCAACCGCCTTCCGGATGCGGCCTCATGCCGAGCGCGGCAATGATTTCGGCAGCGGTCATCGCAAGCCGGCCCCAGCTCAAAAGTTGTCCTTGCGCTTACGTATCTCTGCGAACACCTCGACATCCGCCGCACTTTCCATGCCGAGATTCTTGCGGATTGCCGGATCGGCCCAGCGCAAGAATGGATTTGTCGCCAGTTCCTCGCCGATCGTAGTCGGCAGCGTGGCTTTGCCTTCCGCCCTCAGCGCCTCGATCTTCTTGGCACGCGCCTGCAGGGCGGTGTTGCCCGGATCGATGGTGAGCGCAAAGCGAGCATTGGAAAGCGTATATTCATGGCCGCAATAAACGGCCGTATTGGCCGGAAGCGCGGCAAGCTTCTTGAGCGATTCGAACATCACCGGCGGCGGGCATTCGAGCAGCCTGCCGCAACCGATCGCGAACAATGTATCGGCAGCAAACAGCAGTTTCGACTCGGGCAGATGATAGGTGACATGTCCAGCCGTATGGCCCGGCGTGAAGATGACTTCTATCTTCTCGCCGCCGAACGATATGACCGAGCCGCCCACGACCGTATCGTCGATACCGGGGATCTTGGCCTTTTCAGCCTCGGGTCCAACGATGCGCAGTTTGAAGCGCTCCTTCAAGGCAAGGTTGGCTTCCACATGGTCGACGTGATGATGGGTAACGAACAGGGTGCTTGGTTTCCAGCCGGTGCGTTCTATCGCGGCAAGGATGGGTGCTTCCTCGGGTGCATCGATGAGTGCCACCTCGCCACCATCGCGGTCGCGCAACAGGACGCCAAAATTGTCCGCGCGACACATGAACTGCTCGATCTCGATGGCCATGTAGATTTCTCCTGTCCTTGTCGCCGCAGACATAGGGTGCCCGTCCGGTTATGTCACCCCTCGGTTGGGTGAGCTTGGTTGAACTCACACCGCATCGCCGCTACCGTTTCAAATCCGACTTTGGATCATGACACGGTTTTCCATGCATACCGACATTGTCGACCTGCGTTCCTTCTACACTTCCCCTCTTGGCCGCCTCGCCGAGCACTCGATCACGATGGCACTTTCGTCGATCTGGGCGAATGTACCAAACGAGCGGCTGGTCGGCCTTGGCTACGCCCTGCCTTGGCTCGAGCGATTCGGAACCGACGCCGAGCGCGTCTTCGCTTTCATGCCTGCCACGCAGGGTGCAGTTGTATGGCCTCCGAACGCACCTACGGCGACTGCGTTGGTGTTCGACGAGGAACTGCCGCTTGTCGATGCCTCCATCGATCGCATGCTCATGGTGCACTCGCTGGAACATGCGGAAAATCCCCGTGAAACCCTGAACGAGATCTGGCGCGTGCTTTCCCCGGCGGGACGGGTCGTGATCGTGGTACCCAACCGGCGCGGCGTGTGGGCCCGCTTCGAACACACGCCTTTCGGCACCGGCAGGCCCTATTCACGCTCCCAGCTTGCCGAGTTGCTCAGGGAAACCAACTTCACCCCTGCTGCATGGTCGGACGCGCTGTTCTTTCCACCGTCGCGGCGACGGTTCATGATGCGCCTCCACAACCTCATGGAAAGTGCAGGGCGCAAATTATGGCCGATCTTTTCAGGCGTCATAGTCGTGGAAGCGCAAAAGCGGCTCTACCAGGGCGTCCCAGTTGCCCAACGCACCTCCCGCCGAGTTTTCGTCCCGGCGCTGTCTCCACAAGGCGTGACGGGGCTCGGAATGCGTTTTGAAGCGGATGGCAATCCGGCTCGGCAATGACCGATACCAGCAGTACCGAGTTCGAGAGCAGCTCATTTCGTGAGCAAGTGGCAACCATGCGGCAAGCGCTGGTGGCGGCACCCGTGCGTCGGGTTCTGCTATGGGCCGTTGCCGGAATTCTTGTCGTGATTGTCGCCACTGCAATCGGGCAGGTCCTGCTCAACCGATGGAACCAGCCATTTTACGATGCGATCCAGCGGCGCGACATGGCCGGCTTCCTGCATCAACTGCTCGTCTTCGCCGAGATCGCCGGCGCATTGCTTTTATTGAATGTCTCGCAGCAATGGCTGAACCAACGCATCAGGCTTTCGTTGCGCGAGGCCCTGACATTCGACCTTATCGGCGAATGGATGAAGCCAGCGCGGGCTTTCCGCCTCACCCATGCCGGTGCCATCGGCGTTAATCCTGACCAACGCATGCAGCAGGATGCCGGGCACCTTTCGGACCTTTCCACCGACCTTGGCATTGGCCTGCTGCAAGCGTCGATCCTGCTTGCTTCTTTCATCGGCGTGCTGTGGACCTTGTCTTCGGGGTTTGTGTTCCACTATGGCGACAAGACGATCGCCATACCGGGCTACATGGTTTGGGCAGCGTTCATCTATGCCGGCACGGCCTCCTGGCTGAGCTGGCTCGTAGGCCGGCCTCTTATACGGCTCAATGGCGAACGCTATGCGCGCGAAGCCGATCTGCGGTTCTCCATGGTCCGGGTCAACGAACATATCGATGCCATCGCGCTGGAGCGCGGCGAGCCAGGCGAAAAACGCCGGCTTGAATTTGATCTTCAGGTTCTCTTGAACGCCATACGGGGTATATTTCGTGCCCAGATCAACCTCGCTTGGGTGACGGATACCTACGGCTGGATCACGGTCGTAGCGCCGATCCTTGTCGCGTCGCCGGTCTACTTTGCCGGCGACATCTCTTTCGGCGGCCTGATGATGGCCGTCGGCGCCTTCAACCAGGTGCATTCCTCGTTGCGCTGGTTCATTAACAACATCGGCGGCATTGCAGACTGGCGCGCGACACTGATGCGCGTCGCCGATTTCCGAATGGCGTTGAACGAGGCCGATGTCCTCCACGGCGATGAAAAACGCATAGACTTCACCGTCAACGACACCAATATCATGACTTTCACTAACCTCGAGATCCGTTCACGGGAAGGCTGCACCCGCCTTGCCGAACAGCATGTGGAAATCCGTGCGGGAGAGCACGTGCTGATCACCGGCGACCCAGGCGTTGGCAAAACGCTGTTCTTTCGCGCCATAGCCGGATTATGGCCCTGGGGCAGCGGCAGCATTGGCATGCCGGCAGGTAAGCCGCCGGAATTGTTGCCACGCTCACCCTATTTCGCCCCGGCCCCATTGCGAGAAGTTCTCCTTCCGGTCGAACGGCCTGCTGCCGTCGACGATACCGTGCTTGCGCAGGTGCTTCGGGATGTCGGCCTTGAACATCTTGCTTCCAATCTGGATCGCAACATGCGCTGGGACCGTGAATTGAGCGAGGACGAACAGCGTTTGCTGGGATTTGCACGCGTTGTACTGCGCCAGCCGCAGTGGATCATCGTCGATGAAGCGCTGGACACTTTCAACGGCACCACGGTAAGGCGTCTTTTGGCGGTCCTGGAAAAACGCCTGCCACAAGCGACGGTCGTTAACATTGGTCGCAGCCAACACAACTATGATTATTTTCCGCGCTCGCTCGGCATCGTGAAAGATACCGCAGCCGCGTCCCTGAAACCGGCACGAGTCAGGGCCGGCGCGATAGAGCCGCCACCGTCAAGGGTGCAACCGAAAGCCCCGTGAAACGGCTCAGGACGCCACGCTTTTCTGGTTCTGGCCGACGTTTTCGAGATCATACGACGTTGTCTGATAGACCCGGTTGATCCAGTTGCCGAACAGCAAATGCGCATGCGAGCGCCAGCGGTTGAGCGGCGGCCGCGCCGGATCGTCGTCGGGATAGTAGCCGTGCGGCACCTTGATCTCGACGCCAGCGGCCACGTCTCGATCATACTCTTCCTTGAGTGACGTCGAGTCGTACTCGATGTGATTGAACATATAGAGCCTGTTGCCGACATCGCCAGCGAGCAGGCTGGGGCCGGTTACGTCCGACTCCATCAACACCTCGAGACCCGAGCCTGTTTGAATGTCAGCCTTGCGCACCTCCGTCCAGCGCGAGACGGGAATGGCGAAGTCGTCCGAGAAGCCGGCGAGATATGGCGAGGCAGGCGCATTGTTGCGATGCCGGAACACGCCGAAGGCCTTGTTCTCAAGCGTGTATTTCGGAATGCGATGGAAATGCCAGGCGGCAGCCATAGCCCCCCAGCAGATGAAGAAGGAGGAGTGAACATTCGTGACCGTCCAGTCGAGAATGCGCTGCAGCTCCTTCCAGTAGGTGACCTCCTCGAACGGCAACAGTTCGATAGGCGCACCGGTGATGATGAAGCCGTCGAACTTGCGGTGCCGGACCTGCTCCCACGTCTGGTAGAACGAGATGAGATGCTCCTCGGACGTATTCCGCGCCTTGTGGTTGCCGATGCGCACCAGCGTCAGTTCCACCTGAAGCGGCGTCGCCCCCATCAGGCGCGCGAACTGCGTCTCGGCGCGGATCTTGTTGGGCATCAGATTGAGCAGGCCGATCTGCAGCGGACGGATATCCTGTCGCAACGCCGTGCGCTCGTCCATCACGGAAACGCCCTCGCGAACGAGGATCTCTCGGGCGGGAAGCTGATCGGGAATCTTGATCGGCATTGGACAAGCTCCAAACAAAAACCGGCGGCGAAATCGCAGCCGGTCTGAATGAACTCGTCATCCTCGGCCTGTTTAGCGACTTCTTTAACGTGGCTGCAAGCCGACCGGCCAAATCACCACGGAACAGCCCCTATCTAGTCCTGGCCGTGCAAATCGTCAACGGTTCCCGGGGCTGGGTCAGCGCTTGGCCCTCGACATTGCCCGTTGCGGCTTGTATTTCGGCTCCATCTTTCAAACCTTCCGTCCCCTATGGAATTGGCACGATGACCACGGCACAGGATCAAGCGCGTCCGCAACCCCGCTCCGGGATCAAGGACATCGAAGCCTATGTGCCAGGCAAGAGCACGGCACCCGCCGGCGTGAAGTTGCACAAGCTGTCGTCGAACGAAAACCCGCTGGGGCCTTCTCCCAAGGCGGTCGAGGCGGCGCGCGAAGTTGCCGGCAGACTGGAGTTTTATCCTGACGGATCATCGCTGAAACTGCGCGAAGCCATCGCCGAAGTGCATGGGCTGAATGCCGCAAACATTGTCTGCTTCAACGGCTCGGACGAAGCGTTGACGTTGTTGTCACGCATCTACCTCCAGCCGGGCGACGAGGCGATCTACACCGAGCATGGCTTCCTCGCCTACAAGATCTGCATTCTGGCGGCTGGTGCTTCCTTTGTCATAGCCAAGGAAGATGGCGAGCGCGTAGATGTCGATGCGATCCTCGCCGCCGTCACGCCTCGCACCAAGATGGTTTTCCTCGCCAACCCCAACAACCCGACCGGTACCTATGTGCCGTTCGAAGAGGTACGTCGCCTCCATGCGGCCCTGCCCAAAAAAGTGCTGCTTATCCTTGACGCCGCCTATGCCGAATTCGTGCGCCGAAACGACTATGAAGCCGGTGTCGAACTGGTTGCCGGTGCCGAAAATGTGGTCATGACCCGCACCTTCTCCAAGGTCTACGGCCTTGGCGGCGCCCGCATCGGCTGGATGTACGCTCCGGCTCATATCGTCGACGCGGTCGAGCGCGTGCGCGACCCCTTCAATGTCACGGCAACCGCGATCGCTGCCGGAACGGCGGCGGTTCGCGACCGCGCCCATGTCGAGCGCGCCATCGCCCATAATGAAACCTGGCTGCCGTGGCTCACCGAGCAGTTCACCGGCCTTGGCCTGCGCGTAACGCCCAGCGTCGGCAATTTCATTCTGGTCCATTTCCCGAACGAGGCTTCCCATTCGGCAGCGGAGGCAGACGGCTATCTGACGGCCCGCGGCTATATTCTGCGGCGCGTTGCCGGCTACGGTTTTCCCAACGCGCTGCGGATGACGGTCGGAACCGAAGAGGCCAATCGCGGCGTAGTCGCCGCACTCACCGAATTCCTGAAAAGATAGAACTATGCCCAAACCCATGTTTGAAAAAATCGCGCTGATCGGCATCGGCCTGATCGGCTCGTCATTAGCGCGCGTCATCCGCCACGAAAACCTTGCCAGCCATGTCGCCATCTCCACCCGCAGCGCCATAACACTGAACCGCGCCGAGCAGCTCGGCCTCGGCGACAGCTACACCACCGATGCCGCTGATGCCGTGCGCGACGCCGATCTGGTGATTGTTTCGGTGCCGGTCGGCGCTTCCGAAGCGGTAGCGAAGGAAATCGCGCCGGCGCTGAAGAAGGGCGCCATCGTTACCGACGTTGGCTCCACCAAGGCTTCCGTCATCGCCCAGATGGAACCGCACATTCCCGAAAGCGTGCATTTCATTCCCGGCCACCCGCTGGCCGGCACGGAAAAATCCGGACCCGACGCCGGCTTTGCCGACCTGTTCCAGAACCGCTGGTGCATTTTCACGCCGCTACCCGGCACCGATCCGGCGGCGCTTGAGAAACTGTCAGACTTCTGGCGCCGCTGCGGCGCCAACATCGACACGATGGACCCCAGCCACCACGACATGACGCTGGCCATCGTCTCGCACCTGCCGCACATCATCGCCTACAACATCGTCGGCACGGCCGACGATCTGGAAACCGTGACCAAGTCGGAAGTGATCAAATATTCGGCGTCCGGCTTCCGCGATTTCACGCGCCTTGCCGCCTCCGACCCGACCATGTGGCGCGACGTGTGCCTGCACAACAAGGATGCGATTCTTGAAATGCTGGCGCGCTTCTCGGAGGATCTTGCCTCATTGCAACGGGCCATCCGCTGGGGCGATGGAGACAAGCTTTTCGACCTTTTCACCCGCACGCGCGCCGTGCGCCGGTCGATCATCGAAGCGGGACAGGACATCGATGCCCCCGACTTCGGCCGTCAGGCTGTCGAGCATCCGGCGAAGGCCTGATCTTCGGCACTAGTCGATCGGCTTGATATTGCCGAGCGGGATGAAGCCCAGCATAGCTTTGCCCTTGACCACCTTGAGCGGCAGCGAAGGTTCGCTGCCGAGCATGGTTAGCGCAGTAAAGCCCTGGTTGATCTTGCCTGCCTGTTCGGGAATGGCGGTGGCGAGGATCGCCGCGACAGCTTGCGGATTGCGCAGCTTGATGACCAGATCGGCGTCGACAAGGCCATCGGCATCGACCGCTGCCGGGCCGGAGACGGAGACATGCGCCTCGCCCGAGGAAAGCTCGAGGTTGGCGATCTCCAGGGCTTGCCCGCGTAGGCTCTTCAGGCGCGACCGGACAAGGGCGACACCGTTCTTCAATGTAACCGCACCGGTGCCATCGAGCGGCGGAACCGTACGGCCACCCAACGCCTCGGGTGGAATCTCCAGATCCTCGAACCGACCGGCATAAGCGATATCCGGGCCGTCCGGTTCCAAATCCACTTGCGCCTTGGTCGCGCTGAACAACTGGACCGGATCGCTGTCGTCAGCCGGGTCCGTCTGCCCGGAAAAGCCATCCGCCACCAGCGAGACCTTGCGCGGCAACGGCCAGAACAACTTGGCGCTAACGTTGAGATTGTCCCAATCCAGCCATAGCGGCGGCATACCCGGCGCAACCGTGCGCAATGGCCCGCGAAGTGTGGCCTCGGCCACCAACGGACGGGCGAGGCTGGTTACCCCGGCCAGCGCCCCGGCGGAAGCGGCAACGTTGCCGGCATCGTCCTCATAAGCCATGCTGTCGCAATCGACGGCCAGCCGCAGCGGATAGCCGCTGACGCGGAAGTTCGCGCAATCGGCCTCGATGCCTCTCGCATTCAGCTCCGAGATCGTCTCGCCTACCTCGGACCTGATCTTGTCGGCCAGGTAGAACCACCCTCCGCTATAGAGGCCGAACAGCAGCACGAGCAGAAAGAGAAGCCATGGCAGCAGCCTGCGCCGCCGCTTTGATGCAACTTGGTCACTTGACGTCATGCTACGGCTCTCGCTACCCCGTGGGTGCACCGGATTTCCCGGCGCTTTTTAGACCGGCTCACGGCCACCGCCGCGCGCCTTTCAACTTGGCTTTGCGATATGGGCGATTTTTGGGTTTTTGGCTACGGGTCGCTGATCTGGCGACCCGGTTTCGCACATGTGGAAACGCGCCGCGCCCGGCTGTTCGGCTATCGGCGCTCGCTCTGCATCTATTCTTTCGTTCATCGCGGAACGCGCGAGCGGCCGGGCCTTGTGCTTGGGCTGGATCGCGGCGGCTCCTGCGTCGGCGTGGCTTTCAGGGTCGATGGAGCAGCGCGCGAGGAAGTCATTGCCTACCTGCGCGAGCGTGAGCAGGTGACAAGCGTCTATCTGGAAAAGACGCTGACGGCACGTCTGGAGACTGGCCAGACGGTGGAAGCGGTTGCTTATGTAGCCGACCGCACCCACGCACAATATGCCGGTGCGCTGAGCGCAGCTGAGGCCGCTACCGTGGTGCAAGGCGCTGTCGGCCAATCCGGTCGCAACGAGGAATATCTGGCCAGCACTGTCGAGCACCTGCACAAACTTGGTATCCGGGACCATTGGCTTGAAGGCGTGGCAAAACAGGTCGCGCATTTGTGAAGCCGTTCCGCAGCAAGTCCCGGAACGGGGTTTGACCCCGCCGATCCAATCCTTAGGCTATACGAGGTACTGCTTCGTTCGGCGCTGATTCTTCATGTTGCTGCGCGCAGCTTTGATTCGTGGAGACTGGACATTGCAAAAGCGCCGCCTCGGTCGCACCGACCTCGAAATCGCTCCGCTGGTTTTTGGCGGCAACGTGTTTGGCTGGACCGCCGATGAAAAGACGTCCTTCGATCTGCTGGACCGATTCTTTGACGCCGGATTGAATGCCGTCGACACGGCTGATTCCTATTCGCGCTGGGTGCCGGGCAACAGTGGCGGCGAGTCGGAAACCATCATCGGCAAATGGATGAAAAAGCGCGGCAACCGCGACCGGATCGTCCTTGTCACCAAGGTCGGCTCCGACATGGGACAGGGCCGCATCGATCTCTCCCCCATCTATATCGAACGGGCGGTCGAGGCCTCTTTGAAACGGCTGCAAACCGATGTGATCGACCTTTATCTTTCGCATTGGGCCGATCCGACCGTGCCCTACACTGAAACGCTGGGCGCCTACCAGCGGCTGATCGAGAAAGGCAAGATACGTTTTGCCGGTGCCTGCAATCTCGATTCCGGGCAACTGAAAGCTGCTCTCGATGCTGCGAGCCATCACGGCCTGCCGCGTTACGAAGTGCTGCAACCCGCCTACAATCTTTATGATCGCAGCGATTTCGACGGCCCCTTGCGTGACCTTTGCATGGCCAACCAGATCGGCGTCATCAGCTACTACGGACTGGCAAAAGGATTTCTCAGCGGTAAGTACCGCAGCGAAGCCGATCTTGGCAAAAGCGCGCGTGGCGGCAGTATCCGCTCCTATCTGAACAAGCGCGGCATGCGCATACTGGCTGCGCTGGACAGCGTCGCCAATCGCCATGCCGCCACCCAGGCCGAGGTCGCGCTCGCATGGATCATGGCTCGTCCGGGCATTACGGCGCCGATTGCCAGCGCCACGTCGGTCGAGCAGACGGACAGCCTGATCAAGGCCGTTTCACTGCAACTGACGAGCGCCGACATGGACCAGCTCGACACCGCAAGTGCGGCTTGAACGTCAGCATGACGATCGGATGCCCAATTCCTTTAGGCGCTTGACGGCAGTGGCAGGCATCGGAGGCGGGTTCGGCGCCTGCGCTGCTTCGACAAGGATATGGTCACAGGCCGCTTCCGTTTCCGAAATCAGCCGCTTCATGAACTCTTCCTTGTCAAGACCAGCCGGAATCGGTTCTAGGAACCGCGCCTTGATGGTTCCTGGGAACCGCAGGAACTTGCGCCGGGGCCAGTAGAGGCCAGCCATGTGGGCGACCGGGACCACCGGGACGCCGAGTTCGGAATAAAGCTCGACGATGCCCCATTTGTAGTTGGGTTCATCGCCCGGCGCGCGGCGCGTGCCTTCCGGATAAATGATGAGCTGGCGCGGATTGCGCGCCATTTCCGCTTTCGTGGCGGCAACGACGGCCTTCAACGCCCTCGACCGGCTGCCGCGATGAACCGGGATCATCCGCATCTTCAGCACATACCAGCCGAAAAACGGAATCCACGTCAGCTCCCGCTTGAGGATGTAAAGCGGGTCCTTGAGAAACGGGAAAAAGGCGATCGCGTCCCAGAACGACTGATGCTTTGGCGCAAGGATGAACGAGCCTTCGGGCAGGTTCTCCTGTCCGCTGATGTCGCTCTTCGTCAGCGCCATCTTCTCGTACAGCCACAAACTTGAGCGCGACCAGAATTTCGGCACGAACCATGCCAGCCGGCGCGATGACAGAAAATAGAACGGCGCCCAGAAGATCATCTGGACGATCAGGCTGACATAGAAAACGAAATTGAATGCCAGCGAACGGATATAGAGCATTTGCAGGAACAGCCCGAGGACGAATGTCGCGCTTGGTTACACCATGCCGGGGCAAATTGGAAACGGCTGAGCGCGAAGCTGCAGCGCTTTCGTCAGTTCTCGATTACCGACGCTTCAGCCAGCGAGACACCATCGTGTGTGGCGCGCATTGGAACGACGCCGCGCGCCAGCGCCAGAAGGTACTTGTTGTATTCGGTGAACAGAACACGCAGCGCTTCCGGCTTGGTCAACCAACTCCCGTCATCGAGCTTGGAATTGACGACGGGATACGGTTCAAGCCGGGCATTGTGCAACAGCCGGCTCATTTCCAGCAGGCTGCGCGGCATGTGGTAATTGTTGGTCACGAGGATCACGCTGCCATAGGCATGGCGCTCGACCCACTTAGCGCTTTCCTCGGCATTGCCGATTGTGTCCAGCGCAGCGCGATCGATATCGACACAGCACGAGAACAGCTTGGTGTCGCCGCCCATCGCCAGTTGAAGTTGCCGCCGGCTGGCAGCCGGATGCACACCGCTGATCAGGAGCCGCTCGCCCTTGCCTGATTCGAGCAGTTCCATCGCCGCATCGAGGCGCGACTGGCCTCCGGTAAGGACAATGATGGCATCGGCCTTTTGCGGATCGGAAGGCGTGGAAAGACGGCTGACGTGATTGGAAAACCAGCCGAAACCGCCGAAAAACAGCGTGGCCACACCGACAATCAGGAAGGCGCAGATGCGCAGGATCGACCATATGCGACGGGGCGCTGGCATTGCGGCACGTGGGGCTGCTGCAATCTCGACCGTTCCGTTCAAATCCTTCCCGTTCATCATGTCATGGTAAACCGTGATCTACAGTGTTGGATAAACCCTCGTCGCACATTGTATTACGAACTGTCTTTGTCCGTGATCGAACCGTGTTTGCATCTCACGCAATGTCGGTCTGGCGATCGTCGATCTCACTGAGATAGGCAATAACCGTTGCATGTGAAGTGGCTGCGGTCAGCGCACCGATGACGACGACTACCAGGACGACCCCCAGGTACCCCGCCGAGCCCATGGCGAAATTGCCAAACAAAGCAGCGGCTTGATCGCCTTCCGGGGTTGCCATGTTGCGTGACGACCACCACGAAAAGACGATGAACACGACGACTGCCGCAGCGCCGCCGATCGAGGCCCCCTTCATGCCAGTGAGCAGGAACTGCTTGTGGAACTGGCGGGCGATGAATCGCGCCTCCGCGCCGACGAAATGCAGCACCTCGATGATGTGGCCGTTTCCGGCCATCGCGCCACGAGTGGCGAATACCACCGTCATGACCGTGGCCGACAGCATCAGCGCCAATATGGCGACCCCGATGGTCACCGTCGTGTGCGCCATGGCTACAAGCCGGTTGACCCAGGTGCGGTGATCGTCGAGCGAGGCTGTCGGCAGCTTTGGTGCAAATGCCGCGCGAATCGCGTCGAAATCCGGCGGATTTGTCTCGTCTATGGTGACCACGATGAGACGCGGCACAGGCAATTGGTCGATGTCGAGGCCGGAACCGAGCCAGGGTTCGAGCAGGCGCGCGGTCGCCGTGCGGTCGACGATCCGCGTCGCCTTCACGCCCGGAAACTCGCTGGCGATACCGGCAGCGGTAGCCAGCGCGGCCTCCATGTCGAGCCCGTCGGCAGGCTTGATCTGGATCGTCGCTTCCGTGGAGATCTGGTTTTCCCAGGCCGATGCCGTATCGCGCACGAGCGTCACCGCGCCGAAGGTGACGCAGGACAGAAATGTCATGATGGCGACGACGACGACCAGCGCCCGGCCAACCACATTCTGTGCCGGGACGATCGGAGCGGTCTTTCGCAACGCGCGTTGCCTCGGCTCCGCCTGTTGCAGGCCTTCAGTACCGTCGTCATCCTGACCGTCGAACTGATCAGTCATAGACATCCAGCCTCCCGTTGGTCAAAATCAGACGGCGAGCATCGACCTGTTCCATCAGGGCAAGGTCGTGCGTTGCAATTACGACAGCGGTACCCAGCCTGTTCAATTCGATGAACAACCGCAAAAGGCGGCGGGCAAGCTGCGGATCGACATTGCCGGTCGGCTCGTCTGCGAGCAGGATTTCCGGCTGTTCGATAAGGGCGCGTGCGATGGCCGTGCGCTGCTTTTCACCGCCCGATAGCACCGGCGGCAAAACATGCATGCGCTCGCCAAGCCCGACCCATTTGAGCAACTCCACCACGTCGGTACGATAGCTGGATTCCTCGCGGCCCCGCACGCGCAGCGGCAGCGCCACGTTCTCATAGGTTGTCATATGGTCGAGCAGGCGGAAATCCTGGAACACGACCCCAATGCGCCGGCGCAAGAGCGGCAGTTCCGTCCGCGAAATCCGGGTCCGATCCTTGCCAAACATGGTTATGAGACCGCGCGTCGGCTTGAGCGACATGAAAAGCAGGCGCAGCAGCGTCGTCTTGCCTGCACCAGACGGCCCGCTCAGGAATTGAAACGAGCGAGGCGGGATGTGCAGGGAGATGTCACGGAGGATCTCCGGACCCATGCCATAGCGCAGACCGACATTTTCAAAGCGGATCACGTTGAACGACCTGAAGGTTGAAACGGCGAATAGGCGCCCTTCTTCTGGGAAGGACCATCATCCGGCATGGTTAACCAATGATTAAATACTGGCACTTTCTGGACTGTCAAAACGGCGCGGGTGGTGAAGCGTTAACCAATTTTGCTTACCAGAAAGAAACAGAAGGCGAACAGGGGCCAGTATGGCTGACCAGATAAAGGCACGACCGGTTTCCGGCGAAATCATGGCCGGCCCACAGGGCAGGTCAGATGCAGGGGCCGCTATCCGGCCTGAGTCGCCGGTATCGGGCGATATTGTCGATGCGGACTTTGTCACCCTGCCCCGTTATTCCCCCGTCGAACATCCGGAGCCTTTGCAAAGCGCGCCAATCAGCACACAGCCATCTATCGGTGGCATGGACATGTTGCGCAAAACAGATTCCGGACCGACAGGTCTGTTCGCACAACGCGGCGGGCCAGCGTTCTGGATGGTCGGCACTGGCCTTGCCGCCGCAGCGTTCTGGATCGCGGGCGGTCACGCGCTGGTAAGCACTACTGTCTTCGTAGCGCACGACGCCCCCTCGTCGGCGCTTGTCATTTCTGCCTTCACCTCGCACGTCGATTCATCTGGCGAGCGGCCAGTGCTCTTCGTGGATGGCGAAGCCGGCAACAACGGCACGTCGGCGGCACCGCTTCCGCCTCTTGAGATCAGCGTTACGGGCAATGACGGCAGTATCACCCGCTACAGGTTGGGGACATCCGAGCGGGCGCTGGCTCCGGGCGAAAGATTCGCCTTTTCCAGCCGCGTAGAGGTGCCTAGAAACGGTGTTAAGACCGTATCGGTCACCTTCGCCGGATAAGCGAAGTCATTTCCCGGAGTAAAATGAATGCCAGTCGTGCGCGGCAAGGAGATCGAGGTTCTGTTTTCGGCGTCAGCAATCGCACGCCGCAATCTGGAACTCGCCAAGGAAATCGCTGGCAAAGAATATAACGACCTGCTGGTTGTTTCGGTTCTGAAAGGCTCCTTCGTCTTCGCCGCTGACCTGATCCGCGCCATGCACGACGTTGGCTTGTCGCCGGAAGTCGAATTCATCTTCATCTCGAGCTATGGCGCCGGCACGACAAGCGGCGAAGTCCGTGTATTGCGCGATATCGACAATGAAGTTGCCGGCCGCGATGTGCTTTTGATCGACGACATACTGGAATCAGGCAAGACACTTAAGTTCACGCGCGAATTGATGATGTCGCGCGGTGCGAAGAGCTGCTCCATCGCCGTTCTTCTGGACAAACGCATGCGCCGCCGGACGACCTTGAATGCCGACTATGTCGGCTTCGACTGCCCTGATTACTTCGTCGTCGGCTACGGCATGGACGTCGCGCACGCCTTCCGCGAACTGCCATTCGTCGGCATCGTGCGTGGCGACGCCTGATCACTATACGATCAGGCTTGGCAAATTCAGGAAACGTCAATATTTGGTCGCCAAATATCGGCGCCATGGCCAAGCTTCTGATTGTCGAGGACGACGAGTCCGTACGTATGTTCGTAAGCCGCGCGCTTGAGCGCGCCGGCTACCAAATCGATGTTGCCGCCGACGGCGCCCAAGGCTTGGAATTTATCGACGCCGCCCGAGGCTGCTACGATCTTGTCGTCTCGGACATCCGCATGCCGGAAATGGATGGCATCGAAATGGCAAAGGCAGCAGCAGGCCTCTTCCCGACGATGAAAATCATGCTGATGACCGGCTATGCCGAGCAGCGCGAACGGGCGGAAGAACTGAACGGCATCATTCTCGATGTCGTCCAGAAGCCGTTCACGCTGGCGGAAATCCGCAGCCGGGTTGAAGTTGCCCTTTCCTGTCCGGTCAGGACGGCCGCCTGACCTTCGCTACAGCAAACTTCTTCAAGTTAAAAAGAACCCGCGGCCTTTTTCGGGGCGCGGGTGCGAGTGAGGACTCAAAAATTGGTCCGCAGCCCGCAAGGGCCGCATATCCAATGGGTGTGAGAACTATCTTCCTTCGTTTGACATGATGCAAACGAATTGAAATCATGATCACAATCAAATTTTCTTATGGCCACGATGCGACCTCCTCTCGACAGCGATCTCTTGAGAACCTTTGTTGCCGTCGCAGAAACCGGCAACTTTACCAAGGCAGCCGAGCAGGCTGGACGAACGCAATCGGCCATCTCCATGCAGATGAAAAAGCTGGAGGGACTGATTGGGCATTCGCTTTTTGAGCGCAGTTCACGCGGGGTGGCGTTAAGCCGCCATGGAGACGAACTTATCGGCAATGCCCGGCGCATCATCGCTTTGCTCGACGAAACCGCCGCGGCAATGGGAGCGCCACCACTTGGCGGCCCGGTGCGCATCGGCATTCCGGAAGAATACGGGCACTCGATCCTGTCGCGCGCCCTCAGCGCCTTCGCCAAACGTCATCCTCAGGTCGAGGTTACGGTTCGATACGCGCACTCGTGGTCGCAGAAGCAGGCGCTCGCCGATGGCCAACTGGATCTGGCAGTCATTTTCGAATGGCAGGATTTTTCAGGCGGCGAGGTTCTTATGCACGACCCGACCGTCTGGGTGACGTCTGCCTCTCACAAGGTCCACGAACAGCAACCGGTTCCGATCGCGCTCTACAACCGGGAAGGTTGGTGTCGCGACTTCGCAATCAAATCACTGGAGCGCAACGGCCTTGCCTACCGCATCGCTTATACCAGCGACACCAACGGCGGGCTCAAGCTCGCCGTGACTTCGGGGCTGGCGATAGCGCCCATCTCCCGCAGCAACATCCCGGAAGGCTGCCGCGCCTTGACCACGACCGACGGCTTCGGCGACGTCGATTCCTCCATCGTCGTCCTTCGTCGCAACGCCTCGGCCCGTGGCGAAGCTATCGACGGCATGGAAGATGCCATCCGCGAGGCCTTCATCAATCGCTAATGCATGCCTCCCGAAAGTGGGAACCGGCTTCGGGCCACAGACATGCAGAAAGTCAAAGAGCTAAAGCGTGTTAAGCGAATCTGAAAGATCGCGACACGCTTTGGGCTCGTCGAACATGCGCAGGATTGGCGTGACGCTACCGATTTCGGCCATTTCTGCTCACTTGGACGACAGACATTCAAGATGGTCATTTCAGTTCCAGCAACCGTTCAAGGTAGCTGCGCTCGACATCGGGTGACAGAGCATTGCCAAGACGCTTGCGGATCGCCTCAAGGATCTGGCGAGCCCGCTGAACATCGATCTCGTCGGGAACTTTCACCGAATCGCCGAAATCCGGACCTTGTGTGGCGCGTGGACGCCCGAGCGGGTCGCGGTCCGCATTCTGCTGGCGTCCGCCCTGCTCGCTGCCGCCTTGGTCGCCCTGCATCGCCTGCAACTGCTGCATCATCTCCTTGGCGCCCTGGCGCAACGCTTCGAGCGCACGCCCCTGATGCCCGACCGCTCGCTCGCCTTCGCCCTGACCGAGCGACTGTTGCGCATCGCCCATCGAACGCCCAGCCTGACCGAAGCCTTGGTTAGGCTCCATGCCCATGCCTTCCAGGTCCTTGCCGAATTGCTGCAGATCGCCCTGAAGCTTGCCTTGCCCTTCCTGAAGCTGTTTCAGGGCTTCGGCAAATTCCTCAGGCGTCATCGGGCGACCTTGGCCTTGCCCTTGTTGGCCTTGGCCCTGCTGTTGCTGCTCCTGCTCGCCCTCTCCCATCTGCCCGTCGCCATTGTCGCCACGCTGCATCTGGTCCATGCGGAAGGTCTCGTTCATCATCTCCTGCTGGCGCCGCATGATTTCGCCGAGCTTGTCCATCTGCTGGCGAAGCTCACTATCCTGCTGGCCTTGCTGCCCTTGCTTGCCTGCCTGCAGGTTGTTCATCATGTCCTGCAACTGCGACAGCAATTCCTGCGCCCTGTCGCGATTGCCGGATTTGGCCAGGTTTTCGATCTGATCCATCATCCGGTCGAGGTCGCTTTGGCGCAGTTCCTGACTGTTCTGCGGCATCTGCGCCGAATTCTGGTTCTGCTGATTGCGTTCGGCAAACTCGCGCAGGAACTCGTTCATCGCCTGACGCAGTTCCTGCATCAGCTTTTCGATTTCCTCGTCGCTGGCGCCGTTCTTCAACGCGTCCTGCAGGGCTTGCTGCGCCTGCCTCATGCGCTTTTCGGCAGCAGAAAGATCCCCTTCCTCGATGCCGAGAGCAACCTCCCAAAGATAGGAGACGACCTCGCGAAGCTGGTCGTCGCTGCCCGCCATCTTGAGCCGGGTGCGCGCGCTCATGATGGCCAGATAGTGGGCCATATTGTCGAAGGTATCTTCAGGGCGCAGCGTGATAGCATCCATGAGATCGAGCACATGCGCCTTGGCGTTCGCATTGAGGCCAAGCAACCGGCGCTGCTCGATCACCGCGCGGGCCAGGGGGTTGGTAAAGGTCCGCTCCGGTATCACGAGTGTCTTGGTCGCGCTGCGGCCAATCTGGTCGGCCCCGTCCGTTGCCGCCAGCGTCAGCTTGATCTGAGCGCCCGCCCACACATGTTCGGTCAAATCCTTGGTGGTCTTGGCCGCATTCGCCTTCGAGCCGCGCCTTGGAAGCGACAAAGGCATTTCCGGTGCACCGTAGAGCGGACGAGTGCCAGGCATCGGCGCATCTGCCAGTTCAAACTCGCTCTTGGCCGAGGCCGCGCCGTAGTCGTCATCGATCTGGTATTGCAGTTCGAGCGCGCCATTGGCTGCCCGCTTCGGTTCGCTAGCAAATCGTATTGTTGGCGGCCTGTCAGGCGTCACGGCAAAAGCCCACCGCCCGATTTCCTGCTCGCCGGATTTCAACACGAATTGGCCATCGCCAACCAGCTTGCTGGCGAACTGCAAAGCCGAAGTCGCGGATTGCGGTTTTGCATCGGTCCCGCCGCCTTGGACTGCCGAAGGCTCGATATTGAGCGCATCGGCGTCGGCAGGCTGGTAAACCAGTGTCTCTGTTCCCGATCCACCGGTCACACGCAGCGACAGGTCGCTGTTTTGCGGAACGGTAAAGGTCGCAGTTGCCTGATTGGCATCCGCAGTCAGGAATACCGGTGCCTTGCCGGTATAGGCAGGCGGCGTCACCCATGCATCGACACGTGGCGGAACAGCTTCCGCGCTCGCCCGCGACTTGAAGCCATCACTCAGGCTTCCGCCCAGCGGACCAAAGGAGAAAGCAAAGGCGATAGCCAGCACGAGTACGGCCAGCGCCCGCACACCCCACGGATCGCGATCGGAGACACGCGCGGAAGGCAGGTCGGCACCCAGCCGGCCGAGGCCTGCCGCCATGCGCTTCTGGTGCTCTTGCCACAGTGCCTGGGCAAAACCGGTCGGATTTCCGCTTGGACGATCACTTTGAACCTGAACCGGGCTGTGCAGCAGCTTGTTGGCACTCTCTATGCGCCTGTCGACCTCGGCAACCGAAGGCAGGCGGAAGCGACGCCACGGGTAGAGTGCAGCCAGCGCCAGGACAGCGAAGACCGCCAAGACGAGAAAACGCGGCAGATCGGGCAGCCGTCCGAACAGACCGAACCACGACAGGCTGGCAAACAGGCTGGCGAGGATCAAAAGCGGCAGAGCAAGCGGCCAGCCGCGCTCCACGAGCATGGTAAGCCGCGTTGCGGCGCGGCTGAGCGCCAACCCTTTTGGCAGCTTGCTACGTGTGCTTGCGGCAGATCGCTCTGTCATCGGCCTTTCCGGGCCCAGCCGTTACGGCGTGGCCTCACTTCCCAAACAATAGCAGCAAACACGGCAAAGGCGAGGCAGCTTCCCGAAAACGTGAACGCCTGTTCAAAGCCATTCAGGAATGGAATCGAGCCCGATCAATTCGTCAAAGGTCTGGCGTTTCCTGACCACCGCGAACCGATCTCCGTCAACCAGCACTTCAGGCACCAGAAGGCGCGTATTGTAGGTGCCGGCCTGCACAGCGCCGTAGGCTCCGGCAGTGCCGACCGCGATCAGGTCACCGGCCTTGAACTGAGGAAGATCGCGGTCAAGGCCTAGGAAATCGCCGGTTTCGCAGACCTGCCCGACCACATCGACCTTCATTCGCGGCGCATTGACCGCTGGCTGCATCACCGGACGGATATCGTGGAAGGCATCGTAAAGCGTCGGCCGGATCAGGTCGTTCATCGCAGCATCAACGATGAGGAAGTTCTTGGCATCGCCTTCCTTCACGAAGATCACCTGCGAAACCAGGATGCCGGCATTGCCGACGATCAGCCGGCCCGGCTCGAACATCACCTTGATGCCGAGCGCCGTAACATGCTTGCGCACGATGGCCGCATAGGCGTCGGGCAAAGGCGGCGGATCATTGTCGAAGCGATACGGAATGCCGAGACCGCCGCCAAGATCGACATGACTGATATCGTGCCCGTCAGCCCTTAAGGTGCCGATCAGATCGACCAGCAGCCCGAATGCGTCGTCGAACGGCTGAAGCTCCGTGATCTGGCTGCCGATATGCGTATCGATGCCCTTCACCTCGAGGCCGGGCAATTTGCCGGCGCGCGCATAAACTTCACGTGCCCGCTGCCACGGAATGCCGAACTTGTTTTCGGCCTTGCCGGTGGAAATCTTCCGGTGAGTCTTGGCATCCACATCCGGATTTATGCGGAGCGAAACCGGCGCGATCTTGCCAAGCGCCGTTGCCCGCGCCGAAAGCAGTTCGAGTTCCGGCTCCGATTCGACATTGAAGCAAAGAATGCCGGCATTAAGCGCAAAATCCATTTCCTGCGCCGTCTTGCCGACGCCCGAAAACAGGACCTTGCCGGCCGGAATACCCGCCGCCAATGCCCGGCGTAACTCGCCTTCCGAAACGACGTCCGCCCCGGCGCCCAGCTTGGCCAGCGTCTTCAGCACCGCCTGGTTGGAGTTCGCCTTCATGGCGTAGCAGACGAGGGCATCAAGTCCGGCAAACGCTTGCGAAAAAACCTTGAAATGGCGCATCAGCGTTGCGGTCGAATAGCAATAGAAGGGCGTGCCAACCTGCGCTGCGATCTCGGGGATCGCCACGTCCTCGGCATGGAGCATGCCGTCGCGATAATCGAAATGGTTCAAGAGGGTATATCCGGAAAGATCAAATCAGCGGGTCGAGGATGAATGGCTTATCCGTCTCCGGTTTCGCTGGTTCCGGCGGCACCGGCTCCTTGGCCTTTTGCGCATCCTTGCGCGCTTGGACCGCAGCCTCATAGGGCGTATCGAGGCCAGACTTGCGCCCGCACGCGGCAACCGTGGCCATCGCCGTCAGAAGCGTTAGCGTAACCAGAATCCTGCCCGCGGTCATAGGTTCACCCGTCTGTGCATTTCGTAGCACGCTTTTAGCCAAGTTTTACGCGCATTGCACCCCGGCATCACGCCTTGGCAAGGCGCTTTTTCCAGTAGCGCACCTGCCGGCGTACCTGTGCAGGTGCCGTACCCCCGAAACTCTCCCGGCTTTTTACCGAATTTTGCACCGACAGCACCGAGAAGACGTCACCGGTAATACCAGAATGGATGGACTGCAGATCTTCCAGCGAGAGCTTCTCGAGGCCGACCTTTTTCTGCTCGGCCAGCGCCACGGCACGGCCGGTGACATGGTGGGCCTCGCGGAACGGCAGCCCGAGGCTGCGCACCAGCCAGTCGGCAAGATCGGTCGCCGTCGCATAGCCGGAGCCGGCAGCCTTCTTCATGGCGGCCTCATTGACAGTAAGGTCGCGCACCATGCCGGTCATGGCCGCAAGCATCAGGTCGAGCGTCTCCGCCGCGTCGAAGACGGCTTCCTTGTCTTCCTGCATGTCCTTGGAATAGGTCAGCGGCAGGCCTTTCATCACCGTCAGCAATCCGACCAGGTGGCCGTTCACCCGGCCTGTCTTGGCCCGCACCAACTCGGCCGCATCAGGGTTTTTCTTCTGCGGCATGATCGACGAACCGGTCGAATAGCTGTCGGACAGGCGCACGAAGCCGAATTGCGGCGTCGACCAGATGACGATCTCTTCCGCGAGCCGCGAAAGATGCGTGGCCGCAATCGACACGATCGACAGGAATTCCAGTGCATAGTCGCGGTCCGAGACACTATCCAGCGAGTTGCGCGTCGGCTCGCGGAAGCCAAGCGCCTTCGCCGTCATATGACGGTCGATCGGAAAGCCTGTGCCAGCGAGCGCCGCTGCACCAAGCGGGCTTTCGTCCATCCGCTCGATTGCGTCGCGCACCCTGGAAAGGTCACGCGCAAACATCTCGACATAGGCGAGGCAGTGGTGGCCGAAGGTCACCGGCTGCGCGGTCTGGAGATGGGTGAAGCCCGGCATGATCGTTGCCGCATGTTCCTCGGCGCGCTCGATGAAGGCAGCCATCAAGCCCTTCAGAGCTTCGGCGACCCGATAGAATTCATCCTTCACCCACAGCCGGAAATCGACTGCAACCTGGTCGTTGCGTGAACGTGCGGTATGCAGCCGCCCGGCCGCCGGGCCGATCAGCTCCGCCAACCTTGCTTCGACATTCATGTGAATGTCTTCCAGCCTGGTCGAGAATTCGAACTTGCCCGCCTCGATCTCTTTCAGGATCGCACCCAGGCCGTTGGCGATCTTTTGCTGGTCCGCTGCCGAAATGATGCCTGTTTTCGCCAGCATCTCGCTGTGGGCGATGGAACCACGGATATCCTGCGCATAGAGCTTGCGGTCGAACCCTATGGAAGCGTTGATCGCCTCCATGATCGCCGCCGGGCCCGAGGCAAATCGTCCGCCCCACATCTGGTTGCTGGCCTTCTTGTCGCTCATCGTTATAACCCGTGTCCCGGAGCAGTTCGAAAAATGGCAGACGGCAGAAAACTCTTTCCCACCACACGCCTGATCCTCGCGGCTCTCGCTGCAGGCGCAGTGACTGGCGCGGTCGCGGTATATGTCAGCGGCAGGCTTGCTGGCAACAACGCAGCGCCAACCGATGCTGTGGTACAAGCAAGCGACGACACCGTTTGCGCGGCTAAAGCCGATCGTGCCAAGACTGTTGCAGCCGCAGCCACAGGTCAGGTCGCTGCCCTGATGCCTGCCGACCCACCCCAGTCGCTGAAGTCGCTTGCATTCAACGGACCCGACGGCAAGCCGTTCGGCTTGACCGGACAAACGGGCAAGACGGTGCTGCTCAACCTGTGGGCGACATGGTGCGCGCCATGCCGTGCCGAAATGCCGGCGCTCGACGCGCTGCAAAATGAATTGGGCAGCGACAGATTCGAAGTGGTCGCCGTCAACGTCGATACCGGCGACGACACCAAGCCGAAAGCTTTCCTCAAGGAAATCGGCGTCGAGAAGCTGAACTACTACAGAGACCATTCGCTGGCGCTGTTCAACGACATCAAGGAACGCGGCCTCGCGCTCGGCCTGCCCGTAACCATGCTGATCGACGCAGAGGGTTGCCTGCTCGCCCACATGAACGGTCCCGCCGAGTGGTCGGGGGTCGATGCCAAGAATTTGATCGAAACGGCACTCAAGCCCTAGCAAAATTGCCAACCGGAACTGACTTCATGCACCGGGAAGCGAGTTTGAGCCCACTTTCTCGATGGCGCCAGGTCAATTAGTTTGCGATGCGCCGCGCGAACTCAGCCAGCGCTTTTTGATAGATCGTTGCCCGGTTCCAGTCGTTCCAGACGCCATAATTGGTCTCGCCCGGTCCGTAGCCGCCACCTGCGCTCCAGCCGTGGCCGCGCAGGAAATTGGCCGTCGAGGCCAGTACGTCGGCGCGCGAGTGAATCAGGTCGCGGCGGCCATCGCCGTCGAAATCAACCGCATATTGCAGGTATTTCGAGGGCAGGAACTGTGTCTGGCCAAGCTCGCCGAAGCCGGCCCCCCGCATCTGGGCGGCGGAAATATATCCCTTCTGGGCAATCTCGAGAGCCGAATCCAGTTCGTTGGTGAAGAACTCGGAGCGGCGGCAGTCATAGGCAAGCGTGGCCAGCGGACCGAATACGCTCTTGTTGCCGGAATTGGCGCCGAAACCTGTCTCCATGCCCCAGATCGCCAGCAGAACTTCTGGCTGCACGCCGAACCGCGCCTCGATCTTCTTCAACAAGCCTGCCTGGGACTTCATGTAGCCCTTGGCCTTGCTGACATAGGAGGCAGGGGCGCGGCGTGCGAGAAATTGCTCAACCGTGCCCTTGAACGCCTTGTGCTGGCTTCGGTCGATCCTGATGACGCCGGTGTCGTATTTGACACCCTGTAGGGGACCCGTATCGATGCCGCGCGCTCGCGCGTCCGCCTTGTAGTCTTCAACCCAGGCGGCAAAGCCGCTGCCATCCTTGCCGCATTGTCCCGCTGCTTGTGCTCCGGTGCCCATCACCAGCGCCGCCAGCGCAGCTCCAACAAAAAATCTGCCCTTGGCAAGAACTGCCATATCTGTCTCCTGATTGCCGGAATCACATCTTGCACGCGAATTTGCCAGCGAAACTCGCCTTTGTCATCGCTCTTTGGCCCCGCCCCTTCGCGAAGGCGGCTCTGTGTCTTACGAACACGCTCTAAATGTGGCAGCCTGCACACTGCAGCGCTTAACAATTCGTGAGATATTCCGACTGGATTAGCCGGAACTAATGCTAGCCCGATCCGTTCTTGCCCCCTGAGGGATAAAGCAAAACGGAGAGAAAATATGAAACCGCTCTTGCTGCCGCTTGCCGGAGCACTTGCCCTTTTTTCAGGAGCCGCGCTCGCCGACACATCGGTTTCCGCAGTGACCGATCTTAACGTGCGCGCAGGCCCCGGTCCCCAATATCCGGTCACGGGCGTGCTTAAGGCCGGACAACCGGCAACGCTTACCGGATGCCTCGAAAACTCGAAATGGTGCACTATTGCCGAAGCTGGCGGGCAAGGATGGGTTTATTCCGACTATGTGACCGCCGAATTTGCCGGTTCCCGCGTCATTGTCACCCAAAGGCCAGCCGATGCCGGTATCGCAGTCGTCCCGCCACCGGCTGACGTCGGCCAATATCCGTCCACCTATACTGCCGCCATTGTTCCGGGTGACCCGGTCGAGGTGATCGACGCGCCGCCGGACGCCGTGCGCACTTATGTTACCGAGCACACGATGGAGCCTGTCTATCTCGAAGGCGAAGTTGTGACGGGGTCCTCATTGCCGGGCGACGTCGTTCTTGGCGAGATTCCCGACTACGACTACCGTTACGTCTACGTGAACGGCCAACCCGCCTTGATCGATCCGGCGACCCGCCGCATCGTCTACGTGGTCCGGTAGGCCCACGTTCACAGTCTCGGACCGTTTACCCTGTCAGCAATTGCGCTGCCGAAGCGAATTCAACTTTGGCGGCGCATGCGCTAGTCATTCCTGACGAGATTGGAACGCAGGGGGACGCGTGCAGATCGATCCGCAGGCTTTCGAGCAGTATCGGCATTCGCCGAACGACAAGACCACACTTTTACGCCTCATCCTGGGAACATTGATCGTTGTGATCGCCTGGACAGGGGCAACGCTGATCACGGTTTCAGCCGGCGCCTATTTGCACGCTTTGCAATTGGCAGATGCCGGCGAGGCCGTGAATTCGAACGTCATGGCATCGTTCATGGGCTCGCCCGCCGGTATTCTCACTGCCCTGCTGTCTTTTGCAGGCATCTGGCTCGGTGTCTGGATCGTCATGAGGTGGATTCATCGCGAGCGCATCGGCCCCTTGTTCGGCAACAGCCGCCGCATTTCCCGCGACGCATTCATCAAGGGCTTTGTCGCGGTCGCTATTACCTCGCTCGTGTCAGAGGTGCTGCTTTATCTGCTGCGCCCCGAAATCTCGCGCGGCTCGATCTCTATCGGCTCGTGGCTGCTCTTCCTTGTTCCGATCGTCATTTTGACCTTCGTGCAAACATCTTCGGAGGAACTGCTTTTTCGTGGCTACCTGCCACGCGGTCTGGCCAAGCTGTTCCGCAGCCCGATAATCTGGGGGGCCATCCCGCTCATCATGTTTACCTCGCTCCACTGGAGCCCGACGACGAGCCCCGCAATGAACTTTGCGGGGCTTAGCGCCATCGGCGCTTTCGCGATCGTGCTGATGATCCTTGTCTATGCTACCGGCAATCTGGGCGCAGCATTCGGCGCGCACCTCGGCAACAACCTGTTCGGATTTTTGCTGATCTCGCACCAGGAAAGCTATAACGCCTTTGCCCTGTTCACGGCGGCTCCGCTGGAGGGTCCGGGCTGGGGCTCGACCGATGCGCTGCTCATTACCGCAATCGGCATCATTGCAAGCGCGCTGACCTTGCTCTTGCTCGTACATCCCCGATCGTTCCTGCGGGTTAGGCCCGATGTTGCGCAAGGCGTCGGGCAGGCCCCGCCATTGGCGTCAACTTGACTCCGGCACCATTTTCCTGTCTACACGACGCAATTCCGCGACAAGTTCACTTTCGCGAAGCTGACCGGGACGCTGTGGCCGTATTGGCCTAGAGCTGTAAAATCGATCCCGGAGGCCAACACCCGGCAGCGCTATGCGCCCCCGGGTGCTTTCTGGTTTTGGGCCACGCCCGACGGCTTTGCTTGGAGAATTGCCGCAAAGGCACTACCTCTCGGCCATCATCGGATTGGCAGGGAAAAGGGAAACGCATGTTTGAATCGCTACAGGAACGCCTTGGTTCGATCCTGAACGGCCTGACCGGCCGCGGCGCGCTGTCCGAGGCCGATGTTTCGGCCGCGCTGCGCGAGGTGCGGCGCGCCTTGCTGGAAGCCGACGTTGCGCTGGAAGTAGTGCGTTCCTTCACTGACAAGGTACGCGAAAAGGCCGTCGGCACCGAGGTCCTGAAGTCGATCAAGCCCGGCCAGATGGTCGTCAAGATCGTCCACGACGAGCTGGTCGAGATGCTCGGCGCCGAGGGCGTGGCCATCGATCTCAACGCGCCGGCGCCGGTCGTCGTCATGATGGTCGGCCTGCAGGGCTCGGGCAAGACCACCACCTCGGCCAAGATTGCCAAACGTCTAACGGACCGCCAGAACAAGAAGGTTCTGATGGCCTCGCTCGACACGCGCCGCCCGGCCGCGCAGGAGCAGTTGCGCCAGTTGGGCGAGCAAGTGAGCGTCGCCACTCTGCCGATAATTGCCGGCCAGACACCGGTCGACATCGCCAAGCGCGCGGTGCAGGCCGCCAAGCTCGGCGGCCACGACGTCGTCATCCTCGATACCGCCGGCCGCACCCATATCGACGAGCCGCTGATGGTCGAGATGGCGGACATCAAGAAGATGTCCGCGCCGCACGAAATCCTGCTGGTTGCAGATTCGCTGACCGGCCAGGACGCAGTCAACCTCGCCAAGAGCTTCGACGAGCGCGTCGGCATCACCGGTCTTGTCCTGACCCGCATGGACGGCGACGGTCGTGGCGGCGCGGCTCTGTCCATGCGCGCCGTTACCGGCAAGCCGATCAAGCTGATCGGCACCGGCGAAAAGATGGATGCGCTGGAGGAGTTCTATCCCAAGCGCATTGCCGATCGCATCCTCGGCATGGGCGACATCGTCTCGCTCGTCGAGAAGGCCGCAGAAAACATCGACGCCGAACAAGCGGCTGCGATGGCCAAGAAGATGCAGTCGGGCAAGTTCGACCTCAACGACCTTGCCTCGCAATTGCAGCAGATGTCGAAGATGGGCGGCATGGGCGGCATCATGGGCATGATGCCCGGCATGGGGAAGATGAAGGACCAGATGGCGGCAGCCGGCCTCGACGACAAGATGTTCGGGCGACAGCTTGCCATCATCTCGTCGATGACCCGGGCCGAGCGCGCCAATCCCGATATCCTGAAGCATTCCCGCAAGAAGCGCATCGCCGCAGGCTCCGGAACCGACGCGGCCGAGATCAACAAGCTCTTGAAGATGCATCGCGGCATGGCCGACATGATGAAGGCGATGGGTGGCAAGGGTAAGGGCGGCGGCATGATGCGCGGCCTGATGGGTGGCCTTGCCTCGAAGATGGGCATGGGCGGCCTTGGCGGCATGATGGGCGGCGGCATGCCGGACCTGTCCAAGATGGACCCCAAGCAGCTTGAGGCGCTCAAGAAGCAGGCCGAGGCGGCGGGATTGGGCAAAGGCCTGCCCGGCGGGCTGCCGGGTTTGGGCGGCGGCGGGCTTCCTGGCCTGCCGAGCGGCATGAAGCTCCCGGGTCTTGGCGGCGGACTGCCGGGCCTCGGCAAGAAGAAGTGAGGACGCGATGAACGAAGAACACGATATCGCGGAAGCAAAAAAGACCCTCGCGGACTACCGCGCCTCGATCGACAACATCGACGCGGCCCTCATTCACATGCTGGCCGAACGTTTCCGTTGCACCAAGGCTGTCGGAGTATTGAAGGCGACGCATGGGCTGCCGCCTGCCGATCCCGCGCGCGAGTCGCAGCAGATCGAGCGGCTGCGCCGGCTCGCCAACGATGCCCACCTCGACCCCGATTTCGCGGAAAAATTTCTCAATTTCGTCATCCGTGAGGTTATCCGCCATCACGAAAATATCGCTGCCGCAAATGGCGGCGCGTCCAAATCCGGCTGAGCAACAGCCGTAACCACCACCAGAATCAGAGCTTTTAGGAGAAAAACATGGCACTGAAGATCAGACTGGCCCGTGCGGGCTCGAAGAAGCGCCCTTACTACCACATCGTCGTTGCCGACGTGCGTTCGCCGCGCGATGGCCGCTTCATCGAAGCGATCGGCGCGTGGAACCCGCTGCTGCCCAAGGACGGCGAGCGCGTCAAGATCGACGCCGATCGCGTCAAGCATTGGCTCGGCAACGGCGCGCTGCCGACCGACCGGGTCGCCCGTTTCCTGAGCGAAGCCGGCCTTGTCACCCGCGAGGCCCGCAGCAATCCGACCAAGGCGCTTCCGGGCAAGAAGGCACAGGAGCGCGCGGCCTTGCTGAAGAAGGCGCAGGAAGACGCAGCGGCGGCTGTCGCGGCGGCAAGTGCTCCAGCAGAAGCCACCGCCGAGTAAGCATTTCAAACAGCAGGAAAAGCGGCGCCAGCCTGCAGGTTGGCGCCGCTTTGCGTGAAATCCTACGCGTCGCTATCAGTAGTAAGGATCGTAGCGATTATAATAGCGACGCGGATAGCGGCGATCTTCGTAGCGCGGCGCGTAGTACCCATCGTCATAGCCACGAGGGCATGCCGCTACATAGACACGACCATACCTATCACGGTACCGGCATCTGTTGGGCTCATTGGCCGAACCGATAAGAGCGCCGGCGACCGCACCTACCGCCCCGCCGACAAGTGCACCTTCTGCCCTGTTTCCGGGCGAAGCGACTGCGCTACCAATCGCAGCGCCACCCAAGCCGCCAATTGCGGCGCCTTGCTCCGTCTGGGAGCAGGCACCGAGCGGCAAAAGCAACGCCATCAACACAACCAACTTCTTCATCGTCTTACCTCTCGCAAGCGGAACACTGATCCTCGCCGCCACGTCCATAACGAACGAAGCGAAAATTCGATCCGAACAAAGCCAATCGAGGGTAAAGATTAGATCAAACGCAGCAGTTGGCTTTCATCGGTTCAAGCCGAAACCACTTTCGCGGGAAAGGCACGAAAAAAGCCCGGTTTCCCGGGCCATTCTTGCACGGTGCGTATCGCATCAGGCGAAATACTGGCCGCCGTTGGCAGAAATGGTCGATCCGGTGATGAAACCGGCTTCGTCAGAGGCCAGGAATACGACGCAACGGGCAATCTCCTCCGGCTCTCCCAGGCGCCCGACAGGAATTTGTGGAATAATGCGTTCGTTGAGCACCTTCTCGTCGATCGCCTTCACCATATCCGTCGCAATGTAGCCTGGGCAGATCACATTGACGGTAATTCCGGCGCGTGCCCCTTCCTGCGCCAGAGCTTTCGTGAAGCCGATATCGCCGGCCTTGGAGGCCGAATAGTTAACTTGGCCAGCCTGCCCCTTCTGCCCGTTGATCGATGAAATCGTGATGATGCGGCCGAACTTGCGATCGCGCATGCCGCCCCACAGCGGATGCGTCATGTTGAATACGCCGGTAAGGTTGGTACCTATCACCTCATTCCATTGCTGGGACGTCATCTTGTGGAACATCGCGTCCCGCGTGATGCCCGCATTATTCACCAGAACGCCTACCGGACCGAGGTCTGCCTCCACCTGCTTGATCCCCGCCGCGCAAGCGTCGTAGTCGGCGACCGACCATTTGTAGACGGGAATGCCGGTTTCGGCCTTGAACCTCTGCGCGGCTTCATCGTTGCCGGCATAGTTGGCCGCAACCTGATAGCCTGCATTCTTCAGGCCGATCGATATCGCCGCCCCTATGCCGCGCGAGCCGCCGGTCACGATTGCCACTTTGCTCATTCCAGTCCTCCTTCAATGAATGACAGAGAAGCCAGCGCCGAGAGCAGCAGCAATACAGACTGTTATAAGGTTCAGTCTTTCATTCTTGCCATAGCCGCCAGCCCACGGCAGCAGCCTAGTTCATGGCCTCGACGCACATCGCAACGCCCATGCCGCCACCGATGCAAAGGGTGGCGAGGCCCTTTTTCGCGCCACGGCGCTTCATTTCGAACACCAGCGTGTTGAAGATGCGCGCACCGGAGGCACCGACCGGATGGCCAATGGCAATTGCACCGCCATTGACGTTGACGATTGCCGGATCCCAGCCCATGTCCTTGTTGACGGCGCAGGCCTGCGCCGCAAATGCCTCGTTCGCCTCGACCAGATCGAGATCGCCCACCGACCAGCCGGCCTTCTGCAGCGCCTTGCGCGATGCCGGGATCGGGCCCGTGCCCATGATCTGCGGATCGACGCCTGCCGTCGCCCAGGAAACGATACGCACCAGCGGGGCGATCCCGCGCCGCGCCGCCTCTGCCTCGGTCATCAGAACGACCGCCGCCGCACCATCGTTGATGCCCGATGCGTTGCCCGCCGTCACCGTGCCTTCCTTATCGAAGGCCGGCTTCAACTTGGTCATGCCATCGAGCGTGGCGCCGTGACGAATATACTCGTCCTGATCGACGACAGTGTCGCCCTTGCGGGTCTTGACCGTGAACGGAACGATCTCGTCCTTGAACTTGCCAGCCTTCTGCGCCGCTTCGGCCTTGTTTTGTGAGGAAACGGCAAACTTGTCCTGGTCGTCGCGGGTCAACTGCCACTGGCGGGCAACGTTCTCGGCAGTGTTGCCCATGTGGTAGCCGTAAAAGGCATCGGTCAGTCCGTCCTTGATCATCGTATCGATCAGCTTCAGGTCGCCCATCTTGGTGCCGCCGCGCAAATGCTGGGCATGCGGCGCCATCGACATCGATTCCTGCCCGCCGGCAACTATGACCTTGGCGTCGCCCTGTGCGATCTGCTGCATGCCGATGGCGATGCTGCGCAGGCCGGAGCCGCAAAGCTGGTTGAGCCCCCACGCCGTCGCTTCCTGCGGAATTCCGGCAGCCATTGCCGCCTGGCGTGCCGGATTCTGGCCCTGCCCGGCTGTCAGGATCTGCCCGAGAATGATTTCGTCGACCTCCTTCGCATCAACGCCAGCCCGGCTCAATACTTCCTTGATCGCAGCCGCGCCCAGTTCGTGCGCCGGCGTGTTGGCAAAAGCGCCGTTGAAAGAGCCAACAGGCGTACGTGCGGCACTGGCGACAACGATGGCGTTGGATGCGGACATTTTCTTCTCCAGGCTCTGCGGAAAATAAGTTCCCGATAAGGTTGTGAAGACTTTTGTTGCCCTTTCCCGAACCTGAGTCAAACCGGAAATCGAGGCCTTCGACTTCTTGCCGAGAGCCGGCTTGCTTATGCTGCGCAGCATTTTGCAGCGCCGAAAGTGGCATCAGTCCTTCCGCACTGCACAAATCGCTTGGAATTACGTTCGTTTTGCGCATATCCTGAGCAAAACGCTCGATTGTAAGCAATCGCTTACGGAATACTCAGGGGCTTGCGGGAGGATGCCGATGGCCGCGAAAGACGAACCGGTGGTGATCAAGAAATACGCCAACCGCCGCCTCTACAACACGGGCACGAGCACTTATGTCACGCTCGAAGACTTGGCAGAAATGGTCAAGAAAGGCGAGGAATTCACAGTACAGGACGCCAAAACCGGCGATGACATCACCCACCCGGTACTGACCCAGATCATTTTTGAACTTGAGAACAAGGATGGGCAGAACATGCTGCCGATACCTTTCCTTCGACAATTGATCGCGTTCTACGGCGACCAGATGCAGATGATCGTCCCTTCCTTCCTCGAGCAGTCGATGCAGGCGTTTTCCAAGGAACAGGAACGTTTTCGTGAGCAGATGAAAGGTGCCATCGGCAAGTCACCGATAGACGTGATGAAGATGACGCCAATGAAGGCGCTGGAAGAACAGACGCGCCGCAACATGGAAATGTTCCAGAACGCAATGCGTATGTTCACGCCTTTCCCCGCCGCGGGCGCTTCTCCCACACCAACACCGGAACCAGCGCCGGCGCGCAAGGAGCCGCCCGAAAAGGGTGACGATCTTCAGGACCTCAAGGAACAGATCGCTGCAATGCAGCGTAAGCTGGACACCTTGTCCTAGCAGGGGGCACCTGCCGGTCCTCTAACGCATAAAATCCGCTAACGCGTAAAGGTGGCAGCGTAGCGTTCGCACTGGTATTTGCGGTGATCACGGCTCTTGCCTAAACAGGACATCTTACGGGACCGACAATAGCGATTCCCGGCACCTGCATTCAATCATTCGAATGGTGTCCCCATGACAGACCAAACCCTCGTCCCGGTTTTCGACGGCCATAACGATACGCTGCTGAAGCTCCATGTCGCGCAGGATCCGGCTAAGGAAAAACTGTTTATCGATGGCAGCCCGGCCGACTGGCACATCGATCTGCCCCGGGCCAGGAAAGGTGGCTTTGCGGGGGGCATGTTCGCTATCTTCCCGCCACCGGTCGAGAAGCCGAAACAGCATGCGGCAAATTCCGGCGCAAACGAACCGATGGGCCCCCAGCTTTCCATGGAGGAGGCAAGGACTTCCACCCTTGGCATGGCATCCATCCTGTTCCGGCTGGAGCGTGCCGGCGCGTTGACCGTCTGCCGCGGTGCGGGCGATATCCGGGCGGCCATGGCAAAAGGCTCGCTTGCCGCCGTCTTTCATATCGAAGGGGCCGAAGCGATCGACACCGATCTTGCCATGCTCGATGTGCTTTACGCGGCCGGTCTGCGCTCGCTAGGCATCGTCTGGAGCCGCCCCAACGCTTTCGGTCATGGCGTTCCGTTCCGCTTTCCGTCGTCGCCGGATATTGGCCCCGGTCTGACCGATGCCGGTAAAGCACTGGTCAAGGCCTGCAACGAACGAAAGGTGATGATCGACCTGTCTCACCTCAACGAAAAGGGTTTTCGTGATGTGGCGGCTTTAAGCGATGCGCCGCTGGTTGCCACCCATTCCAACGCCCATTCCCTATGTCCGCACGCACGTAACCTGACGGACTGGCAGCTCGGCGCGATCAGGGAAACGAAAGGTATGGTCGGGTTGAACTATGCCACCGGCTTTTTGCGCGACGACGGCCGGATGAATGCCGATACCGGGCTCGACATCATGGTTCGCCATGTCGATGCGTTGCTGAAAGCGCTGGGAGAGGATGGCGTCGGGCTGGGTTCCGATTTCGACGGCGCCATGATCCCGGCTCCGATCGGCGACGTCGCCGGATTGCCGAAGCTGATTGCGGCATTCGAGCAGCGCGGCTACGGCCGCGAGCTGATCGAAAAAATTGCCTGGAAGAACTGGGTCAACGTGATTGAGCGAACACTCGGAGCCTAGGAGCCGGCTCCTTCGTATCGACCAGCAAAGCCGACCCGCACAAGCGGGCCGGCAAGCGGTCGGTCAGATCATTCGTCGTCCTGGTCCTGATCGGTCGATTTCAGGGCCGAAAGCTTTGCAAACACCGCATTGGCGTCGAGTTCGGCATCTTCGTCCCTTGGCTTGGGGGCCTCCGGAGAAAGCCTCTCGGTCAGGGACGCCGGCAGCAATGTATCGCCAGCCGGCTGAGCCTGTTCGCGGCCGCGCGAGGCACGCTGCACTTCGATATCGAGGTCGATCTGCGATGTCAGGCCGAGCGTTACCGGATCCATCGGCACGAGATTGGCAGCGTTCCAGTGCTTGCGTTCGCGGATCTGCTCGATGGTCGACTTGGTGGTCCCGACCAGGCGCGATATCTGGGCGTCCTTGAGTTCAGGATGGTTGCGAACCAGCCACAAAATGGCATTGGGCCGATCCTGACGCTTGGAAAGCGGCGTATAGCGCGGACCCTTGCGCTTGGATTCCGGTACGCGCACCTTTGGCTCGGACAGCTTGAGGCGATGGTTCTGGTCCTTTTCGGCGCGAGCGATTTCTTCTCGCGTCAACTGACCGGTCATGATCGGGTCCATGCCCTTGATGCCCTGCGCCGACTCGCCGTCGGCAATCGCCTTGACTTCGAGTGGATGCAACCCGCAGAACTGCGCGATCTGGTCGAATGACAGCGCCGTGTTATCGACCAGCCAGACTGCCGTCGCCTTCGGCATCAGAAGTGTATTTGCCATCGAAAAAACCCTTCTCGTTCGCCCGCGTTCCCGCGCGGGCGGTGGTTTGTAGAGCCACCAAAATGGGAAAATCGAGGCCTATATAACCGTGTTCGCAGTTGGGGGCAAGAATTTCCGGCCACCTAAAACAAAACCCGCCGGACGGGGTCCAGCGGGCTCGGAACCGGAGGCGCGATGGTTGCGCCAGGCGTCGGTTCTGCTTTCAGTCCGACGCCACTTAGAGAGCGGCGCGGGCGACCCTGACGATGTCGGCGCGATTGATGCCGAGATCGTTGAGTTCGCGGGTGTTGAGACGGCTGAGCTCACGGACGGTTTCCGAGTAGCGGCGCCAGTTCTTGTAAGAGCGGATCAGGTTCATGTTTGCCTCCAGCAAGTTCGGTTGAATTCGATGACGCTCAGATAAGCTTTCTCGCGCGAACATTGAACAGACGCTTTTGCATAGCGGGAATGCGTTTGCTGCATTGCAACATGAACGATCGGTAAAGGGTCGGAAAGCCTCTCCGGACAGGCCCTGATCTGCCTAGCCGACGTCGAGCACGATCTTGCCGATAAGGTCTCCCTCTTCCATGCGCTCGTGCGCGCGCCAGGCTTCCTTGAGCGGGAAGATCATGTCCATCACCGGTGCGATCTTGCGCGCGGCAAGCAGCGGCCAGACCTGCACCTCGAGCGCGGATGCCACCGCGCCTTTGAACTCGACACTACGCGGCCGCAGCGTCGACCCCGTATGCACCAGCCGTTTGACCATAAGCTTGGAAAAGTCGGCGCTTGCCACCGCCCCTGCCTGCGTGGCGATCTGGACGATACGCCCCTCGACCGCAGCCGCCGAATAATTCCTGCCGACATAGTCGCCGCCGACCATGTCGAGGACGACATTGGCGCCCTTGCCATCGGTCGCCTCTTTGACCGCCTGCACGAAATCTTCCTCGCGATAGTTCACCGCGCGGTCGGCCCCGAGCTTGAGGCATGTCTCGCATTTCTCCTTCGAGCCGGCGGTTGCGATGACGCGCGCACCGAACGCCGAGGCAAGCTGGATCACTGTCGTACCGATACCGGACGACCCGCCGTGAACCAGCAGCGTCTCGCCCGCTTTCAGGGCGCCACGCTCGAACACGTTGTGCCATACGGTGAAATAGGTTTCGGGGATTGCCGCAGCCTCTGTGTAGGTGAAGCCGGCCGGTAGCGGCAGCGCGTGGCTGGCATGCACCACCACATATTCCGCATAGCCCCCGCCCGGCGTCAGCGCGCAGACCTGATCGCCGATGCGCCAGCGCTGGGCACCTTCGCCGAGCGCGGCCACATCGCCCGCAACTTCCAATCCGGGAAGATCGGATGCGCCGGGCGGTGCCGGATAGGCTCCCTTGCGCTGCAATATGTCGGGCCGATTTACGCCGGCGGCATGGACCCGGATCAGGATTTCTCCCGGCCCGGGCTGGGGAACATCGCGCTTCTCCGCCTTCAGCACCAGTGGACCGCCCGGCTCGGAAATGGCGACCGCCGTCATCTTCTCGGGAATCTTGTGTTCCTTCGCCATTTCCCGTCTCCTCTTTTGCGGCAGGTGCCGCCTGTTTGCATCGTAGCCCTTGCCCTATGTATGCTGACTGACGAGTGAGGCAAACCGCCTGATGCAGGCTACCAACCGATTATCGGGGAGCAACCATGGCGATCTTCGACGATGAGCCCAGGAAAAAGCCTCAGCCGCATGAGATCGGCCAGGATCTGGCGCTGCTCTCGGTGGGAGAACTCAGGGAACGCATCGCTATCCTGCGTGCCGAAATCGAGCGCATCGAGGCCGAGTTGCAAGCTAAGGGTTCGACCAAATCCGCGGCAGAAGCACTTTTCCGACGAGGTTAGGTCGTGAACAGTGGCATATGCCCCTGAAAAGCCTGAAACAAACTGTTCTAGGCAACTTCCGCCAGATTCGATTCCTCCGCCGGACAGTGTAGATGTTTGCAACCTACAGACCGATCCTGTCTCTCTTGCGCGGCACAGCCTTTCTGCTGGCTGCATCCGGTCTGCATGGCCTGTTGTTGCCGCTTCGCGGCCAGATGGAAGGGTTTTCAACCGCTTCGCTCGGCCTGATGGGAACCGCCTGGGCAACCGGCTTTGTCACCGGCTGCTATTTCGCCCCGCGCATCGTTCGCCGTGCCGGCCATGTGCGAGCCTTCGGAACCTTCGCAGCTTCGGGCGCCATCATCGCCCTGCTTACGGGGCTCATCATCGACGAATACGCCTGGATAGCGCTACGCGCCTTCACCGGCTTCGTCATGGCCGGCGCGTTCATGATCATCGAGAGCTGGCTGAACGAAAAGGCCACCAACGAAAACCGTGGCACCGTCTTCGGCCTCTACATGATGGTCACCTACGCTTCCATCATGGGCGGCCAGATGATCGTCGCCGCCGGCGATGTGCAGTCTGCCTCGCTGTTCATGATCACCGGCATCTTCTTTTGCCTGTCGCTCATTCCGACAGCCGTCTCCACACAGTCCACCCCGCAGCCATTGCAGGATGTGAAACTCGACCTCAAGGGGCTCTATGCCAACTCGCCGGTCGCAGCGATCGCCTGCCTGCTGATCGGCATCGCCAACGGGGCCTGGGGCACACTTGGCGCCGTCTACGGCGCGCGTGTCGGCATCTCGACCGCACAGATCGCACTGATGATGAGCTTCGTGGTCGTTGCCGGAGCAATCATGCAATTACCCGCGGGCAGGCTCTCGGACCGCACAGACCGGCGCTATGTGCTGGCTGGCGCAGCGTTTGGCTCGGCCCTTTTTGCCTTGCTCATCTTTTTGATGCAGCCGCGCTCCGGCCTGTTCGTACTGCCTGCCACGGCGGCCTACGGCGCATTCGCCTACACGCTTTATTCGATCGCGGTGGCGCACGCCAATGACCACGCCCGCGCGGAGGATTTCGTCAAGGTCTCCGGCGGGCTTTTGCTGCTCTACGGCTTCGGCACCATCATAGGCCCACTGGTGGCTGCTGCCTTGATGGAGTGGATGCGTCCCGAAAGCCTGTTTCTTGCAACTGCGCTCGCGCACATCTGCCTTGCCGGCTACACCATGCTGCGCATCACGCGCCGTGCCCCTGTTCCGATCGAAGATCGCGATGCCTTCAAGACCTTGCCCGTCGAACGCTCGATAACGCCGGAATCGCTGCGGCTCGATCCGCGGACAAAAAATGAAACCGACGGTTGAGATTTAGACAACTTTACAGCACAACTAGGCCATGATGCTGATCGATGCGTTCACGGCTATCGCCGATCCAAACCGGCGCCATCTTCTCGAAGAGCTTCGGCGAGGGCCGAAAACCGTTAATGAACTGGCTTCCGGCTTGCCGGTCTCGCGTCCGGCCGTTTCCCAACATCTCAAGGTCCTGCTCGACGCCGGTCTGGTCAGCGCGCGGGCAGACGGCACGCGGCGCGTCTACACGGTCACCAACTCGGGCTTCCTAAAGCTGAATATCTGGCTGGATCAGTTCTGGGACGCACAGCCATCCTGAAACGTGAACGGTTCTATCAGTTCAGGTTAACATCGCGCCCGGCTGCGCGTATCGACACCGAAAATCCGGCCAGGACGTCGATCAGCGTAATGATCATCAGCGTGAAGAACACCGAGTGCGCCGCGCCCTTGACCAGCAGGAACTCGACCAGGAAAGCGACGAATACGAAGGTCGATAAAAGGTGATCGATCACCGAGGCGTTGCTGGTGCGGGTCGATTTCAGGATTTCGATAAAGAAGAAGACCAGGCCGATAACGATCATCAGGTCGCCCAGGGTCATGGAGAAGACCCCGCCTGACATCATGCCGATGGAAAATATCTCCGAGGCCCAGGGGTCGCCATTGACGCCGGAGCCGAAAAATCCGGCAAGGCCCAGATTGTAGAGGATGAAGGGCACGATCAGCAGCGGAAGGCTGGCCAGCATGACATGTCTCCAGGCAGGGCACCAGGTGCGGCTCATGCACGAGCACGACACCGCCTGCAGTTGTAGAATGCAGGCCGCCGTGCCCGTCAAGCCCCGGAAGATGCGCGAACGGATTTCGGGTTCACGTGTTCCCGAAAAGCAAGAGACCGCCCGAAGGCGGTCTCGATGCATTGCAAAGATCGAAGCTGGACTCAGCCTTCCTTGGGCGTCAGCACCTGGCGGCCGCGATACATACCGGTCTTCAGATCGATATGGTGCGGACGGCGCATTTCGCCGGAATTCTTGTCCTCGACATAGGTCGGTGCCTTGAGCGCATCGGCCGCACGGCGCATGCCGCGCTTCGAGGGAGAGGTTTTTCGTTTCGGTACGGCCATGGATATGCTCCACTAAACTGGTCAAAAGCCCGCAATGCCCTCGTGAAAGGGCCGCGTACGGGCCGAATTCTAGAAGAAAGTGGCGTGCCTATACACGGCCCACGGCACTTTGACCAGCACTATGGCGAGATTTTTTGCACCAGCACACCCCAGCTTGCGGACTATTCCGGGATTCTGGCTGGGATAGGCCTTCAAGCTCATCATTGATGTATCGGGTCAAGACGAGATCGCCCTAGTCGAGACAGCCGACATAGCCGCCGGCTCTTGCAGCCCTGCGCTCGATAATGCTTGCCAGTTGCCTCAGCCCGCGGCCAGGCTTGCCGGGATTGCGGGCGGCCGGGTTGGGCAGGGTTACAGCCAAAAGGGCAGCTTGCCGGCGTGAGAGCTTGCTGGCTGAAATGCCGAAATGATACCGTGCCGCCGCCTCCACGCCATAGATGCCCGGTCCCCACTCGGCAATGTTGAGATAGATTTCCATGATCCGTCGCTTCGGCACGACGAAGTCGAAATAGACTGCCAAGGGCAGTTCGATCACCTTGCGCAAGGTGGTGAAAGGCCGCTGCCAAAGATAGAGGTTCTTGACAGTCTGCATGGTGATGGTCGAGGCGCCCCGCGTTGCCTCGCCCGCCATGGCGTCGGTCACTACTCCCTTCAATTCGCCCAGATCGATACCGTAGTGCGAACAGAACTGGCCATCTTCCGACATGATGACCGAGTGGGCGAGGACCGGGGCGACATCATCGATGCTCACCCATTGCCGGTCGTAGCCGGAGAATGTCGCCAGATCCTTCAACATGAATGTTGAAACCGGATGCACGAAAGACGGGAGATACAGAAAGGTCAAAACCACGGGGATGAGCGCGAGGACGGCTGCACCTTTCGCGACGGCGCGGAACCATCCTTTGCGCAGAAGGGTCAGTCCGCCCTTTTTCGCTCGCGACATGAGATGCCCCTCGGTTCCATGAACCAATCCCTCAGTCTCTTGCTCGATGATCGGTTCCGACACCTGGCTTGCCCCTGCCAATCACCTTTCGGCATAACGACGCCTGACTGCTTGCGCAATGTCTGAGTGTCGGCTACCGCTCGCCACCATGAGTACAGACGCCGAAATCGCCTTTGAAAACCGGCTATCCATGCAAGCAAGCGCCGTTGAAGCAAAGTTGCGGCATATTCTCGACGATCGCCCGCTTTCCGGCGAGATTGCAAGGCCGGAGCGGCTGCTGGAGGCCATGCGCCACGGCGTGCTCAACGGCGGCAAGCGGTTGCGCCCTTTCCTGGTCATGGAAAGTGCTGCGCTGTTTGAACCGGATACCGAGAGCGACGCGGCGCTCGACGTGGCTGCGGCGCTGGAATGCATCCATTGCTATTCCCTGATCCACGACGATCTGCCGGCGATGGACAACGACGATCTCCGGCGCGGTCAGCCGACCGTTCATAAAGCCTATGATGAAGCGACGGCAATTCTTGCCGGCGATAGCCTGCTCACCCTTGCCTTCGATATCCTTGCCAATGAATCTGTTGGCAGCGGCCAAAAACCGTCAAACGCCGCCACGCGCCTTGCGCTCGTCAAAGGCCTTGCGCGGGCGGCAGGCCTCGGCGGCATGACGGGCGGCCAGATGCTCGACCTTGCAGCCGAGCACGCCTCACCGGGCGAAGCCGGCATCATCCGCCTGCAAGCGATGAAGACCGGAGCCCTGATCCGCTTTGCCTGCGAAGCCGGTGCAATCATCGCCAACGCTTCCTCGGCCGACCGGGAACGGCTGGCCGAGTTCGGCTCGGCCATTGGGCTCGCCTTTCAACTCGCCGACGATCTTCTCGACATGACGGCGGATGCCAGCCAGATCGGCAAGGCCACCGGGAAGGATGCCGCTGCCGGCAAGGCCACGTTGGCGGCGCTTCACGGCGCCGAATGGGCGCGCCGGCAACTGAACGGCCTCGTCGAGCAGGCGCACTCCCTGCTCGAGCCTTATGGCGAGCAGGCAGCTATGCTGAAAGCCGCCGCGACATTCGTCGCCAATCGCACCAGATAGGCCCCGTCACGTCCGCCAGAGCGTTTCATGGTTAGATAGAACCATCGCCGGCAGAATGACTACATCTAGCCATGAAACGCTCTATACCAACGAATTCTTAATGTTAATGCAGTGTGATCCCGACCATTACAATTGCGCGTATGTGTTAGGGGTTACGCATGCCGGAATATATGTCCTTCTTCCGGTCAATCCGGATTCGTTATCTGTCCGGCCTGCTGATCCTCGCACTGTCCGTCGGCGGCGTCATCGCCACGTTGAACCATGCCAATTCATACCGCCACCAGGTCGACACGCTAAGCGCCCACTTCGTCGCCTTTTCTCGTGATCTCAACAATGCCGCGAGCTTTGCCGAAACGGCGGTCGCCGCATGGCGGCCGGACACGCGCGACGAACTTGCCACCGCCGCCTACGGCCATGCGCAAAAGCTGACGCAAGGCATGGAGGCGCTTACCGGCGAAGTCGCCGACATCATGCCCCGCCTAACGACCCGGACCGTAGACGAGTTGAAATCGGCTTCTATCAACGGATACCTGTTATGGTCGGCGCGCGACATGGTGCGCAACCTCAACCTGATGTCCGAAGCAAAGTCGATCGACGACTGGAGCTACCGGGAAATCCGCAACCAGAACGACTTGTTCGCACAACCGATGCTGGTGCGCGCACGGGCCGCCGTCGACAGCGAGCGCCGGCTCGCAGATGCGCGTGCCGACAGCCTGCTTCTGTGGGGAACTTTCCTGCTTGCTGCGGTACTGGCTGCAGTCGCCTTCTGGATTTTCCGCCCGATGGAAAAGGCGATCCGCCGTGCGTTCGCCGAAACCTCCGCCTCCTTGTTCAAGGCCGAGGCCGCCGACCGTGCAAAGTCCGAATTCCTGGCCAATATGAGCCACGAAATCCGTACTCCGATGAATGGCGTACTCGGCATGGCCGAACTTCTGGCCAAGACCGATCTTACGCCGCGCCAGAAGACGTTCACCGACGTAATCGTCAAATCAGGCAATGCGTTGCTTACCATTATCAACGACATCCTCGACTTTTCGAAGATCAACGCCGGCCAGTTGACGCTTGATCCGGCGCCCTTCCGATTGACGGAAGCCGTCGAGGACGTCGCCACGCTGGTTTCGGCAAGGGTCGCCGAAAAGAACCTGGAACTGATCGTGCGCGTCGATCCGCACCTTCCGGCCTTCGTCGTCGGCGACGCCGGCCGTTTCCGCCAGATCGTCACCAACCTGCTCGGCAACGCCATCAAGTTCACCGAAAAAGGTCACGTTCTGATCGACGTTTCCGGGAACGTTGCAAACGGCACCGTGCAATTGAAGGTCAGCGTCGAAGACACGGGCATCGGCATCCCAGCCGACAAGTTGCAAAGCGTTTTCGAGAAGTTCGCTCAGGTGGATTCATCCTCGACCCGCCGCCATGAAGGCACCGGCCTTGGCCTTGCCATCGGGGCACGGCTTGTCGATCTGATGGGCGGCAAGATTGGCGTGGAGAGCGAGATCGGGCGTGGGTCGATCTTCTGGTTCACCGTGCCGCTCCCGGTGCATGAGGCGCAGCCGCGCGACGAAGCGGTTCCAAGCGACGTCACCGGCGCGCGCGTTCTGGTCATCGACGACAACCCCGTCAATCGCGAGATCCTGCTGGAGCAGCTCAAGAGCTGGCGTTTCGATTGCGCGGCGGCTGAAAGCGGGGCGGTCGGCCTCGCCTTCCTCGACCGCGCCTTCCAGCTCGGCGCTTCGGTCGACTGCATCATCCTCGACTACCAGATGCCCGGCATGAGCGGCGCCGACGTGGCCAAGGCCATCGCGGCGGATCGCCGCCTCACCGGCATTCCGGTAGTTCTGCTGACTTCGGTCGACCAGGTCGACTTCGGCAAGCTGGTCATCGATTTCGGCATCGCCGCCCATCTCACCAAGCCGGCGCGCTCCGCAATCCTGCTGGGTACCGTCATCTCGGTTATCCATAAGGCGCGCGCACAGGTCGGCATGACGCAATTCGTACGTGAACCGGTATCGGCCCCGCAACCGATGCCCCCGGCCTCGACGATCCCGCGCCAGCCCGCTTCGGCGACGACGACGTCCCCGGAGGCGACGACTACCACCAACACCTCAATCGATATCCTCATCGCCGAGGATAATGAGGTAAATCAGTTGGTTTTCGGCCAGATTCTCAACGGATTGGGCCTTAGCTACCGTATCGCGGGCAACGGCCGCACGGCAGTCGAAATGCACCGTGCCTTGAAGCCGAAGCTGATCCTGATGGACGTTTCGATGCCGGAAATGAACGGTTACGAAGCAACACAGGCCATCCGCGCCTATGAAGCGGGCAAGGGCGAGCATATCCCGATCATCGGCGTCACCGCCCATGCACTGAAGGGTGACCGCGACAAGTGCCTCGATTCAGGCATGGACGACTACCTGCCGAAGCCAATCTCTCCGGATCGTCTCGGCACCAAGATCGGCAGTTGGTTGAGCGAGACACTGGCCGCCAAGATCGCCTGAAAATCGGAAGCCTCGAAAGATCCACGCACCAGTCAACTGTTTAGCCGATCTTCTTCCATTTGAATCCGGGCCTATCGGTTCCTGACCACGACACATGCACCCCCCACACTATTCAGGTCCCGGCAGATGGCGTTGGCCTCGCCTCTGTTCTCCGCCCCGATACGCACGGCATAGATGCCCCGCCAGCCGAACGGCGATCGAACCCGGCTTACGACGGGATCATGCAAACCAAACACGGTTGGAAACCGCGCTTTCAGACGCTGCCATTGCCGGATTGCCGCACTGCGCTGGAAGGTGCCGGCAACCTGAACGCCCCAGGGTTTCACATGCACGCTGGCCATTGCCACCGTCGTTGACATGATTGCTGGCAGCCTGCGGCAGGCCACTGCGAAATTCTGCTTCTCATCCAGAGGTGCAACCGAACCGGCATGGGTCTTGTCTGTGAAGTTGTCAGCCGGCTCGCCCATGATGTCGAGCACATAGTCCTCGGTTTCCAGCGGCAGGAAACCACCCGATTGCAGCCAGCGCGACACGCGGTTTTCACCGGCATTGTAGGCCGCGGCCGCAAGACCGAGGTTGCCGAAACCTGTCTTCAGTTCGCCGAGATATCGGGCGGATGCGGGAATGGCCTGCTCGACATCGAAGGAATCGGCAAGGCCGCGCATCCTGGCCGTTCCCGGCATGAACTGCGCGATGCCCTCGGCACCGACCGGGCTGACGGCATTGGGATCGAAGCGACTTTCCTTCCAGATCAGCCGGGCGAAAAACTCTTTGGGCAAGCCGGCATGTTCGGCGTGAACCTCAATCAGTTCACAAACACGACCAATAAGCCGCTCCTTGGCTGGTTTTGGCGGGTCAGCTTCAACTGTTCCGCCGGCAGCAAGCAGAATAACGAGAATTCCAATGAGCCGAGCCGCTTCCCGCGCCCGCATCGGCTACTCCGCAGCCTTTGCCCTGATGCCTTGGCCAAAACGCTGTTCGATGTAGTCGGCAACCATCTTCTCGAAATCGGAGGCGATGTTCGGGCCGCGCAAGGTGGCGGCCTTCCTGCCGTCGATAAATACAGGTGCAGTCGGCATCTCGCCCGTCCCCGGCAAAGAGATACCGATATCGGCATGCTTGGATTCGCCCGGGCCGTTGACGATGCAGCCCATCACGGCAACTTTGAGCTTTTCGACACCCGGATACTTCGTCCGCCACACCGGCATGTTCTTGCGCAAGTCGTCCTGTATCGACTGTGCCAGTTCCTGAAACACGGTGGACGTCGTGCGCCCGCAGCCTGGGCACGCCGCCACGATCGGCACAAACTGGCGAAATCCCATCGTTTGCAGAAGTTCCTGCGCAACCTGCACTTCGCGTGTGCGGTCGCCGCCCGGTTCCGGTGTCAGCGAAATTCGGATGGTGTCGCCGATACCCTGCTGGAGCAATATGCCCATCGCTGCCGAAGAGGCGACGATGCCCTTGGAGCCCATCCCTGCCTCGGTAAGGCCAAGATGCAACGCATGGTTGGAGCGCGTCGCAAGCTCGGCATAGACGGCAATCAGATCCTGCACGCCGCTGACCTTGGCCGAAAGGATGATCTTGTCGCGGCCGAGTCCGATTTCTTCGGCAAGCTCGGCCGACAGGATCGCCGATTGCACGATGGCTTCGCGCGTCACTTCCTGCGCGGTAAGTCGTGAGCCACTGGCCTGGTTCTCATCCATCAGCCGGGTCAGAAGCTCCTGGTCGAGGGAGCCCCAGTTGACACCGATGCGCACCGGCTTGTCATGACGGATCGCCATCTCGACGATAGAAGCGAACTGCTTGTCTTTCTTGTCCTTGAAGCCGACATTGCCGGGATTGATGCGATATTTTGCCAACGCTTCGGCGCAGGCTGGGTGGTCGGCGAGCAATTTGTGGCCGATGTAGTGGAAGTCGCCTACAAGAGGCACATTAACGCCAAGGCGCGCCAACCGATCACGAATAAACGGCACAGCAGCCGCACTCTCGTCGCGGTCGACGGTAATTCGAACGATTTCAGAGCCAGCGCGGTGTAGCGCTGCCACCTGAGCCACGGTCTGATCGATATCGGCCGTATCGGTATTGGTCATCGACTGGACGACGACGGGCGCGGTTCCGCCGACCATGACGCCGCCGACATCGACGCCGACCGAGACGCGGCGTTCAAATGGTGAGGAATAGTACCCGGTCATCCCGGCCGCCTCTAGAATCTTCTTGAGACGTCGCGCATCCGGCCGGATACGTCAGGGCGCCCCACTGCATCAATGCGCACACCATACCGCAGGAAACGTGAAATCCCTTTTGGCAGGCTTGCGAAGTCATCGCATGAGGTGGAGGAGAGTGTTCCACTTGTCAATGTGGCGATTTTATCCGCGCAACAATGATGCCGGATTGACACGCCCGAATTAGCGTTGTCGCAAACCGGCAGGAAATGCCAGACGGAGCATCAACACACCATCTCCCGGCGGCCCACAGCCGCCGAGATCAAGGAAGCCACTCTTTCGTGGCTTTATGTCCGAACCAGCTTAGTGAGTGGTGGGTTGGCTCTTCAGCTTCTCAATCTCGTCCTTGATGGCCAGCTTGCGTCGCTTGAGGGCGGCTATTTCGAGGTCGTCGACTGACGGATGCAACAAGGCATTGTCAATCTCGCGCTCGATGTCGCCGTGCTTCCTCTGCAATTCGTCAAGATGGGATGCAAGAGACATGATTGGTTCTCCCTTTCATGGTTTCCTCGACTGCAGCCGCCACGGCGTCCACCGCAGCTTCACACTGTGACGGCACGATGACAGTCTGCCATCAACTGAAGCGGATGTCGAATGAACTAATGTGGGGAATTTCACATTCATCACATTCGGGACAAGTGCGGTGAACGAATTTCGGTTTCGGAATACGGGCGTCGCATTCCACCGCAGGCTGAAATGTGATAACTGCATGGCGTCAGTGGCGGCGAGCCATTGTTTTCGCCCATCAGGGTTCCCACCCAAGGCGCACTGTGGGCGCCGAAATAGTGCAGACGGTAAATAATGTCCGAACAGGAACAGGCCGATATCCGCCTAGAATTCGCGCGCTTGAAGCAGGATCATGCCGACTTCGACGCGGCCATCAATGCAATGCTCGCAACCGGCTGCGACCCTCTGCAAATCCAGCGCATGAAGAAGAAGAAGCTTGCCCTGAAGGACAGGCTGAGGTCGCTGGAAGACCGCATCATTCCCGACATCATCGCCTGAACTCGACGACTACTTGTCGGTAACGATCTTGACCTTGTCGCCCGCCGAGACGGTGGCTCCGGGCGCAAGCGCATTAAGCACCCTGAAGAGATCCAGCTTGCGGTCCACGCCGACCATCTGCGCGGAAAGCGTTCCCATCGTCTGACCGGGCTTCACGGTGACGATACGGATACGAAGCGGCTTCAGCGCGGCCTTTTCGGCCGGGGACAGGATGCGGAAACTACCGCCGACAGAACGGGCAACGCTGTCTAACGAAGTGCTCGCCGCAGGAGCCGCGGTCAGTAGCCGATAGACCTGCCCGCCGGCTCGGATGACCGTGACGTCAAAACGCCAGCCTTCGGCACTCGCGCTGGCGATGGCCGCCTCATTGCCGTTGATCGTCTCCTGGCGCACGCTGGCTTCGTCGAGGCCCGCCACCCAGCCACTGCGGATGTAGTCGGTCAGCGAACGATCCTTGCTAACCGAGACCCCATCGAAGCGCACCGCCATGTCGCCCGGTCCGGTTGCCGTAACCGCCGTTGCCGAATTGTCGATAATGAAGCCATCCGGCACCGAGAACGAGACGCCGAGACCAGGATGCAGGAATGTATTGCCGCGCACATAGCCCTCTTCCGGCGTATCGCCGTAAAGCAGGCCGTCTATGCCGGCAAGAAAGCTGTCCCTGTCGCGGGTTCCGACACCCGGTGGGCCGAACTGGCGCGCATGGCGCAGAGCCAGTTCGATACGTTGCGGCGTATTGGGATGGGTTGCCAGAAAATCGAGGCTGGCATCCGTCGCACCGCTGACCGAGCGGAAATCGGTATAGGTAGACATCGACTGCAGGAAGCGGCTCGCGGCGTAGGGATCGTAGCCTGCCTCCCCCACCGACTTGATGCCGATTGCATCGGCCTCCAATTCCTGATTGCGCGAAAACTGCGCCAGCCTGAGCTTACCCCGGATTAGCGCGACCTTAGCGGTAGGACTGTCGCCGAGCACATCTGAAACCACCTTGGTGGCCAAACCCTCCTCAGCCTCGAGTTGCTGACGTTGCAACCCATGATTGGCGGTCACGTGGCCCATTTCGTGCGCAACCACGGCGGCAAGCTCGGACGAATCGTTGGCCAGCGCAAGCAGGCCACGGGTGATGTAGAGATAACCGCCCGGCAGCGCGAAAGCGTTCACGTTCGGCGAATTGAGAATGGTGATGCGATAATTCTGCGTCGGATTGGCGGAAACCGTGGTCAGGCTGCCGATAACCTTGGCAACCATGCGTTCGAGCTTTGGATCGGAATACTCCCCGCCATAAGTTGCCAGAATGCGCGGATGCTGGGCGCGCGCCAGTTCAGCCAGCTTGTTGTTGGCCGTAACGTTATCGACGGTTACCGGCTTGTCGGAGGGTCGAAATGCCGATTCCTGCACGTCAGGCGGCGTGATCGCCTGGCAAGCGGCCAACACAAATGCAGCACCCGCCAGCACGAGCGTGCGCGGCAACGGCAATTTGCGGAGATGATACAAGCCGGTCAACAGATCGGCGTCCTTTCCCGTTAGTATGGGCAAATCAGGGGCTAACCAACCATCCTTGCGCGGACCTAGCCACACTCAACCGTGCATAGCAACAATAAGTCCTGACTGCCGATGCCGCTTTGGCCGTAAATTATGTCCACTTCCGGGCAACATCATGTGATTCACTCTCGAAGCCGATATAGCGCCTGAAAGCTTCCGGTCCACCTGGGCCGAAGAAATACTCAGCCAGCCCAGTTGCCGCCACAGCTCCATTTTCCACGAACACCATGTTCCTGGCGATTCGCCGGGCATCTTCCGGTTGATGGGTCACGAACAATACAGTCATACGTCGCTCGGCCTGCAGATCGGCCACGAGATCCAGCATGTCATCGCGCAAAGCCGGCCCAAGCGATGCGAAAGGCTCGTCAAGCAACAAAACCGGGCGTTCCCGTACCAGAACCCGCGCGAGAGCGACTCTTTGGCGCTCGCCACCTGACAACTCGCGCGGCAAGCGGCGTTGCTTGCCGTCGAGCCCGGTTCGCGCCAGTGCCTCGCCTACCAAATCGCGTTGCAGAGGAGTCAACTTGAGCGAAGGCGAGCAGCCCAATCCCACATTGTCTTCGACCGACAGATGCGCGAACAGATTGTTTTCCTGAAACACCATGGAAACAGGCCGGTTCGCGGGTGCCTCCGACGTCACATCCTTGCCGCCGATCACAACATTGCCGGATTGAGGCGTTTCGAAACCGGCGACGAGGTTGAGCAACGTCGACTTACCCGATCCGCTTGGCCCCATCACTGCAGTGATCTCTGCTGGTGCAAAAATCACGTCAAAATTGAAGCTCGCTTCGCCATAGCTGAACGACACGGCTTCCAGCTTTACTGCCGCGCCCGACTGCCCCCGATCATTCATGCGGAAGCTTCCTTTCCAAAACGAGTGGCGGCAAACATCAACGCAAGGCAAAGAACGCCGAGGATCAAAGCCAGTCCTGCCGCGTCATCTGTGCGGTAGCTGCCCATCCGCGACAGCAGCAGATAGGGCAATGTCTGCACGGAATCGCTGCCGAACAGTGCAATCACGCCAAGATCGCCAAGAGACAGCGCCATGGCAAAGGCGAAGGCTGTGGCCAACGGCCGCCGCAGCGACGGCCAATCGATCAACTTGAAGCGGTTCCAGCCAGAAATGCCAAGGAGAGCACATAACCGCTCGTGGCGCTCGCTGGCAGCATCATAGGCAGGGCGTAGCGCGCGGATCGCAAACGGCATTGCCATCACCGCGTTCACGGCCACAACCATTACCGGGGCGAGCGCAAACACATCTCCCGCATGGCGCAACAGGATAAACCAGCCCGCGCCTATGACGATGGGCGGAACGACCAGCACGAAGCCGGCACCGCTATCGGTCGCATATTCAAGCAGCGTTTTGCCTTGTCCCGCACGTCCCAGCGCCAATGCACGGCGCGCCATGATTAAGGCAAGTGACAGGGCCGCAGACAAAACAGCCGATATAAATGCCAGCACAAGACTGGTAAGCGCCGCACTGCGCACCGCAGCCTCAGTCACCAACCGCGCGAGGTCGGCCTGAAGGCCTGCCGCAACGGTCGCCGCCATTGGTCCTGCGACAAATGCAAGCGAAAGCACGATCAGCACTGAATTCAGCCAGGCCTCGCCCCTTCCGACCGAAAGATAGCGACGCGGCGCGACTGGCAGATTGGCGTCGACAACGGTGTTTGCACCGAGCCGGGTAAGAATAAACACCACGACAAGCGTCAACCCGATCTGTAAAAGCGTGAGCGCCACGGCGCGGATAAGATCGAAATCGAAACGCAATGCCTGGTAGATCGCCACTTCAAGTGTCGTGGCGCGGGGACCGCCACCAAGCGTCAGAACGATGGTAAATGAGGTAATGCAGAGCATGAAGACCAGTCCGGCAATGCCCGGTAGCGCCTGCCGCAGCACCGGCCATTCAATCAGCCTGAAAGCGGGTCGCGCGCCCATGCCGAGTTGGCTTGCCAGCCGCCATTGATCGGCTGGCATGGTCTGCAAGGCTTCCAGAAACAACCGGGCAGCAAGCGGCAGGTTGAAGAACACATGCGCCACGAGAATGCCGGATAGGCCATAGACACCAGGCCAAGTGCCTCCCCCCAGGTTGCCGAGGAAATCAGCGAAATAGCCGGCACGTCCATAGAGCGCCAGAATGCCGAGCGCGGCAACGATCGCCGGCAACGCCAGCGGCACCGCGAAGAGTTGCAGGATCAGGTCGCGACCGAAAAATCGTGGATGACGCGCCAGTGCGCGGGCGACGAACAGCGCCGGCAGAACCGAGAGGAAAGTGGACAGGATCGCTTGCCACAGCGTGAAACGCGCAACGCGCAACAGGTAGCCATCAAAGGCAGCAACGGCGCCGGACAAGTCGCGAGCACCCTCGGCGATCAGGCCTGCAAACGCCCCGCCAATGAGCACCGAGATGGCGGCAAGCGCCACTATGCCTGCCAGTATGCGAGGATCTGATGTACGCGTCAGGCGCATCGGTGCCGAATATCCAGTTTCCTGAAACACCTCTCCCCGGCTTGCGAAGAGAGGTGTTCGCGCAGGATTGCCAACGCTATTTGCTCATCACGCCAAGCCATTCATCCACCCAGGCCTTGCGGTTCTGGGCTACCTCTTCGGGGCTGAACAGCAAGGTCTTGGCTGGCTTCACCAGCCTGTCGAAAGCCGGGTTTAGCGGCTTGTCGGTCTTGCCTGCCGGGAACATCCAGTTGGTTTCAGGAATGACATCCTGGAAGCCGGGCCCGGTCATGAAGGCCATGAACTTTTCCGACAACGGGTTCTTGGCACCGGTGATCGTGATACCGGCGACCTCGATCTGCAGGTAATGCCCTTCCTCGAACGACACCGCCTGATAGCGCTCACTGTTTTCGGCCACCATGTGGTACGCGGGCGAAGTCGTGTAGGACAACACCATCGGTGCCTCACCCTTGGTGAACAGGCCATAGGCTTCGCTCCAACCCGGCGTCACCGTCAACACGCGCCCCTTGAGTTTAGCCCAGGCATCGCCAGCCTTGTCGCCATAGACGGACTTGACCCACAAAAGCAGGCCAAGTCCGGGGGTCGATGTGCGCGGGTCCTGAATCGCGATCTTCTGCTCGGGATCGCCCTCGACGAGTTCCTTCAGGCTCTTCGGCGGGGTCTTCAGCTTTTCGGTATCGTAGATGACGGCGAAATAGCCGTAATCGTAAGGTACGAAGGTATCGTCGCTCCAGCCGCCCGGCACATTGATGTCGCTGACGACGCCATGCGGCGCAAACAACCCGGTTGCCTTTGCTTCGGCGGTAAGATTAGTGTCGAGACCAAGAACGACGTCGGCCTTGGTCGAGACCCCTTCCAGCTTGACGCGGTTTAGAAGGGCGACGCCATCGGCGACCGAGACGAAATCGATTTCGCAACCGCATTTGGCTTCGAAATTCTTCTTTATCTGCGGGCCGGGCCCCCATTCCGCGGTGAAGCTTTCATAGGTGTAGACTGTGAGCTTATCCTTGGCCGCGGCCGGGACAATCAGGACAAGCGTAGTTGCTGCAAAAAACGATAAAAGCACTGTGCGCATCGGCGCCTCCTTCATTCAAACAATCAAGGGAATTGAAGCGCCGGGAGTTCCCGAAAGCATCTAATCCCTCCGCCGGTACAAACCGGATCAGGTTCAGCGGGTTGGCATTTGCCTCTCAGCCGGTCCGCATGACGCGTCCGGCACCCCGTTAGAGCGTTTCGACACATAGTCCGGGAAGACCGCCCTTGCAAGAGTGAGCTTGCCAGTGCCGGACTTCCGTTCTGTCATGGGGGCTGCTAAGGGCCTCGCCCATGAGCAAATTCACCATCCTGTTGGGCGGCGACCTCGTCCGAACTCCCATGCTCGACGATCAGGTCACCGGAACACGCGTCATCGCGGCCGATTCGGGTATCCGGCACGCCGAATTGCTCGGTCTGACGCCGGAGCTTTGGGTCGGCGATTTCGATTCTGTGCCGGACGACCTGCCGTACCGCCTGCGGTCCGTACCGACCCAAAAGTTTCCCGCGGAAAAGGACAAGACCGACGGTGAACTGGCAATCGACATCGCCCACGATAAAGGCGCCACCGAACTGGTGCTTGCTGGAGCGTTTGGCGGACCGCGTGCCGATCATGCATTCCTGCATTTGGCACTTGCAGTGCGCTTGGCGCAGAACGGCATGTCCGTCTTATTGACCAGTGGGGCGCAGGAAGGCATTCCGCTGCTCACTCGATCCGCCCGGTTCGACTACGCCGAAGGCACCATGTTCTCGATCCTCGGCTTTTCCGATCTGGACGGGCTGACAGTGGAGGGTGCCATTTGGCCACTCAAGAATGTCAAAGTGCCGTTCGGCTCGTCGCTTACCATCTCCAATGTGGTCGCCGGAAAATTGCGTATCGAACTTGCTAGCGGTCGGGCACTGCTCGTTGCCCATCCTTTCCCGATTTCCGGAACCTGACATGGCCCCGCCGCTCCTCAATCTCACTGGCATAAAGCTGACCTTTGGCGGCACGCCGTTGCTCGACGGGACAGAACTGACCGTCACCGTAGGCGACAAGATCGCCTTGGTCGGCCGCAACGGCTCCGGCAAGTCCACGCTCTTGAAGATCGCAGCCGGGCTGATCGAAGCGCAGGACGGCGAAGTATTCCGCCAGCCTTCGGCAACGATCCGCTACTTGCCCCAAGTGCCGGATATGGACGGGTTTGCCAGCGTGCGCGCCTATGTCGAGGCAGGTCTTGGTCCCGCCGACGACCCACATCGCGCTACTTACCTGATGGAGCATCTTGGGCTCACCGGAGACGAAAAACCCAACGAGCTTTCGGGCGGAGAAGCCCGCCGCGCGGCTCTTGCCCGCGTCATGGCCCCGGAACCCGACATCCTCCTGCTCGACGAACCGACCAACCACCTCGACCTGCAAGTCATCGAATGGCTGGAAGACGAGCTTGCTCGCACGACATCAGCGCTGATCGTGATTTCGCACGACCGCCGCTTCCTCGAACGTGTCTCCCGCGCCACCGTCTGGCTGGATCGCGGCCAGACCCGCCGGCTGGACAGGGGCTTTGGCCATTTCGAGGAATGGCGCGATAAGGTTCTGGAAGAAGAAGAACGCGAACAGCACAAGCTCGGTCGCCAGATCGTTCGCGAAGAGCACTGGCTGCGCTACGGCGTCACGGCGCGCCGCAAGCGCAACATGCGCAGGCTCGGCGAATTGCAGACGATGCGGCAGCGATTTCGCGGCCACAAGGGTGCCGAGGGCACCGCCACCATGGTGGCAAGCGACGCAGCCGAATCCGGCAAGCTGGTCGTCGAAGCCAAGGGAATCGGCAAGAGCTTCGGCGACCTCATCGTCGTCAAGGATTTCTCGACCCGTATTCAGCGGGGCGACCGCATCGGCCTTGTCGGCCCAAACGGTGCAGGCAAGACGACGCTCTTGAAAATGCTTACCGGGGAACTCGCTCCCGATACCGGCACCGTCCGCCTCGGTGTCAATCTCGAGGTCGCCACGCTTGACCAGAAGCGCGGGGCTGTAGACCCGAACGAAACGCTTGCTCATTACCTGACGGATGGCCGCGGCGAGAGCCTCGTCATCAATGGCGAGCAGCGCCACGTCGTTTCCTACATGAAGGACTTCCTGTTCAAGCCGGAGCAGGCTCGTACCCCGGTGCGTGAGCTCTCCGGCGGGGAGCGGGCAAGGCTGCTGTTGGCGCGCGTTCTCGCCCGCCCGGCCAATCTGTTAGTGCTCGACGAACCGACCAACGATCTCGACATGGAGACGCTGGAACTGTTGCAGGAACTGGTCGCCGGTTTCGCCGGCACGGTCATTCTGGTCAGCCACGACCGCGACTTCCTCGATCGCACGGTAACCAGCACGATAGCGCCTGAGGGCAATGGCCGCTGGGTCGAATATGCCGGCGGCTATTCCGACATGCTGGCGCAGCGCGGCGCGGACCGTCTCGACGATCGCAAGCTGCGCGCGCGCACTGCCGGCGGTGAAGAAGTTCAGGCAGCGGAGCGGGCTGCCCAGCCCGAAGCCAAAGGTCCTGCAAGAAAACTATCGTTCAAGCAGAAATTCGCGCTGGAGAATCTGCCGACAAAGATGGCAGCCGTATCCTCGTCTATCGCCACGCTTGAGAACAACATTGCCGATCCAGCCTTCTATGAACGCGACCCCAAGGGCTTCCAGAAGACCATCGCTGCACTCGACAAGGAGCGCGCCACACTTACAGCCCTTGAAGAAGAATGGCTGGAACTGGAAATACTGCGCGAGGAACTGGAAGGCTGAAAATGGCGTCGGTCACAGGCGCGCCACGCCACGCTATTACTTGCGATGACTTCCGGCCAGGGCCGCGGTCAGGCCAAGCCCGATGAACATGATCCCACTGATATAGCGCTCGAAGCGAACATAGCTGCGGCTGCGCCGAAGCCTATCACCCAGCGCACTTGCCGCAAGCGCATAACAACCGTCACTCACCAGTCCGAGCACCGTGAATAGAAGTCCGAGAATGGCGATCTGCATGGCGACATGTCCTTTGCCGACTTCGACGAACTGCGGCAGGAAGGCAAGAAAGAACAGCGCGGTCTTCGGGTTGAACAGGTTGATGATGAAGCCGTCGCGAAACAAGCGTCGGTAGCTGCGACCGCCGCTACCGACATCAATATCAGCCTCATCGGCTGGCCCGAAAATCTTCTTCAACCCAAGCCAGATCAGATAGGCGGCACCGGCATATTTGACCACGCTGAACGCAACCGCCGACGATGCGAGCAACGCCGAAAGGCCAAGCGCTGCGGCCACTACGTGGATGAGCGTGGCAGAATGGATGCCAAGATCGGAAACGAACCCCGCCACACGTCCCTGCGTAATCGAACGCGCAACGATGTAAAGCACCGATGGCCCCGGCACGACCAGCAGGATCAATGCAGAGATTACGAAAAGGGACAGGTTGGCAGCGCCGGGAATGACAATTTCCATCTGTACTCCATCAGTTCTTTAGCCACAGCCCTTTTGGGAGCCCCGGCAATTCGTCAACCCGCCGATTTCGCCTGCCAGGCCTTCAACGCATCGTCGAACACCTTGTCACCGGGAATACCTTTTTCCATTGTCAGCAACGCCCTGCGCCCCGACTTGTATATGACGGGAACGTCGATCCACTCCTGGTTCCGCAAGAGCGTCATATTGGCGTTCTCGTCGGCTGCGGTGTCGTTGAGCGCGACGAGGAAATAGCCGTCGGCGATCTTCGCGGGAATACCGATCAGCGGACTGCCGGCGTCCTGCTCGGCAGTCTTCATCGCAATACGAAGCACGTTCTCAATACCGCCGCCTTCGAAACCATCAGGCGTCAGGAAGATCATCTCGACGATATGACTGGCGGGCAATGTCTGGTCGGCATTGCGACGGATCGTCAGGCGCAGTTGCACATCCTTGCCCGGTATGGTGGCCTCGCCCCGGATCGCCGGTTCAGGCGGCGCATCGCCTCCAGGTGATTCCTGGACCAGGGACCAGACGATATTGCCAGGTTCTGCCGAGCCCTGCGCGACGCTGGTGCGCTCTTCGTAGAAAATTGCCTTCTGCCCAACGGGTACGGCAGCTTGCGCGTCAGGCGTAGCAGGGGGCGCCTGCTCGCTGGCGACAGGGGGCGTTGCCGTGTTCTCTGTAGCCGGAGTCGAAGGCGCCACGGCGGGGGGAGGCGTGGTCAGCGCCACGACGGAAGTACCTTCACCAACACCACTTTCGCCCGCCGCAGGGCCGGGATCGGTTTCATTGCCGTCCGGCAGCAGACGCTGGGTGAATTTGGTCGTGTCGCCCGTATCGGTTCCGCTGGCCGGACTGGCTGCCGGAGCCGGCGCAGCCGGCGGCTCGGCAGCAGCGGTTTCAGTGCCGGCAGTCGGTGCGACTTTTACCGGCTTGACCACGACTGGCTTGGGCTCGTCGCCGGACGCGAACATGCCCTGGAACGCATCCTTGTTCAGCCATACGCCGTAAGCGCCACCGGCGACCACCAGCACGGCAATGGCCGCAGCGATCAAGCCCTTGTAGCTGCGCTTGCCATCCGGTTCGTCGACATTGGCGAATACATCGCCACGCCGACCGCCTTCCTGCTCAAACTCGTCACCTGCCGGATACACGGTACTGCTGTCGCGCTGTGCAAGCTCCGGCGGCGCAGGCTCTGTCCAGACCGCCTGGTCGGCATTGCGCCAAGACGGATTCGGCTTGGCCTCGAGATTGGGCGATGCCGCTTCTGTCTTGGCAATCGGCCGGACATGCGTAGGCTGGTTCTTGTTCTTGTCGATCGAGGAGAAGATGTTGTCCAGTTCCGCCAGCGGATCGGCGTCTGTGGCTACCTGAGGCGCATAACCGCTCTCCACCGCTGCAATGGCATCTTCAAGCGCACGCTTCTGGCGCTCTGCCACCGCAGCAGGTGGTGCGGGCTCGATGGCGGCCAGCTTGGCCGCAACCGTCGAGCGCGCCTTGTCATAGACCTTCGCTCGCATCTGCGGCGTGGTTTCACCGAGACCGTCGATCGTCTTTTTCAGAACCGCAACGAAATCTGCCATGCTTCAGTTGACCTGTTACTCCCTTGCCGACCACCACAAATCGGGTCTCTGGCCGGCAGATCGGGATAGTTAGTCTTGAAACGGATCGGTCACAAGTATCGTGTCGTCCCGCTCCGGGCTGGTTGAAAGCAGCGCCACCGGCGCTCCGATCAGTTCCTCGATATGGCGCACATACTTTACGGCCTGCGCCGGCAAGTCCGCCCAGCTTCTGGCTCCGGCCGTGGTTTCCTGCCAGCCCTCAAGCGTTTCGTACACCGGCTGGACACGCGCCTGGGCGCCCTGGCTTGCGGGCAGGTAATCGATCAATTCGCCGTCCAGCGTATAGCCGGTGCATACCTTGATCTCGGGCAATCCGTCGAGCACGTCCAGCTTGGTCAGTGCGATGCCCTTGATGCCATTGACGGCAACCGCCTGGCGCACCAGCACCGCATCGAACCAGCCGCAGCGACGCTTGCGCCCCGTGACCACTCCGAATTCATGCCCCTTGGTTCCGAGGAATTCGCCAATCTCGTTCTGCTGCTCGGTCGGAAACGGCCCTTCGCCTACTCTGGTCGTATAGGCCTTTGTGATGCCCAGCACATAGCTCAGCGCCCCGGGTCCGACCCCGGAACCTGCCGAAGCCTGCCCGGCAACCGTATTGGATGAAGTTACGAACGGATAGGTGCCATGATCGATGTCGAGCAGCGTACCTTGCGCTCCCTCGAACAGGATGCGCTCGCCGCCACGGCGGCGATCATCGAGTATCTTCCAGACCCGGTCCATGTAAGGCAGGATCTCGCCGGCAACGGAGGTAAGCTCCTGCATGATCACTTCATGCGCCACTTCGCCGTGGCCCAGGCCGCGCCGCAAGGCATTGTGGTGCGTCAACAGCCTGTCGACCTTCGCGGGAAGCGTTTCCAAATCCGCCAAATCCATCACCCTGATCGCGCGCCGACCGACCTTGTCCTCATAGGCGGGGCCGATACCGCGCCGGGTCGTACCAATCTTCGTTCCGGAATTGGACGCCGCATCTTCACGGAACCCATCCAACTCGCGGTGCAGGGAGAGGATAAGCGCGGTGTTTTCGGCTATTTTCAGGCGCTCTGGCACAACCTCCACCCCTTGCGCCTTGAGCTTGGACACTTCGGCTACAAAGGCATGCGGGTCGAAGACGACGCCGTTGCCGATGATCGACAGCTTGCCTTTGCGCACCACGCCCGACGGCAAGAGCGAAAGCTTGTAGACATTGCCATCGACGACCAGCGTATGGCCGGCATTGTGACCACCTTGGAAACGCACCACGACGTCGGCGCGCTCCGACAGCCAGTCGACGATCTTGCCCTTGCCTTCGTCGCCCCACTGAGAGCCGACGACCACCACATTGGCCATATTTTCTTCCCTTCAGTTCGGGTCGAGCAGAACGGAGGACCCGCGAAATGACAGGCCTCTATAACGTCAAGCAAACGCAGACGCGACCTTTCTTTGCCGCTCGCAAGCACCCCGAACACAACAATTTTCGCCTTTGGCATCATTTACTTGTCCAGCGATGGACATTACGCCCGACCTCGATCTGAAATGCCGAAGATTGCCATGTTTCGAAACGCCTACCTGCTCCTGCTTTTGACCACGCTGTTTTGGGCCGGCAACGCTATTGCCGGCAAGATGGCGGTGGGGCACGTCTCGCCCATGATCCTTACTGCAGCCCGCTGGGGTTTCACCGTTGTTATCCTGGCATTCGTGGGCTGGCGCCATCTCCTGGCCGACTGGCTTGTGATCCGGAAGCGCTCCTGGTTTCTTCTCGCCGCCGGAACGCTCGGCTTTACTCTGTTCAGCGTCGCCATGTACTGCGCATTGCTCTACACCTCGGCGACCAATGTCAGCATTGAACAGGGCGGCATACCGCTGGTCGTCTTTATCGCGTCTTTCCTCTTGTTCAGGACCCGAACCACGCGAGGCCAGATACTGGGTTTCGCCCTTTCCTTCTGCGGCGTCATCGTTGCGGCTACGCATGGCGAGATTCAGCGCCTCGTTCACCTTGAAATGAATTTCGGCGATGCTCTGATGCTTATAGCGATCACGACCCAGGGCATCTACACCGTGGTCCTGCGTCGAAAACCCCAGGTGCACTGGATAACCCTGATGGTTGGCTTATGCCTGGGCGCTTTCCTGAGCGCAGTGCCCTTTGTGGCAGCCGAGGCCGCGATCGGCGCCACGATCCTGCCCGACGCCAAAGGCTGGGGGATCATCACCTACGTAGTTCTGTTTCCCTCTCTGATCGCGCAAGCCACGTATATTCGCGGCGTCGAGCTAATCGGCGCAAATCGTGCCGGCCTGTTCGTCAACTTCCTACCCCTGTGGGGCGCATTGCTGGCAGTCCTTCTGCTCAACGAAGCATTTCAATTCTACCACGCAGTTGCGTTGGTTCTGGTGCTTGGCGGCGTGCTGATCGCCGAACATAGCGGCCGCAAGATCGCAGCCTCGCAGTTGTGAGTTGAAACTAGCCGCCAAATCCCATGCGCTTCAGCCACACCTTGCCGGCGCCGCGGTCACGCACGATCGGCAACGGATCTTCTGAGTCGAGCCTGGAACAAATGCGGTAGACCTCGAGTGTCTCGGCATCCATTTCACCACGCTTGAAAAAATACATCGCCGCAGCATAACGGGTGCGCCCCGACCACGGCTCGCCAAGTGGGGTGTTGATCAGCACCCATTGTTCGCCAGCCTCATCATCAAGGGGTTTGCCGGCTTCATCCGCCATGTCAAAAATCCGCCGGAGGATTGGCGGTGCGCCGATCAAGCTTGATAAAAGGCCGCCGCACGACCTTCGCCCGCTTCATCAGCTTCTGATACTGCAATTCACGCATAGCGTAGATTTCGACCCAGAGATCGTCGGTTATCGTATCCCCGAACGGTCTTTCGAGCGATGCCAGCGCAATGTTCTTCTTGGCCATGGGCGAGCATAGCGCGGCGCTCACCAGTCCGACCTCCTTGTGCTTCTTGTGGTAGACGATGGCATGCTCGGCCGGCACATTGCCCTCAATCTCCAGCCCGACAAGGACATGTCGCAATTTGCCTCGCGCCCGCGCCTCGAGGATGGCGCGGCGACCGTTGAAATGGCCCTTGGTCGCATCGACCATGAAGCCAAGGCCGATCTCGTCAGGCATACGCAGCCGGTTCGCACGGATGGCATGTTCGGAGGTGACGAAATCGGCGTTGGCGACAATCAGCCCGGCTTCGGTTCGAGCCCTGTTCAGCGCCGTATAGCCAATGGCGCGGATACCACGAAGCTCACCGGCCTTGAACAGCCGATCCCACAGGCTGAGCGCCAAATCCCTATCAACGAACAGCTCGTAGCCAAGATCGCCGGTAAATCCTGTACGCGAAATCACCGCCTTGCCGCCTTCGTGATCGAACTCGGCTATGTCGAACACCTTCAATTTTTCGACACCGGCAAAACCCGCCTCGCGAAGCACTGCATAAGATGTCGGGCCTTGCAGCGCCAAGGCCGCAACCTGTTCGGTCTCCTCTTCGACAGACACCTTGAACCCGACCGCACTGTCGAGCAGCCATGGCAGATGGCGTTCCTGGCAACACAGCCGGAACCTGTCTGCGGAGAGGCGAAACAGCGTCCCGTCGTCCAGGACAAAACCTTCGTCGTCGCACCAGGCGGTATAATGCACCCTGCCCGGCTTCAGCTTCGACACGTCGCGCAACGTCAGGCGGTTGAGGAACGCTTCGGCATCAGGTCCCTCGACCCGGTATTTGGTCATCGGCGAAATGTCGAACAGCGCGGCCTGGCTGCGGATCGCGAAGTATTCGAGCTCCTCGTCCCAAAGCGAATGCGGCGCCCGGTACCCTGCCCAGCTATACCAGTCGTCCGTCCTCGATAGTTCCGCAAGCCTTGGCTGGAACGGCGTATCTATCCGCCAGTTGCTGAAGTGCCCCTGCGCAGCGCGGCGAAGCGCAACCTTGTCAGCTACCGTATCCATCACGCCTCCTTCCGCCTCTGCAATATCCGCCGGGCGGCATTCAGCCCCGGCGCCCCGGAGACGCCGCCGCCGGGGTGGGAACCGGCAGAGGCAAGATAAAGGCCAGCGATAGGCGTATCATAGCCCGACCAGCCCGCGACCGGCCGCGAAACCAGCATCTGGTCGGCCTGCAACTCACCATGATGCCAATGGCCACCGCGCATATGATATCGGGCTTCGATATCAGCCGGCGTAAGAAGCTCGGCATGGCGAACCGTTTTGCCAATACCGGGAGCATAGGCCTCAAGCTGCGCCATGATAGCAGCTTGGAGCTTCGGCTTGCCGCTCTGCCAACCTTCCTTCAGCGCATAAGGCGCGTACTGGACGACCGCCGAAAGCACGCACGCGCCGTCGGGTGCAAGCGAGGCATCGGAAAGCGACGGCAAGGTGATTTCCATGACCGGTTCGGGCGAAAACTCGCCGTACTTCGATGGATTGAAGGCCCGTTCGACATGGTTCGTGGAGGGCGCGATGACGAGGCGGCCCTTGTGTCCGGCTGCATCCAGACCTGCGAAGGCAGGCGGCGCGTCAAGCGCGAGATGGAGTTTGGCGGCGTCGCCCTTCATGCGGATATGGCTCACCTTGCGCACGAAACCGGTGTCGAGGTCACGCGATCCTATCAGATCGAGAAAGGTCGTTGCCGGGTCCGTCGCCGAGATGACGATAGCGGCACCTATCTCCTCGCCCGTATTGAGCACAACGCCGGTCGTACGGCCGTTCTCGACAACGATGCGCCCAACCGGGGAACTCGTGCGCAGCGTGACGCCCGCCTTGGCAGCCGCCGCCCCGATCGCCGACACGACCGCGCCCATGCCGCCTGACGGCAGAAGTTGCGCACCCGCCTCGCCGGACAGTTCACCTGCAAGGCGATAGTACAAACCCAGCAGCGACGTCGGCGAGCGTGGCCCGAGATGCGCTCCCAGCACGGCATCGAAGGCAAGCAGGCCTTTGAGCCGGTCATCCGTCAGTTGCTCGTCAAGCATATCCGCTACATTCATCAGAAGCACGCGCAGGAAGTCGCGCATGTCCTCCTTGCCGAGACGCTTCAAGGCTAACGCCACCTGGCCAAGCGCCGCTGTTTCGCCAAGGGAGAGGCCACCCAGATCGGGCGGGCGGCGCGACAGGAACGGCTTCAGGATGCCGGCATAGCGCAACAACTGCGCCCGCAGATCGCGCCATGCAGTTTGTTCCGTGGCGCTCGCCCCCGTAACGGTCTCACCATACGCCCCTTGCAAGATGAGCGGCACGCCCTCTTTCACAAGCGCGACTGAGGGTGCGAAAGCGTCCCGCTTCAGCCGCAGGCCATGCCGTTCAAGGTCCAGTTCCCTGACCACATCGGGATGCAGCCGGTTCAAGACATGCGCAAGCGAGGACGTCCGGAAGCCGGGTGCGAACTCTTCCGTACGGGCAGCGCCCCCAACCTTGGTCGCAGTCTCCAGCACCAGCACCTTGCGACCGCTCTTGCCAAGCAGCGCTGCCGCAACCAGGCCGTTGTGGCCACCGCCAACGACGATGCAATCAAATGATGTCATGGGCCGGGCTCATGTGCAGGCGGGGCTTGGCGAGATCGCGAAGAATTTCGGCGGCGGCGTTACGGCCGGGTGCGCCCATCACGCCGCCACCGGGGTGGGTAGAAGAACCGCAGATGTAGAGCCCGCCGATGGGCGAACGGTATTGCGCATAGCCCGGCACCGGACGGTTGAACAGCAACTGGTCGAAGGTGAGTTCGCCCTGGAAGATGTTCCCTTCCGTAAGTCCGACCTCGGCTTCCAGTTCGCGCGGCGTGCGCACCTCCATGTGAACGATGCGGTCGCGGAAGCCGGGCGAGTAGTCGGCGATCTGCGAAATCACCGATTCGGCAAAGCCGTCGCGGTCGGCGTCGGTCCAATCGCGCCCCTCTATCTTTGGCGGCGCGTACTGCACAAAGCAGCTCATGAAGTGCTTGCCCGGCGCAGTCATGGTCGGGTCGAGCGTGGTCGGGATCATCATGTCGAGGAATGGATCGGCGGACCAGCGGCCGGCCTTCCAGTCGTCATAAGCGCGCTCCATGCGCTCGACCGTATCGGTGAAATGAAGATCGCCGCGGTAGCAGGGTGAATTCTTGGGCAATGCCGGAAACTCCGGCAACGAATCCAAGGCGATGTTGACCTTGCCCGACGAGCCGCGGATCTTGAAATTGCGTACGCGCCGCAAGAAGACATCCGGCAGGTCCTTGTCCTCGACCAATTTGAGAAAGGTCCGCTTTACGTCCGCATTGGAGACGACAAGCTTGCCGTAGATTTCCTCGCCGCTGGCAAGAACGATGCCCTTTGCCTTGCCGCCCTTGACCAGCACGCGCTCGACCTCGGCGCCCGTCCTGATCGTTCCGCCCGAAGCCTCAAAGGAAGCGGCCAGCGCTTTGGTCACGGCTCCCATGCCGCCACGCGCATAACCCCAGGCGCCGACAGAACCGTCAACCTCGCCCATGTAATGATGCAGAAGCACATAGGCGGTGCCGGGCGACATCGGCCCGAGCGCGGTCCCGATGATACCGGATATGGCGAAGTTCGCCTTGATGACATCGGTCTCGAAATATTCATCGAGGAAATCCGAGATCGACATCGTCCAGAAACGCAGCATCAGCGATATTTCTGCGGCGGAAAGTTCGCCGAATTTCCTCGCAAGATAGAGCAGTTCGCCAAGGTCGCGCGGCTTGAGACTGGTCGGATCGGGCGCTGTGCGCATCAGCAAAGGCTGGATGAAGCGGCACTGTCGCGTCACGTCGCGGGCATAGCGGTCATAGGCCTCGGCGTCGCGCTTGGAGAAACGGGCAAATTCGCGCCTATGCGCATCATGGTCGCGATAGTTGGCGAGATAGTCGCCATCGCGGGTCAACACCGCCCCGCCCTCATAGGAAATGACCTGCAGGCCGAAGCGCGGCAGTTCCAGGTCGCGCATGATCTCCGGGCGAAACAGCGAGCAGACATAGGAACAGTTCGAATAGGCAAAGCCGGGCGTCAGCTCCCTGCTGGTCGCGGCCCCACCCACCCAGCCATTCTTTTCGACCACGAGGACGTCAAGGCCGGCGCGCTGCAGATAGCACGCATTGACCAGCCCGTTATGGCCTCCCCCGATGATAATCGCGTCCCAGCTCTTCATTCCAGCCGACCTTCTGCTCGCGTGATCTGGCCCTGATTTATCCAAATTTGCCACGATCACCCCATTTTTGTCCAGCCATATTGAATGAATGTTCAACAAATGAGGTTGCGTTTTGCGGCGAATGCGCTAGCTTTCTTTCCGTCTCCGAGACCTGAAATCTGTGATCCGATGATCGAGACGGCAACGGCAGAACCGGAATATGACGACAGCGCTATCCGCTTTCTGGAGGCGCTGTGGGGCAAAGGATATCTTTCCCCCGGCGGCCCGGGCGAAGTCGATCGGGTCGTGGAAGGCTTGAACCTTAAGGACAAGACGCTTCTGGATGTCGGATGCGGCGCCGGCGGCGTCACCTTGCATCTCCTCGAAGCACATGGGCTTTCCGCCGCTACCGGTTTCGATGTCGAGTTGCCGGTCATAGAGGCCGCGCGCCGTCACAGCGCCGACCGCAAGCTATCCGACCGCGCCAGCTTCGTGCAGGCCGCACCCGGCCGTCTACCCTTTGCCGACAATTCGTTCGACATCGTCTTTTCCAAGGATGCCTTGCTGCACGTGCCCGACAAGGACGCGTTGTTTGCCGACATGTTCCGGATCTTGAAGCCGGGCGGGATCTTTGCCGCATCGAACTGGATGATCTCGCATGACGGCGAGCCGTCGCCCGAGATGAAAGCCTATATCGCCGCGGAGGGACTGTCCTTCGCCATGGCCTCACCCGCACGCTACGCAGAGGCGATGCGGCTGGCCGGATTCATCGACATCGAGACGCGCGATCGAAACCCCTGGTATCGCGAGGTGGCCAGAACCGAACTGGCGCGATTGAAGGGTCCCCTCTATGCGCGCGCGGCATCGGCTGTCGGCGCTGCCTATGTTGATAAGAACATCAAGACATGGGAAGCCATGCAGGTAGTGCTTGACAGCGGCGAGCACCGTCCCACTCATCTGCGAGGGCGAAAGCCCGGCAGGACAGGATAGCCGGAAATATGGAAGCGGCTCATCCGATGAAGACAGCGGCAGTGGACGAAGATTTGGAAAGCCCGGCAGTAAAGGCTGAACCTGAAAGACGCGGCCGTAAGGCGTCGAAGGAAGTGCGCCGCCTTCAGCTGATCGAGGCCACCATCGATTCACTCGCCAAGCGCGGTTACTCCGATACAACGATGGCGGATGTTGCCGACGGCGCGGGCCTGTCGCGCGGCATCGTCAACTTCCATTTCGAGAGCAAGGAAAAGCTGCTGATCGCGACCTTGCAGCATATGTACGACGAATATGGCGCTCACTGGCGCGCCGCACTCACCAAGGCTGGTGACGATCCGGCGCGTCGTTTGCAAGCACTGGTTACCGCCGATTTCGACCGCGCCGTCTGCAACAAGCGCAAGCTCGCAGCCTGGTGCGCCTTCTGGGGAGAAGCCAAGTCGAGGCCCACATACCAGGCCCTGAGCGGCGCGCGCGACCAGACCTACCAGGGCATTATCGTCGAGCTTTGCGCGAGCCTGAAGAAGCGGGCCGGCTACGGCTACGATGTGGAGGCGACAGCGCTCGCTTTGAGCGCGTTGCTCGAAGGACTGTGGCTCAGGCTGATGATCGGCGCAGAAGGCGTCACGCGCGAAACCGCGCTGACCTCGGCCTATGAATTCCTGGCTTCGGTATTTCCGGATCACTACCCGCGGGAGGCGGCAGACCGGAAAACGGCATAACACCAAACAGAGGATGGAACGATGAAGACGATTTCCCGACGTTTGACCTTGACGCTGGCTCTGGCGGGCTCTTTGGCCGCCTCTGTTGCGGCACTGGCGATAGCCGCAGACAACGAGCTTATTGTCTTCGACTGGTCAGGGTATGAGGACCCTTCCTTCCACCAGAAATATCTCGACAAGAATGGCGATTCGCCGACATTCGCCTTCTTCGGCGACGAAGACGAGGCCTTCGAGAAGATCCGTTCCGGCTTCAAAGCCGATCTTGGCCATCCCTGCTCGCAAAGCGTCGTGAAATGGCGTGAGGCCGGGCTTCTGCAGCCGCTCGACACCTCGAAGATCACGGATTGGGCCAGCCTGAACCCCGGCATCATGGCGATGAAGGACCTTGCCACGACAGCGGACGGCAAGGCCTGGTTCATGCCGTGGGACTGGGGCAACACACTGGTGACCTACAACACCGAAAAGGTCGACGAAAAGGATGTCCAGTCGCTTAAGGCCTTTGCCGATCCGAAATTTGAAGGCCGCGTCTCAATCGGCGACAACGTCGACGACGCCTATGCCCTCGCAAGCCTTGTCCTCGGCATCAAGGACTGGACGACGATGACCGACGACCAGTTCAAGCAGGCGTCCGACTTCCTGCGCAAAGTGCACAAGAACGTGCGGCTGTACTGGACGGATACCACCGATATCGTCCAGGCTCTGTCGGGCGGCGAAGTGGACCTTGCTTGGGCGTGGAATGATGCCGCAGTCCAATCGATAGCTGCCGGTGCGCCGATCAAGTCGAAGAAGGATACCGACGAGGGCATTTCGACCTGGGTGTGCGGCTATGTTCTGTTCAAGGATGCGCCCGGCAACACCGACAAGGCTTACGATTACCTGAACGCAATCAACGATCCCGAAGTGGCAAAGGTGCTGGTTGGCGATTGGGGTTATGGCCAGGCCAATGCCAAGGGTATGGAAGCCGTCGATCCAGAGGTGCTCAAGGAAAAAGGCTATGACGACGTCGGAAAGTTCGTCGACAAGACGCTTTTCCAGTCGCCGGTCCCGTCCGAACTCAAGCTGAAAATGATCGCCGAGTTTGAGAAGATCAAGGCCGGCTACTGAGAGGCAACGGAGAGAACTGCCGGCCGGCAGCGATTGCGCCGGCCGGCATTTTTAGCCGGGCTTCAATCCGCCAGCGCCACCAGGGCTTCTGGCTCGTAAGCCAGCCGGATCGACGAGCCGACAGGAATATCGTCAGCACCGAAATCATTGGTCTCCGTTACCGACAGCGGCTTCTCCAGACCCGGTATCTCGACGATCAGGTGAGTGATCTCACCGAAATAGTGGCGCTCAACCACCTTGCCGGACACTTCGAATTTGGCGGTGGCATCGTCCCAAAGCACCCGCAACCGTTCGGGCCGGATACCAAGCGTCGCACCGCTGCCATTGCGGACAAAAGCCTGGGGCTTGTCCGTCTTGATCCGCCCGAAGCCGAGTGTGTCGACCAGCAGCGAAGCGCCCTGTTCCTCAACGATTTCAGCCTTGACGAAATTCATGCCACCAAGGAAGTCCGCCACCTGGCGGTTGACCGGGCGCTGGTAGATTTCCTTCGGCGAGGCGACTTGCGCAATACGTCCACCGAACATGACAGCGATGCGGTCCGACATGGCCAATGCCTCGTACTGGTCATGCGTCACAAGAACGAAAGTGATGCCGACGGCCTGTTGCAGCCGGCGCAGTTCAACCTGCATCTGCTCGCGCAGTTTCTTGTCCAGCGCCGACAGCGGCTCGTCCAGCAGCAGCACTTTCGGGCGCATGACGAGGGCGCGCGCCAAGGCCACCCGCTGCCGCTGACCACCAGAAAGCTCTGTCGCCCCGCGCTTGCCGAGACCGGTCAGCGACACCTGCTCCAGAGCTTCCTCGACCCGGCGCTTTTCCTCCGCAGAATCGAGTCTCAGCCGCTTTAGCCCGTAAGCAACGTTCTGCTCGACATTGAGGTGCGGAAAGATAGCGTAGCTCTGGAACACCATGTTGGTCGGCCGCCGGTTGGCTGGAATGCCTTCCATCGCCTGCCCGTCCACGGCGATTGTGCCGGTCGTCGGATTGTCGAAGCCTGCGATCATGCGAAGCAATGTGGTCTTGCCGCATCCGGAAGGGCCAAGCAGCGAGAAGAACTCGCCTTCCCTGATGACAAGATTGGCGTCGTCGAGAGCTTTGAACGCCCCATAGCTGCGGGTGACGTTGGTGATCTCGATCATGGGTCGGTCGGCGACGAGGCGTTCAAGCATACAGGCCTCCCTCATTGCTGGTACGGCGCGCAGCACGGCGGCGCAAGATTTCGGCGATCGATAACATCACAAAGGACAGAATAAGGAGCAGCGTTCCAAGGGCAAGCACGCCGGGCAGCTTGGCAGCAAACCGCAACTGCCCCCAGATATAGATCGGCAGCGTCGCCTCCGTTCCGGTGAGGAAGAAGGCGATGATGAATTCGTCCAGAGAAATGGTGAAGGAAACCAGCAGGCTGGAAATGATGGCAGGCGTCACCATCGGCAATGTCACGCGGCGGAACGTGCCGAAGGCGCTTTCACCAAGATCGGCGGACGCTTCCTCGAGGCTGCGATCGAACCCTTCGAAGCCGGAAATCAGCACTGTCATCGAATAGGGGATGCAGATCAGCACATGGCCGAGCACGACGGTGAACAGCGAAAGGCTGAGCCCCAGTTGCAACATGACCAGAAGCATCGAAATGGCGACGATGATCTCCGGAAGCACCAGCGGCGCCATGATGAGCCCGTTGATCGAGCGGCGACCCGGAAACCGGTAGCGGGTTATGGCGCGCGCGGCGAGGATGCCAAGCGTCGTGGCGAGAACCGAGGCCGAGATTCCGACGACGAGACTGTTCCATGCGGCGTCGAGCAAAGCCGGCGTATGCGGCAACTCCTCGTACCATTTGAGCGTATAGCCTGAGAGCGGGAATTTCGGCGTGGCTGCAGTGTTGATGGAAAAGATCGGTAGGAAGATCACCGGCAGATAAAGGAAGCCGACATAGATGGCGGCATAAGCCTTGAGCCATGACCCACCGGACACGAAACGCTTCAAGCCGCTCATCGCGCCATCCTCGCCGCCGAGCGAATGATGAAAACGCTGGCAAGCGCCATTAGCGTGACGATGACCATGGTGGTCACCGAGAGCGCGGCACCAAGCGGCCAGTTGGCGGCCTTGCCGAACTGGACCTGGATGGCATTGGCAATCATCACGCCGTCCTTGCCGCCGACCAGTTTCGGCGTCACGTAGTCTCCAACGGTCGGGATCATGACGATGAGAAGTGCCGCGATCACGCCCGGGGCGGAAAGCGGCAGCGTAACGCGCAAAAACGAGCGCAGCGGACCGTCGCCGAGGTCGGTCGCGGCTTCGACCAGCGTGCGGTCGACCTTTTCCAGCGAAACGAAGATCGGCAGGATGGCGAAGGCCGCCCATGCATGGGTCAGCGTGATGATGACGGCGCTCGAATTGTAAAGCAGCGCAGTCGACGGCTCATCGATGATGCCAAGCCCCATCAGGCCGGAATTGAGCACGCCATTGTAGCCAAGGATCACCTTCCAGGCCATCACGCGCAACAGGTAGCTGGTCCAGAACGGGATGGTGATCAGGAACAGCCACAAACCCTTGTGGCGACCGCCATGGAACGAAATGAAGTAGGCGATGGGATAAGCAAACACCACCGTCAGGAAGCTCACCGTCAGCGAGATGTAGAGCGATCGCCACAACAGGTCGCGATAGATCGGCTCCGTCAGCGCGATGCGGTAATTCTCCAGCGTAAAGGTGCGGTCGATCGTGAGGTAGTGCTGCGTCCAGAACGAATGCGCGATGACCACGATGATCGGCGCCAGCAGAAAAACCACCGCGTAGAGAAAGGTCGGACTGATCAGGCCGAGACCTTGAACGGCTTCCGATTGCAGAAGAACATCGCGGCGAACTCGTTTCGATCCGAGCCTTGGGCTGTCTTCCACCGCCGCCGTCATGGCAAAACCCCACGCAGGGCTTCGGGTGCGTATGCAGTCGCCGGCCTGAACTTGCCTGCCATGCTGCCATCCCATTGGTCGTGCGGCTGCCCGTTCTGCGTGGGCTTGCCCGCTGTCATCCAATCATGAGCGCATCCGACGATTGAAATCAAGCGCTATTTCTGTCATATTGATTGAACGGACATTCAAAATGAAGTGACGGTAAGGCCCAAACCGGCGGCAAGTCGGGCGGGACCGAAAGCGAGGCAGTAATGGCGGCATTACGCGACTTATCGATGGATCAGGCCGGTGGCAGCGAAGAACCGGAGGCCGTCGAACAGGCGAAACGTCACCTTGTTCAGCCTTGGCCGTATGCCGGTTCCGTTGGCGAAGAAGCGCGCGCCCTGATCGGCGAAGGCGATGGCATCTACATCACCGATAGCACCGGTAAGAAGCTGATCGACGGCCCAGCCGGCATGTGGTGCATCAATATCGGCCATCGCCGCGAAGAGTTGGCCCGCGTGATGTACGACCAGGCCATGCAGCTTTGCTACAACACGCCGTGGTACACGATGAACGCGCCGTCGGCCGAACTTGCCGCGCGCATCGCTTCCCAAGCGCCCGGTGACCTCAATCATGTCTTCTACACCACCGGCGGGTCATCGGCGGTGGAGACTGCACTGCGCTTCATGCAATTCTACAACAATGTTCGCGGGCGGCCGGAAAAGAAGCTGATCCTGAGCCGTGGCGGCGCCTATCATGGCTCGACCTACCTGTCGGCCTCGCTGAATGGGCGGCCTCGCGACCGCGACTGGATGGACGGCGCCGACGAACTGGTCGTCAAGCTGACATCTCCCGACCCGTTCCGCCGGCCGAAAGGCATGACGACAGAGGCGTTCAGCGACTTCCTCGTAGACGAGTTCAGGACGACCGTCGCGCGCGTCGGGGCCGAACGCATCGGCGCTTTCGTCGGCGAACCGGTTCAGGCCTCCGGCGGCGTCATCATACCGCCCGACAACTATCTGCAGCGCATCCGCGAAATCTGCCGCGCGAACGACATCCTCTATGTCTCGGACGAGGTGGTGACCGCATTCGGTCGGCTCGGCCACGTCTTCGCCTCAGGAGAGGTATTCGGCCTCGACCCCGACATGATAACTTTTGCCAAGGGCGTCACCTCCGGCTATTTCCCGCTCGGCGGCGTGGTGATTTCCGAACGCCTGCTCCAGGATCTGCGCCATTCAAACCACCCCGACGCGCTATTCGGCCATGGCCTGACCTACACCAGCCATCCCATTGGCTGCGCGGTAGCACTCAAGAACCTCGATATCCTCGAGGAGAGCGTTCTCGCTCATACCCGAAACATCGCACCCTATTTCCAGGCGCAGTTGAAGACGCTGGAAGACTTGCCGCTCGTAGGCGAGGTGCGCGGTATCGGCTTGATGGGGTGTGTCGAATGCGTGGCCGACCGCGAAAGCAAGAACGCGTTGCAACTGGACAAGAATGTCGGAGCGCGCATCGACGCGCATTGCCATGAGCTTGGGCTGCTGGTGCGGCCGCTTATCAACATGTGCGTGATGTCGCCGCCATTGACCATCACCCGCGAGCAGATCGACGACATGGTGGCCATCCTGCGCGAAGGCATTTCGCGCACCATGGACGACCTGCGCGAGGAAGGCGTCTGGCAGGGCTGAGCAGTTCTAATGGGCTCGGCCACTTTCCTGTTCATGGCGCAACGTCGCAATGAACCGTCTGGTGCGCTCGCGCTGTGGATTGGCGAACAGGCTTGCCGCTTGCCCGCTCTCCACCACGACGCCCGCCTCGAGGAACACCACCTCGTTGGCGATCTTGGAAGCAAGCCGTAGGTCGTGCGTAGCCATGACCATCGTCGTGCCTTCGCTTGCGAGTTGTCCCAAAACATCGATCACTTCCTGCGCCAGTTCCGGGTCCAGCGCCGAAGTCGGCTCGTCGCACAGCAGCACCTTTGGCGAAGGCGCCAAGGCACGGGCAATCGCCGCCCGTTGTTGCTGGCCGCCGGATAGCGTGGCTGGCCAGGCATCCGCCTTGTGCGCCATGCCGACTTTCTCAAGCAAGGTCAGCGCCCGCTCACGCGCCCGCTCGGCGGGCCATTTCAGAACGGTGACCAACGCCTCCATGACGTTCTCGATCGCCGTGCGGTGCGGGAAGAGCTGGAAGTTCTGGAAAACCATGCCGGTCTGGCGGCGCAACCGCTGAATATCCTTGGATGCAGGCTTCTCGCCAGGCCTGAAGGCAAGCGTTTCTTCACCGATACGCAGAGTACCGGACGTAGGGATTTCAAGCAGGTTGATGCAGCGCAAAAACGTGCTCTTGCCGCCGCCGGACGGACCGACCAGTGCGGTAACAGTACCTTCGGCAATGGCGACTGACACGCCCTTGAGAACGATGTTCTCGCCGAAGCGCTTTTCGATATCGGTGAGGCCGATCATGCCCGCGCCTCCAGAAAACCGCCATAGCGGTTGAGCCGTGTCTCCAATCGGGCCTGCAAGGCAGAGAGCACTGAACTCATCGCCAGGTAGAGCAGCGCCGCTTCCACATAGAGGATCAGCGGCTCGTAGGTGACGGCAACAATGCGCTGCGCGGCCTGGAACATCTCCGGCACGGTGATGGCCGCCGCAAGCGAAGTGTCCTTGACCAGGGAGATGAAGGTGTTGGAAAGCGGCGGCACGGCGACGCGCCCTGCTTGTGGCAGGATGGTCCGGCGCATGGCCTGGCTCCACGTCATGCCGATCGAATAGGCCGCTTCCCATTGCCCCTTTGGTACCGAACCGATCACGGCACGGATAATTTCGGAGCTATAGGCGCCAATGTTGAGGGTGAACCCGATCAGGGCAGCCGGGAAGGCGTCAAGCAGAATGCCGGCCGACGGCAAGCCGTAGAAGATCAGGAAGAGCTGGACGAGAAGCGGCGTGCCGCGGAAAATCCAGACATAGAAGCGCACCACGGCAACCAGCGGCTTGGGCCCGAACAGGCGGACCAAAGCCACCACCAGACCGACGATTAAGCCGAAGGTGAAAGAGAGAAGCGTTAGCGGCGTTGTGAAAACCAGCGCGGCCCACAACAGTGGACCGAGCGATTCCAGCATCAGTTGAAGCCAGTGCGGCACGGAAAACCTCCGGAAATCATCGCTTGCATCGAGATGGCGGGCGTAAAATAGCGCGCCGATCCGTCAAGCGGAAAACGGCGGCCGAAATCTGCCGGCCGCCGCTTTGTCAGTTTGGCTGGATCGCCAGCCCGGTTGTTACTTCGAAACGTCCTGGCCGAAATAGGTGTCGGCGATCTTCTGATAGGTGCCGTCGGCCTTGATATCGGCCAGCGCCTTGTTGATCGCTGCGACCAGTTCGGGATCGCCCTTGCGCACGATCACACCCGAGTTATCGGCATTTTCTTCCTGTGCCGCGATCTTCACATCGGCATCGGGCTTGTGCTTCTTGAAGTCGAGGAAAGACAGGCTGTCATTGATGGTCGCATCCGCACGCCCTGTCAAAAGCAGCTGGATCGACTGGTCGAAGCCATCGGTGCCGACAAGTTCCGCGCCGTTCTTCTCGGCCAGCTTGCCAAAATTGGAAGTCAGCGACTGGGCCGACTTCTTGCCCTTCAGGTCGGCGAAGCCCTTGATGTCGGTGTTGTCGCCCTTGACGATCAGCACCGCCTTGGAAGCGATGTAGAGCTCCGAGAAGTCGTATTTCGCCTTGCGTTCCTCGGTAATGCCGACCTGGTTGATGACCGCGTCGTATCGGTTGGCCTCCAAGCCAGCGATAAGCCCGTCCCACTTGCCTTCAAGAAACTCGGCCTTGACCCCAAGCTTTTCCGCGACCGCCTTGCCGATCTCGACATCGAAGCCGACAAGTTCGTTCGACGCATCGTGATAGGTGAAGGGAGCGTAGGTGCCTTCGGTGCCAATCTTAAGCACGCCCGCTGCCTTGATCTGATCGAGATTGGCGCCTGCAGCGGCAGCCGTGATGGCCAGCGCCTGCAAGGTGCCGGCGACGATAAGCGATTTAAGCCAGTTCATTTTTCTGTGATCCTATTGAGCCCAAAACAGGCACTTTTTGTAGAGACCGGCAATTTCGCAGAACTTTAGACATAAAATAAGGAAGAAAAATCCGAAAATAGCCAGATATCAGGAATGGATTACTAGACATTGGTAATCCTTGTCTGGGCTCGTTATTCACAGTTGGGGCTCGTCGTAGAACAAAGGCATGAGCCGGAACCAACTTCCGATCTCGGACGTTCCTGACCGTCACACAGTGCCTTTCGCGACCCGCGTCGGCACGTATGCGGGATGTCAAAGGTCGGAGTACCGCCATGATTCAGGACAGTACGTCACGCGACTTCATCCGCACAGCAATGGCCGCCCCCTATCTCGGCCGCGAGGAAGAACAGAAACTGGCTCTCAACTGGCGCAAGTACCACGACCAGGACGCATTGAACCGGATCGTCGTCGCCCATATGCGGCTGGTCATCTCGATGGCCGCCAAGTTTCGCCATTACGGACTGCCTGCCAGCGACCTGATCCAGGAAGGTCACGTCGGGCTTCTGGAAGCCGCCGCGCGCTTTGAGCCCGAGCGCGAAGTGCGCTTCTCGACTTACGCAACGTGGTGGATACGTGCCTCCATGCAGGACTACATTCTGCGCAACTGGTCGATCGTACGTGGCGGCACCAGTTCTGCGCAGAAATCTCTGTTCTTCAACCTACGACGACTCAGGGCACGACTGGCCAACGGCAATGAAACGCTTTCCAGCACCGCGCTCTATGAGGAAATATCGGCTGCGGTCGGCGTTTCCGCGTCAGACGTAGCGATAATGGACGTACGCCTGTCCACACCCGACAGGTCGCTGAACGCGCCTCTGGCCGGTGACTCCGACTCCACGGAGCGAATGGATTTTCTGGTATGCGACGATCCTTGGCCCGACGAAATTGCCTCTACCACCATTGACATCGAAAGGCGCTCAGGATGGCTCAAGGCAGCACTCAGGGCGCTGAACGCACGCGAATTGAGAATTATCGAGGAACGCAGGCTAAAGGACGAGGGCGCTACGCTTGAAGAACTTGGCGGCAAGCTGGGCATCTCCAAGGAACGGGTTCGCCAGATCGAAGCGCGCGCCATGGAAAAGCTCAAGGTTGCGCTGGTGAAGCAGAACCCCGAGTTTCTTGCCGCTTGAGCAAGCCAACTATCACTCAAACCTCACCGAGCAAATCCGGCCGACGTTCCCGTGTCAGGCGCGCTGCCTGCTGCCGCCGCCATTCCGCGATCTTGGCGTGATTGCCGGAGATAAGAACCTCGGGAATGGGCCGCCCCTCAAACTCCTGCGGTCGTGTATAATGCGGGTGTTCCAGCAGCCCGTTCTCGAAGCTCTCTTCTTCGCCCGACTGGTCGTTGCCCATGACGCCCGGCAAAAGGCGCACGATTGCATCCAGCAATACCAGCGCAGCCGGCTCGCCGCCTGAGAGGATGTAGTCGCCGATGGAGATTTCCTCAAGATCGCGCGCCTCTATCAGGCGCTGGTCGACACCTTCGAAGCGCCCGCACAAGATGACGACGCCTGGACCTGACGCCAGGCCTCGCACCTTCGCCTGAGTCAGTGGCGTGCCGCGCGGGCTCATCAGCAAGCGCGGGCGCGGATCGCCTTCTGGCGCCACACTGTCGATGGCACGGGCCAACACGTCTGCACGCATCACCATGCCTGCACCACCGCCAGCCGGGGTATCGTCCACCGTCCGATGGCGATCGGCGGCGAAATTGCGGATCTGCACCGTCTCAAGCGACCAAGTCCCGTTCTCAAGCGCCCGGCCGGCAAGCGAACCGCCGAGCGCGCCCGGAAACATTTCCGGATAAAGCGTGAGAACCGATGCGGCAAAGCTCACCGGTTGCCTCCGGCATCCGTCGGTCCACGCGGGCGGCGTTTGGAATCGAAACCGTCTCGGCCCGGAGCCGTCTCAATATCTGGCTCGCCGTCGCCATCCTCATCTTCGACCAGGCCTGCCGCAATCGGATCGATACGTACGAAGCCGCCGGCAATCGAAACCTCCGGAACTGCCGCCTGGGTAAAGGGAATGAGCACACCCTTGCGGCTCCCCAACATCAAGTCGAGTATGTCGCCGCCGCCGAAATTCTGCACCGCCAGCACCTTGCCGATGATTGCGCCGGTATCGTCCTTCACGGCAAGGCCGATCAGGTCCGCCTGATAGAATTCGTCATCTTCGACGGATTCGGGAAGCGCGGAACGATCGACGAAAAGTTCGGTGCCGGTCAGCGCCTCTGCCGCTGTGCGACCATCGATGCCCCTGAATCGCACCACGGCGACATTGCCTGCTGGCCTGATGCTGACAACCTCAAAGGTGCGACCGTCTTTGGAGAACAGTAGTCCGTAATCGCCAAGCGCCTCTGGTGCGCCGGTAAAGGTCTTGACGCGCAACTCGCCCTTGATGCCATGCGCTGCACCTATCACTGCCATCTGGACGGGGTTGTTGAGCTTCGGCATCGATTGAATCCTGCGGGCTTAGTCATGTCCTAGATTTAGGGCATCGGCATTACAAGCATCCTTCATCGCTTCCTAACCTCGCTTCAGCAAGATGGCGAGACGAAGATGGAAAAGATCATGCAGGAACAATTCCTGATTTCGGCGAAACCCGACCTCCAAGATGCCAGGCAGCGCTGGCTGTCCGTGTTGGCAGGCGAGCGCCGTCTGTCTGAACTCACTGTCGAAGCCTATGAGCGTGACAGCCGCCAGTTCCTGCAATTCCTGACCGGCCATTGTGGCGGGCCGCCGGGCATTTCCGATATCGCAAACCTTCGGCCTGCGGACTTGCGCGGTTTTCTGGCGGCGCGCAGGAATGGCGGCGCCGGTGCCCGCACCCTGGGCCGCGGCCTTGCCGGCATCCGCTCGCTGCTGCGGTTTCTGGAGCGGCAAGGCCTCGTCAATGCGGCGGGAGTTGCTGCCCTACGCGCCCCGAAGCAACCGAAGTCGCTTCCAAAGCCGCTCACGGCCGCCGACGCCAAACGCGTCGTCTCGACCGTCGAGCAATTGGCCGAAGAGCCATGGATCGCGGCGCGCAACGCCGCCGTGCTGACACTGCTCTACGGTTCGGGTCTTCGTATTTCGGAAGCGCTTGCGCTAACCGGAAGCAATCTCGCGGACCTCAATGAAACGGTGTTGCGGGTGACCGGCAAAGGCGGCAAGACCAGGCTCGTACCGGTGCTGCCGGTCGCGCAACAGTCAGTCATGGAATATCGGCGGCTCTGCCCTCACCATCTTGGTGCGGAGGGCCCCTTGTTTCGCGGCGCGCGTGGCGGCCCGCTCAACCCTGCCATAATCCAGCGCGAGATGGTGAAGCTGCGCTCCGCCTTGAACCTGCCTGACACGGCAACGCCGCATGCCCTGCGCCACTCCTTCGCCACCCATTTGTTGGGACGAGGCGGCGATCTGCGCACCATTCAGGAACTGCTCGGCCATGCGAGCCTGTCGACGACGCAGATATACACCGGGGTGGACACGGCACGCCTGCTGGAAATCTACCAGTCGGCCCACCCGCGCGCCTGAAAGCGTAATTTCCTGCGGCATTCCGACAATTTTGCTGCATTCGTTAACGGTTTGGCGGCGATTTGACCTTAGGCTTCACGCTATGAAACGCGCCTTCGCCATAGCAGACCGCACCGCCCTTTTCGGCATGAAGCTGCTCGCAGCAGCCAACCTGCTGTTCTTCCTGTCTTTCGTGGCCGTTTTGATGTTTGCCGCCTAGCGGGCAAATCGCCCAAAGCCATCGACGTTTCCAAGGAAGCCGAGCGCGCAAAAGCGTGATTGGGCCGTCTTGGCGAATTCTGCTAACCTTTCTCTGTCCAAGTGAAATGGAAGGAGAAGAGCATGACAAAGGCGCTTATCCTGGCAGCATCCTTTGGCCTTTCCGTATCGGCGGCCCATGCTTGCGATTTCATGAAATCAGCCAACAACGCTGCCGTAGACAAGACGGCCGTTGTCGCCAGTATTTCGCAAGATCAGCCGCCCCCGATGTCGGTTCCAAGCGACCAGACCGTCTTGCCGCTGCCTTCGCAGGTTGAATCCGCGCAACCGGCCCAATAGGCTATCGAGAACCTGACGGGAAGAATGGCCCGATCCACAGTGGTCGGCAACCAAGTATGGTTGCGTTTTGTCTATGTGTGAACTCCGCATCGATGCCGGGTGCTGGGACGATATGTGACGGGCAATGAAACCCATTCAGCACTCGTGCGTTGATGGATATTGCCTGATCCATTCACCCAGGAGAACAGTATGGCCGACCCAAACAAGCCGGACCCGAACGATCCACGGCTTACGGATCCGTTGAACCCTGTACCGCCACGTTCACCGTCAGATCCACGCATTGCCAATCCGCCACCGATAGAGTCGCGTAGCAGTAGCAGCGGCAGCACATGGTTGATCGCGTTGATCGTCATCGTTCTGGCAGTCGCGGCATATTACATCTTCGTGCGGGGTGAGCCGACTGCTCCTCCTGCCGAACAACCCGCAGCGACAGAGCCTGCACCCGCGCCAGCAGAGCCCGCACCGGCGCCAGCTCCGGCAGAGCCAGCTCCAGCACCGGCCCCAGCCGAACCCGCACCTGCTCCGACCGAAACTCAACCGGCGCCTGCTGAGCCTGCTCCGGCACCTGCTGAACCGGCTCCCGCTCCGGCCAACTGACATCGGCCATCAACGAAAAACGGCCCGCCAATCGGCGGGCCGTTTTTACATGACCGCTTGGTTCCAGGTTAGATATGGATCGGCTTGAAAAAGGTCGCGAGCGCCGCTTCCTTGACTGCTTCGGACATCGTCGGATGAGCATGGCAGGTGCGGGCGAGATCTTCCGAGGAGCCGCCAAATTCCATCAGTACTGCCGCTTCATGGATCATCTCACCAGCCCCGAAGCCGACGATATGGACTCCGAGCACCCGGTCCGTTGCCTTGTCGGCCAATATCTTGACGAAACCGTCGGTGTGCAGCATGGCCCGGGCACGGCCATTGGCCGTAAACGGGAATTTGCCCGACTTGTACTCAATGCCGGCCTTCTTCAGTTCTTCCTCGGTCTTGCCAACCGATGCCACTTCCGGGCTGGTGTAGACGACGCCCGGAATGACGTCATAGTTCACGTGCCCGGCCTGTCCGGCGATAATCTCGGCCACCGCGATGCCCTCGTCCTCGGCCTTGTGAGCGAGCATCGGCCCGGCAACAACGTCACCGATGGCATAGATGCCGGGGACGTTTGTCCGCAGATGGCCGTCCGTCTTGACGCGCCCGCGTTCGTCCATCTCGACACCGGCTTCCTTGAGCCCTAGTCCCTCCGTATAGGGCTTGCGGCCGGTGGCGATCAGCACGGCATCCGCCTCGACGGTCTCCGCCGCACCACCCTTCACCGGCTCGAAGATTACCGTTGCGCCCTTCTTGGCTTTGGTTACGCCTGTCACTTTTGCGCCGAGCTTGAACTCGAAGCCCTGCTTGCCAAGCATGCGCTGGAACTGCTTCGACACTTCGCCGTCCATGCCGCCGAGAATGGTATCGAGGAATTCGACCACCGTGACCTTGGCGCCAAGGCGCGCCCACACCGAGCCAAGCTCGAGGCCGATAACGCCGCCGCCAACAACCACCAGATGGCCCGGCACCTTGTCCAGCAACAATGCGCCGGTGGAAGACACGATCACCTTCTCGTCGATGTCGACCTTGACGCCCGGAATGCCTGCCACGTCGGAACCGGTGGCGATGACGATGTTCTTCGCCTCTATGTCCTGTCCCTTGCCATCCTCGCCGGTAATCGTGACCTCGCCCGCTGAGACGACCTTTCCGGTGCCCCGAAAAGTGTCGATCTTGTTCTTCTTGAACAGGAAGGCGACGCCGCTGACATTGGCAGCCACGGTCGCATCCTTGTGCGCCATCATCTTCTTCAAATTCAGCTTGGGCGCGGCAATCTCCACGCCCAGCGTATCGAAGGAATGACCGGCCTCGGCGAACATTTCAGACGCGTGCAGCAACGCCTTCGACGGAATGCAGCCAATGTTGAGACAGGTGCCGCCAAAGGTCTCGCGCTTCTCCACCACCGCGACCTTCAGTCCGAGCTGTGCTGCCTTGATGGCGCAAACATATCCGCCCGGACCGGACCCGATGACAACCACATCATAAGCCATGATTTCAATCCTTCTTGCCGGTCTGCCGGCATCTTCGATCTATGCAGGGCGAAACGGCTTCGCCATCCACGAGCCCCCTATTCCTGGCAACCCTTCAATGCAAAAACGTCCCAGGGCAACTTCGAAAATCCATTCTCTCCGTAAGCCGCAGACATGCGCAGCGTCGGACCAAGATCAGGAAAGATCAGCGTCTGCGGTGCAGCTTCGCCTTCGGCCGGAATCAAGTCGACCTTGCCGCTGGCGTCCGCCGCGTAGACGATGCCTTCCCAAAGCGTACAGGCCGCAATCTCTTCCCCAGTCGCGTCGCCTTCCGGGCACTGGTGCATCAGCGAGGCATAGGGGCGCTTGACCCCTTCGCTCCACATCACGATGCCGTCGAGGACAACGCCCTTGTCGAGCACCATCGTGAAACTGTTGGTAACCACGGCCGACTCGCCGGTCGGCCTGAAATCGATCCAGGCCGCGTCGTCGCGGTCGCCATAGACGGCAAGTTCCATCGGGCAAGCGGCGTTGGCAGCCATCGGCGCGGCAAACAATGTTGCCGACACCAAAGCGGTCCACAGAACCGGATTTCTTCGCAAGCGAGTGCTGCCTGCTGCCATGGTGCCGATCCTTTAGAGGTCCAGCACCAGCCGTTCCGGATCTTCCAGGCTTTCCTTGACCCGAACGAGGAAGGTCACCGCCTCCTTGCCGTCGACGATGCGGTGATCGTAGGACAGCGCCAGATACATCATCGGCCGGATCACGATCTGGCCGCCGACCACCACCGGCCGATCCTGGATCTTGTGCATGCCGAGGATACCCGACTGCGGCGCATTGAGGATCGGCGTCGACATCAGCGAACCGTAGACGCCGCCATTGGAAATGGTGAAGGTGCCGCCCTGCATGTCTGCGACAGAGAGCTTGCCATCGCGTGCCGCAAGTCCCAGCCGACCGACCTCTTTCTCGATCTCGGCAATCGACATGGCGTCCGCATCGCGCACCACCGGCACGACAAGGCCCTTGTCGGTGCCGACAGCCACGCCGATATGAGCGTAGTTCTTGTAGATGACGTCGGTGCCGTCGATCTCCGCATTGACCGCCGGGATTTCCTTCAGCGCGTGCGTCACCGCCTTGGTGAAGAAGCCCATGAAGCCGAGCTTCACGCCATGCTTCTTCTCGAACACGTCTTTGTACTTGGCGCGCAGGTCCATCACGCCCTTCATGTCGACCTCGTTGAAGGTGGTCAGCATGGCAGCCGTGGATTGGGCTTCCTTGAGGCGGCGCGCAATGGTCTGGCGCAGCTTGGTCATGCGGACGCGCTCTTCGCGTGACGCATCGTCTGCCGAAGACGGCGCGCGAACGGCCACAGGCGCAGCAGGGGCACGAGGTGCTTCAGCCGGTTGCGAGGGCGCACCCTTGGCGATGGCGTCCAGCACATCACCTTTCAGTACTTGGCCGCGCTTGCCGGACCCCGAGACCTGATCGGTCGATAGGTTTGCCTCGGCGAGCAGTTTGGTCGCAGCCGGTGCCGGGGGCATGGCGCGCTGTTCGATCGGAGAATCGCCTGCAATCTTGGCTTGCTGTGCAGCAGCTTCCTTGGTGGTCGACGCAGCCGTGGGTGCGGAGGCCTGGGCCACCGCCGTTTCCTGCTTGGGTTGAGGCGCTGCGGCCTTGCCCGCGCCAGCACCGATGGTGCCTAGCAGGGCGCCAACTCCTACCGTCTCACCTTCATTCGCGGCGATCTCGGTCAGTGTACCGGCTGCAGGTGCAGGTACCTCGATCGTCACCTTGTCGGTTTCAAGCTCGACGATCGGCTCGTCGACGGCAATTGCATCGCCTGCCTTCTTGAACCATTTGCCGATCGTTGCTTCGGTAACGGATTCGCCGAGAGTGGGTACGCGGATTTCGGTAGCCATTGTGCCTGTCCGTTCTTTCTCTTCCAGAGTCTATTCGCCGAGCGCGTCTTCGAGCAGGGCGGAAAGCTGCGCCAGATGCTTGGACATCAGGCCGGTCGCAGGCGATGCTGCAGCAGGACGGCCAGTGTAGCGCACGCGCTGATGCTTGGCATCAATGTGCGCCAGAACCCATTCCAGATATGGGTCGATGAACGACCACGCCCCCATGTTCTTCGGCTCCTCTTGGCACCAGACCATCTGCGCGCCGCGGAACCGCGACAGTTCGGTGATCAAGGCCTTGGCCGGGAATGGATAAAGCTGTTCGACACGCAGCAAATAGATATCGTTGATGCCGCGCTTCTCTCGCTCTTCCAGCAAGTCATAATAGACCTTGCCGGTGCACAGCACGACGCGGCGGATCTTGGAATCCTTGACCAGCCGCACCAGGTCGCTGCCGGCACCGGCCGACTGCGCATCATCCCACAACAGCCTGTGGAAGGCGCTTTCGCCCGACATTTCCGCAATCGTCGACACTGCGCGCTTGTGGCGCAGAAGCGATTTCGGCGTCATCAGGATCAGCGGCTTGCGGAAGTCGCGCTTCAATTGCCGGCGCAGGATGTGGAAGTAGTTTGCCGGCGTCGAGCAATAGGCAACCTGCATATTGTCTTCCGCACATAGCTGCAGGAAGCGCTCAAGGCGAGCCGACGAATGCTCCGGGCCTTGCCCTTCATAGCCATGCGGAAGCAGGCAGACGAGGCCCGACATCCGCAGCCACTTACGCTCGCCGGACGAGATGAACTGGTCGAACACCACTTGCGCGCCGTTGGCGAAATCGCCGAACTGCGCTTCCCACAAGGTGATCGCCTTGGGTGCCGCCAGCGAATAACCGTACTCGAAGCCAAGCACCGCCTCCTCAGACAGCATCGAGTTGATGACTTCGTAACCGGCTTGCGCCGCCGAGAGGTTGTTTAGCGGAATATAGCGAGTTTCGTCCTTCTGGTCGTAAAGCACCGAATGACGCTGCGAGAACGTGCCGCGTTCGCTGTCTTGTCCAGACAGACGCACCGGATTGCCGTCCAGCAGGATCGCGCCGAATGCCAGCGCCTCGGCCGTCGCCCAGTCGATGCCCTCTCCTGTTTCTATCGCATTGCGGCGATTCTCGAGGAAGCGCTGGATAGTCCGGTGCGCTTCAAAACCCTTCGGCACTTCAGTCAGCTTCTTGCCGATTTCCTTCAGCACCTTAACAGGCACGGCGGTCTTGCCACGCCGCTGCTCATCCTGATTGTCCGCAGTCCTGAGGCCCGACCAGGCACCGTCCAGCCAGTCAGCCTTGTTCGGCTTATAGGCTTGCCCAGCCTCGAACTCAGCTTCGAGATGCGCACGCCAATCCGCCTTCATCTTGTCGAAGCCAGCCTGGGTGATCTGACCTTCGGCAATCAGGCGTTCGGCATAGATCTGCACCGCCGTCTTATGCGCACGAATGGAGCGATACATGATCGGCTGTGTGAACGCGGGCTCGTCGCCTTCATTGTGGCCAAACCGGCGATAGCAGAACATGTCCACCACCACGGGCTTGTGGAACTTCATGCGGAATTCCGTCGCCACCTTGGCGGCATGGACAACCGCCTCCGGATCATCGCCGTTGACGTGGAAAATCGGCGCTTCGATCATCTTCGCAACATCTGACGGATATGGCGACGAGCGCGAGAAACGCGGATTGGTCGTAAACCCGATCTGGTTATTGATGATGAAATGCAATGTGCCGGCAACGCGATGGCCGCGCAGCCCGGAGAGGCCGAGTATTTCGGCGATGACGCCTTGGCCGGCAAAAGCAGCGTCGCCATGAAGAAGAAGAGGCAGGACCTTGGCGCGCTCCTCCAGCGGCACGATCTCCTCGCGGGCACGCCCATAGAGATGGTCCTGCTTGGCGCGCGCCTTGCCCATCACCACGGGATCGACGATCTCGAGGTGCGAGGGATTGGCGGTCAGCGACAGGTGCACCTTGTTGCCGTCGAACTCGCGGTCCGACGAAGCGCCAAGGTGATATTTCACGTCGCCGGAGCCTTCGACATCGTCGGGCGCGTAGGAGCCGCCCTTGAACTCGTGGAAGATCGCCCGGTGCGGCTTGGCCATCACCTGGCTGAGCACGTTCAGACGGCCCCGATGGGCCATGCCGAGCACGATTTCCTTCAAGCCGAGTTGGCCGCCGCGCTTGACGATCTGCTCCAGAGCCGGGATCAGGGATTCACCGCCATCGAGGCCGAACCGCTTGGTTCCCTTGTACTTGACGTCGATGAACTGCTCGAACCCCTCGGCCTCGATCAGCTTCTGCAGGATCGCCTTCTTGCCTTCGGCGGTAAATGAAATCTCCTTGTCGGCGCCCTCGATGCGCTCCTGGATCCATGCCTTCTCCTCGGGGTCCGAGATGTGCATGAATTCGACGCCAAGCGTCGAGCAATAGGTGCGGGTGAGGATTTCCAGCATCTGCCGGACCGTGCCGAACTCAAGCCCAAGCACATTGTCGAGGAAGATCGGCCGGTCGAAATCGGCTTCGGTGAAGCCATAATTCTGCGGCGACAATTCGTTGTAGTCTTCCAGTTCCCCGGCAATGCCGAGCGGATCAAGCTTGGCATGAAGGTGACCGCGCATGCGGAACGCGCGGATCATCATGATGGCGCGCACGGAATCGCGCGTCGCCTGATGGACATCGGCATCCGACAGCGCCACACCGTTGGGGACTACCTTCTCCTTGATTTTCTTCTCGATGACCTTCTCGACCAGCCCCCAATTGCCGTCGAGGGCGGAGACCAGCTCGCCATTGGCCTGAAGCGGCCATGAGGGTTTTGCCCAGGAAGCGCCCCTGGCGTTCTTCCTGACGTCGGCGGCATCATCCTTCAGTGCAGCGAAGAAATCCTGCCATTGCAGATCGACCGAGGCAGGATCGTCTTCGTAAGCCTCGTAAAGGGCTTCGATATAGTCGGCATTGCCGCCATAGAGGAAAGATGTGAGGGAGAATTGGTCGTTGGTTTGATCTTGTCGTGACATGGGCGCAATGCCTCCGGCTCGATTCTTTCCTACTAGGCAGTCGGTCTTCGGCAGTCGGCAGACGGAAAGATTCCGATCGGCTGCCTATTGCCGACTGCCCATTGCCTCACCCCTTGATCGCTTCGACCAGTGTCGTTCCTAGTCGTGCCGGCGACGGCGAAACCTTGATGCCGGCAGCTTCCATCGCAGCGATCTTGTCCTCCGCACCGCCCTTGCCGCCGGAGATGACGGCGCCCGCGTGGCCCATCGTGCGGCCTGCCGGGGCAGTACGACCGGCGATGAAGCCTGCCATCGGCTTCTTGCGCCCGCGCTTGGCCTCGTCCTTGAGGAACTGGGCAGCGTCTTCTTCCGCCGAACCGCCGATCTCGCCGATCATGATGATCGACTTGGTCTCCTCGTCGGCGAGGAACATCTCCAGCACGTCGATGAACTCCGTACCCTTCACAGGGTCGCCGCCGATGCCGACCGCAGTGGTCTGGCCGAGGCCAGCATTGGTGGTCTGGAACACAGCTTCATAGGTAAGCGTTCCCGAGCGGGAAACAACGCCGACCGATCCCTTGCGGAAGATATTGCCGGGCATGATGCCGATCTTGCATTCGTCAGGAGTGACGATACCCGGGCAATTCGGCCCGATCAGCCGCGACTTCGACTTGTCGAGCCTGGCCTTGACCTTGACCATGTCCATCACCGGAATGCCTTCGGTAATGCACACGATCAGCGGCATTTCAGCTTCAATCGCCTCGATGATTGCGGCGGCAGCACCTGCCGGCGGCACATAGACGACGGAAGCGGTAGCGCCGGTCTTTTCCCTACCTTCTGCAACGGTTGCAAAGATCGGCAACGGCACCGAGCCGTCCCACTTTTCGCCGCCCTTCTTCGGGTGAATGCCGCCAACCATCTTGGTGCCGTGATAGGCCAGCGCCTGTTCCGTATGGAACGAGCCGGTCTTGCCGGTCAGGCCCTGGACGAGAACCTTGGTGTCTTTGTTGATGAGAATGGACACGGCTCAGTTCCCCTTCACGGCCTTGACGATCTTCTGCGCGGCGTCATCGAGATCGTCTGCCGACGTCACGTTCAGTCCGCTTTCGCGGATGATCTTCTTGCCGAGTTCCACATTGGTCCCCTCGAGCCTGACCACCAGCGGAACCTTGAGGCCGACTTCCTTGACCGCTGCAACCACGCCTTCGGCGATGACGTCGCACTTCATGATGCCGCCGAAGATGTTGACCAGTATGCCTTTGACGGCCGGGTCCTTGGTGATGATCTTGAAAGCTGCCGTCACCTTCTCCTTGGAAGCGCCGCCGCCGACATCGAGGAAGTTCGCAGGCTCCGCGCCATAGAGCTTGATGATGTCCATCGTCGCCATGGCAAGGCCGGCGCCATTGACCATGCAGCCGATATTGCCGTCGAGTGCGACATAGGCGAGGTCGTACTTCGAAGCCTCGATTTCCTTCTCGTCCTCTTCGGTGGTGTCGCGAAGTTCAACCACGTCCGGATGACGGAACAGCGCATTGTTGTCGAAGGAAACCTTGGCGTCGAGCACGCGCAACCGGCCGTTCTTCATTACGATCAGCGGGTTGACCTCGAGTAGGCTCATGTCCTTCTCGACGAAGGCTTTGTAGAGCAGAGGAAACAGCGTCTCGCCGTCCTTCGCCGCTTCGCTACCGAGCTTCAGCGCAGCGTTGAGCTTTTTCACGTCATCGGCGGTGACGCCCTTTTCCGGGTCGATCGCAGCCGTGACGATCTTTTCCGGCGTGTCATGCGCCACCGTCTCGATATCCATGCCGCCTTCGGTCGAAACGACGAAGGCGACACGCCCGACCGAACGGTCGACCAGGAGCGACAGGTAAAGCTCACGGTCGATGTCCGCGCCGTCTTCTATATAGAGGCGGTTGACCTGCTTGCCGGCGGGGCCGGTCTGCTTGGTGACCAGCGTCGCGCCCAGCATCTCGTTGACGTTGGCGACAACCTCGGCCACCGACTTGGCAAGGCGGACACCGCCCTTGGCATCCGCCGGCAGTTCCTTGAACTTGCCCTTGCCGCGGCCGCCGGCATGGATTTGGCTCTTCACCACATAAAGCGGACCAGGCAGCGCCTTCGCGGCGGCTTCCGCCTCATTTGCCTTGAACACCGGCACGCCATCAGCGACCGGCGCACCAAAACCTTTCAGGAGCTGCTTGCCCTGATACTCATGAATGTTCATCCGATATGCCTCCGGTCACTTCTTGGCGAGTTGCGGGGCGATCTTGACGCAAGCCTCGGTAAGCGCCTGAACTGCGCCGACGGACTTCTCGAACATCTTCTGCTCGGGCTTGCTGAAATCGAGTTCGATGATGCGTTCTACGCCACCGGCGCCGATCACGACCGGCACACCGACATAGGTGTCCTTGACGCCATACTGGCCATTGAGATGCGCAGCGCAGGGCAGGACCCGCTTCTTGTCCTTGAGATAAGCCTCGGCCATGGCGACCGCCGATGCCGCAGGCGCATAATAGGCCGAGCCGGTCTTCAAGAGGCCGACGATCTCGCCGCCACCCTTGCGGGTACGCTCGACGATGGCGTCGAGCTTGTCCTTAGAGGTCCAGCCCATCTTCACCAAGTCGGGAAGGGGAATGCCGGCAACAGTGGAATAGCGCGTCATCGGCACCATGTCGTCGCCGTGGCCGCCAAGCGTCATGGCGCTGACGTCTTCGACCGATACCTTGAATTCTTCGGCCAGGAAATAGCGGAAACGCGAGGAGTCCAGCACGCCGGCCATGCCGATGACATGGCTCTTGGGTAGGCCGGAAAACTTCTGCAGCGCCCACACCATCGCGTCGAGCGGGTTGGTGATGCAGATGACGAAGGCCTTGGGCGCGTATTTCTTGATGCCGGCGCCAACCTGTTCCATGACCTTGAGGTTGATGCCCAACAGGTCGTCGCGGCTCATGCCGGGCTTGCGCGGCACACCGGCGGTAACGATGCACACATCCGCGCCTTCGATGCCCGCATAGTCATTGACGCCGACATAGCGCGTGTCGAAGCCATCGACCGGCGAGGATTCCGCGAGATCAAGGCCCTTGCCCTGCGGAATGCCTTCGGCAATGTCGAACAAGACGACATCGCCGAGTTCCTTGAGGCCAATCAGATGGGCGAGGGTGCCGCCGATCATGCCCGAGCCGATGAGCGCTATCTTGTTGCGTGCCATGTCAGGATCATTTCCCTTTTTGTGTGACGGCGCCAAGACGGCGTCGAAGCTGAAGCCGGTAGGGGTGCGGTGAACCCGCGAGAATTCGCCGCACCCCATAGACCCGGCCTAAAAAAAATTCAAACGATTATTTCCCCACCTGATATTTCAATCGGTTATAAACGGTTTGAATTACGTAAACGTCAAACAACTTTCACATTGGACAGCTTTCTTGACACTTCGGAAAGCTGAGATCACGACAGGCAGCTTTCATATTCGCGATCAAAAGCTGGCCTGTTCGGTCATTTCGTGCGCCTCCCGCCCATCGCGGGCATCGGCCTCGTGGCGTTCGGCCCACCCATCCAGCCAATCGCGGCTTTGCATTTCGATGAGCCTCGAAGCCGTACGGTCGAACTCGAAAGCCTCGGTGACACCCGCCCTGCCGGCGTAGAGTTTCTCCGGCCGATCCTCGGCGCTGACCACAAGCCGCTTGCGCGTATCGTAAAGCGTGTCGATCAGAAGAATGAAGCGCTTGGTGGCGTTGCGTCGGGTCTGATCCAGAACAGGCACATGGTCGATGAAAATCGTGTCGAATCGTTCAGCAATCGCCAGGTAGTCGCGGGCGCCAAGAGGCGCGTCGCAAAGTTGGGCAAACGAGAAACGGGCAGCGCGCTTCACAGCACGCGGCACTTCTACCGTGCGGCCCTTGATCCTGATCTCTACGGCTTTCTCCGGTTGGTCTTCGGTCATGGCCAACCATGCCGCATCGAGCGCTGCGTCGGCATCGGCATCTGCCGGAGTTACATAGACGGCAAGGCTGTTCAGCTTTTCCAGCCGGTAGTCCTTGTCACTGTCCAACGCCAGAACTTCGGTGTACCGCTCCAATATGCCGATGAAGGGCATGAAAAGCTGCCGGTTCAGCCCGTCACGGTAAAGATCGGCCGGCGCGACATTGGAGGTGGCGACAAGGACCACGCCATCGGCGAACAGCGCGGAAAACAGGCGCGACAGCACCATGGCATCGGCAATGTCGGTAACAGTGAACTCATCGAAGCATAGAACCCAGGCTTCCTCGGCGAGCGCGCGGGCGACGGGCGGGATAGGGTCGTCTTCCTTGACCGTCCCTTCCTTGCGCGCCTGACGGTGCTTCTGGATACGGTCGTGCACATCGGCCATGAAGTCGTTGAAATGGGCACGGCGCTTGCGCCTGACCGGAACCAGGTCGAAAAACATGTCCATCAGCATGGTTTTGCCTCGCCCGACGCCACCATGGATGTACAGGCCCTTGACCAGTTCGCGCGCCTCGCGCTTGCGCCCGAACAGCCAGCCAAGCGCGCTGGATTTTTGTGCGATCCGTTTTGCCGAAATAGTATCTATCAGCTTGTCCAGCCGCGCTACGATGCGCAGTTGTTCGGCATCGCGCGCCACAGCGCCGCTTTCAACCAGATGGTCGTAGCGCTGCCTGACGGTCGCGTGGGTCTGGAGGCCGTCACGCAGGTGCATTTGTCTCTTCGCCGAATAAGGCCTGTCCGGCTTAGCGTGTTAGCGAAATGGCTTGCCCATTGGAAGTCTGGCCGTCGAATTTACCGGCCCCCGAGGAATAAAGGCGGGCCAGCGTCCCGCCATCCTGATCGTAAAGGGTGAGTTGCTTGCCCGCTACGTTCCACGACTTGACGCCATCGACCGGCGCCGGGCAGCGCAACGGTCCGGCGCGGTAACCTTGGCCGAACTTGGTTTGCGGAGTTGCAACCTTGCAGCTCTGGCCGCCAACATTGGCGGTCCAGACACCGGCGACGCTCGAAGCGGTCAGGTCCGCCGCACCTGCCGGCGCGCTTCCATCGGCGGGCAGCGATGCCACCTGCGTATTTTGCGGAGCCGCCGGGAATTGCGACGGATCGGTCGGCGCAGGCGTCGCAGGAGGCGGCAACTGGCTGGACGAAACGGTACCAGAAGGCGAGGCCTGCAACGGCTCAGGCTGCGTCGAATCCATGGAGGAGAAGCGTGTGCTCGAACACCCGCTCACCAGCAACACGGCGCCGAATGCAGCAATCATGCCCGTTCTCAAATTTGCCATCGCAACCTCCACGGGACCTCTCATGGCGCCGTTCGAAAAATGAGTACCCCTACCAAGATGGTGAAGGTGGCAGAATTTCAACCGGATATGGTTAAAATAGGGTTTTGACTTTAGATTTGTTGCAAATCTGCAGCAGTAGTCGGTTTCGCGCTCCAGTAGAGGGAACTCAACGGCACTCCGTGCATTTTTCCGGCGCGCATCTTGCCGTGTCGGAGGCTCGTCATGATTAAATGGATCCTCATTCTTCTTATCGTCGCTGCTGCGGCGAGCCTGCTGGGCATGCCGGCGCTCGCCGGAGCGGCAGCTACAGGCGCACGCATCCTGATAGGCATCGTATTGGTTATATTCCTGCTCGTGGTGCTTGGCCTTTTCGCCGTTACCTGAGAGCGGTTGCACTGGTAATTGCCGACCGTTTCCGCCATATAGCGCCAGATATTTGAACTTCGCAGTTCCACACGGAAAACCGCCAGTCACTTTTCCGGGAATTGCTGTAGCGGAAACGAACGGAACGATGGCAGGCGCAGTCCCCTTCGCCAAGATGAACGGCATCGGCAACGAGATCATCGTCGCCGACATGCGCGGCCGTGCGGACAGCGTGAGCGCAGCAGCCGCATTGGCGCTTGATGCGGATGCGGCCACCAAGTTCGACCAGATCATGGCGATCCATGACGCACGGACGCCCGGCACCGACTACTACATCGCCATCCTCAATTCCGATGGCACACCGGCCCAGGCCTGCGGCAACGGCACCCGTTGCGTGGTTCAGGCGCTGGCCGCCGAGACAGGCCGCAAGACGTTCACTTTCGAGACATTGGCTGGCATCCTCAATGCCACCGAACATGCCGACGGCCAGATTTCCGTGGACATGGGAACGCCCCGTTTCGGCTGGCAGGACATTCCGCTGGCCGAGGAATTCCGGGACACCCGCATGATCGAACTGCAGGTCGGGCCGATCGATGCGCCGGTTCTGCATTCGCCCTCCGCTGTTTCCATGGGCAACCCGCACGCAATTTTCTGGGTCGACAACGATGTCTGGTCGTACGAACTCGACCGTTTCGGCCCGATGTTGGAAAATCACCCTCTGTTTCCCGAGCGCGCCAACATCACCATAGCCCAGGTGACCGGGCCTGATGCGTTGACAATCCGAACCTGGGAGCGTGGCGCCGGCCTCACCCGAGCTTGCGGCTCCGCCGCCTGTGCGGCAGCCGTAGCCGCCGCACGCACGCGCCGCACCAGGCGAAGTGTAAATCTAACCGCTCCAGGAGGCCAGCTTCACGTCGAATGGCGCGAGGACGATCACGTGGTCTTGACCGGTGCCGCCGAATGGGAATTTTCCGGCACGTTCGACACGGTCACGGGCGCGTGGCAGCGCGACACTGAAAGCGCGGCCTGATGGGCGTGGAAGGGACGAAAGGCATAGAGGTCGTAACCTTCGGCTGCCGGCTGAACACCTATGAATCCGAAGTCATGCGCCGTGAGGCCGAAAAGGCAGGGCTAGGCGAACTGGCAGGCGGAGCCATCATCTTCAACACCTGCGCGGTGACAGGCGAAGCCGTGCGGCAGGCCAAGCAGGCGGTGCGCAAGGCGCGCCGCGAACATCCGGATGCCCGCATCATCGTGACCGGTTGCGCTGCCCAGACCGGCCCACAGGACTTCGTCGTCATGGACGAGGTCGATCTTGTCCTTGGCAACGAGGAGAAACTCACAGCGCATTCCTATCGCGCATTGCCCGATTTCGGCGTCAACGACTTCGAAAAAGCGCGCGTCAACGACATATTCTCCGTTCGCGAAACCGCCTCCCATATGGTCGATGCCATAGAAGGCCGCGCACGCGCCTTCGTTCAGGTGCAGAACGGCTGCGACCACCGCTGCACCTTCTGCATCATTCCCTACGGACGCGGCAATTCACGCTCCGTGCCGATGGGCGCAGTCGTCGAGCAGATCAAGCGGCTCGCAGGCAACGGCTACGCGGAAGTGGTGCTGTCGGGTGTCGACATGACAAGCTTCGGTGCCGATCTTCCCGGCAGCCCCAAGCTTGGACGGCTGGTCAGGACCATTCTGCGCCAGGTGCCGGAGGTGAAGCGGCTTCGCCTGTCGTCGATCGACTCCATCGAAGCAGACGACGAATTGCTCGAGGCCATCGCCACTGAAAAGCGGCTGATGCCGCATCTGCATCTTTCCTTGCAGTCGGGCGACGACATGATCCTGAAGCGCATGAAACGCCGGCATCTGCGCGCCGATTCCATCCGCTTCTGCGCGGACATACGCAAGCTGCGCCCCGACATCGTCTTCGGTGCCGACATCATCGCCGGCTTCCCGACCGAAACCGAAGAGATGTTCGAGAACTCGTTGAAAATCGTCGAAGAGTGCGGCCTCACGCACCTGCATGTCTTCCCGTTCTCGCCGCGGGAAGGCACGCCCGCCGCGCGCATGCCGCAGGTACGGCGCGATGTCGTCAAGCAACGCGCCGGCCGGTTGCGCGCTGCCGGCGAAGCCGCCTATCGCCGCCACCTCGAACGCATGCAGGGCAGCAGCCAGTCGATCCTTGTCGAGCGCGAGGGCCTTGGCCGCACCGAAGGCTTTACCCTAGCGGCCATCGACGCAGGCGAGCCGGGCGAGATCATCGACGCAGTCATCGCCGGCCATGACGGTACCCGGCTCGTTGCTGAACCCACACTGCGGGCTGCCTGATGGCTTTGAATTTCATCAAGAAGGTCTTCTCCTTCGGGTCAAAGAAGGTCGAGGAAACGTCTGCCGACGAGGCCGGCCAGCCGCTTGGCGCACCAGTCACCGATCCGGCGGAAGCCGAGCGGCTGGCGGCAGAACATGCAGTGCACGAAGCCGACGAGAAGGCGCGGCAGGAAGCCGAGGCTGCTCAGGCTGCCAGAGAGGCGGAAGCGAAGGCGCGGTTGCTCGCCGAAGCCGATCGCATCGAGGCCGAATGGCTTGAGGAGCGCCGCCGCGAAGCCGAGGAGGCCGAACGGCTGGCGCAGGAGGATGCCAAAAGGCTTGCTGAAGAAGAGGCCGCGCGCCTTGCCCACGAACGCGCCAAACAGGACGCGCGCCAACGGGCCGAGCAGGAAGCTGCTGCACAGGTTGCGCGGGAAGCAGAAGATCGCGCCGCGCGGGAGGCCGCGGAAAAGGCCGAACAGGAGCGACTGGCCGCTGGCGAGCGCGAGAAGGCGGAACGTGAAGCGGCACATGCTGCCGAGCGCGAAGCCGAACGTCTAGCGGAGGCTGAACGCGCCGCAGAGGCAGAGCGCATTGCTGCAGAGACGGCTGCCGCGCAGCGCGAGCCAGAAGGCAAGGTCACTGTCGCAAAGACGGTCGAGAAGAAGGCCGAGCCGGTCGCACCCGCCGAGCCTGCACCAAGGCTTTCCTGGTTCCAGCGTATGAAGGACGGACTGGCGCGCTCGTCGCGCGAACTGTCCGGCAACATCGCCGGCGTGTTCACCAAGCGCAAGCTGGACGAGGAAACGCTGCAGGACCTGGAGGACGTGCTGATCCGCGCCGATCTCGGCGTCGAGACGGCATTGCGCGTAACAGATTCACTTGCCGCCAGCCGCTACGGCAAGGACGTGTCGGACGCGGAGGTCCGTGCCGTCATGGCGGCGGAAGTGGAGAAGGTCCTTGTACCGGTCGCCAAACCGCTGGAACTCGACCTGTCGCACAAACCGCATGTCGTGCTTGTCGTCGGCGTCAACGGCACCGGCAAGACCACCACCATCGGCAAGCTTGCCGCCAAGCTGACCGAAGGCGGCCTGTCGGTGATGCTCGCCGCCGGAGATACGTTCCGCGCCGCCGCCATCGAGCAACTCAAGATCTGGGGCGAACGCACCGGTTCGCCGGTTATCGCCACCAAGCTTGGCGCGGATGCCGCGGGCCTCGCCTACGACGCCTTCGAAAAAGCCAAGGCGGCAGGTTCCGATGTTCTTATAATCGACACCGCCGGCCGGTTGCAGAACAAGGCCGAACTGATGGCCGAACTGGAAAAGATCGTGCGCGTGCTCGGCAAGCTCGATCCGGAAGCGCCGCACACAGTCTTGCAGACTGTGGACGCCACCACCGGCCAGAACGCGCTCAACCAGGTCGAAATATTCCGCAATATTGCAGGCGTAAACGGCCTTGTGATGACCAAGCTCGACGGCACCGCGCGCGGCGGCATCCTCGTCGCCATCGCCGCCAAGCACAAGCTGCCGGTATACTTCATCGGCGTCGGCGAACAGGTCGATGACCTCGAGCCATTTTCAGCCAGCGATTTCGCCAAGGCGATCGCTGGCGTAGGATAGAACGTCACCTTCATCTTATTCGGCGCCAGCCATCAGTTTCATCGGTAGCGAGCCATCATGAACGCCCCAATCCTCGAAAGCGACCCTTCCGACCCTCAAAAGTCAAAGAAGGAAGCTGTCAATCCGGGGCTCAAGCTCACGCTCGAACTGGGTCCGTTGCTGGTGTTCTTCTTTGCCAATGCGCGAGCAGCTTGGCTGGCGGAAAAATTCCCCGCCCTGACAGAGTTCGGTGGTCCGATTTTCATCGCCACCGGGCTTTTCATGATCGCAACAGCGGTCGCGCTCATCGTGTCGTGGCTGCTTACCCGCACCTTGCCGATCATGCCGCTCGTTTCCGGCATCGTCGTCTTCATCTTCGGTACGCTGACGCTCTACCTGCAGGACGACGTCTTCATCAAAATGAAGCCGACCATCGTCAACGCCCTGTTCGGCGTTATCCTGCTGGGCGGCCTGTTCTTCGGAAAATCCCTGTTGGGTTATGTCTTCGATTCCGCCTTCAGGCTCGACGCCCAAGGCTGGCGCAAGCTCACCTTCCGCTGGGGCTTGTTCTTCCTGTTGATGGCCGTCGTCAACGAGGTTGTCTGGCGCAATTTCTCGACCGATTTCTGGGTGACTTTCAAGGTATGGGCCAACATCCCCATCACCATACTGTTCACGGCCAGCCAGATGCCACTAATCATGCGCCATTCCCTTGATGCACAACAGGAAAAGAAATAGCCCGGACCACGCCGCTTGTGGAAAGCCTTGTTGGGGCAGTTCCGCTCGAGCCGGTCTGGACCCTTGGCGAGATCTCAGGAAGAGGCTTGAGCGGCCAACGCCTTCTCGACTTCCGGCATGAGTTTGGTCCGCAGCGAGTCCGGCGTCAGCGGACCGACATGCTTGTAGGCGATCTTGCCATCCTTGCCGATGACGAAGGTTTCCGGCACGCCGTAAACGCCCCAGTCGATGCCGGTGCGGCCATTCTCGTCGGCGCCTATCGCCTTGTAGGGATTGCCAAGTTCCGCAAGGAACTTGAGCGCATTCTCGCCCTTGTCCTTGTAGTTCATGCCTGCCAGCACGAAACGATCGTCCTTGGCCAGATCGACCAGCAAGGGATGTTCCTCCCGGCACGGCGCGCACCACGACGCAAAGACGTTGACCAGCGTCACCTTGCCAATGAAGTCCTGGGATTTGAGCCCGGCAAGCCCGCTGCCCTCAAGGGGCGGAAGGTCGGTATTTGGTGCAACATGTCCGATCAGCACCGATGGGACTTCCGAAATGTCGCGGCCAGACATCAATTGCGACAGGAACAGGCCCGCCAGCCCAAGAAAAACCAGCAATGGAAGCAGCGGCAGGAACCTGCGCCCGGCTGGCTTTTGTATTTCGCTGCTCACGATTTGGCGGCTCCCGTCCGGTCCGACCGGCGGCGAATGCCCGATGCCTCGAGTTCGGAGAGTTCCTTTTGGCGCGCGCGTCGGTCAAGCAATATCCAGCCCACCAGCCCAGCCAGCACGATCACCGTAGCGGCGTAGGCGGCGGCTACATAGAGATCATGCGTGCTCATGCGCTGATCCTCGCCGAACGTCTCGCAACTGCCTGAACCACGCTATTTTGCGCCATCATGCCTTCCCTTAGCCTTCGCCCGATGGTCACGCAATTGGCCACCGCGCCGCAGACGCATGCTTGAACCAAACGTGATCAATCGCTGCCATGGCGAAGCGCCAAACCCGCCGCAAGCGGGCCGATAACAGCCAGGAACAGCGTCAGCGCACTCAGGATGAGAAACGGCTGCAGGAACGGATCGGGCTCCGCCACCGCGCCATAGCTAGCCGAAACGCCGAAGATCAGCACGGGTATGGTCAGGGGTAGCACCAAAACCGAGATCAAAAGCCCGCCACGCGGCAAGACGACCGCCACGGCCGCGCCTGCGGCGCCGATGAAGGTTATGGCCGGTGTTCCGACCAGCAATGTCAGGGCCGTAGCGCCGATCGCCAGCGGCTCCATGTTCATGAACAGGCCGAGCAATGGCGCGGCGATAACCAAGGGCAGCACACAGCCAACCCAATGCGCCGCGCATTTGACCAGCACCGTCAGTCCGAGGAAGTGCCGGTCGCTGGCGAGCACCATGAGATCGAGGGAGCCGTCTTCCCGGTCGGCCTGGAACAATCGGTCGAGACCCAGCAGCGAGGCCAGCAATGCCCCGATCCAAAGGATCGCAGGTCCGATACGGGCCAATAGATTGAGATCGGGCCCGACACCGAATGGAATTGTGGCGATGACGGCCAGAAAGAAGATGACGCCAGTCAGAGCACCGCCGCCGGCGCGCACGCCAAGGCGCAGATCGCGAATGAACAGGGCTAGCACTGCGGTATTTCTCCAAAGCGATCAGCCATGTGCGCCTTCTCCCATCCGCAATTCCTGCGCTTCGATGCCGAGCGGCAAGTGGGTGGCGGCGACTACGATGCCACCGGCAGCGCAATGCGCGGTCATCAGCGCTGCAAAGCGTTCATCGGACGCCTTGTCGAGGCCGGCAGTCGGTTCGTCCAACAGCCAGATCGGCCGATGGTTGATCAGAAGCTTGGCAATCGAGATGCGGCGTTTCTGGCCGGTGGAAAGATAGCCGTAGGGTAAGTGTCCGATGCCGCCGAGGCCTACCACATCGAGCGCCTCGCCAATGGCAAGGCGCGGTTCGTCTAGGAAACGTTGCCAGAAATCGAGGTTCTCCGTCACGGTCAGGGCCGTTTTCATCGCATTCTGGTGGCCCAGATAATGACAGGCTGAAGCTGGCGATGGATACGCCTCGCCCGAGTCGGCAAGCTGCACGCTACCCTCTGCCGCCTGCAACAGCCCGGCCACGATACGCAAAAGTGTCGATTTGCCGGAGCCGTTAGGACCTGTGACGATCAAAGCCTGCCCGTCATGGAGTTCGAAACCGACGCCGGAAAACACGATTTCGCCGCCGCGCTCGCCGCCAAGATTTTCGGCGATCAGCCGCATTGGTATTCCTCCGTCCAAAGTCTGAGTGCTGCGGCTTTGGGCTGCGGCAAAAATGGCGATTCCGTGTCTAGAACTATTCCAGAAAATTCTCTATATGCGTGGCAACCGAGCCAGCGGTCGGCTTGGGAACCCAATTTGCGCCGAACCAGCGCGCGAGCCGCCTTTAACGGCCCGAACGCTTGGGGACGGACAGCGGAAATGGCCGTACCCGCACCTTTGCGCGTGATGAGCATGCCATCGGAGTCCGTTCCCATTCAGGCTGAACTGACTTTAGGATGGGATCGCACGTGTCCAAATCTCTCGATAGTTTCAACTGCCGCCGCACTCTGACCGCCGGCGGCGCCGAATATGTCTACTACGATCTGGTGGAGGCCGAAAAGAATGGCCTCACCGGCATCGCCCAGCTTCCTTATTCCATGAAGGTTCTGCTGGAAAATCTCCTGCGCAACGAAGACGGTCGATCCGTTACCAAGGAAAGCATCCAGGCGGTCGCCGGATGGTTGACCGACAAGGGCACCGCAGGCGTCGAGATCGCCTACCGCCCGGCGCGCGTCCTCATGCAGGACTTCACCGGCGTCCCTGCCGTCGTCGATCTGGCCGCGATGCGCGACGGCATCGCAGCACTCGGCGGCGACCCGCAGAAAATCAACCCGCTGGTGCCGGTGGATCTGGTCATCGACCATTCGGTCATCGTCGACGAGTTCGGTACGCCGATGGCGTTCTCGCGCAACGTCGAACTGGAGTACCAGCGCAACGAAGAGCGCTACAAGTTCCTGAAATGGGGCCAGCAGGCGTTCCGCAACTTCCGCGTCGTCCCGCCCGGCACCGGCATCTGCCACCAGGTCAACCTCGAATATCTCGGACAGGTCGTCTGGACCAATTCGGACGACGGAGAAACGGTCGCTTACCCCGACACCTGCGTCGGCACCGATTCCCACACCACGATGATCAACGGCCTTGGTGTTCTCGGCTGGGGCGTCGGCGGCATCGAAGCAGAGGCGGCTATGCTCGGCCAGCCGGTCTCCATGCTCTTGCCTGAAGTGATCGGCTTCCGGCTCACCGGCAAGGTGAAGGAAGGCGTCACCGCCACCGATCTCGTGCTCACCGTCACCCAGATGCTGCGCAAGAAGGGCGT